>JAFRRJ010000015.1 GCA_017428155.1 Clostridiales bacterium | reverse complement strand
ATACTTTGCCGATATAAGAACTTACACAGAGACTTGTTCCCGCAACGGCATAAGCCCTTTTGACGCGCTCTCAAGACTTATGGCTGGAAATCCTTATTCACTTGATGAGGTCCTGAGTTCTGGGGACTGTGAATAGTAACACAGGGTTGCACAGCTTCCGCACAAACCGCATGCACAAGCAGTATGCGCAGTGCATATCCTTACGCATGACACAATAATTCCTCAAATTTTTAATATATACACAAGATTTTAAAATGTCAGGTGTGATAGAATAATATCAATTAATCTTAATAACTGGAGGCAGCCATGGACTTTAAGAGTTTTGTTGACATGATCGATGTAATGACATGCATTATCTCGGTTGAGACAAAAGATGACGGTTCATATGGTGATATAAGGATCGTCACAGGCAATGCGCCTTATATTGCTTCCATCGAGGTAATTGACGATTCAGCACCCCAGATGCTCACGACTAAATTCGTACCGAACAGCCTTTATCAGAATTACTTTCCGAAGGATCTGAATTTCGAGGACTTCTGTTACAGATGCGCAGTATTAAAGCAGCCGATGCATACTTATGTGCATCCCGAGAGATACGATTTTTGGTTCAACCTTTACATGGTTCCTTTGCAGAGCGAAGGCAATATCCACTACTGCACATATTCACAGATACTGACCAAGAGCGCTGACAGCGAAGAGATGAGCAACACATCTTCCGCCTCAACGGCTTCTGCCGTTCTCAACACCTGCATCAAGTTAAGGGGCGCAACAAACTTCCAGCACACGATGGACGAAGTCATTTCCGATATCAGAAAGATCTGTGATGCACAGTCGTGCGTAATCCTGCTCACAGACAACGAAGCCGGCACATGTTCACTTCTCTGCGAATCACGCAATGAATATTCAATGCTCGAGAGCATGCACGGCATTGTTAATGACGATTTCTATAAGCTCACCCTCTCATGGAAGGATACGATCGGCGGCAGCAACGGCCTTATCGTTAAGAACAGGAATGACTGGGAATACATCAAAGAGAGAAATCCCGCCTGGTATGACTCACTTACCGAGAAACATGTAGACAGCCTTGTGCTCTTCCCTCTTGAAGTCGGCGATGAGACATTGGGTTACATATGGGCATGCAACTTCGACACCAAAAATGCCGTCAAGATCAAGGAAACTCTTGAGCTTACCATCTACTTCGTCGCATCCGAGATCGCAAATCACAAGCTGCTTGAAAGACTCAAGATCTTAAGTTCGATAGACATGCTCACCGGCGTTCTGAACAGGAACGAGATGAACAACAAGATCGACAGCTTAAGGAGCAATGCAGACAGTTCGCTCAAAGGTATCGGCATAGTATTTGCAGACTTGAACGGCCTTAAGAGAGTCAACGATAACGAAGGACATGCAGCAGGCGATCTGCTCCTCAAGAATGCTGCCATAATCCTTCAGAACGTCTTCATCGGCGATGAGATATACAGGGCCGGCGGAGATGAGTTCATGGTCTTCCTCTCCTTCACATCCGAAGAAGACATCATCGATAAGTGCAATAAGGTAAAAGTTCTGTCAAGACACTATAAGAATGTCTCTTTCGCGCTCGGCTACAGTTACCAGAACGATTCGTCAGACATCACCGATGCCTTAAAGCTCGCTGATGAACGAATGTACGAAGACAAGGACAAATACTACGCTGAGCACCCCGAATTCAAGCGTTGATCCAAGTCATTCAATAAATCAGTTCAGAAGATCTGCCAGAGTGTCTCCGGTCTCTACAGGCTGCCAGTGTCCTTCGACACAAGTATCTGCGCCTGTCGAGCGGATCTTGTCTGCCAGTTCGCCGGCCAGCTTCTTGTCCTTGCATCCGCTTTGGAATTGCGCACAGGTTGCGTCCCCGACAAAGATCGTCTTATCTTCACACACATAAACAAGTGTTGAATCGTCTGTGTGAGGCGCTTGTGACTGTATGAGCCTGACAGTGCATCCGCCGAGGTCGATCGTTATGTCGCCCTCGAAAACAATATCAGCAGGGACAACGATAACTTCACTGTTACCTTCATATTCTTTCCTGATGCTGTCGTACATGTTCAGAAACTCGTCAGGACCTTCTGTCTCTATCTTTTTCATGCATTCCAGAAGATGCCCGTTCGTGCGTCTATTTGCCAGGGTAAGGCCGTTTACGGCATGCATCGCGAATGTGTGATCCCAATGCCAGTGTGTAAGGACCGTAAGTGACGGGAGAGGCAGGCCTTCCTTTTGCAGAAGGCCGTAAAACTCTCTGATATGCGCTTCCGAATGACCCGCATCGATTGCAAGGCTCCTTTTATTACCCCTGACATAGCCCAGATTCGGACGGTCGCGTTCCTCCTCAAAAGGCATATACCATATATGTTCGGATAGTTTCTTTAATTCCATTTGTTTTCTCCCTTAGCTAATTGTATTCATGATCAGCTAATCTGTATGTTTTTGATGTAACGGTTCTGATAATCCGGTCAGCACTTCTTGCCCTGCAGGATCATGGAGAGCGGGAAACCACAATTATCGATTACGGAAAAACCGCCGCCGATATCATGATCAAACTCCTGAAGTCCTGTAACAACGATTCCGTTATTGCACATCCCTGTAATTATTTCAGCCATCGGATGAGTATAATCTGTAAACGTCTTCGAGCGGTAGCTCTTAAGCGTCATGTAGTATATGCCGCCATTTCCGGTCCATTCATGCTCGAAGTACGAGAAGTGACATTCCTTCCTGTGCTCCGGATCAAACCCTTCATCACCGTCTGTTGCAAGCATGTTTGTGCAGGGATGCTTTTCGTTGAGCAAGATCAACGCACCGGGCTTCATGCATTTTGCAACAACCTCAAAAAAGCGGTTCAGATCATCGAACCAGCATATTGCCCCTACAGTAATGATGACAATGTCAAACTGTTCTTTGAACTTGTCATCGATATCATAAACATTCACGGCTTCAAACGTGCAGGGAAGGTTCAGCTCTCTTGCTTTTTCATTTGCAAAGGCAACCTGGTTCTCAGCAATATCAAAGCCTATTCCTTTCGCGGCTTTTCCGCATTTTACCAGAGACAGCAACTCCCTGCCGTTATTACAGCAGAACTGGCCGACCGTCTTACCTTCCATATCGATGCTGCGCAAAATATCCGCCATTTCTCTTTCAAAAAACGGATAGTCTTCTTTTTGTATGCGCTCCGTTATATCGGCGCCCCAGGATGCGTCTCTGTTAGCAAAGGCCTCTTCCCAAGCCGCCTTATTTCCTTCAATATATTTATCCATTAAAATTCCTCTTTCTGCTTACGCATAATAATTTTACTGCGGGTTTAACTTAACCACCGGCACTTTCCGTTGCCACCGGCGGGCTCTCCCGGAATCCTAAAGTAAACATCAGGAATACTGCAACAACTATTTGCAGAAAAACACCTGAAATGACAATTCCTGCCACACCCAACCCGCGAAGCTTCAGGTGTTTTCTTGATGCAGTTACGACTCCGGTTATAGATAATATCAGGGAGACAATCTCTGCGATCACAATAAGAATATAAGCCGGGATGGAATATTCTATTGCAGACTGAATCATCAGTCCTTCTCCCAGAAACTGAATAACAAACACAGCAATCACTCCCAGACAAGAAAGAATAAACCCTACAAGACATCTAACACTGATACGTTTTTCCATCTTCCCCCTCCTTATCGTATATACACTTTCCCTATTATTAGCTTATCTACCATTCGTATAACGGATGATATTGCAGATCAGGATCCTGTTACTGAAGTTATCAGTTTCTCATACCCGAATACGGATCAGATATAGTGTCCCCGATTTCCTTTTCTGTATCTGATACAACAGCTAATATCTGAGGATCAGTTATTTTAGCTTTGCTGCCAACTATATAGTTATAAACATCTTCCAGTCCCAAATAGCAGGCGGCGGTAAGGATAGCATCCAGGCTGCACTTGTCATTGAGATCAATCAGCGTCATCAGAAACTTTATCAGAGATTCCTTTATTCCGGCGTCGATAAGCTCATATGTATGCCACTGCCTGTCAGCCAATTCCAGAAGGTCTTTCAGAGCTTTATTCCTGTCGGCCCAGCCCGTTCCCTGAGCATAGTATTCCAAATACTCGAGAAAGTATTTCTGCAGATCATCTTTATCCATGCAATCCGGAAGAGTACTGAAATCTGTCATAATCAACAAGGCAGGCGCATGATCAATGCCTTAAGCGCTTTCTCGCCATTTCGCATCTGTAAGACTTCCTTGGCGGTCTTTCCATCAAATTGATTCGTGAGCGGCTTTTGCAGCCACGCTACGCCGCCGCGTCCCAAAACATGAACGACAGCATCCACAATATCCTGCGGAACTCCTTTGACTTTCACACCGGAAGGCTTCACATTCTTCATGTAAAAATTCCACTTATCGTTCCTATACTCTTTTACATAAAACTCAAAACTGTCCATGATCGAATTATTCAGCCTTTTTCCGGATTAACAGTATTAACACACCGAACTATATTTAGTCCCACTCCAAAGACAGACAGCGGTAACCTGAAGGGATCTCAGGATAACAATTAATGTATTCTCCCGGATCCAGTTCAGAAACGCCGCCTGACTGAAGCCATTCACAATCTGCCAGAGCTTCTATTTCCTCATCTTTAAGGCATGTGCAGATCAGGATCGAATCACCGTAGAGCATGAGTTCTTCGCCGTCATCGTTTTCTGTTATCTCCGTATCATCATGCAGGGAAACTCTGATCCAGGCGATATTCTCATCGTTTTCGAGCGCTTTGAATCGCTCATAGATCTCGAAAAGCTGAGGGCGTCCTTCATCAGCCTGATTAGGTGCTATCGAATACTCATCGTCGTTCCCGTCAAAAAACTCAGCCAAAGTTAAAAGCGGGAAATCATCGCCTGTCTCATCAATCCTGTTCTTAAACTCTTCAACACTGATCATATGGCACCTCCTGAGATTTTAAGATTCTGCGTGCCCTGTCTTACACAAGCGAATCGCGGTGATAATCCGTCAGATCCGAACCAAGCTTATTATAGATCTCAACAACAGATGCCTTATTCGATAACGTCTTAAGTTCAGCATCTGTCATTCCGATAAGCTCAACGAATTCGACTTTTCCGTTAGGCGTATCGATAGTGTTTACAGAAGTATCAGAGATCGTTATAAATCCGGTGATGTTTGATTCCTGATCAGCATCCATTCCGGTCTGCTGCCCTGTGTAGATAAACTCATCAGGCAGGAAAATCTCTCCGTTGTTATACGTTATTCTTGCAATGGACTGAAGTATTCCGCAGATATTCTTCAGCTCCCTCTCCTCATCCTTAAACTTATATTTTTTGAGTTTAAGTGTAAGCTCATATCCGTAACCGCTTATCTCCTTATTGTCACTCTCTTTCTCATAGATCTCCGATAATCCGAACGTGACGAAGTGCCAGTAAGAACCGCCGTCATAAATGCTGATTCCGTCCAGGGGATCATTGCCGCCCAGGGACCACTTGATAAGTGTGCCGTAATGCTTCGGGTTAGTTTGTCCGGGATACGCTCTCAAGAATTCGTTCTCTATCGCAACCCATCCGTCTGTATTTGCTTCATCATTAACTTCAGGCTTGGTCTGTTCAGGTTCCGTCTTTGCCTTGTTTTTCTTTTTGAATAAATCTGATAAACCCATAATGTTCTCCTTTTCTTTATAGCTTTCCTTTATCCGTTCACTCAGGAAAGGATCTGTGCTTCCTCATACTTTATCTGTTCCATAAGAGCATCGCGACGCTTGATCTTCTCTTCTGCAGTAGGGAAACTGTTGTCGAGCTTTGTAATAAGAGCATATATAAAACTGCTGCCGTCGCCGTCACTAATGCCTGCACCACTGCGGATCTCGATGTTGTCCGGCGGATTCTTTTTGCTCTTTGGCGGTTTGTTAACACCGTAGTCATACTCTCTTACTTCTTCACGTTTTACAGTAATACCGCCGCGATTCTCATACGGGTTATAATACCGGTCTGCCCTCGATGCCAAAGTGAAGATGTCTGCAATAAGATTAGCGTTAGCTGAGGCAACACTTGAGAAGTCCCTGTCGGGATTTGTGACAGCACTCTTAAACTTCACCCTTATGTCATCCATTTCTTCGAAGACATCGAATTCATAAGGATTCCTTGCCTCTTCCATCGCTTTTTCCCTGCGGAAGTTCTCCATGTCCTCTTTATCCATTTGCGAAAATGCTGACGGACGCTTTGCCGGGGAACGTGAAGTGTTCAGGAACAGTATTCTCAGATCTCTCATTGATAATCCGTGTATCATCAGGTTGAGAAAACAGTACTCCACCATATGAGCCACCAGATCATTATCTATGCTGTCAAGGTCTGTTGCCAGCTTCTTCATCTCGCGGCGCGAGAAGAGTATCTTTACAGCCTGCGCTCCGGAAGAGACCTTGTTAAGAAGCGCTTCCGTATCCCTTACCTGGTAGCAGCACAATACATCAATGAGATCTGCTTCAGGACCAAATTCATCATTGCCGA
Organism: Clostridiales bacterium; assembly: GCA_017428155.1. Taxonomy (GTDB): domain Bacteria; phylum Bacillota; class Clostridia; order Saccharofermentanales; family Saccharofermentanaceae; genus Saccharofermentans. The sequence continues at coordinate 66,252 of JAFRRJ010000015.1, read as the reverse complement.
TTCTCGTCAGCAGAACACGTGCTTCGCTGTAACGTTCGTCCCTGAAGTAAGTCCTTACATCAGAAAGACTTGCCGGAGGCAGATATTTATCATTACTCTTCTTAGCTCCGAATGAAGAACGCGGGAAATCGCTTCCCCCCGCAGGTTTGGGTATCCTTAATCTCTTCTCAAGTATTATGATCGACTCTTCATGCTCACCGATCATCTCTGCCGATATCATATTCACCTTGCATGCGAATGAATCCGTTTTTTTCTTAACTATCTCAAAGGCTTTGTCAAGTTCTTCTTCCGTATCAAATCTTCCCACCGTCATGTGCGGAACATATACAAAGCCATGGTAAAAAGGCTTGAATTCATTTGCATATAAAACGTCGTGGATAGTTCTGAGCTTTTCCGTACCGGCTATAACATCTAAGCAAAGCCAGTTGCCGTCAGGACCTGACTGTTTTGAAAAGCCCTGAAGGATAAGATTGAACTGCGGAATATCCTTAAGCCTTTCGTCCAGTACTCTAGACAGTTCATCATTGCTCATATCGGAATCAAACGGGAACACGAGCGTGATATGTGGCCTGACAAGCTTTGCCAAAGGATCGTACTTGATCCTGATGGAATCGATCACGTTCATGTTTCTGAACTCGGGAAAAATCATTATCGTACGAAGACTCATAACACATTACCCCTTTTGATTTCCGCCGATGCCCCAGTTCTCGAGAGGCGGCTCATTGATAGTGATAAAGACATCACCGGGATCTACGGACAATCTGCTGTTAAGCTTTCCGGTTATCCCTTCGATCACTCTTCCCTTCTGTTCGCTTGTCCTTCCGGGGAAGATCGTTAGTTCGATCAGCATAAAGCTGTCCGTCTTGAAAGACGGATATTCGAAGTCACATCTGTCGTATTCGATAATACGCTGAAACCTGTCCCAGTCTTCAATATTGAGAGCCTCGACGAGTGCATCGTGAATGCATTCGAAGACTTTCTCCTTGTATTCGGGACTTCTGCCCTTGAGCATTTCCACTTTTACAAGCGGCATACAGTTTACCCCCTTTTCCCTTATTTCTTTTGTGTTGTATCTATGCCTTTCTTCTTTTCCACGCCGATCAGGAACTGTCTTGCAACTCTGAACTCATGATCCAGATACTTTCTCTGTTCCAAAAGCGGCTGGAGTTTTTGCTCTACTTCTTTGACACTGTTCTTTACAGCGGTCTCACCGTAGATCTCCGTAATGACTCTTACGGGCTGCTCCTCAGCTTCACGTTCAGCCTCTTCCTGCTGTATATAGAATTGTTTCCTTTGTTCCGAGAGCTTAGCAAGTCTTGCATTAAGAGGATTGATCTCATTCTCGTTTTGACAGTAACGCTCTATAACACTTACGACTTTTCTGAAAGAGGCAAAGTAATCCATTTCTTCATCATCAGAATGTCCCATCGCCTCTTCTATTCTTTTGTAGAGTTTTTTGATACGGACTTCGGACATGACCTCTGTATCTATCTCAGTTACGCTCTTCCACTTCCCGGCACATAAGATACGTCCGCGGAAGGCCATAAAATTCTTCGGTTCGCGCATAAGCACACAGCGGTACCAGACATCCGCTTCGTTATACTCGCCAAGCTGCAAAGACTTATCAGCTTTTTCCATTGCATCCTTGTTGAACAGGATCGAACTTCCGAAAGCAACACCGCAGAAATTGCATCTGTAGATGTTGTAATCCTGATCAGGTTCCAGCTGGGCACCGCACTTTGTACAGATAACTGTTCTCGCATTTTCCATATCAGTTACCCCCTAAAGCCGCGCCGGAATCAAACTGATCGTCTTCATCACCGTCATCGGGCTCTAATGCCGCAAGCGCGTTATACGCATCTTTATATTCTTTCTCGATCGCTTCTTTTCTCGCGAAAAGTGCGTCCTGCCTGTCGTAGACCTTTTTAAGCCTGGCCCTTATGACAGCTTTCTTCTTCTCATCCTTCCTCTTGATAAGAATCACCATTCCGGCGATGATTCCTGTCAAAGCTGCTCCAACAAGAATTGACCAGAAGAAGCCTAATACGATATAAGCTATGATCGTAAAAGTCACAGCCATGACAACCATGCCTATCAGATCTGAAGATGGATTATAAGGATGATCATCCGACAGGTATGAAGAAAGAATTGATCTCATGTCCTTTATCGAGTCCAGAGCAGCCTCATTGTACAGTTCACGCTGTCTGTCGACATTCACTATCCTTTTGAATTCGTTTTTTGAAGCGGAAGCGCTCCTGTCGATCATGCCAAGGATCTCATCGTAATCTTTAGAAAGGGCAGTCAACTGCAAGATCTTGTCAAAATACGGCTTTTCAGCCTCTCCCGCACGCTTTATTACATCCCTTATCGAGCTTTGCATCTTATCCGTAAAACCGCGCTTGATGCTTCCGAGCTTACGCAGTGATTCAACTGACTTGAGATTGGCATCACAGAGAACAATTCCTCTCAAAGCTTCAAAATCCTGCGGCCTGCTCTCAAGGATTGTATAAAACTTCTCTTTTGCCGCTGAAAACTCCATCTGGCTCATATTGATCTTCACGTCATTAATGAGCTCGTCGTGATGCATCTGGACATAATCATAGGCATTGCCGCAGAAAGGACAATCATAAACCTTATGATTTCTGTCAACAGTAAGGGCTCCGCCGCATGTTGAACACGAATAACTGATCAACTCTCTCATAATTCACCGGTAAGCTGTTCAAGCATCTCAAAAACCTATCCCTAATGTTATTAATATACTTCAAAACACGTTGTGGTGCTATAATGTTTTTATCAAACTATTATGGGAGGTATCTTATGGATATTGATATCAACAAGGCAAAAGACATGGCTCAGGATGCATTGGGAAAAGTAGCAGCTGACGATAATGCCAAGAAGATTGCTAACGATGCTATCGATAAAGTTGAAAAGAAAGTTGGTGTAGATCTTCCCGATGTTGACGCACTCAACAGCCAGTTCGGAAAGAAGTAATATTCCGTATCATCTTTGCTGATAACCAAAGGGGCTGCCTCAAAATGAGCAGCCCTTTATTTGTCTTGGGGAGGAAGGCGGATTCCGGGTCACGCGCGGAGGATGAGCTAGCCGTGTTGGCATGCGTGAATTATCAAGGGACAGCTTTTTTGCGTCTGTATCACAAAATGCTGCTTTTAGCCTTATTAGATATTTTTGAAGCCTTGCAGAATCGTAAAAAGCTCAAATTGCTTTTGATTGCATCCCAAATGTTTTGAATTGAAGATTTGGGGTGTTTTTATGAGGACAAATGTATCCCAAATGGCTCGTATTCTTGATTTGGGGTGCATTTTTGCTTCAGATTGCATCCCAAAAGTGCTCTTTTGAAAATTTGGGGTGGTTTTGAAGGGGAAAATGTATCCCAAATGGCTCGTATTCTTGATTTGGGGTGCATTTTTACTTCAGATTGCATCCCAAAAGTGCTCTTTTGAAAATTTGGGGTGTTTTTGAGGGAGCAAATGTATCCCAAAATCACTCAATTTGACGAAAACAGTGACGATTTCAGCTCATTTTCGTCACCGCTGCTATCACCCATCCATCTGGGGACTATCACCCATCCATCCTTCATGATGCCTTTGAGACAGCCCCTTTTTGCAGATTAAGAATGAGGCTTTTCGGGCATTCAAAATCAGAATAAAGACTATTTAAAATGCCAGATATGCATACTGGCTATACTCGGATTAGCCTTCTCCCATGAACCGCCGTTCATTCCGATAAAATAGTGATACCAGGAACCCGTCTCGTCATCGTAAAGCACCCATCCTGTCTCCTCAAACCAATATACCCATATCTCCGGTCCAATCTGATTGTTCAGGTAAAAATGGCACCCGGTATCAGGATCGTAATAGTTTTTCTCCTCATAAACATAGAGGCATTTTCGAAGCGGCGGTGAATCCATACTGATATTGCATTGTTCTCCGCTTCCGCCGATATAGACATAATCTCTGCCTAATTCCTTGCCGTCGTCAGGTTCATTGATGTGCCAGAGATGGTAATTTCTGTATTTATCCGGAAGATCCGTCCACTTATCATTTTCTGTATTGATCTGCCAGGCTTTTGTCTCATAATCGTATCTCAGCCAGCCGCCATCCGGGTAATCTGAAGATACTCCCGAGAACCAGTACTCCCAGACACCGGGACCTTTTTTGTCCATATAACGCAAATGGCATTTGAGCTCTTTGCAGTAGTATTCTCTTTTGCTCTCATCCCATTCGAACGTTCCGCCTGCCTCACGGATATATATCTTGGAACGCAGAGAACCTATCACGGGTGAATGCACGATATACGAACGTGCATCCGGCGGAGTCGGGGTAGGGATCCCGCCTTCATAATCGCTTACAGGCACATAAACGACCTCACGTTCCGCATTCTTCTTTGCTCTGCCGACAATAAGCCCTGTAATGATTATTGCAAGCACGATCACAGCAGCCGATATAGCAATAATACCACCTAACGAATATGAGGTGCCGTAATCATATTGAGAACTTCCTCCGCTTGGTCTTTCTTTAAATACCGGATTTGAAGGAACCGGTCTTAAGTGGTCGTCATAGATAGTCTTATCCGGAATCTCGTGAAGAGTTGCGCCGCAATTAGGGCATGAATTCAAAGCACCGGATACCCACTTGAGTTTGATCTGTGTTCCGCAGAAATCACAGCAGGCAAGTGTCTCCAGATTTTTTCCCGCTTTGATGACTACCCTCTCATAAAAGTTTCCGTGCTCATCATAATATCCGGCTTTGTACTCTTTTCCTGTATCAGGATCTTTATAGCCTTGTGGCAGGAAAATATAGTCATGCCTTTTTCCTCTTATCAATGAAGAGGAATACTGAGAGTCCTCATATCCCTTTGGCTGATTAATACGCGGTCTGGGATCGATCTCCTTAAAAGTTGTCCGCATTTCTTCCGGACTGCGTCCGCTGTAACTGCCGCTCGAAAAACCGCCCTTATCGGACGAAGTATTCTTATCTGTAGTCATAATACAGCTCCCCTATTCACCGTCCTGTACCACACCCAAACAGCAAACCCAATATAAATATATAGCATCAGACAACTTATTGGAAGCATAAGGTGATTGACATACATCTGGCTTATAGATAATAATTCAATTGTTGGTTGCGGCAGCATTTTTGGGATATATCGGGGAGGGGTTCATATGAACTATGTTTTATTGTTAGTGGCTGCTTTTTTATTCTTCATTCTTGACCGCAAGATAAGGTTCGCGATAATTCCGGGAACAGTTGCAACGGTATGTGCATGGGGCAGTCTGATCTATAACTATTTTTACACGGCACCTGCCTTATCATTCGTTCCGGTCGGCAGTTTCAGCGTTATAGACCAAGTCAAACCTTTTTCATTGCTTGCACCTTTAGATGCAACAATACTCTATTCTGCCATTACCGTAATGCTTTTCGCGGTTTTCGGAAAGCTTATCGGCAAACTCATTTTCGATGCGGCCGTGGATGAACTGAAGGCGCAAAAAAAGGCAAAGGCCATATTCCTTATTGCATCGATAATCACCGGTGTCACAAGTATTCTGTATTTTGTTTTCGATGCTCTGAAACACAACGTCGGACGCAATTACGCCTACGTAAATTTCATGAAGTTTTATGGTGTATCCCTTGTAACACCTATCGCTAACAGGGAGAAGGTATTTGTTGTTATATATATCTTACTGATCATAATGAGCATTCTTTGTATCGTGCTCATCAACACAAAGCTTGCTTCATTCAGAACGATCGCCTCTCCGTCATCAGAAGGCGATGCGCCAGTGAAGAAAACTTCCGGGATAAATGCTTTTGCCATTATCGGACTATGTGTTTCCTGTGTCGGAAACATAGGTTTCCGGATCGTAGATGCCGCAAAGAAGAAAGCTTCCTATGATGAGACCATGACATTACTCTTTATGAAAAACCTTTACAATATCATGATCATTATCGGATTGATCTTCATAGCAGTAGGAGTAAATAAACTGATCCGCGGCAAGGGTAAAATGCCGGCTGTCATTCCTGTAATATCAGCTGCAGTTGTCATAGCTTCTTATATATCCATGTTACTGATCTCTATCGATACAATGAAATTCCTGACAGCAGTTATGAGTGGTTCTGACATACTGTTATCGATGACCGGACCTTCCTTCGTCAGGAGAGGACCGTCATCAATCGTTAATGCACTCACCTTTTTGCTCGTTTTGCTTTGCGCGGGATCTGTTTTCCTTATCATAAGCCTTATAAGATCTTCAGCCAAAAAGGAAGATTAAACATCTGACACAACGCATATAATTAGTGCCGTTCACTTCGGGTGAGCGGCACTGTTTTTATTTACCGGAGCTTTCCTTCTTTTGATGTGATTACCTACGATCTCCGAGACGTCTGAGATCGTCATGAACGCAGATACATCAGCGTCGTTTATTATCTTCTTAATGGCCGGCACTTCGACTCTCGTTATTACACAGTAAAGCACTGTCTTTTTGCCGTTAGATACCATGCCCTTGCCTTCCATCTGTGTGCAGGTGCGTCCGAGCTGCGAATAGATCTTATCGGCTATATCCTTGCCGTGATCCGTTATGATCATTACAGACTTGCCCTGCTCCATTCCGTTCTCGACGATATCTATTATCTTCGATGTGATGAAATACGTAAGAAGCGAATAGAGTGCCCTGTCAGGCCCGAAAAGGAACCCCGCGACACTGTAGATAACGATATTGAAGAATAAAACGATCTGTCCTACCGAGAATTCCGTCTTATGGGACAGAAGCATTGCGACTATCTCCGTGCCGTCCAGACATCCGCCATGCCTCAATATAAGGCCTACGCCGATTCCAAGCAGAACGCCTCCGAATACGACTACCAGTATCTCCTGGTTCGTAACTTCTTTCATGTTCTCGAAAACACCCAAAAAGCTTGAGAATACGATCATTGCATAGATCGCCTTTATAAGGAATCTCTTTCCGAGCCTCCTGTAGCCTAAGATCATGAAAGGGATATTGAGAACGATAGTAAGCACACCCAAAGGCCATCCGGACAACTGGCTGATTATCATCGAGATACCGACGATGCCGCCGTCTAAGATCGTGAACGGAACCAGGAATTCTTCAAGCGCAAACGCTGCGACAACGGCACCCACGGTTATCATGAACAGAGGTGCTATCCACTGCTTGAATATGTACTCGAAAGTAATCTGCTTCTGTTGTCTTTTTCTTCTTGCCGGCATGGTCATATTTTCGCACAAAAAGTAATAGGCTGCCCTGTTAAAAGCAGCCTACCACAAAATTGATTCATTCTTATTTCTGACGGTTGAAATTGATGAGGCATCCGTCAAGGATTATCTGACGCTCACGGTCTGTGAGGTCACCTAAAGTCAAAGTGAATTCCTTTGTCTCATTGCCCTTGATTGCGATCGCTTTGATCGTATCAGCCTTTGTCTCAACTGCGGTTCTGATGCCCGGGAAAAGAATGTAGTCGAGATTTGCGAACGGAAGGTCACCCTTTTCGATGATGAACGGGAGCATACCCCAGTTGATGAGGTTGGATCTGTATCTCTTCGTAGCGTACTCGTTAGCGATGTTAGCCCAGCCGCCAAGCACCTTCTGGCAGGAAGCAGCCTGCTCTCTTGCAGAACCGTCACCGGGCTTTACCGCGAAGATAACGGAACCGAAGCCGATGATCTTTGTATCTGCCTTCTCGAAAGGTACAATGCTCTTAACAACCTGCATTACATCGTGGAGGCCGTCAACCGCCTGGCAAGCGTGCTCGCCGTTAACCAAAGCTGTCTCAGCCTTCTGGATATTTTTCGCGCGTCCGACATACTCAGGATCCTTACGTGAGAGCGTGAACTCTGCAAGTCCCAACGGATTCGATCTGTAAGAAGATGTCTCGCCTGAAGGAATGAGCTCGTCTGTTGTGGTAACGGGATCGTGGATCTCGGATACTACCTGAAGCACGAGGTTCTCGGGAAGCGCTTCCATCTTCGGCCAGTCCTTGATGTTAGGTCCGAACTGGATCTCTGTATCAGGATCAGCAACACCCTTGGAATCGAAGACTCTGTTCTTATAGATCTTATCATCGAATGTGTAAGCGTAATTGTTATACTCACCCGTGAATTCTGTTGCAGGTGTGAGAACGCCCTTGTTTGCAGCTGTTGCTGCGATGGATCTTGCGTCCATGAGTGCAACGGAAGAGATCTGGCCGCTCTGAACCTTTGAACCTTCTCTGTTCGGGAAGTTTCTTGTGGAGTGGCGGATGGAGAATGCATTGTTCGCAGGAGTATCACCGGCACCGAAGCAAGGTCCGCAGAAAGCGGTCTTAAGGATAGCGCCTGTCTCAAGGAGTGTGGCAGCAACGCCGTTCTTAACGAGTTCCATATAAATAGGTGTTGATGCAGGATAGATGAACATCGTGAACTTATCAGAGCCGATATATGTGCCCTTCATGATGTCTGCTGCAGCGCAGATATTCTCGAATCCGCCGCCTGCACAGCCTGCGATGATACCCTGATCGACAAGGAGCTTGCCGTCTACGATCTTATTCTTCAGCGAATACTCGATCTTGTCGCCGAAAGAGACCTTAGCCCTCTCCTCTGTCTCGTGGATCATCTGCTCAAGGTTAGCGTTGACATAGTCAATTTCATAAGCGATAGACGGGTGGAAAGGCATAGCGATCATAGGCTTGATCGTCGCAAGGTCTATTACAACCGCACCGTCATAATATGTAACATCAGCAGGAGTGAGCTTCTTGTAGTCGCCTGATCTTCCGTGGATCTCGAAAAACTCCTCTGTCTTCTCGTCTGTCTGCCAGATAGAGGAAAGGCAGGTAGTCTCAGTAGTCATAACATCGATGCCGATTCTGAAATCCTCAGAAAGGTTTGCAACACCGGGGCCTACAAACTCCATAACCTTGTTCTTTACATAACCTGTGGAGAATACCTTTCCGATGATAGCAAGAGCTACGTCCTGAGGACCTACACCCTTCATCGGCTCGCCTGTAAGGTAGATAGCGATAACATCAGGCATCTTGATATCGTATGTCTGTGAGAGGAGCTGCTTAACGAGCTCAGGTCCGCCCTCACCCATAGCCATTGTACCGAGCGCACCGTAACGTGTGTGTGAGTCAGAACCAAGGATCATGCCGCCGCATGTAGCGAGCATCTCTCTTGCATACTGGTGGATAACTGCCTGATGAGGAGGCACATAGATTCCGCCGTACTTCTTTGCAGCCGTAAGACCGAACATGTGGTCATCCTCATTAATCGTTCCGCCTACTGCGCAAAGCGAGTTGTGGCAGTTGGTAAGAACGTAAGGGATCGGGAACTTCTCTAAGCCTGAAGCCCTTGCGGTCTGGATGATACCTACATAAGTAATATCGTGTGAAGTCAGCTTGTCGAACTTGATCTTAAGCTGCTCCATATTATCTGAAGTGTTGTGTGATTTGAGGATGCCGTAAGCAATAGTTCCCTGCTTTGCTGCTGCTTTGTCAGCTGCCTTGCCGGATTTTGCTGCAACTGCTTCCATTGCATTGCCGGAATCTTCGATGAGTTCAACGCCGTTTATGAGCCAAGCGCCGTTTTCGAGTGTGGAAATCATAGTATCTACCTCATTTTTATATAAATTACGCGAGTTATTATACAAGTTACGCGTATTATATTCAAATAACAGCCGACACAAAAACTAAAGCATGAGTGACGAAAAATGACACGTTTTTACTGCTTATTTTCTAAGCGTCAGCGGTGATACGATACCGAGCTTATTGCAGAAATACTCTGTACATTCGTCATTAGGTTCGCAATTGGTAAATGCCTCGATCCAGATAACGGTATCTCCTTTGAGATAAACGCCATATAAGGATTCTGTATCGGGACCATCAGACATAGCAAAGCTGCTATATGTGATCGTATACTCGACTCCATTATCAGTTCCCTTAGTGCCTTCGTGGTTGATGATCCATTCGGCATTTAAGTCATAGATTTCCTTGGCATTTTTCTTATCCTTGGCAGTGATATAAATAATCCTTGTATGAGCATCCTTTATATCACTTACTTTAATGCCTTCTGCACTTAAATATGTGTTAACTTCAGAGAACACAATGGTTTCTTTTAAATCGAACTCGTAATCGTGATCCGTATGCATCAGCAAATTACGCATGTATTCTGCTTCGTCGCTGTCTTTTGATACATAATAAGCCGCATACTCTGTGTTCATTACTGCTATGGCTTCAGATAAGAGCTGTGTCTCTTTCATTCCGTATCCCTTGGCAGCTTCAATAACAGTATCCTTCTTAAAGCCGTTGGAACAACCTGTCAGAACAACCACAGCCATAGTAATAGCTGCTGCCATGGACAACATCTTCTTTTTCATATTGGATTTCCTCCCTTAATTCCTTTTTAACGTATTCCTTTATCCCAGTAGAATACCTTATCCGTAAATTATTATAGACAAATGGGGAGTATTTGCCTATTAAAATCGAATATACAGAATATCCAAATCGGTATGACTAAATCACCAAAAGCACAAATTACCAAAGACTCGAAAAAGCAAAAACTCAAAGCACAAAAATCCATATGAAGACAGGGGCCGCTATATCAGCGGGCCCCTGCACTGTTCAAAGTTCAAAGCAATTGCTTGCCTTATCTTTTTTTATTTATTCAGTCTGGCCTCAAGTTCAGCCTTCTGGTCTTCGTATCCGGGCTTGCCTAAGAGAGCAAACATGTTCTTTTTGTAAGCTTCAACGCCGGGCTGGTTGAAAGGATTTACGGCAAGGAGATAGCCTGAGATACCGCAGGCCTTCTCGAAGAAGTAGATGAGCTCACCTAATGAGTAAGCTGTCTGGTCAGGCATGTGGATCAAAAGGTTCGGAACCTTACCGTCAACGTGAGCGAGGATCGTGCCCTGCATTGCCTTTGCGTTAACTTCGTTCATGTCCATGCCGGAAAGGAAGTTAAGTCCGTCGAGGTTTGTCTTGTCGTTGGGGATCTCGAAAACTCTTCTGGGCTGGTCGATCTGAACGACTGTCTCGTACATGATGCGTGCGCCGTCCTGGATGAACTGACCCATGGAGTGAAGGTCTGTTGTGTTATCTACGCCTGCCGGGAAGATACCTCTTCTGTCCTTACCCTCAGACTCACCGTAGAGCTGCTTCCACCACTCTGTCATGAAGTGGAACGAAGGCTCATAGTTGACCATGACTTCGGTTGAATAACCGGATCTTAACAGGCAGTTACGTACTGCAGCATACTGATAGCAAGGGTTCTCGGAAAGCGGAAGCTTCTTGTAAGCCTTGGAAGCGTCCTTAGCACCCTTCATGAGTTCTCTGATGTCGATGCCTGCAACAGCGATAGGAAGAAGTCCTACGGCTGTGAGAACAGAGAATCTGCCGCCTACGTCGTCAGGTACTACAAAGCTCTCGTAGCCTTCCTTGTCAGCTAAGCCCTTAAGAGCTCCTCTTGCCTTGTCTGTTGTGGCATAGATCCTGTCCTTCGCACCCTTCTTGCCGTACTTGTTCTCCATGTATGCACGGAGGATACGGAAAGCGATAGCAGGCTCTGTTGTAGTGCCGGACTTTGAGATGATGTTGAGGGAAATGTCCTTGCCCTCAATGATGTCCATCATGTCTGCAAGATATGTGGCACTGATCGAGTTGCCGCAGAAAAGGATCAGGGGGCTCTTTCTTACCTTCTTTGATGCCGCATTAGCAAAAGAATGGCCTAAGAGCTCGATTACGGCGCGGGCGCCTAAGTAAGAACCGCCGATACCGATAACAATGAGGACGTCAGAATCTCTTCTGATCTTCGAAGCTGCCTTTCGGATACGTGCGAATTCATCTTTATCATAATTTGTTGGAAGGTCGAGCCATCCGAGGAAATCATTTCCGGGGCCGTTCTTCTTGTGAAGCATATCAGATGCGGCTTTAACCTGGGGCTCCATTCTAGCGACTGCCTCTTCACCTCCGATAAAATCGAGGGCGTTCTGGTAATCAAATGTAATCATTATGTTTTCTCCTTACAGGTTTTTCAAAAATCATTCAGAGTATACACCCGTAAAAATCTCTTTTCGAGTATAATTAAGCGTGGAATTATTACAAAAAAACACGAAAAATCTAAGGAATACAAGATGTCTGATATTTCTATAGCGGAATCGAAAATCCAAATACTTTACCTTGTCGACCGGGCACCGGGAGTCAGCTATCACCTCCTGATGTCAAAGTGCATGGAATCGCTTTACACGGATTTTTTCACATTCAGCAGATCTTATGAGGAACTGATCTCAGGCAACCTCATGGACAAGAGCCAGTCCGGTGCATATACAGGCGATGCAGTCGGTTCTACTGAGAATCTGACGCTTACTGACGGCGGAAGAGCCGTATTAAATGACCTTATATCTTCTTTGAGCGCGCCTTTGATCTCCCATCTTGAAGAAGCCGCTTCAGAGATAATCCGCGATATGGCTGAATCCTCTGCCAGCAGTGCTGCCATCGAACCCACAGTGGACGGAAAATTCCGTGTCATCCTCAATTACAACGGCGATGACAGCCCCTTCTCTGCCACACTTACCGTGGACGATGAAGCTACGGCGACAAAGATATGCAAAAAGTGGAAAGAGAGCAGTTCCAAAGCATCTGAAGAGCTTATAAGACTGATAACGGGCGGCTGATCTTACCCTTTTCTTCTCAATTATCTTATCCCTTACTCGTTACTTCAACGATGATGAATTCTCCGGGCTGGAGTATGTGACGTAAGTGTTCATTACGCATAGTCCTCTCGTTGATAAGTCTACCGTTCTCATCGTAACTGCTGATCACGCTTTCGGCGCGGCCCAGCTTATTGTCGTTAATGAGGAAGCTCTGCTGCGAATTAGATGTATTGGCGATCACGATATAAGATTTTGAACCGCTGTTAAAGCATACCGAAGTGACATGAGACATGAACTGTTCAACACTTACAGGCGATCCCTGGTCAAGCGGTTCCTTGATATTGATATACAACTCGTCAAAGCCCGTAAAACCGGATGTAAGGCCCGATACGGTCATCTTGTTGATGAAATCCCTGTCGCTTGTAAATATACCGCTTCCGGTATATTTTGCAGGAACGAAATTGACCGAGGCGTCAAAGAGGAACATCTCTGCATAATCCGCCTGTGATGTCATTATCGCGGCAATGACCTTTGCGCAGTTGCCTCCGTCTGTATCAAGAGTATTGATATACTCGCCGGCATTGTTTCCCGATACGATATGAGGAGACTTGTACTGGGCAAGAACATAACTCGTGTCGATGTTGTCGATATATGTAGCTGATGTGTCATTTGCAAAGAGCTTAACCGCCATAGTATGGTTATCAGCATCAGACATCATAGTTCCGCCGTCGTACTGCATGCCGTCAAGGAATACTGTCTTATCCTTGATATCGGCAAAATGCTCGGACTGGGTAAACATGGATATGACGAAATTCACATAAGATGCCTTCTGGATATCGCTCTTGAATACCTTGCCGCTGTCATTGATCTCAATATAGAATCTCGAGAACTGTCTGCTCCACGGAAGCGCTGTGCCGTTGTCTATTCTCTTTCCGCCGTATTCCGACGTAAGAGACCCGCACATATACTCCATAAACCTGTCTATATCACTCTGATCGACATAAGGTCCGATTACGAACCAGGGCGCAGATCCGCACTGCTTAACAAGCCTTAAGCTGTCTTCCAGGGAAGTTGTAACTGACTGCGAGGTATTGGCATTGGCAACCACATCATATGAATCGCTGTAACCTGCTCTGCTTGATGTTGAAGTGATGTCTCTGGATACCGAATCAGCGCTCAGGAGATACATAGAAGTCTCAGCATATCCGGAGCTTCCGATATTCAGGTTGTTAAGCCTTACAGCAGCAGGCTTTCCCGAAGAAACCGTATCTGAATAGAACTTTGGTATTCCTGCCGTATCGTAGTCATCAGGACCTAAAAAAATATCATCGACAAGGATATGGCCCGAACCCTCAAAAGCTATGTTAAGCCTTATTTCACCGCCCTCGACCATCTGATCTGTCACAGCGAAAACATAGCTGAAACGCTTATAGTTGTTGCCGATCTGTGTAAGCTCAAATCCGTATTTCCCGAATCCGTCGCCTTCGACCCAGCAATAAACCTTGTCCGGCACACTGTCAGACATCGCATAAAGGCTCAGGCGGTAGAAAGCACCCGGAATAAAATTATCTTTTGCAGTGCCCGGCAGAGTCTGTGTCATGGCGTGTACGCCTGTTCCGGAACCCGATAGTCTCGCGCCGTTCCTGCCGCTGTATGCTCTGTCAGTTGCTATTACATTGCTGCCGCCGCCATATACATCCCATTCATAAAGCTCAGAGATGTCCCATGGTGCTTCTCTCGTATCGGATGAAGCAACCGCTCCGCCGGCGGCCTTCTCGCTGTGACCCATTATCAGGATGTCATCTGCGATAATGTCGACACCTTCAAGATTACCTTCTACGGAGAATTCCGAGAGGATCTGGGATTTATATATCTCCTTGCCTGAATCATAGTAGACTTTGTCGCCTGATATACCGATGATCTTCTCGATAACGATATTCTCGGAGGAAAGCGCTGCAGTTTTGCCGCTGGCAAGATTGACCGCAAACGCCTTTCTGTCAGCAGTTCCGGTAATTAACAGCCCGGAATCCGTAAGGAACGCCGAACCAATCTCTGCCCCTGTTGCTTTTGAGATATCATTCTTCTCAAAAACAAACCCCGATTCTTCCGATCTTACGATCAATGCTTTTGTATTATCTGTCACAAAGCAGAATATGCCCTGTGATGCACATGTTATTATTTCGCTGCTGCCTTCGAGCCAGTCTGATTCTCCGATCTGCTCGAAAACCATTCCGTTGGAAGATGAGTAAATAATTCCTTTACTGTCGGCTGCCATAAATCTCGAACCGTCCGAGACAAAGGCCTTTACATTGGTTACCGGGAGCTGAGTCAAAGCTGCTTTGCCGTTTGTTATGGTAACGACTCTGCCGTCACTGTAGCAGACCGCAAATGTCTGGTCGTTGCTGCCGATACCGCAGACACTGTTGATGTAACCGGATACACGGGGTTCATATACAATGGTAAAATTCTTTCCGTCCTGGGAAATATAGACAGAACCGCTCAATGAGACTGCAGCAACTCCTGAGGAATTCGAATCGATAAGAGAGAATTTCTCTTCACAATCAACGTCGCCCGTAAGCTGACTGTTCGTTACTTCATAAACCAGTCTGCCGCTCTCGGTTAATGCTATAACCGTATTGCCGTAAAAGGTCATCTCCCTGATGCGGTCTTCGTCCCAGTAGTTCCGCGGATCCTTGATCTCACTTAAGATACCAAGTCTTGCAGCTTTAAAGCCTGTAACGGTTCCTGTGAACTTCTCGCTCATCACGCCTTCACTGTCGATCGATATTATCCGTGCCGTATCTCCTGCGCATGCCGCAGTGTCATAAGATGTAGCGGCAACCGCATCAGGCGTAAGGTAGATATTCCCGTCTGAAGCGCCTGCTACAAGCATGCTTGAATAATTGGTGGAACTCTCAAAGGATGCATCTCTTACAAGATTGATATTCGGGATAACATCACAGTTTATTCCGGTGCCGCCGAATACGTCACCTGCCCTGTCATTGGTTACGACAATCTCACAGAGTTCCGATCTTAATCCGAACACTCCGACATATCCCAGAACGACCAGCGACAATACAAGAACTGCGGCAACAACTACCATTGCAACTGCAAATCTGGTCTTCTTCGTTATTCCGAACATCAGACGGCCGTGCTTCTTCATTGCTGCGCCCCGATTCCGCTGCCGTCAGACAGACTTATATCTTCTGCTATTGGTTCATCGGTTTCTGCCGGTATATCTTCTCGAGCTTTAACAGTAATAATGGAATTCCTGGCATCTGCTTCCTTCATTCGCTTTACTGCAACAAGATATGCATATGATATTGCAGCCACAGGCATCAAAATGCATGAGGCAATATTGATGACCTGCATTACCGGAAGCCTTATATCGTCAGTTATTCCGAAATACTCGATGCCCATAAAGCTCGCAACGCCTGAGCCTAAGGTATTAAACACCATGTGAAGGATAACCGGCGCAGCAAGACTGCCTGTAATGTAATAGCAGGCCGTGATGATCAGTCCGCAGGCAACGGCATATCCGATATGGACACCGCGTCCGTGCATAAATCCGAATATGAGCGCGCTTAAGATAACTGATACCCAGGGACCGAAGCCCTTACGCAGATGTCCGAAAACAGCTCCTCTGAACACCATCTCTTCCGAGAACGGAACTACAAAGCAAAGCGTGATCACATATAATACTGAATCCCATACGGGAACTATTATCTGCGGAGTATCCGCATATCTGTCAACACTTTCCCTGTACTCTTCAACAGCCTTCTTCAACGACTCGATATATTCCGCAATCTTGTCAGCTACGATGATATAGACCGTTACAAGTCCCAGCATACCGAGACCGATAACTATAAGAGCAACTGTCTGATCCGCACGGAGCTTGTCTGTCCTGAATAAAGGATCATCCTTTGAAGAGAAGAGTTTGTTGAAAAACAGCATCATAAGGATCGTTAGAATTGCCACGATCAGATTGAAAGTTCCCTCGTATATCCTGTAATCGATCTTGACGAAAACAAAGAATACAAGAACCGTATATTCAACAAAAATAAAGCAGCCCAATCCCAAAACTGCCAATGAAAACGCTTTTAACTTTTTAAGGGCGTTCTCCTTTAATGTCATCTTACTTCAGCTCTCCGGATGAAACCCCGTTCTTTGCTCTGGCCTCAGGTGCCTGTGCACCATAGTACCTTCTCATAAAATACACGAAGGCTCTCTCAAGCTCTTCGCCATCTTTAATCGAGTAGTATACTCTGTCCCCGTTCTCCCCTATAGCCGTGCGCATGATGACCAGTTCAGGCTTAGTGTGACTTCCGTCATCAGGCACATAGTTATACATGACCACATATTCGGTCTTCATGAGTGTGAAGGAATCAATGCGCGAAAGATAGTAATCCTTCTTGGCATAAGGATCACGCATCACTATCAGCTCATCACTGCGGCTCTCTTTAAGATGCTCGCCCGCGAGCTTGGCCTTGCGGTCCTTCTCAAGGGCGATCTTCTTCTTTAAGCCTGACGGCTTGTTACTCGTCTTCTGATTCTTCATCGTCGCCGTAAAGCTCATCACAGAGCTTATCGTAATAGTCGTAGATAACCTCTTCCTCTTTCTCGGGAAGATTCTCGAGGAGGACTTCTCCGTCCTTATCGACGAAGCGCATGATCACATATGCCTGGATCAATTCGCCGTCTTCGTCCTTCTCATCGGAGTCAATGATCAGAACAACATATGTGTTGCCGTTGAAAAGGAATGTACTCTCGACGATGGCCTTTGTAGTCTCACCGGTCTCTTCATCCTTAAGTTCTATTACTCTGTCGCCCTCATCATCGAGCTGTGCAATCGCATCAATAAGCTCGTCCTTGGGACCGATTGCGTTATTATTGTTATCTTCAGACATATCTTTATCTCCTTAAGATTAATGCATTAATTATAATATAGCTTCGGATATTTGCTATAGCATATTCAGGTAGTCCTGAAGTATTATCTCCGCTGCCACCTGGTCTATTACCTTCTTCTGTTTCTTAGCCTTGATATTGCTCGCATGGAGATATCTTGAAGCAAGAACCGTCGTAAACCTTTCATCCTTAAGCACAGGTTCGATCCCGCATCTTTCTGCAAGACTCCTGCCGAATGCTTCAGCTTTATCCTGTGTCTCCGACCTGGCACCGTCAGTTCTTGCCGGACTTCCCAATACGATGGCGTTTACACCCATCTCCTTTATGATCTCGCAGATACGGTTAAGTGCCCACTCGGGATCTTCGCCGTTCCAGTTGACCGTCTCAATACCTTTTGCTATTACTCTCAATTCGTCAGATACGGCAATACCTATGTGCCTTGTGCCGAAATCTATTCCCATTACTCTTCCGGGTGCCTGTGCCATGTCTTTATCCTTTTCTCGAAAACTAAAAAATAAGGCGGCATAAGCCGCCGTTACTGCTTATACTGAGGTATCTTAACCCCTTTTAAAGTTTGGAGCAATAATCGTTGATGATTACCTCCAAAAGCTCATCACGGTCAATACGCTTAATGAGACCTCTTGCGCCCTTGTAATTGGTGATGTAAGTAGGATCACCTGAGATAAAATATCCGACCAGCTGATTAATAGGGTTGTAACCCTTCTCCTTAAGAGCACTCAGGACATAAGACATCAGAGCATGTACGTCTGCCGTCCTGTCGCCGGATAAATCAAATTTGCAGGTGCTGCTGTCCACTAAAAGCCTCCAAACGAAGTGTTCTTCGATGTTTTTATTCTAACACATACATTAGCAAAAATAATTAAGAATTAATTAAAATATTCCAAAATTGCCCTTTTCGAGAGCTGTACGCAAATCCAATGAGCTGCTTATACCCCGTTTTCTTAGAAAACTTTTCCAATCACCACACAGACCTGTCGGGATTTGGCAGCAAGCTTTGACGGGGCTGACCCCGGCAAACGGCATGATCTGCCCAAAACAAACACCTCCCGGGAATCATATCCGGGGAGGTGTTATCATTCTTTAGATTAATTTGTTTCCTTTAACTGATGCTATTAGTTACATCTGCCAGTTGCCGTCGAAATCTTCGGTACTGGTAACGATTACATCTTCTGCGTTAAAGATGATCAATTCGATCTTGCATTCTTCGTACTCAAGTCTTTCCATCATTATCCCTTTCTTTATACAGCAGCCTGGCATGCTTCTGCGAAGTTATAATACGCTTCTGCGAGATTTACCATAGCCGGATTGGTGCTTCCGTCTTTGATTGCCTGGAGATAGGTATAGATACTATATGTACCGCTTGCCGTTCCAATCTCAAAATCGAATGTGGCGTCGTAATTCGTATAGTAGAAACCGCTATTCTCAGGACCCTTAATAACATAAACATAGTAGTTGCCTGTACTGAGATTCTCGTCGGCTGCTATATATACAGGAGAAGCGCTTCCATATGTTACCTTTAGTTCGGGAGCAGTATCACCAAGCTTGCTCTTCTTGAAACGGAGCTTAACATCCGTCTTTGAAAGCATGGAAACTGTAGCGCCGGCATAGAGTCCGTCAGTATCGTTAAGGGTGAACGCATTTCCGGTAAGTCCGTAGGATGCTTCAGTATTTTCATAGTCAACTCCATAAAGCGTAGGAAGCTTATCGGTATTGATATCGAGCTGTACCTGGGCATATCCGCCAAAGTTGATGAGAGCCTTTGCTACATCCTTATCGTGAGTCTGGTAATTGCCATTCTTGACTGCTTTTGCATAATCCTCGATCGTTACAGCCTTAGCCTTATACTGTCTGTTTGAGCCCCCAATTGTGTAATCCAGAGTTACTGTTATAGGAGCTGTCATGCAGGCAGACTCAACAGGGATCCTGAAAGTGTAATTATCTCCTGAAGGCTCAAAATCATCAGCAGCATATGTCCTTATGACGTCCCTCTTCTCTCCGCTCTTTTTATAAGAATACTTGGCGGTTGCGGTGACGTCTAAAATATCTGCATTGCCTAAGCTGATAGTTGTCTCAAGGATGATCTCTCCGCCCGCGATCAGTCTGTAACCATATACCTGAGGCACAGTGTTGGTCAGCATGATATATCCGTTATTTTCAACCGGCTTATAATCACTGTCATCACAGAAAAAACTCGTCAATGCATAAGAATTGCCGGAAGTATTAAAGTATTTCATTGTCCTGGTATTTGTATCAGAGGCAAATCCGATCTTTGCTTCAGATGAAAGTGCTCCTCTTAAAGAAAGCGTTATGCCGTCAAGGAAGTACATATTATTTCTCTTCGGGTTAGCAGTACATGTATTATTCTCGATCTTAGGGTTGCCGCTGATCTTCATTACAGGGCTGACATTGCCCTTGGATACTGCAACACCGCCGCCGCCGAAACTACCGGTACCGCTCTTACAAATATTATTCTCGATTACACCGCCGTTGATCTCCATGTCACCTCTAAGTGCCCTGACACCACCGCCCTGGGTATTAGCAGTGTTGCCGGAGATCTCGCCGCCGTTAATGACCAGTGATCCTCTTATGGAAATGCTCTCATCAGGTTTATATTTCGGTTTACTTGATGCGTGAACGGCAATACCTCCGCCGCCCTGGCCAGCCGAGCAGTTGGTTATCTTTCCGCCATTCATTGTAAACGAACCACCGTTGCCGACATGAACAGCGCCGCCGTCATCAGCAGCCTTAAAGCCTGAGATCGTTCCGCCGTTAAGAACCAGGAAGCAGCCATTCTCGACCAGAATACAGCCCCCTCTTCCCGTATCTTTACCAACTCCGGTATCATTGATCCAGTAGTCTGTATTACCTGAACCGGTATAACCTTCACCGGTGGTAATGAGTCCTGTAGAGCCGGAATCCATGATCGTAAGGGAAACACCCGTAATACGTGTCATAAGAGATCCAGTGCCGTCTCCACCGCTTCCTCTCACCTTACCGAGCACATAAAGATTCTCGCTTCCGACATAAGTGATCGTATGACCGTTAAGATCGATCGTAATATCCTGATCCGCAGTCTCAGCATATGCGCAATTAGTTACGGTAATATTTTCTTCAAGCACATAAGTGCCTGAAGTAACAGGCATTTGATAACCATTATTGTTGATATATTGCTGACTGACACCTATCGCTGCTTTTGCCGGAACGGGTTCAATTTCCGGATTAACCGGCTGATCAACAGGCTGATTTACGGGCTGATCCGCACCCTGAACCGCAGGCTGATCCGCACCCTGATCTACGGGTTGTTCTACGGGTTGTTCTACGGGCTGTTCAACCGGCTGAGCATCTTCCTGTACTGCAACAGGAGCCGCCCCACTCTGGTCGTCTCCGTCAATGTCATCTGCTGATACAGTAAATGAGAATAAACTGAAGACCATTGTCATGGCACAGCATGCAGCAATAACTCTGGTAAAAGTCTTCTTCACGTTAAAACTCCTCCCTTACGAGAATCTATAAAACAAAATTAACTAAATTATTTTATACTATTAAGGGCGGATTTTCACATTCTTATCACATTTTTTAACAAAAAAGCAAAAAATAGTATGGAAAAATTAACAACTATCACTTCAGTTTGATATAACAGTTCTCGTTTTCAGACGCTGTGACAATACCTTTTACGATGTCACCTTTGGAAATATCCATGCCTTCAACACCGGCAAACGTCCTTATGTAGTTGGCCGTGTATCCTTCGGCAATCAACCCGCCGTCCTTCTCAATGATCTTCTCGATAAGGATCTCAGCTTCTCGGCCTGTCATTGATGAAGCAAACTCAGCCGCGAGTCTGTCTGACACCTCAATGAGCCTCTTTGCACGCGCTTTCCTTATGCTCATATCCATCTGCGGCATTGATGCAGCCTTTGTGCCTTCCCTTTCCGAATACGGGAAAACATGTATCTTGGCAAACTTAAGCCTTTCGGCAAAAACTATGGTCTCTTCAAATTCTTCCTCTGTCTCTCCCGGAAATCCGGTGATGATATCAGTCGTTAGGGACATGTCCGGAAACTCTGATCTTAAAGCATTTACCCTGTCCTCATATTCGGATGTCGTATACTTCCTGTTCATGCGCCTGAGCACAGTATCAGAGCCGCTCTGAAGCGACATATGGAAGTGCGGGCAAAGATGCTTAAGCTCTTTAAGTCCGCTGATAAATTCAGGCGTCATTGACTTCGGCTCCAATGAACCGAGCCTTAGACGTTCAATTCCCGGAACCAGATCTATCTTCTTAAGCACATCAAGAAGCGATGAAATATCCTTTCCCAAGTCCTTGCCGTAAGAGCAGAGGTGTATGCCGGAGACGATTATCTCCTTAAACCCGCTCTGAGCAAGGAATTCAGCCTCCTTTACACATGCCTCCGCACTTCTGCTGACTACTCTTCCTCTTGCGTAAGGAATAACGCAGAAGGTACAGAAATTGTTGCATCCGTCTTCGATCTTTATGAAAGCCCTGGTGCCTTCGGGCGATAAGACGGTGCCGAAATCATGGTATACATCCGACCTGCTGACCTCAGGTCTTTTGTGTCCGGTCTTATGCTCGAGAGTCTTCTTTTCGCGGTGCTCGAAAAATTCCTCGACCCTTTCTACCACAGTATTCTTTTCGCGTGTTCCGATAACTATGTCGGCAGGGACTTCACCGTCCTTAAGCTCGGCCGAGCAGCCCATCGCAACGATCACGGCATCAGGATTGTTTTTGGCCATTCTACGGAGCATCTGGGACGACTTTCTGTCGGCTTCGCCCGTTACGGAACAGGTGTTGACTATGCAGACATCGGCTTCTTCGGGGGAGTCAGCGTTCTCGTGCCCATTATCAAGAAACAGACGCCTTGCGGCATCTGTCTCATATTGATTAACTCTGCATCCTAATGTCAGAAAATAGACTTTCATTACTGTCTGATCTTGATATGTGTCTCTCTGAGCTGCTGTTCCGTGACTTCGCCCGGAGCGCCGCAGAGAAGATCCTGAGCATTGCCGTTCATAGGAAATGCGATGACTTCTCTGATGTTCTCTTCGCCGCGGAGGATCATGATCATACGATCAACGCCGGGAGCCATACCGGCATGCGGCGGAGCACCGAACTGGAATGCGCTGTAGAGCGCGCCGAACTTTGTCTTAAGCTCTTCTTCGGAATATCCTGCGATCTCGAAAGCTTTCTTCATGATGTCCAAGTCATGGTTTCTTACAGCACCGGATGAGAGCTCTATTCCGTTGCATACGATGTCATACTGGTAGGCAAGGATCTCGTCAGGCTTCTTTGTATTGAGAGCTTCAAGACCTCCCTGAGGCATTGAGAAAGGATTGTGTGTGAAGATATATTTCTTTGTCTCTGTATCCCATTCATACATCGGGAAATCGTTGACAAAGCAGAATCTGAAAGCGTTTTTCTCGATGAGGTCGAGTCTTGCTCCGAGCTCATTTCTGATCTTGCCTGCGCACTCATTTGCACGTGCCTCGTTGTCGGCAATGAAGAAGATAGTATCGCCTGCCTGAAGACCCGCCAGATCCTTAAGTTCAGCCTTCATGTCATCAGGAATGAACTTGTCGATAGGTCCCTTGTAGCTCATGTCCTCAAGGACTTCGAGGTAGCCTAAGCCGCCCATTCCGAGATCATCTTGTGCGAACTTGAGCATTTTCTCGTGCTGGCCCTTGGAAAGCTTTGCGTGAACGTTGATAGCGCGTACGGTCTTTCCGTGGAAAGCCTTGAATGTGCATCTTGAGAAGAACTCTGTAACGTCCTTTATTCTCAAGGGGTTTCTTAAGTCGGGCTTATCTGAGCCGAACTCCTCCATTGCCTGCTTGTAGGAGATTACCGGATAAGGTGCTGCAGTTACGTGTGCGCCCTCAGGAGCGAACTTCTCGAATGCCGCTGTGAGGACTTCCTCGCCTGCTCTGAAGACGTCTTCCTGTGTAGCAAAAGACATCTCGAAGTCTAACTGATAGAACTCTCCGGGTGATCTGTCCGCTCTTGCGTCCTCATCTCTGAAGCAGGGAGCGATCTGGAAATACTTATCGAATCCGGAAACCATCAGGAGCTGCTTGAACTGCTGAGGTGCCTGCGGGAGCGCATAGAACTTACCCTTCCACTTTCTTGAAGGGACGATATAGTCTCTTGCACCCTCAGGTGAAGAGCTTGTAAGGATAGGCGTCTGGATCTCCAAAAAGCCCATCTCTGTCATCTTCTGTCTTAAGAATGCGATAACATTGGATCTGAAGATGATGTTGTCCTTAACCTTCTGGTTACGAAGGTCGAGATAACGGTACTTGAGTCTTACGTCCTCTCTGATCTCTTTTGATGTCATGATCTCAAAAGGCAGCTGTGTATAAACCTTGCCGAGTACGTCAACCTTGTGTGCCTCGAGCTCGATCGTACCTGTAGCGATCTTGGGGTTATATGTCTCTTCATCCCTGTGCTCGATCTTTCCTTCTATCGAGATGCACTCTTCCTTTACAAGTCCGTCAAGAAGTGTCGTATCACGCATAACAACCTGCAGCGTGCCGTACATGTCTCTCAAATCGATGAAAGAAACTCCGCCGTGGTCTCTGATGTTCTCGATCCAGCCGCATACTCTGAGTTCTGTTCCAACATCCTTCTCTGACAAAGAGCTGATGATCCTGTCTCTGTACTGGTTTGCCATATTCCGATCCTTTCTTTCGGGGAAACAAAAAACGCCCCGAACTTAATCTCCTTAAGTTCAGGACGAACAAAACATGTCCGCGGTGCCACCTGATTTACTCCGCTTAAAACGCGGAATCTCTTTATACCGGTCTGCTGTTAGAGTTGTTATTCGCCGCCGGCCTCTTTCCGCTTCGTCTTTCAGCCCTGGGACAAAGCTCTCTGAAGGCGACATACCGTGGCTACTGGGGTCTCCGTCATCGCATAATGCGTAATACTACATCATTTAAAAGGCTGTTGTCAACAAGGAACTGTCAACAACAGCATCACTGATAATAATGCCTGACATTGTTCACTTTGAATATCCGCAGGAACTGCTTGAAGGACCGTCATCACCTGATTCGTAATGAGCTTTGAATTCCATGTTGATGTCTTTGATCTCGCGCCTGCCTTCGATGTAATCCTGATACATATCGGCAAGACCTGCCATGCATCCGTCACAGCTTCCGTCGATATAACCGATCGAATCCGCAACTATCTGCTCACGTTCTTCTCTTGTTGTATCTTTTATCAATAAACTCTTCATTTTTTGCCCCTTGAGCCGCCGCGGCCCGATCTGCCTTTCCTGGGTTTGCCCACAAAGCCTCCGAAGCTTTCAGAACTGCTCCTTGATCCGCCTCTGGATCCGCCCGTTCTGCCTCCTTTGGATCCTCCCGTTCCTGCGCCTTTGGAGCTTCCTGCAAAGCTTCCTCTTGCGCGGCCTCCGGATCTTCCTTTGGGTGAATTCTTTGAGCCCTTTCTGCCCTTCTTAACCGGCCTTTCAAACCGCTTTTGTGAGGGATCCCGCTCTTCTTCAAAGCCGTATTCAAAAGAAAAATCTATCTTGTTCTCTTCCGTGTCGACCTTTTCGACCACGACGGTGACAGGCATTCCTATGGAAAGGATCTTGCCGCCGCGGGCACCTATTGCCCTGTAGGATCTGTCATCAAAGAAGTAGTGATCATGTAAAGATCTGAAAGGAACGAATCCTTCGATGGTGTTTTCGAGC
Organism: Clostridiales bacterium; assembly: GCA_017428155.1. Classification (GTDB taxonomy): domain Bacteria; phylum Bacillota; class Clostridia; order Saccharofermentanales; family Saccharofermentanaceae; genus Saccharofermentans. Next base: position 40,965 of record JAFRRJ010000015.1, on the reverse strand, counting down.
CTTACAAAACATCCGACATCGATTATGGAAGAGATCACGCCGTCGTAATGCTCACCGATCCTGTCAGCCATATACTGGCAGATCTTGATGTCATCGGATGCTCGCTCGGCGTCGACTGCATTGCGCTCCATCTCCGAAGAGTGCTCAGCGGCATTGTCAACAAGACCCGCAAAGTGGCTCCTGGAATTCTCGCCGTGAAGATAGCTCTTGATGATCCTGTGGATATAAAGGTCGGGATAGCGCCTGATAGGCGAAGTGAAATGGCAGTAGAACTTGGATGCCAGACCGAAGTGTCCCAGACAGTCAGAGCAGTATCTGGCCTTGGCCATCGATCTTAAGAGCAGTTCGTCCAAAGCCGGGAGCGCTGTCTTGTCTCCGATCGTATCCATGAACCTCTGGACATCCAAAGGCTTAATCCTGCCCATCAGCCTTCCCGATGCGCCGAAATACCTTGCAATATTGGAGAACCTCGCGATCTTGATAGGATCAGGATCCTCGTGGACACGGTATACGAACGGATATTTGAGGTCAAAGAATTTCTTTGCAATAAATTCATTTGCACAGATCATGAAGGATTCGATAATACCGTTGGTGAAATTGATCGGATAAGGCATTACATCCTTTACGGAACCGTCATCATTTAAGATAACCTTGGTCTCAGGCATTTCGAAGCCGATCGCACCGCGCCTCTCGCGCATTGACTTTAAGATCTCCGCAAGCTCCTTCATCTGAATGAGCATCGGGATGATCTCACCGTACTCCTCATCATCTCCGGGGCGGGGTTCCGTCAGGATCCTGTAACACTCGTTATAGCTCATTCGTCTGTCGGACTTGATGACACTCTCATAGACCTCGCCGCCATAGATGCCGCCCTCGCGGTCAACCAGCATCTCTGCGGTCATGGCAAGCCTGTCGACATTGGGATTCAAGCTGCAAAGACCGTTCGAGAGCTTCGGCGGAAGCATCGGAATTACTCTGTCCACCAGATATACCGATGTGCCTCTCGAAAAGGCCTCCATATCAAGAGCCGTTCCTTCTCTTACATAATTGGAAACATCAGCTATATGAACATAGAGCCTGAAATTGCCGTTGCGGAGCTTCTCGATCGAGATAGCATCATCGAGATCTTTTGCGTCTTCGCCGTCGATCGTTATAGTAAGCAGATCACGCTTGTCACGCCTTCCTGCTGATAATTCCTTTATTACCTGCTCCGGATCGGGATTGACCGGCAGCGGCTCAACTTCCTTAAGGACTTTCTCGGGGAAAGTCTGCGATAATCCGAACTGCCTCAAAACAGTCAGCATCCTGACATCGTTGTTGCCCATGTCGCCAAGGACTTCGATTATGGTGCCCCTGCAGTCGCCCCTGTCGCAGTCGGGGTTAAGCACTTCGCAGACGACAGCCATATCAAAAGGAGCACCGTTCAGGTGATTCCTGTCGATCTCGATAGCTCCGTAATCCGTACTTCTGAATGACGGGTCGGGAATGACCACGCCGCCCAACGGAGTCTGTCTTAAGATTCCGATCACCTGGTTCTTTACCTGCAGCGGGCCTCTCGGCGCCATGTCAGCCAGCGTCTGCGGAAGCTGTGACTGCACTTCCTTTGCCTTTATAACCCTGTTCCGTCTTTTCTGGGAAGCACTCATGCTCTCTGCAAAACCCGGTCTTTTCTTATTATCCATCTCTGATTCCTCGTAAATATGTTTTTTATATCTTACTACTTGGAGTTGGTACTTGCCTAAACATTTTTGCAGCGATCAGGAATGACAGGTTCTTAGGTTCACTTCCCAAGAGCTCTTAAGCAAATAATTAGGACCGCCCCATACGGAACGGTCCTTTAGATCAATACAAACTCTTAACTATTACCAGGATTTAGCGATAGAGAGATAAAGTACAATTGAAGTAATTGCGAAAAGGATGCAGCAAGCAACTGTTGCTTTCTTGAGTTGCTCTTCAATTGTTCTGCCCTTAGCCTTGTTGTAGTAAGAATCAGAAGAACCTCCTGCTACTACACCAATACCTCTGTCGTTACCTTCCTGAACGAGGAAGAGAACGATAATGGCAATTGCCAGGATTATATCTACCACACTAAGAACGATATTCAATACTGTCATCGGTCCTGAGCCTCCATATTCTGATTAAGCTTAAGAATAATAACACATGGCATTTATTTATGCAAACCACCTTTTGCGAGCTTGCTTATCTCGCTTACGGCGAAAGGCAGAACTGCCAGTGGCAGGATAACGAGCCATGCAAGAGGATTGATCGCAACGTTATTGAAGATGCTGTTAACTCCGGGGATGTAGATAACTGCAATGAGCATTACAAGCGAGAGACCGACAGCAATATTCATCATCTTGTTTGAGAAGAGTCCGAGCTTAAATACTGAGATCCTCTCAGATCTTGCGGCAAATGCTCTGAAGAGCTCTGCGCAGATCAGTGTCGCAAATGCCACCGTACGGGCGATGTCTATGGGATGAACGCCCTTGACTGCCGCATCTGCAATGATTCCAGAATAGAAGAATGAGCTTCCGTTGTTCATGCTCATGAGAGCGATGATGAATGCTGCAGCTACGGATACGAAGAGGCCGACGGACTGCATTGCGATGTGACGCATCATGTCCTTGTTGATGATGGGCTCATTCTTTGATCTCGGAGGGAGCTTCATTATGCCGGGCTCACCCTTTTCGCGGCCAAGTGCAAGCGCAGGGAAAGAGTCGGTAATGAGATTAAGCCAGAGAAGCTGGATAGCAGTCAAAGGAGCAGCGATTCCGGGGACCAGTGACTTCGGTACGAGCGAGAGCAGGAAGATTACGAGGATCTCGCCTACGTTACAGGACAGAAGGAATCCTACGAACTTTCTGATGTTCGAGTAAATGGTCCTTCCCTGCTCGACTGCCTTTACGATCGTTGCGAAGTTGTCGTCCATGAGGATCATGTCGGCGGAGTTCTTGGAAACGTCCGTGCCGGTGATGCCCATTGCGACACCGATATCAGCGGACTTCAAAGCCATGGCGTCGTTGACGCCGTCACCTGTCATTGAAGCTATGTGGTCATTTTTCTTAAGTGCTGTTACGATGCGGACCTTGTGTTCGGGAGAGACACGCGCGTAGACGCTTGTCTTCTCTACTACTTTAAGGAGTTCCTCATCGGAGATCTTATCGAGTTCCTCGCCTGAATATGCGCCCATATGATCGGCGTCACGCATCTCGAGATTATCGGAGATAGCGACTGCGGAATCCTTGAAGTCGCCTGTGATCATGACGGCGCGGATACCTGCCTCTTTACATACAGCAATGGCATCCTTTGCTTCCTTACGTGCGGGGTCGATCATACCGATAAGGCCTAAGAATGTCATATTCTCTTCATCGGCGAATGTTGCCTTGGAACCGTCACCGTGTTCCTTGGTTGCGAAAGCGAGAACACGGATAGCCTGGATGGCATAATTGTGATTGATCTCACGGATCTCGGCGCGCTTCTCTTCGGTCATCTTCTGAACGCCTGAAGGTGTCAGTATGGATGAGCAGCGTGAGATAACTATATCCGGAGCGCCCTTGGTAAAGCTGATCCACTTGCCTTCCTCAATGCCTGAATGATAAGTGGTCATCATCTTACGGTCAGAGTCAAAAGGAAGTTCTGTCTCTCTGGGATATGTGTGCATCGTCTCTTCGCGGAGCATTCTTGCCTTCATACCGAGAGTTGTAAGAGCACCCTCAGTAGGGTCACCGATGCATGAATAATCATTCTCGCCGTGTGAGACGATAGAAGCGTCATTGCAGAGTACAGAAGAAAGGATCAGTGTGTTAAGAACACCTTCGATCTTGACTGGCTTGCCGCCCTCGTCAACGATATTGCCCTTGGGAGCGTATCCGCCGCCCTCAACGTTGTATTTCTTATCACCGTCATAGATGACTTTGACTGTCATCTGATTCTGTGTGAGAGTACCTGTCTTATCCGAGCAGATAACGTCAACGCAGCCCAGAGTCTCAACAGCAAGAAGTCTCTTTACGATCGCGTTGCTCTCAGCCATCTTTGTCATACCTATAGAAAGAACGATAGTGACGACTGCCGCCAGACCTTCAGGAATAGCTGCGACTGCGAGTGATACCGCAGTCATGAGTGCATCTTCCCATGGAAGCTTCTGAACGAAGATATCTACGAGCAGAACTACTATACATACTATGATGCAGACTACGGCAAGGATCTTTCCGAGCTTGTTAAGGCTCTTCTGCAAAGGTGTTGCCTCGTCCTCGATATTTGTGAGCTTGTCGGCGATCTTTCCGAGCTCGGTGTCACGTGCTGTTGCAACTACCACACCTCTGGCTCTGCCGTATGTAACAGCGGTGCCCATGTAGAGCATGTTCTTACGATCGCCGAGTGAGCAGTCTTCGGGAAGGACCAGTGTCGCATCTTTCTCGACTGCTACGGATTCGCCTGTAAGAGATGCTTCCTCAGCCTTGAGTGAGCTTGATTCAATGAGTCTCATGTCTGCGGAGATAGAGTCACCTGCATCGATTGCGATGACATCACCGACTACGACATTCTCTGAATCGACCATGACGATCTTGCCGTCACGGATGACCTTTGTCTGGGGAGAGCTCATCTTCTTTAATGCTGCCAGCGCCTGGTCAGCCTTGCCTTCCTGATATACGCCCAAAGCCGCATTAAGGATTACGATCGCAAGGATGACTATAACGTCGATCCATTCCTCGAATCCGCCGCCGCTCTTAACGGCCATGTATGCCGAGAGAGCTGCCGCTGCGATGAGGATTATTACCATCGCGTCAGCGAACTGCGCGAGAAATCTCTTCCAGAGCGGGACTTTCTTTTCTTCACCTAATGAGTTGGGACCGTTCTTGGCGTAACGCAGGGATGCTTCATTTGAAGTAAGGCCCTTCACCAGATCGGTGTCTAATTCTTTTGCTACCTGTTCAGCCGTTGCTGAAAATGGTTGTGTCATTTTTAATCTATCCTCCTGGTATCAACCGAGAAGTAATTATACTCTATTTTTGATTTTTATATGATGTCTTCGGTCATTGACGAATGTACGAATCGGGGGCACGTGCGGGATTTTTTTTGGACATATTCAATATTTTTTGCCAAGCGGGCGCAATCCTTTCGGAGCACGGGCAAATGCGCATCGTCCGGGCTTTTTGTGAAAATTTCCCGGATCAATCCTCTGCGGCCGGCTCGTCAGCGGGTTGGGTTCCCCAGATATACTGCTCCAATTCAGACACGCCGTCATCTTCCATGATTGCCTTGCAAAACTGCGTCTCGTAGAGTTCACGGTATACGCCCTCTTTGCCGAGAAGCTCTTTATGCGTGCCTCTTTCGGCGATCATTCCGTCCTTGACGACGAGGATCTCATCAGCTGCAAGAATGGTAGATAATCTATGTGCGATAAGGATACTTGTCTTGCTCTTTATGATCGGATCGATCGCATCCTGGATCTTCTTCTCGGATATCGAATCGAGTGCCGATGTGGCCTCATCGAAAATAAATATCGTCGGGTCTTTCAATATGATCCTCGCTATGGAGATCCTCTGTTTCTCACCACCCGAGAGCTTCAAGCCCCTGTTGCCGACCTCTGTGTCCAGACCCTTCTCCTGCTTCTCGATGAAGTCCCAGATGTTGGCTTTCTTAAGCGCATCGATCATGTCATCTTCTGTGGCATCAGGTTTTGCATAGAGAAGATTCTCCCTGACCGTTCCGTTAAAGAGGTAAGTCTCCTGTGACACAACACCGACCTTGTCCCTTAGGAATCTGAGGTCGAGTTTTCTTACATCAACACCGTCGAAGGTAACACTTCCGGAATCGACGTCATATAGTCTCGGAATGAGGTTTACGATCGTGCTCTTGCCCGAACCCGAAGGTCCGACGATCGCGATACTCTTGCCGGCATTAAGCGTAAAATTGATATCCTTTAAGATCTTCTTCGAAGGATCATATGAGAATTCAACGTGCTCGAAAACAACGTCTCCCTTGACCTTTTCCGGTATGACGGCATCATCCGCATTCTTAATCTCGACAGGAATATCAAAGTAATCGAAGATACGCTTGAACAGAGCCATCGACCTGATCCATTCGACCTGCATATTAAGCAGGCTGTTAACCGGCATATACATCCTGCCTAAAAGTGCCACCAGCACCGTGATGTCACCGATAGTAAGACTTGAATCGTACTTCATCATGAGGATGCCGCCGACCAGATAGATCAGCATAGGCCCGACACTCGTAAAGGTCGTAAGGATCACTATAAACCATCTGCCGGCCATGCTCTCTTTAATGTTCAGACCGATCATCCTGCGGTTAGCTTTCTCATATTTGTCGTATTCATATTTTTCTTTGCCGAAGAGCTTTACAAGAAGCTGGCCGCTCACGGACAAAGTCTCATTAAGTATTCCGTTGACCTCGTCATTTACCTGCTGCGATTCATTGGTAAGCTTCCATCTCTTTTTTCCCGCACTTCTCGTCGGCAAAGTAAAGAGCGGCACGATTACGATTCCGACCAGCGCAAGGATCCAGTTCTTCTGGAACATTGCAATCATGGCGATTATGAGAGTTATCGAATTTGAGAGAATGCTCGAAAAAGTATTCGTGATGACAGCCTTAACTCCGTCAATGTCGCTTGTCATCCTGGTGATGATATCACCCTGGTTGTTCGACGTGAAAAACCTCTGCGACATATTCTGCAGATGCTTATACATCTGGTTTCTCATATCAAAAGTTATGTGCTGTGCGATCCATGTGTTTATGTATGTCTGCGCAACACCGATAAGACTTGCACCGAGCGTTACGGCAAGCGAGAGGGAAATATAGAAAACCAGCGCACGGAGGTCCTTATTAAGGAGCCCTTCATCTAAGATCCTGCCTGTTAAGATCGAAGGAAGGAGCGACAGGAACGAAGACACGATTATGCAGAAAAGGACGAGGATCAACTGCTTCGTATAAGGCTTCAGATATGAGAAAACACGCTTAAGCAGTTCAGGCGTAACTTTTGGCTGATTCGCCTTTTCTTCTTCGGTCAGATACTGCCCGCCTAACGGGCCTCCCATTCTTCCTCCGGGTGGCATATGAACTTCTCCTCCAGGTCAAGGTTTTCGATATCACATATGCTACTTTTACCACATTAATACTGAAAAAACTAATCAAAATCATCAGCACTCGACCTTCATGCCCATAAACAGCAAACGCGGCTCCCGTTTGGAAGCCGCGATGCGAGAAACAAAAAACCATTTAAATGCTGTATTAAATGTCCGGAACCCTCAACGGGTATCCTTACCATGATTATATATAACTCTTCATTTTTCGTACTGTGTCAAAATGCCCTTATCTTTTCGGCAAACATCAGGCGAAAATATACAAACACAACAATTCGATTCTCAAAGCATTTTCGAGCTCAAAAAGCCCTCAAACATGCGGAAAATCAACTCTGGAGCTTCATATAGCCTTCTTTGATCCAGCCTAACTTGCGCATGATCTCGCTGAAGAGCAGCGAGAGGACTGCAGGTGTGAAAAGGCAGATGCAGAACATACCGAGCCAAGCAAACCAGTTAAGAGTGCCGGACTCAGACATAGCAGAGAAGCATCCGATAGGACCTACAAGACCGCAGGTACCCATTCCGGCAGATACGCCGTTGCACTCGAGCTTGAATATCATGGTAGCCATAGGGCCTGTGATCGCTGAAGCAAGTGTTGCAGGGATCCAGATCTGGGGATGAGTCATGATGTTAGGCATCTGGAGCATAGATGTTCCGAGGCCCTGTGATACGACACCGCCCCACTTATTCTCTCTGAAGGAAGCAACTGCAAAGCCGACCATCTGTGCACAGCACCCTGCAAGAGCAGCGCCGCCGGCAAGACCGGCGATACTGATCGACGCACAGATAGCTGCAGAAGAGATAGGAAGCGTAAGGATGATACCGACAACAACGGATATGATGATACCCATAACGAACGGGTGAAGCTGTGTTGTGGTATTGATGAAGTTACCGAGCCAGTTCATTATTACTGCAACTCCCGGGCATGTAAGATATGCAACGAGTGATCCTACGCCCAAAGTAACGATAGGTGTTACGAGGATATCCACTTTTGTTTCCTTGGAAACTGCCTTACCGAATTCAACAGCGAAGATGACCGCAATGAATACGCCCAAAGGACCTGCCGCATAGGGCTTTCCCGGATAAGCATTTGCAAACATGCCGATTGCTGCAGAACATGCCATAACGAGCATGGGTGCCTTCAATGCAACAGCGATTCCTACACCGATTGCAGCACCTGTTGCAGCGGAAGCAAGCTTGCCTGCCTCAGCAAGATAATGCGCGAATCTTACGATCGGATAGCAATCTGCCATTCCGAGATACTTAGCCAGTGTTGAAAGTATTGTTCCGATAAGAAGTGATGCGAAAAGTCCCTGAGCCATGCCGCCCATAGCATCAACGAAATAAGTCTTTGCGGATACCTTGATGTCCTTTGCTCTAAGGAAATCCTTAAAAGACTTATACTTCTTAGCCTTAGTTTTGGTCTTAGCCTTTGTTTTTCCCATTTCCAGCCCCTCCGGGATAAATTATTGAGAAGATAATATCATTGGCTATATTTGATTTGTAATATTACATTGGATATTTTGAACACCCCCCGGACCGCCTAATGGGTGTAAGTTGCACAAACAAAAAGCCTTCCATGGTATAGCTTCCATAGAAGGCTCATGTATTATACAGATCTTAATCGTTTGTATTTAATCCACCAAGTACAGTTTTATCTCTTTGCCTTGCTTATCCGAATAATCAGCCTTTCACGTACGATGCCACATCAAAATCGTAGATGTTCATGAGCATCCCGGGCTTCATTGCTTCGTTTATGTCACCATCGAAAACAACCTTGCCGTCTTTAAGCATAACCGCTCTTGTGCAGCATCTCTTCGCCTGCTCAAGATCGTGGAAAACAGCGACAAGTGTGTTATCAATATCACCGGTCTTGCCTGCTGCCCAGCTGTTGAGTTTGTCGCAAAGCTCTGCCCTGTATTTGATATCGAGATTGTTGCCCGGTTCGTCCAGGAAAAGGAATGGTGAACCCTGTGCAAAAGTCCTTGCAAGAAGCACCCGCTGAAGCTGCCCGCCGGAGAGTTCATCTAAGTGCCTGTCTTTATATTCAAGAACGCCGCAGTCATCCATGCACTTGATTGCGAACTGAGCAGATTTGGGATCAGTACCAAAAAGCGAATTACCTGAATCTGCATATGTTCCTAAGAGCACAGTCTCATTAACTGTATACGGGAAATAGATCTCATTTGTCTGAGGCATGAGAGCTATCAGCTTTGCGATATCTTTTCTCTTCATTGAAGAAACATCTTTGCCGTCTATCAGGACTTCTCCTTCATGCGGAATAAGGCCTGAAAGGACGCGCAGGAGTGTTGTCTTACCTGAGCCGTTCGCACCGCCGATAAAGACCTTCTCGCCCGGTTCGATCACAAGATTAATGTCATACAGGATCTTATTTTTGCCGTAGCCGGCGCTCATGTTCTTACATGTGATAATCATTTAGCGTTTCCTCCTTGAAGCGAAGAAAACATATGCGAAGAACGGTGCGCCGATAAGTGCCGTCACTGCACCGACGGGGATCTCGCGCGGTGATAAAAGTGTTCGTGATATGAGGTCGCAGAGCGCCATGAATGCACCGCCATATAAAAATGACATCGGTATAACGAGTTTATGTGAAGGTCCGAATATCTTGCGTACTACATGGGGCGCTGCGAGATCAACAAATCCGATGACGCCTGTGAAGGCTACGGATACGCCGGTAAGGAGTGCGCAGATAAGGATCGAGATGATCTTTGTTTTCTTTGAATCCACGCCCATCGCCTGTGCCTGAAGGTCGCCAAAACTCATGATATCCAGTTTTCGAGACATGAGCAAAAGGCAGATAAGACCAATAATGCAAACCGGAAGCATTATCGCGCAGTGGGTCCAGTTCCTTGCGGAAAACGACCCCATCATCCAGAGATGGAGCTGCTTCGAATTGTCTGAATAGAGCGAGGACAGAAGATTCATTATGCCGTTTACGAATAGCGACAGGATCATACCTATCAGGACGACTGTCGTGTTAGATACGCTCCTGTCGATCGCGGACGCCAGAAGAAGTGCGCCTACAACTGTTGCAAGACCGAATGCGAAGCCTGCAAAAGGAAGCATGAAGCCTGCAAGAACAGGAATTGATATTTCGAGGATTATTACGAGCGCCGCGCCGAGCGAAGCACCGGACGAGACACCCAAAGTATAGGAAGAAGCCAGAGGGTTCTGGAGTAACGCCTGCATACACGCGCCGCTTATCGAGAGAGCGCCTCCGACCATAAAGGCCATAAGGGCTCTGGGCATTCTGATAGTCCAGAATATAGAATCCAGCATGGGCTCAATGCCGTCAGGTGTTCCCTTGCCCGTGATGTGGCCTCCGATGATCCCGAAGAGATCTTTGAGCGAGATATATACGCTTCCCTGCCTGATCGCGAGAAGCAATATAAAAAGGCACAGGACAGCCGATATCGCTATCTTTAGTCCTGTGCCCTTCTTAGTCATGATATTGCTCGCTTAAGAATTATCCGAGTATCTTCTCAAGAATGTCATCCTTGATATCGTCGAAAGACTGTGTGAAGTTGCCGAACTTATCAGCATAGATGGTCTTGCCCCATTCAAGTGTAGCCTCGGAGATGTGCTGATTCGGACGTGAGCAGAGATCCTCATCTATTGCATAGACAGAACCGTTCTTAACTGCCGTGACATTCTCCCAGCCTTCAAGAGCCTTAACCTGATCTGCTGCGTCAGGCATCCAGTTGCAGTCCATAAGAATAATGTCAGGATTAGCAGCGATAGCTTCCTCAACGGAAACAGCGAGCCAGCCTTCCTGATCACCGAATACGTTCTTTGCTCCGACAGCCTCGAGCATCTCGTTCATGTAAGTGCCCTTGCCGAATGTATAGATAGTGGGATATTCAGCAGAAGGAACGTTCATCATTACCATTACGGTCTTCTGATCTTCTTCCTTAATGGACTTGCCGGCCTCTTCAACGCCCTGCATAAATACTGTAAGGCCCTTGGACAGAGCAAGTGCCTCAGGGCCCTTGCCTACGCAGGCACCGGTGAATTCGATGTCTTCACAGATACCTTCGATAGAAGAAGGTGAAGGGATATCAGCAACGCAGATACCGCTGTCGATAAGAGACTGGAAAGGTGATGTGCCGCCTACCGAGCTCATTCCGGATGTGAAAACGATATCGGGATCAAGTGCTGCAATAGCCTCATTATCAGGTGACATCATGTCGAACTGAGCTACATCGGACTTGAGCTTATCAGCATAAGAAGCAGAGTTGGTGTCGATTCCGACGATCTTGTCTGCCAGGCCCAGATCGATAAGAAGCTGTGTCGTGGACGGAGCCATAGAGACAATCTTCTCGACCTTCTCAGGCACTTTGATGTCATTGCCTGAACGGTCTTTTGTGGGGATCTCGATATTGAGTTCGTTGTAAATATCCTGACCTGCAGATACCAGAGACTCAACATCAGAATTCTTGGTGATATCCTTGATCTTGGAACAGCCTGTCGCAAATGAAAGTACAGCAGCGGCAGCCAGTACAACAGAAATTATCTTCTTCATTCTAATTACCTCCTAATAAACCAACTGACATAATAGGGATAGCCTGTTTGTCCGCTGTTTTACAAAATTATTATAATGCTTTGCTTTCTAATGAGGTATACTTTAGAGCAACCGTTCTATATAGAAAAACTATAACTAAACAAGGATTTTATTTATGAAGATTAACAAAATACTTGCTGACAAGACTCCTACGATATCATTCGAGGTCTTCCCTCCCAAGGCTGAGACAGGCCTTGAGGACGTTAAGACCGCTGCAGGCGCTATTGCAGCTCTCGGGCCTTCATACATGTCCGTAACCTACGGTGCCGCAGGCTCTACATCCAAGATGACCATTGAGGTCGCTTCAGACATCAAGAATCTTCACGGTGTTCCTGTAATGCCCCACCTTACATGCGTGGCATCAACCAAAGAGCACGTGGCTAACATGATCAGCCAGATCCGCGAGAACAATATAGACAACGTAATGGCTTTAAGAGGCGATCCTCCAAAGGACGGTATCGTCTGCAACGATTATGCTCATGCATCAGACCTCATCAGAGATATCAGAGCGCAGGATCCCGACATCTGCATCGGCGGCGCTTGTTATCCCGAAGGTCACATCGAGTGCGTTCACAAGGCTGACGATATCCACTTCCTTAAAGAAAAGGTCGATGCAGGCTGTGATTTCCTTACGACACAGATGTTCTTTGACAACAATATCTTCTATAACTTCCTCTACAGGGTAAAGGATGTGGGGATCAATGTCCCCGTCGTTCCGGGCATCATGCCTATCACGACAGCAAGACAGCTCTCAAGATCGGTCCAGCTCTCCGGCACCAGCGTTCCCGAGCGTTTCAAGGCGATTGTCGACCGCTTCGGCGATGATCCCGTATCGATGCGCCAGGCAGGCATTATCTATGCTTCAGAGCAGATAATAGACCTCATCGCAAACGGCATTACGCATATCCACGTATATTCGATGAATAAGCCCGATGTAGCTTCCGACATACTATATAACCTCAAGGGGATCATCGGTTAATGCCTCTTTCTGTCGACATTCCCGAAAAAGAAGTTTTGAGATACATGGGTTACCGCGGCATCTCAGATATCGATCCTGAGACACAGGTCAGGATCGATAAGGCTATGGAGCAGGTTGCTGCCCAGTCTCATCCGCGCGTCATTTCAAAAGAATATCCTGTAAGGATAAGAGGAAATGAGATCACAGTCTATAACGATACCGAAGAGGTTATCCTTGCTTCAGAATCCCTTGCAAGGAACCTGAAGGATTGCTGCGGAGCGATCCTTCTTGCGGCAACAATCGGTCCCGCCTGCGATATGCTGGTAAGGAGAGCCGCGGTTACATCCTCTGCCGAAGTGTCTATATATCAGGCAACCGGAGCCGCCGCTATCGAGGCTTTTCTGGATGATTATAATGATAAGCTCGAGAAGTCCTACGCCGCGCAGGGGTTATTTCTCAGACCCCGCTTCTCCCCGGGCTACGGAGACCTGAAGCTCGATCATCAGAAGGACTGGTTCAGGCTTCTTGATATTACAAAACATACCGGTATTGAACTTACCGATTCTCTTCTTATGGTGCCGACCAAATCAGTTACGGCGATAATCGGCATCGGGATAGATAAGAACAAGACCGGCTGTTCCGGGTGCTCGGGCTGCAACAGGCACGACACCTGCGCATATTCGAAAGAGGACAAATAAACATGGGCTTAAGAGAAAGACTTGGAAAAGAATGGCTTTTTTGTGACGGCGGCACAGGCTCAATCCTTCAGGGATTGGGACTTAAGGGCGGCGAGCTTCCCGAGACATGGAACCTCACAAGACCGGATGATATAAAAGCGCTTAACAAAAGCTATTTCGATGCAGGATCAAATATCGTAAATACTAACACTTTCGGTGCCAACAGATTCAAGTTCGATAACGTATCCGAGATCGTTACCGCTGCAGTTAAGATCTGTCAAAAGGCAAGGAAAGAAGCCGGACGCGAAGATGACGCTTATGTCGCAATAGACGTGGGCCCCACAGGTAAGCTTTTAGAGCCCATGGGAGATCTTCCGTTTAACGTGGCAGTCGATGTTTTCGCTGAGATCATAAAGGCAGGATATGAGGCAGGCGGAGATCTGGTCCTCATCGAGACGATGAGCGACTCCTACGAAGCAAAGGCAGCAGTAGTTGCAGCAAAAGAGGTATGCGACCTGCCCATCATAGTTACGATGGTCTACGACGAGACAGGTAAGCTCCTTACGGGCGGCGGAGTTGAAGGCACTGTCGCAATGTTAGAAGGCCTTAAGGTCGATGCTGTCGGCATCAACTGCGGCTTCGGCCCGACACAGATGCTCCCTATCGCAGAGCGCCTTGTTAAGTGCTGCTCCCTTCCTATCGTTGTTAACCCTAACGCGGGTCTTCCGAGAACAGAGAACGGCATGACAGTTTACGACGTCGATCCTGATGACTTCGCAAGTGTCATGGAGCAGATCGCGAAGCTGGGCGTACACGTTATGGGCGGCTGCTGCGGAACGACTCCCGATCACATCAGCAAGATGATAAATACGGTTAAGGCAGTTCCCTTCACCGCTCCTACGTTTAAGAATGAGACTTACGTTACGAGCTTTGCAGACTGCGTTAAAATCGGCAAGAAGCCCGTCATAATCGGTGAGAGGATCAATCCTACAGGCAAGAAGAAGCTCCAGCAGGCTCTGCGTGACCACAATACCGATTACCTTCTGACCGAAGCGTTGAAGCAGGAAGAGGCCGGCGCTCACATCTTAGACGTCAATGTTGGTCTTCCCGAGATCGACGAGCCTTCCATGATGGAAGACGTTGTATTGAAGATCCAGTCAGTTACAAATCTTCCTCTGCAGATAGACACAACCAATATCGAAGCGTTAGAGCGCGGCATGCGCATCTATAACGGCAAGCCCATGATAAACTCCGTTAACGGCAAGGAAGAAAACATTAAGGCAGTAATGCCGCTGGTTGCTAAATACGGCGGCGTTCTGGTCGCTCTTCCTCTTGACGAAGGCGGTATTCCTGAGACTTCAGACGGCAGGATCGCTATTGCAAAGCGCATCTACGAAGAAGCTGACAGATACGGTATTCCGAGAAAGGATATCGTTATCGATGGCCTTGCAATGACAGTCTCTTCAGATCCTAATTCCGCCATTGCGACCCTTGATACGGTAAGACGTGTAAGAGACGAATTCGACGGCCATTCGATCCTCGGTGTATCAAATATCTCCTTCGGTCTTCCCGCCAGAGAACTCGTCAATTCGCACTTCCTTACGATGGCGATGCAGAACGGTCTTTCCTGCGCGATCATCAACCCGTGCAACGGCCCCATGATGGCATCCTACAGATCATTTAACGCGTTAATGAACCTTGACCCTAATCTTCAGGAATTCATTACTGCTTTCAAGGATTATGTTGCCGGCTCTACCACTGTCGCAAGCACAAAAAGTTCCGGTGCTGCGTCCGGAGCTGTCCTGACATTAGGAGAAGCTATCGAGAGAGGCGTTGTCGGAAGAGCCGCCGAAGCAATGAAAGAGGCACTTGATTCAGGAAGAGATTCACTCGAGATAATTGATAGCGAACTCATTCCGTCGCTAGACCGCGTCGGAAAAGGTTTTGAGGCGGGGACCATATTCCTTCCCCAGCTTCTCATGAGCGCAGATGCTGCAAAGGCGGCTTTCGCAGTCGTTAAGGAGGCCATGGCTGACAAACCCAGAAACACTAAGGGCCAGGTCATCATGGCCACGGTCAAAGGTGACATTCACGACATCGGCAAGAATATCGTTAAGGTCATGCTCGAGAATTACGGCTACGACGTAATAGATCTGGGCAAGGATGTTCCGCCCGAAGTGATCGTTGACTGCGCCATCGAGAACAACATCAAGGTCGTGGGCCTTTCCGCTCTCATGACAACAACGGTTGCTTCGATGGAAGAGACCATAAAGCTCATGCGTGAGAAAAAGCCCGATACAAAGATCGTTGTAGGCGGTGCGGTAATGACACCCGAATACGCAGACCAGATCGGCGCAGATGCCTATGCAAAGGATGCAATGGCAACAGTAAGATACTGCGATTCGGTCTTTGAAGGATCAGCTTAACACTCAGTCCAATGACATGATGTAGATCTGGCAGGGATTCTCATCACCCCAGATCTCATTGATGACTTCGAGTTCCTTAAAACCGCAGGATAAATAGAAACGGTTGGTCCTGTCGTAGTCTTCATACACGCCCATTTTAACGGTCTTGACCTGCATGAACGAATAACCTTCCTCCGTTGCGATCTTCTTTGCTTCTTCGAAAAGTGCCCTTCCCAAGCCTTTGCGGTGATACTCCTTGAGCACTCCCATAACTGCGAGTTCAACTGTCTCCCTGCCCGTTTCCTTAAGGCAGAGGAATCCTGCATATCTGCCGTCTTCTTTGGCAGCAAGGAATATCCAGTCAGCGCAGTCTGCAATATACTTCTCCCTGCTCTCATCTACTTCAAACCAGTCGTGCAAAGCTTCCAGCACTTTTCTTGCTATCTTCTGCTTTAATTCTCTGTCATTTATTCTTTCAATCATTACCTTTCCTCTTATAATCCGTAGATCCTTATGGCATTATCTGCCAGCACTTTCTGTTCAATATCAGGCACTAACCCGAGATCTGTTACGAACTTTATGTGTCCTTCCATGCTGCATCCGAAGCTGTCAGAGCCGAACATCACCCTGTCCGGGATCTTCTCCGTAAGAGCCTTTACCTCCGCACTTATCTTACCAAGAATATCCTCATTGTCAGCAACGGATGACAGATCAAATGCAATATTGGGATACTTTATAAGTCCCATGCATTTGCTGATCTCCGGATACCAGCAATGACAGCAGACAAACTGCAGATGAGGATATTCTTTTATAACCTCTTCAGCGACATTTACATCACCATACTTAACGTTGTCCCAGCCCGAATGGAAGAGCACCGGAACATTATGTTTCATCGCGAGTTCATACACAGGCTTTATGCATTCGTCCGTAAGGTAGAACTCCTCGTGGCCCGTGAATAGCTTGATGCCCTTTATCTTTTTATCGGATATGTAGCGGTCAAGATTTTCGAGCGCTTCAGAAAAACATTTGAAAGGGCTTATGCCGCCTATAACATAAACATTTCCGCAGTCTTCGAAAAGATCCACAAGATCGCTATTTGATCCGATATCGCTCTCAGGCCATGAATCGGCTATTGCAATACATTTATCAACACCGGCATTTTCCATCTCAAGAAGAAGTCTATTCTTCTTAGACTCCATATCAATGTATTCATTGCCAACCGGCAGATGTACGTGTGCATCGATTATCAATTAAGACAGCCTTCCGATCTTTCTCAAATAATCCTTTACCAGTTCAATAAGCTCATACTGTTTGGGTTCGGTGTCATCAGGAAGCGCGTCCAACGGGAAAAACCTCTGCTCTTTAACTTCCTCTTCCTGAGCCTTCATCTCACCTGAATAATCCAGACAGATATAGATCAGTCCTGCAACAAAACACTCATCGCCGTTAGGATAGATGTAATGCGTTTTAGCCCCTGAATACTCTGTCAGCAGATCCATTTTACCGCAGAGAAGGCCGGTCTCCTCAAGAACTTCACGGCGCGCAGCCTCTTCAAAGCTCTCGCCCAGTTCCATCGCTCCGCCCGGATGATCCCACATCCCGTTATCTGCGCGCTTTCCGAGAAGGACCTCGTTCTTCTCATTGACAAGAAACGCTCCGGCACCTGTAAGTATCAGAGGTCTGTGTCCGAGTTCTTTCCTAAGATCCATTATATATCCCATATTTATCTCTCCTTTATCTTTCTTCTGAAAGGAACAGTTCCTTAAGTTTTTCTGCAACCGCATCTTCGTCATTGCATCCGATAATGCCGGTCGCTATTGCTTTAAGTTCGTCCACCGCGTTAGAAACCGCGTAGGCTTCATCGGCGATCTCAAACATCGATATATCATTGAGCGCGTCTCCGAAAACCACTAACCTGCCGTATCCGAGCTCTTCTTTAAGCTTTAATACCGACTTGGCCTTCGTACAGTTTTGCGGACATACCTCAAGCCAGTATTCCTCCCTGTAAGTATCCTTCTGGAACAGTGTCTCCCAGCCCTGATACTTTCTGACCCTCTCATAGATCGGAGCAATATAATCCTTGTGTCCTATCAGCGTGACATATCCGGGCTCACCCGTGAACAGGCCTTCAAAGTCCGGAGCAAGCTTCATTACGGGATCATTCCTGTAGTAATCAACATAGCCACGGAATTCTGCCGTATGCTCATCACCGCAATACATCTTATACATTGTATTTCCGAAGAAACATGACACAAAGCCGCATTCCGGAAGTTCGGGGATCAAATCCTTCAGGAGACTTACCTCATCAGCAGTAAAAACAGCTTTCGTTATAATGCCGCCGGTATTGTTGTCAGCTAAGACAGCACCGTTCCTGGTGATCACCGGAAGCTTCAGCATCAGCCCGCCTGTTATCTCATGCGCACTCTGAATGGACCTTGCAGTCGCATATGTGAAAGCCATTCCTCTCCCGACGAGCTCATTGACGGTATCTTCCGTATAAGCGGAAAGTTTGATGTCACTGCGCATCAGCGTGCCGTCAAGATCGGAAACATAAAGTGTCTTTTTACTCACGGGCAGGTCACTCACTGGGAGAAGGGTCAGTTGCAGCAGCGGGCACTTCTGATGCTGCCGGGCCGGCCGAGACCGGTTCTATAGCAGGCTTATCCTCAGAGTTTCCGGCCGCTAAAACTTCCGCCTTCTTCTTTTTTCGAGCCCTTATAAAAGATACGACCAGGAGCACTGCGAGCAGGAAAATGAACACCGCTGTGATCACCACTGCTCTTGCCAGCTTGTGTGTCGTCTCGTAAGGATTTCCTGAAGGGCCCTCGTCCTTTTCATCGAAAATCGTCTCTACAACAGAATTGATGAAACCTCTCTTCGTCAAAGGATCGCTGCTCTCAGCAACCACGACCGCCAGAAGCTTATCTTCGGGACTTATGCAGAGGATGATCATCTGTTCATCATCTTCGATAACGCGGTAATATCCTTCGATCTCATATTTGTCCGTGTAGATGTATTTATCTTCAAGGATCTTTTCCTGATATTCTTCTTCAAGCGTACTGCTGTCTCTGGGCGCCAGGTATGTGAGATAGAACAGAAGATCAGACATAGAAGTCTTATTCTTTTTGTCATACAAAGGCGCGATATTGGATGAAAACTTTATAAGCATGTACTGCTCCAACGTGTGATCTGTCGTATCCTCGATCACGTCGCACATCTTATCGAAATCGTCAGTAAGATCCTTCTCATCGATAAGACCTTCCTGATAAAGATCCATCATGCAGAGTTCAGCCATAAGCTTATAGTAAACATCTTCGTCAAAGCAGTCTTCCTTGCCGTAGAGCACTTTCATTACGTCGCCATAGTAGAACACCCTGCTCATTCCGACCTGGCCGTTGCCTAAGAAAGCACCGTTTTCGATCCTGTACTTATCGAAAGTCTGCTCCAAAGCATTAACTACACCAAACTCTTCTTTCCGTTCGCTGTACTTGATCGTTCGGAGCCAGAGAAGCTGCCAGCACGGATTCGTGAACGCGCCATTGTCATAGACATCGTATTCTTTTGCCTTCTTATCCGGATACTTGATCTCGATCGACATAACAGGATAACTGCTCTGCTTGTATTCCTCATTTAGCTTAAAGTTATCGGGATTGATTGCCGTGCACCTTATATACTCTTCGCGCGTCAGCTCATATTTCTCATCAGCGAGCGGATACTCAATGTAATACTTGGATTTCTTCTCATATATGTGAACCCTGGTCTCATCATTTCCATAATTAAACTTGATGTATTCCGGGACATCAAACTTGGGCTCATACGCCGGAACAGTGAAATAGCCTGCGATCATGGCTGCCACATAGATAACGGTAAGACCTAAGACGATCCATTTAATTCTCATTTATCTCTTCCCCCTTGGAGTCTGAAAATCGGCAATATATTCCTACTTTTATTAATTATACCAATCTTCAGGATAATTACTTGCGGCAGTATCAGCACGGTGGTTCCTTTATGCTCTCGAAAATTTCCCGGCCGCGGCCGCAAAGCCGGGTGCTTATTTGGGATACGTTTGTGTTACAAAACGTGTCTAAAAACAGCAAAATTTCAAAAAGTGCAAAAATAGGACACGTTTGTGTTACAAAACGTGTCCAAATACAGCAAAATTCCATAAAGTGCAAAAATAGGACACGTTAGTGTTACAAAACGTGTCCAAATGACGGTTCCGGAGGGTATGCTGAAAGCGGCCGCGGCCACAAAAAAACAGCGCATCGCTGCACTGTTTTTTTATAAACAACAATTGTATCTATACCGCGTGACTTACGCTTCCGTATCTTCCTCGGGACCTTCATCAGCAACTTCATCAGAAGAAGCTTCAACAACTGCCTTCTCTGCCCTTGACTTGGTAATAGCCATGTAGACAAAAGCCGCTAGAGCACCGCCTGCAAGAGGTCCTACGATGAATACCCAGAGATTCTTGAGAGCCGCGCCGCCTGCAAGAATTGCAGGACCGATCGAACGTGCGGGATTTACCGATGTTCCCGTAAAGCCGATTCCGAGAATGTGTACGAGAACAAGTGCAAGACCGATCACGATACCGGCGAATGAACCATGCTTAAACTTGCTGTCTGTTACGCCTAAGATAGCGAGAACGAAGATAAATGTAAGAACTATCTCAATGATAAGTCCTGCAGCGATGCTGTCATTAACACCTGCAAGTCCGTTTGCACCAAGGCCCCATGAAGCCATCTCTTTTGCTGCCTCATCATAGACACCGGTCATGTCGATCTTGCCGGCAAGACCGAACAGGTACTGGAGAAGGCCGGCACCGGAGATAGCACCGAGGATCTGGAATACAACGTAGCCCCAGAAGTCTGCAAAGGATAACTTTCCGCTCATAAGCATCGCAAGGGATACAGCCGGATTGATATGGCATCCTGATACATTGCCGATGGAGTAAGCCATTGCAACGATAACAAGACCGAATGCGAGAGCGGTAAGGATATATCCGCCGCCGTTTGCAGCGTCGCAGCCTACAGTCATTGCAGTACCGCATCCTACGAATACGAGCACGAAGGTACCGATGAATTCAGCAATATATTTCTGTACGATTGCAAGTGTATTGTCCTTTGCAGAAGAAGGAATAACCATGTATAAGGCGATGAGTACGACTGCAAGGATCGCAAGATCTGCAAGAAGGAAAGATCCGTTGTAGACCATGGAATAAACTAGTGCGCTGTCATAGCCTGCATCAGCCGCGTAATCTGCATAGAAGATAACGCCGGAAGCTACAGAACCGAGCCATCTTACGATATATGCAACGATCGAGAACAGTAAGATCTTGATAAGTGAAGCGCCTCTGAATCTGTTAAGCGCACCTGAGATCTTGGATCTGTCAGCCGTCTTGAGAGCTGCAAAACCCGCAAAACCTAAAGCGGTGTATCCGATAGTGTAATCGAGGAATACCTGGAAAGGAGTTACGAGCCATCCTCCGATGAGCTGCAAGAGGCTGAATATGAAAGCGATTATGAAGCCCCACAAAGGTCCGAATGCAACGCCATACGCGATGATCGGCAATGTCGAAGCCGGTGTTACCGTGCCGCCCATCGGCATCTCGAAAAGTTTGAGCTGTGAAAGTACGAATGCCAGCGCGAGGCATACACCGCCGGTGGATATCCTTAAGAGATTCTCGCGGTTGGACTTAAGTGATTGTTTTGACATAAAAACACCTCCGTCTGAAGTTACCGGGGCGATACGCTTTACCCGTCGGTCGTACCAAAGACAAGAGGACTAAAAATCAAATATAAAAGGTTCCCTACGCCGGCATTATCCGTCAGGTTCAGCGGGTCGGATCATTTGTCCCTCTCAGCCTTTTCGCGGCTCCCCGATTACCATTTTCGCGAAAACTATACTATACGGATATAAGAATTACAAGCACTGAGGGCGACAAATCAGGACTTTAGATACTTCTTTGCCGGGCGCTTGATCAGGAGCAGGATGAGCATGGCCAGAGCCGTGGTGCCGAGGCTTATCGGATAGACCGTCATGATGCACTTAAATGTATGGAACTGCTCGAAAACAGAATAGATCCACACGAGTCTTATGCCGCAGATGCAGACCATCGTTACGATCGCGGGAGACAAAGATATCCCGTAGCCTCTTAAATATCCGCTTATGACATCGTAGAAGAGCGAGAATAAATGCGCCGTTGTTATGAGGACCACGCGGGTATAGCCGATCTCCACAAGTTCAGGAGCGGGATTAAAGATGGCGATAAGGCTCTTGCCCCAGAAGATCAGGGTGAAGACCATCAGACCTTCTATTATAATGCCTTCGATAATGCAGAGCTTTAATGTCTTCTTGCACCTGTCGATCTTGTGCGCACCGAAGTTCTGGCCGGTTATCGTAGTACAGGCCTGTCCGAAGCTGTTAAGCACGTAATAAGAGAATATCTCGATATTAAATGCAGCAGAAGACGCAGCCGCGACCGTCGTTCCGAGACTGTTGATCGCTGCCTGGATAATGATGTTTGCAGTTGAGAAAACGCATGCCTGTGCGCTTGCAGGAAGTCCGATCTTTAGGATCCTGCCGAGAATGCGCCAGTCTACCTTAAGTTTCTTCCAGTCAAACCTGACTTCACTCTTTGACCTCTTAAGGAAGATCAAAAGAATCACGCTGCTCAGTGCATTGGAAATGACCGTAGCCATGGCAACACCGTCAACAGTGCGGTGAAGCACAACGACAAAAAGAAGGTTCATTCCGACATTTACCACACCGGATATTACAAGAGCAAGGAAAGGTGTCTTAGTGTTGCCTACTCCTCTGAATATGGCAGCTTCGAAGTTATAAAGAAGGATCACAGGCAGACCTGCGACATAGATGCGGAAATAAAGGATTGCCATGTCGACCGCTTCTTCAGATATGTTCTGAGTTCTCAAAATAGGCTCTGCGAGGAGCTCGCACAATAGAGAGACGATAACGCCTCCGATCACTGCCACGATCATGGAAGTGTGGACAGCCTTGTGAACCGTTTCCTCATCTTTTCTTCCGATAGCATTTGCTATTACGACATTCGTACCCAGAGATATGCCGAGAAATGAATTGACGATGAGTGCGATCATGGGGGTATTGGCGCCGACTGCAGCCATACAGGCCTTGCCCATTTCCCCCGTAAAGTTGCCGACAACAGCTATATCTGCCGCATTGAACAGCTGCTGGAGGATACCTGTCAGAGCCAAAGGGAAAGCGAACCCGAGGATCTTATTCCACAGGCTTCCCTCTATCATCGAGCGCTTTAATGTTTTCTCTGCAACCATAAAAAACGGCTTTCTGTATCAGGCTTTCTCTAATCAGGCTAGTAGGTTATATCATCAACTGCAAAATAGTCAATAAGGCTTACTCCCGTCATTATCGCTAAATCATGTGAACTTCTGACTTTATTGACCATTCTTTATTTGTTCTTAACAGGGAAAATAAGTGAAAATGCTAATTGATAACAAATAACTCTATTTTTATAATTCTGTGGTTTTGAGAATAATCCGTTAAACAGAAGGGACATTTTATGAAGGAATTCAAGCCGAAGCTTTTCTCGGTAATGAAGAGTTATTCAGGAGCACAGCTTGCAAAAGATATCGTTGCGGGCATCATCGTCGCTATTATTGCTTTGCCGTTATCAATAGCACTTGCGATTGCGTCAGGCGTCGGACCTGAGGCAGGTATCTATACGGCTATAGTTGCAGGCTTCATCGTATCTTTCCTTGGCGGAAGCAGAGTTCAGATCGCCGGACCCACGGCAGCCTTTGCGACTATCGTTGCAGGAATAGTAATGAAGGACGGTACAGGCGGTCTCATCATTGCGACTGTCCTTGCGGGAATCATCCTCATCATCATGGGTTTTTGCAGATTCGGAAGCCTTCTTAAATATATCCCCGACCCTATCACGACAGGATTTACCGCAGGCATTGCCGTAACCTTGTTTATCGGTCAGATAAAGGATTTCACGGGCATTGCCTACCAAAACGGCGAGAAGCCCGTCGAGACATCCGAGAAGATCATGGCTCTCATAAACAACGCAGTCACGGTAAACTGGCAGGCTGTCATGATCGGCGTCATTGCGCTTCTGATACTTATAGTCTGGCCGATCTTCTTCAAGAAGATCCCCGGTTCGTTTATCGCAGTAATAGTAACTGCGGCCATTGTCGAATTCTTCCATCTCGATGTTAATACGATCGGAAAACAATTTGCCGATATTCCTGCAGGACTTCCGCCGCTTACGGTGAGCCTGTCCATGTTCTCTTTTGAGTCAGTCAGAGGACAGCTTTCAAATGCCGTAACCATAGCTTTCCTTGCGGGCGTGGAATCACTTCTTTCCGCAGTCGTCGCCGACAGCATGATCGGTTCAAAGCACCGACCCAACATGGAACTCGTAGCACAGGGCGCTGCCAATATAGCTTCAGCATGCTTCGGAGGCATACCGGCAACAGGCGCTATTGCACGTACTGCTGCCAATATCAAGAATGGCGGACGCACTCCTATCGCAGGAATGGTTCATTCTGTAACGCTGCTCCTCGTGGTCGTATTCCTTATGCCTTTTGCAAAGCTCATCCCCATGCCCTGCATCGCTGCGATCCTTTTTCAGGTTGCATATAACATGAGCGGATGGAGAAGATTCGTTAAGCTCGTGAAGAGTTCACCCAAGAGTGATATCGCAGTTCTTCTTATCACATTCGCACTTACGGTCATATTCGATCTCGTCGTTGCAATCGAAGTAGGTGTGCTCCTTGCAGCCGTTCTCTTCATGCACAGAATGAGCGAGGTAACACAGGTTGAGGGCTGGAAGGATTTTGATCCCGAGAACGACCCTGACAGCATCGATCTACGCATTCTGCCTGAGCACACTCTCGTATACGAGATTTCAGGCCCTATGTTCTTTGCTTCCGCAGGCAAGATCCTTCAGATCTCTCCTAAAGAGGATACTAAAGCACTTGTCCTCAGAATGAGAAGCGTAAGCACAATTGATGCCACAGCCATGCGCAATCTTGAACTCCTTTATGAGGACTGCAATTCAAGAGGCGTGAAGCTCGTTATGTCTCATGTCAATGAACAGCCTATGAAGGTCATTCATAAAGCAGGGTTCGACAAAAAGCTCGGAGCCGAGAATTTCTGCGCTCATATTGACGATGCGCTTGCAAGAGCCGGAGAGATCGTAAAAGCATAAATAAGATCTTAAGCCGGACGTGAAGTTTTCGAGCACACGGCATCGGAAACTCCGTTATAACAAAATCAAAACTGCCTCAAATCACATGATTTGAGGCAGTTATTATGTTATCAGTCTGAAGCGTTAAGATCAGAGCGGAGGCATCTGATCAGCTGTTACCTTCTCAATAACGACTGTATTTGTGATAATACCCATCTTGAGGTGAGCCTTAAGATAAACGATCCTCTCCTGAGGTGTAATGTCGAATTCGGCATCCACGCACTTTCTGTTTCCGCCGTGAGTCATATGTACCTTGTAGTGACCATAAGGTACAGGAATCCTGATGGAATCAGCGTTTGCGAGGTGTCCTAAAGGGTTCTCATTTACATAGATTCCCATTCCGACAGCAATACCTAAAGGTGAACCCATACGGTAGATCTGGATAACTCCGTCTTCGGGAAGAACGAGAGCATTTCCGCACTTGCTGCATGTTCCGCTTGCCGCAACATCTACAACAGTTCCGCATGAAGGGCATTTAATCCTGAGTAACTGTGACATAATGACTCCTTTTATTCGCATCTTGCGGTGAAATAAGACCTTCAAACCGAAGGTCTCTGTCATTATATCATTTATTTGTCTGATAAATAGTTCTAAATCAATTTATCTTGAGAAGACCATATCGCAGCTTACAGTCTTCCGATCTTCGCAAGTCTTACAATACAGGATTCTATGAACTTCTGGACCTCACGCTCATACATCGCCTGAGACCTTTCGTAGCATTCCAGATGCTTTGCGTTGTTGACTATTACCATTCTCTTTCTGCATCTTAAGTTATCATAGATATCCCGTGAATCCGAAGGCACTGTCACAGTGTCCTCCCCGCCCTGGAAGATCAGTACGGGAACACGGATGGAACTTGCGTGATCTTTGGCGTCACAGCGGTTGATATCAAATCCGAACTGGCGCTGAGCAAGCTTTCTTATGCGTGCGATAATTGCGTCAGGTGATATTCTCGTGCTCTGAGGCAAAGTGGTCTTAAGAAAACTTGTAAGCGATGCGACGGGCGAATCAGCAATTATACCGCAGACACAATTATCAAACCCTTTCTGTTGTGCAGCAAGAAGGCAGGAAGTGGCGCCCGCGCCACGCGCGACAAGATATATCCTGCATCGGTCTCCAAGGCGTCTTTTGGTAAACTCAAACCATGCCTCAAGATCGACGCTCTCCATAAGCCCCCAGGTAAAATACTTACCGCCGCTCATTCCATGCGCTCTCATATGCGTAATGATGCAGTGACACTGTACCTTGCGCATCATAAGTCTTGCATATGCGGCCATCTCGGCGGGAGACTCATCATAGCCGTGAACGAGGATCACCATATTACGGCATGTAGAATCTGATGAAGGTCTGTAATAACCGGACAATTTGCATCCGTCAAAGGATGTTGTCCTTACACCGAGCCACTCGTTATGGAAGGTATAGAACCAGTTCTTTCCTCTGCCGATTATTGTGCTTCTGTCTATCTTTGAAGGCGATCTGTCCACTTGAGGAAGAGGCTTGGGTCTTCCGAAGAGCTTCTTGAAGACTTTGTCTGAATATGATATGAACAGCGCGAAAACAAGTCCTCCAACAAGGACGACCACAAGCACTATCAATACCGCAACAAGGATCGCGGTGCCAAGTGAACCGTTATCCGACAATTATACCCTCCGGGCTGTCCTTCCCGGAGCTCAGGAGCAGGCAGCCGTCTTCCGTAACCAGCAAGTCGTCCTCGATCCTGAAACCGATGTCCCACTCAGGGATATAAACACCGGGCTCGACCGCAAGACAATTACCTGCTTCAAATTCCTTATCCCTCGGTCCCACATCATGAACATCAAGACCGAGATAGTGTGAAGTGTTGTGCCAGTAATAACGGCGAACATCCTCCACGGTAAAATTATCAGGTATCAAGCCCTGTCCTGCAAGCCATTTGCCTGCGATGTCATACATTTGTGAATTAAGGGATGCAAATGTCCTTCCCGGAGCAATATAACTGAAAGCAGCCTTACGAAGATCCCTTATAAGTCCGAGCAGTCTCATGCGCTTATCGTCAGCGTCCTTGGGTGCTCCTACAAAGAAGACTCTGGAGATATCGGCACAGTATCCGTTAAATCTTGCACCCACGTCTATCTGAACAAAAGATCCTTCCCTTGCTATGCCGTCTCCGTCCTTTTCAGGATCGGAATGATGCAGATAAAAAGCATTCCTTCCGCAGGAAACTATAGTCTCAAAAGCAAAATTCATCGAGCTTCTCTTTGCCATCTCGTACTCGAGCTTAAGATAAAGCTCATACTCTGATACACCGGGCTTGATTAGAGCCTTCATCTCCTCTATCGCTTCTTCAGTTATCCTTGCAGCTTCTCTTATTGACTCATATTCATATGGTGATTTGACCATGCGGAGTTCTGTCGTGATATCAGACAGGTTCCTTATCTTGCGGCCATCCTTTTCGAGCTGCTTCTTAAGCTCAAAAGGCTTGGTCATGACCGATGACTGATCCAGACAGATATTGATCTCCGTATCCCTGATGAGTTCGAATTCCTTCTCCTCATACTTCTCAAGATCAAGTATCTCATCAGCAGAAAGACCTGCAATCGAAGCAATGACATCAAAGTCCAGACGCTTGCCCTTCCAGCGTTCCTTCATTGAATCTCTGGCAGGGGCATATATGGTGTTCCTGATGTCATCCCCGTCCTTCTCGATCACGAGAACATAGCCGGGATACTCTAATCCCGTCATATAGAAAAAATTAAGGTCGGACATGAATCTGTAGTCCGTATCGAGACACATATGCTTTCCTTCGCCCGAGAAAAACAATGCCGCGGTGCGGTCCGGCAACGCGGCGGCAAAGCGCTCTCTGTTATGTCTGTAAAACAGGGGATCTTTTGCCATCAATGACCTACCACTGCTTTACGCCTTCGGAACGGACATTATATTCGTCGAAAAGGATCGTGTTATTGATGTAATTGAGAGTTGCACCGGGTGATCTTCTGATAAGGCCGGGATTGCCGATTACGATGGAGCCGTCAGGTACGTCGAAGTTGACATAAGCACCGGGAGCGATAAGCACGTTATTGCCGATCCTGATGTTGCCGACGATAACTGCATTAGCACCGATCCATACGTAATTGCCGATATGCGGTGAACCCTTCCTCTTGCCTCTGAACTGTGTGCCGATTACGACACCGGTAGATACGTTAACATTATGTCCGATAACACTCTTCGGATGGATAATGACACGGCCGAAATGTGCAAGATAAAAGCCCTTGCCGATATTGGTGTCATAAGGTATCTGGAAATGATATTTGCGGCTTAAGCGGTCGAGTCTGAAATTGCTTACGGCAAACTTTATCTGATAAAGCTTCTTCCTGATGCCGTCAAATCTGCCGACCTGGTCAGCATAATAACGTGTGCGTCTCATAACGCTGATATAGCTGAATTCCGGGCTCGATCTTCTCTCTTCAAGATAGCAGGCGTAGATGTTCTTATAGCGACGTGCATTGCCGGTATATCTGAACAAATCGGCATAAATTATGTCTTTAAGTTCATCAGTCATGACATGCACATCCTTCCGCTATTTTCTACCTTAAAATTCTATTACTTTTCGTGTAATAACTCAATAAGGTTTTACGGTCAAAGCATTTAATTCTTTACTATTTTGTACATTTATGAACATCAATGTATCAAACGCGCTTTACACATTTCGAAAAGAAATATACAATTTTTGTGATAAGATGACTAAATGTTTTTCTAAATCTGCTTTCAAGAGGTTATCACATGAATATCGAGAAAGAATTAGCAAAAAGATTGATGAACGAAGGTGAGTCCGGCAACCGTCAGGAAGCATATAACAATGAGATTGCTTTCTATGAAGTTGTAGCCAGCGGCAACATGAACAGGCTGGAAGAGACACTTAAGACTATCGCTTCCACACAGACACCCGGAATCTTAAGTTCCGACAAGCTCCGCAATGTAAAGTATCACACGATCATCTTAGCAGCACTCGTCAGCAGATTCTGCATTGAGGCAGGTCTTGAGATCTCCGTCGCTTATAACCTGAGTGATATCTACATCGAACTCATTGATGCAGCAACAACAGTCGAAGAAGTCGATGCTCTTGAGAATGACCTGCTCCGCTCCTATTGCCGCAAGATGAGTGATCTTGCGAAGAACAGTGTTGTATCACGCCACATCGTCATAGCTATCGATTACATCAGATCACACATTCAGGAGAATCTTACAGTCGAATCTATCGCTGACTCTCTTTCTCTTAACTCCAGTTATCTTTCCAAGCTCTTCAAACAGGAGATGGGCATCACATTGAGCCACTACATAAGAGACCAGAAGATCAATGTCGCATGCAATATGTTAAGACATCTGGATGAGTCCTCTCTTACGATAGCTAATTATCTCGGCTTCTCATCACAGTCACACTTCATTCAGGTATTCAAGAAGACAACAGGCATGACACCTGAAGAATACAGAAGAAGGAATTATCACCAGAGCTGGATGAACGGCGATTCCGAGAAGTGATACTGCCGTAAAGGTCAGAAACTAACAGGCTGTCCTGATATAACAGGGCAGCCTTTTTGTTCTTTGGCGAGTCAGATTCCGGGGTCATATGGAGCCGTTCAACTCTCTTCGAAAATGTTGGAATCAGGTGTTTTCCGACTTTTCTTCCAACTTTTTTGCCTCAAAACATGGCGAAAATGTTGGAATCAGGTGTTTTCCGACTTTTCTTCCAACTTTTTTGACGAAAATGTTGGAAGAAAAGTTGTACATGATGTGCTCGACTCTGCGTCCGAGTTTTCGAGGTGAATAAGTCGAGCATTGAGTCGAGCATCGAAAACCACGCGGTTTGACAGCAAAGAATTTGCGGAAACAGATAGTGTTTTACTCTGCACTCTTTAATGACTCGGCCATGTCGATCTTCTCGATCCTGGCGCGCATGATGAGGTTTACGACAGTCGAGAATAACAGAACAAATGCAAGCGAATATACATAGCTTTGAGGCTCTATCCTTACCTGATAGGTGACCATATCCATAGCTATCTGCGCCATAACATACCTGTGCAGAAGGAAGCCCAGCGGAATGCCGGCGATAAAGCCCATAAGCACGAGCAGAACGTTCTCGCGGGTGACATATGCGCCTGTCTCACTGCGGTTGAAGCCCATGACCTTAAGCGTTGCGATCTCTCTTATTCGTTCAGTGATATTTATATTGTTGAGGTTAAACAGGACGATAAAAGCAAGCGCCGCGGCACTGACAATGATCAGAACTATAACGTAGTTCATTCTTTCCATAGTTTTAGCAAAACTCTCTCTTGAATCGGAGGTGGAAGACCATGTCTTAATGTTGTAGTTATCTGACAGGTAAGAAGCAATTGCATATGACTCGGAGGCTTCCTTGTTCTCTGTCTTGATAAGCAGTGTTTCCGGCGTGTAGGGCTTTCCGAAGAACTCCCTGTATGTAGCAGGTGTCATTAGGACATAGTGGAATGTGTAATTTGTGAAAACGGAACTGACTTTGAGCGTTACTTCATGTTCATCGTCTCCATACATCAGAGTTACAGTATCCCCTGCTTTGACGTTGTTCTTTTCCGCAAGTTTATCGGATATGGCAACCTCGCCGTCAGAAGGCCATGACAGCTCTTCACCTGTCTTAACATCCGTAAGACCGAAGAGCTTGCCGGTGCCCGGATCATCGGATATGAACATCTCAAGATCCCTTACGTATCCGGAACCGTTGTTCTTGGCTTTATCATCTTTGACTACAGCATAATCGAACTTCACTCCGGTATTTTCGAGCGCTTCTTTTGCAGCGTCTTCAAGCTCATACTGCCTGTATTTGCTGTCGAACATAACTGAGAGATCGTGCTTCATGATGTTGTCGAACTGAATATCGACAACGTTGCAGATCGAATCGTAAAGACCGAATGCCGTTATAAGAAGTGCTGTGCAGCCGGCGATTCCGACTATCATCATACACATTCTCTTCTTGAAGCGGAATACGTTGCGCGCAGAGACTTTGTGGAGGAACTTGAGTCTCTTCCAGATAAAGTCTATGTATTCAAGCAGGATGCGTTTTCCGGGCAGTGGTGCCTTTGGTCTTATGAGTTCTGCAGGCATTCCCTTCAGTGCGGACATGGCGGTTGCAGCAGTAACTCCGACCGTGCATAACAAAGCAACGCCTATGGAAAGAATAAACAGCGGAACACTCGACGTGAAAGTCAGGCCGGTGAATCCGTACATCATTGCATAGACTTCCCATATGACCGCGGGGAAAAGTCTGGTTCCTCCGAGGAAGCCGAGCACTCCGCCCAGAATGGAGGCAGAACCCGCATAGACAGCATATTTCATAACGATTGCAGTGTCTGAGTATCCTAAAGCTCTCATCGTGCCGATTATTCCGCGCTCGTCAGATACCATTCTGCTCATCGTTGTCGAGCATACCAATGCCGCGATCGCGAAAAAGAACACAGGAAAAACAGCAGCTATTCCGTCAACTATCTTGGCGTCATTATCAAAGCAGACGTAGCCCGTGTTCTTGTCTCTTCCGAGGATAAAAGTCTCCGGAGAATCAACGGATGCGATCAGCGTATATCCGTATACGAGTTCAGTATTGAATACGGAATCTGCCGTATATGAAAAATCGGAATACCCCTTCCAGAGTTCATATACGCCGTCGTTGTATTCTTTCCAGCCGTCATCTATCTTCTTTTGTGCATCTGCCAGCTGCTTTAAGCCGTCGTTATATTCATTAAGACCTGACAAATACTGATTATATGAACTGTCATACCGGGCTTTGGAACTCTCATACTGTTCGACACCCATATCATACTGGATCTTATCGGAAAGGTATTGCTGGTATTGGCTGTTATAGGAAGCGACCTTGTCATCGTACTGCTTCTGCTTGCCGTCCAGTTCCTTTTCCAGGTCATCTAATTCCGACTCCCTGGTATCGAGACCTGCAAGTTCCTCTTTTGCCGCATCAAGCGAGGCCTCGTTGGTTTTCCTGGATTCCTCCTGGGATGCGATCTGATTTAGAATGCTCTGCCTCTCCCAGTCAGATGCAGCCTGATCGAGCCTTGCCCGGTTGTTCTCGATGCCTGCATCGATGGACGCTATCGCAGACTCATAAGAATCGATCTGATATTCAAGCGATATCCGGCTTGACCGGATACTGCTCCTCTCGCTCCTTATATAAGCTCTGCCGTCCGTGATCTCCTGATAGAGAGTATCCATTTCTTTCTTGAGCTCATCGATCTCATTCCTTAAATCATCTACTTGCTTCCCTGCAGCATCGAGAAGAGTCTTGGTGGAGGTAAGTTCCTTTTTGTAGTCATCAAGAGACTTTTTGGAATCATCCAAGGTCTTTTTGCCCTCATCTGATTTCTCACGGTTCTTATCTATCTCTTTCTGTCCGTCTTCAAGCTCCTTTTTTGCATCGTCGAGTTTACATCTCGCATCTTCGATCTCACTCCATCCGTCACTGATGCCTTCGTTAAACTCGTTAAAACCGTCGTAGAGCTTGTCGTACTGCTCTCTTAAAAGCGATTCAAACCTCTCATTGATAACACCCTTAAGAGCCACGCCGTACTGTTTCTCGGCAGATGAGGCCCAATCCCTGTATTCGTCGGAATAGATGAAAAATCCTGAGTCTGCATAAAGATATGCTTCCGTGAAATATTCGGAATCGAATGCTTCCGGAAGTGCGCAGACATAGTAAGAGACACTGCCTGATCCTTCATCAGACGTGCCTCTCTGGAAGTTCATGTATAGAGGTGTTCTCGCAGTTCCTACTACCGTATATTCCCTGTATTTGAACATATTAAGGGCTTCTGTTCCGGTCTCTTCGGAGATCACGAGTTTGTCGCCGATGCGCGCTGTTGAGACCATATATCCGTCTATAACGATCTCATCGGGTCTTGAAGGAAGACGTCCTGCCTCGAGCTTAAGCTTGTTCACATTTTTGGTGATGGACAGAAAACGCACGGTATCCGCGCTGTCCGTTTCCCCGAGAAATGCCGAGCAGTCAGCGGTATATGCGCCCTCGACTGTGCAGTCAGTCCTTTTTGCTATCTCGCTTATATCATCTTCCGTAAAACCTATGGTCGACATCAGTTTAAAGTCGAACATCGCATATTCGTTTGCATATGTGTCGGCAGTATAAACGAACGACGGTGTTGTTACTTTTAGCCCTGCGAAAAAGCCGACTCCCAACGCAATTATCGCAAATATCGCGATAAACCTCGGGAATGTCATTCTGATAGATCTTAATATCGTCTTGACGTAAGGACTCATTACCATTCGACCGTATCTACGCTTACGGGATTCTCATTGATTATGTTGCTTGTTATCCTGCCGTTCTTGACCCTGATAACCCTGTCTGCCATTGCGGTAAGGGCCGAATTGTGCGTGATTATTACCACGGTCATTCCCTTCTCGACACTTAAGGACTGAAGGAGTTTAAGTATTGATTTACCTGTCTGATAGTCCAGAGCGCCCGTGGGCTCATCGCACAGCAGGAGCTTGGGGTTTTTCGCGATCGCGCGGGCAATGGAAACACGCTGCTGCTCACCGCCCGAGAGCTGGGCAGGAAAGTTGTTCTTACGGTCTGCAAGCCCTACCTCATTCATAAGAAGATCACAGTCTATGGGATCTGGTACGAGCTGGGCAGCCATCTCCACATTCTCGTATGCGGTAAGATTCGGTATCAGATTATAGAACTGGAATACGAATCCGACGTTCTGCCTTCTGAATAGTGCCAGTTCATTTGAATTGAGCCTTGATATCTCTTTGCCGTCAAGATAGACCTCGCCCGAAGTAAGCCTGTCCATGCCTCCAAGGATATTTAGAAGCGTCGTCTTGCCTGCACCCGACTGTCCCAGTATGACGCAGAGTTCACCCTGCTCTACAAAGAAATCACAGCCGTCCAGAGCCGTTACATTTACCGAGCCTGTCTTATAGATTTTCTTTACGTTACGGAATTCAATATATGCCATATAAATCTCCGGATCAAAGACCAAAAAGAGGCATTCTCCAAGGTCGTTTTTTACCTGTAATCCACATACATCGGAACGATAGAGCAGCCACTGTCGATATCCCTGAACCTTGAAGGAACGCTGAGATAAAGCCTCGGACAGTTATCGAATGTGCATTCGCCTATATCTCTTACCGAATCAGGGATCCTGACATAAGAGAGCTCGTCACAGCAGTCGAAGACCATCTTGCCGATACTATCGAGACCTTCAGGAAGATAGATGTATTCCAGATCCTCACAGGTGTTAAATGCGTAATCGCCGATCTTCACGACAGTATCAGGAAGGATGACCGTTGTTAAAAGATCGCAGTCGCAGAAGCATAATTCCCCTATCTCGGTTATATTGCTTCCGGGCTCGAAAACCAC
This sequence comes from Clostridiales bacterium, assembly GCA_017428155.1. Classification (GTDB taxonomy): domain Bacteria; phylum Bacillota; class Clostridia; order Saccharofermentanales; family Saccharofermentanaceae; genus Saccharofermentans. The sequence goes on along the minus strand of JAFRRJ010000015.1, from coordinate 6,602 downwards.
CTTCGAAAAGCCGTTGACGCCGTCAGGCATCCTTATAGCGCCGCTGCCTGATATGTGGCATACACCGTCTCTGGTGATCTCATATGTCGCATGGTCACCGCAGTAACCGGCGCTCTCCACACCGTGTCTTGTATCAGCATCAAGTATCCTGTGATCGTTCGAGAATGATTCCAGCGGCAACAGATAGTACTGCGTAAAAAGGCCTACGTGATCGTAATCGTCAGGTCCGTAGTACACTGTGGCAATATCGTAGGTCGGATCGACAAAGTGCCATTTGTCGCCGAGATATACGGCCGCCCATGCGTGATCGGCATAGTCTCCGTCCGAAGGAATCCTTTCGGTTATCTGGCTGTAATCTGAAAAACCTATACCGAACTGTACCACTGCAGGAATTCCCTGTGCTCTGCAAAGCGCTGTAAAAGCATTTGCAAAGCCTTCGCAGACGCCTTTGCCGTCCCTTATAAGATCGACGGCACTGTCCTGATATCCGCCTGTATCCGAAGCAGCTTCAACCGTGTCATAAGCGAGCTCACCTGCAATAAAACTGTAGATGCGGAATGCCTTTTCCCAGTCGGAGGAGGCATCACCGCATATCTGCTCGGAATAACCTATGAGAACAGGATCATTGCATTCAATATCATTCTGGGGTTCCAGACATTCCTGAAGCGAGATATCGTCTGTCCACATCTCTTTGCAGGTCTCAAGATTATACTCGTAATTTACTGACTTCCAGAAATGGACTCTTCCGCCTGACTTAAAGATAATGTTGTCGCCGGTCTGAAGCGTCGCGCCAAACGCATCGTACATGATAGTAAGGTAATAGAGAACATCTTCTTCCATGTAGGGTTCAATATCCACCGTGAAGGAAGAACCGCTTTCCATAAAGTTCCTGACAAGCGAATAATCCTCACACTTTAACAGAGCGATAGTGTAGTTCCCTTCAGCACTCGCACTGAAAGCAGCTCTGCTTCCGATAAGATGTATATCAATAGTCTCACCGTCAGCCAGAGTCAGTGTATATCCCTCATAGGAGGCAGGCGTGAATTCCCCTTTCATCAACGGGCGGGGGAAAGCTCCAAAAACAAATGAAGCGCATAGTATTACCGACACTATTGCCTTCAGGATCAAATTCAGATCTCCTTGGCGAGTTTAACAGCCTCTTCTGCGGTAATCTCTGATGTCTCGCTTGAGTCTCTTCTCTTGACTTCGACGATACCCTCGGCAGCTCTTCTGCCGACAGTGATACGGAGCGGGATACCCAGAAGATCAGCATCCTTGAACTTAACGCCGGGACGCTCATTACGGTCATCAATCAGGACTTCACATCCTGCTGCTGTAAGTTCGTTGTAGATCTTATCCGCAACGCCCATGATCTCTTCATCGTTAGCCTTTGTGGGAACAACGATAACCTTGTAAGGTGCAACAATGGAAGGCCAGATGATACCGTCATCATCGTGATACTGCTCGATGATAGCGGCAAGAACTCTTGAAACGCCGATACCGTAGCATCCCATTACCATGCTGTGTTCCTTACCGTTGTTGTCGAGATAGATGCATCCTAAAGCATCAGAATACTTGGTTCCGAGCTTGAAGATATGTCCTACCTCAACGCCTCTTGCCATTCCGAGCTTACCCTTGCCGCACTTGGGGCAGATATCGCCTGCCTTTGCATTAGTGATATCAGCAACCTTATCAGCTTCGAAATCTCTTCCGATATTAACGTTCTTGAAGTGGTAGTCTGTCTCGCACGCGCCGACAACAAAATTCTTCATGCCTGTAACTTCAGGATCGACAACGATATCGATCTTCTGCTTAAGACCTACAGGACCTGCAAAACCTACCTTCGCGCCTGTGATCATCTCGACATCGGCAAATGCCGCAAGCTCCATCTCCGTTGCATCGTAGAGGTTGCCGAGCTTTGTCTCGTTGATATCGCGGTCACCTCTGCACATAGCAGCTACGAACTTGCCGTCGATGTTGTAAAGGATAGTCTTTACGAATGCATCAGGTCCGCAGTTCAGATAACCGCAGAGCTCTTCGATAGTCTTAACGTCAGGTGTGTGGATCTTCTCGATAGCGAGCTCTTCAGAAGTATCTGCAGCACTTCTTGTCCATCCTGCCTTCTCCTCGTTAGCTGCATAGCCGCACTCGTCGCAGAAGCAGATAGCGTCTTCACCGACTTCGCTCTTTACCATGAACTCCTGTGAACCGGAACCGCCCATTGCGCCTGAGTCAGCATCAACGATCGTGTAATCCAATCCAAGCCTGTCGAAAATAGCGCGGTAAGCGTCATACATCTTCTTGTAGGAGATGTCGAGGCCCGCTTCATCAACGTCAAAGGAATAAGCATCCTTCATGACGAACTCTCTTGCTCTGATAACGCCGAATCTCGGACGCTTCTCATCTCTGTACTTGTGCTGGATCTGATAAAGAGTAACAGGGAGCTGCTTGTAAGATCTGATAGAATCTCTTACTGCTTCAGTAAAAGGCTCTTCATGCGTCGGACCAAGACAGAAAGATCTTCCGCCCCTGTCAGTAAGTCTGAACATCTCGGGACCGAACTTTTCCCATCTGCCTGAGCCCTGGTAAGCCTCAGCAGGAAGAAGTGCAGGCATTATGAGCTCCTGTGCTCCTGCCTTGTCCATCTCTTCCCTGATGACCGCTTCCACTTTCCTGTATGTGCGGTAACCCATAGGCATGAAGGAATAAACGCCGGATGCCATCTTGCGGATCAGGCCCGCTCTGAGCATCAGTCTGTGTGAAGGGATCTCGGCATCAGCAGGGATCTCTCTTTGTGTAGCCATAAAAAGATTGGAAACTCTCATCATCTTGCTCCCTATATTATTAATAATATTACGGGTGTAAGTATATACGAGAGGTAGGCTTTTTGCAATTTTCCAACTGGGGTAAAGTCTTGTTATCTTCCGTAAAACGCGAAAAACGGCCGCAAAACGCAGCCGTTTTTTGGATTTATTAAAACTTACAGATCGAGGATCCCGATAAGGAATATAACGTCCAGAATGCCGCAGATTATAAGGATCAGAGCGCAGATGAGGTAGATCTTCGTGCGCTTTTTCTCAACATCGCGCTCAGTCGTTCCGTAGCTCGCTCTTCTAGCCGGTTTGCGGATACGTCCATACGACATTTTCGATCCCCCCTCATATGAATTCCCCTCAATGGTGTTTAGATTATAGACGCTTAAAATATGTCATGCTTTGCAGAGTTGTGACAATCGTTTGACAAATTTCCGAAAACGCTTTACACAAAATGCATTTTGGGGTAAGAGCACCAGAAACCACTATATGTAGACCTGATACATTTATTCTAAAACTATTGTTGAATAAATGCTTCACCAAAAACAAAACTCTTTCAAAAATGCCCGTCTTAAGCCTGAATTAGCCCCCAAAAATAAGTATGATATAATAGTTTTTAGAATTATGTCCTCATATATGGACGCTAAGAACAAGGAGAGAGCAGCTTTTGAAGCTCATTGGAATTAAAGAATATTACAATATTACACGCGCTAAAGTCATCTCAGCGCTCAACTGTGCCATAGTCGTTGCAGTCTGTTCAACGGCTACTTTCGTCATCGATTCCGCTCTTGATTACAAAAACGTCCAGGCCCAGCCTGTCGTAACAGAAGTCGAAGTAACGGTCACCGTGATCTCCACTCCCGATGAGACTGAAACGGAAGATACCGGCGTTACTGAAACAGCCATGGCTTCAACAGAAGCTGCCGCCACGGAATATTCAGAGACTTCGGCACCCTCCGAATCATCCTCGGATACGGCTGAAACAGAAGAACCCACCAATACTCCCACACCTGCCGAGACATCTGCTGCCACAACCACCACAACAGCAGAAACTACGGAAGCTGTGACAGAGAAAGAATTATATCTGGCAGTATATGCTACGACCACGATCAACGTAAGAAAAGGACCCGGTACCGAATACGATGTAGTCAAGAGTGTTTACACCGGTGACCAGATTGACGTTATCGCCGTAACATCCAACGGCTGGTATAAAACATATAACGGCAACTACGTAAAGAAGTCTCTTACAACTGAGACCAAACCCTCGGCTACACCGACACCCAAGCCGAAGCCGACAGCAAAGCCGACTTCCAAGCCCACATCCTCAACAAAGGCTACGGAGAGCCAGAAGCCTGCACCTTCCGGTGAGACCCATAACTGCAAGATCACATTCTACGGTCCCCAGCCGACTGCTAACGGCGGCTACAGCAAGAGCACAGCTACAGGAACGACCTGCGTAGAAGGGCAAACCTGCGCAGCTGACTGGTCGATCTATCCTGCAGGCACCGTCATCTACATTGCTAACGATCCTTTAGGCGGAGACGGCTATTACACTGTAGAAGACAAAGGCGGCGGCGTTAAGGGCTACCACATCGACATCTACGCAGAAGACGGCGAGACCGGCAACCACAGCACATGCTGGCGTGACGTAACCTCACAGTAAGACTGAATCTTAAGCGGAAAACTTCTGGCTTTGGCGGAGTCTTTTCGCGCGTGTATAAAAGGAAAATTTATGAGCAGCAATTCAAAAAGACACGGATATAACGATCCAAAATACAAGAACCTAAAACCCGTAAAGATAATACCTTTGGGCGGCATCGGCGAGATCGGCAAGAACATGACCGCCTTCGAATACAATAACGACATAATCATTGTCGACTGCGGCATGAGTTTCCCCGAGGAGAACATGCCGGGTGTAGACTCTGTTATCCCTGATTTCACTTATATCAGACGTAATCAGGATAAGCTAAGAGGCGTCATAATCACTCACGGACACGAGGACCACATCGGCGCCCTTCCCTATTTCTTAAGGGAGTTCAAATGTCCTGTGTTTGGCGGCACGATGGCTATAGAGCTTATCAAGCTGAAGCTCCAGGACAAGAATGTGCCTTTTGAGGGCATCAAGCTTAACACTTGCAAGAACGGAGATATTATCAAATTCGGCAACTCATTCTCTGCCGAATTCATAAGAGTCAACCACTCGATCGCGGACTCCTATGCGCTCTGCATCAACACGCCCGCCGGAAGGATCGTCCACTCGGGTGACTTCAAGATAGATTACACACCTATCAACGGCAAGACTATCAATCTTCAGCGTCTCGGCGAACTCGGAAAAGAAGGCGTCCTCCTGTTCATGTGTGAGAGCACCAACGTTGAGATCGACGGCTTCTCCCCTTCCGAGAAACATGTCGGCGAAGCGTTCTCCTCGCTTTTCCGCAAAGCAGAGGGCCGCATAATCGTTGCAACCTTCTCTTCACACGTTCACCGCATGCAGCAGATAATCAATGCTGCCGAGAAATACGGCCGCCATGTCTGCCTCTCGGGCCGCTCCATGGTTCAGGTGTTTAATATCGCCAACTCACTCGGCTACATCGACATAAGCCCGGACACACTTATCGATATCGATTCGATCGACAATTACCCCGACAACAAGATCGTTATCCTTACGACAGGCTCACAGGCTGAGCCAATGAGCGCTCTTACGAGGATGGCATTCAATTCGCACCGCTCCGTTGATATCCAGAAAGGTGACACCGTTATAATCTCTGCAGACCCTATCCCGGGCAACGAGAAGCCTATTTACCGCGTAATAAATGAGCTCTATAAGAAGGGCGCACACGTTATCTACCAGTCGCTTGCTGACGTTCACGTATCAGGCCACGCATACAGAGATGAGCTCATGATGCTCCACACTCTTATCAAGCCGAAGTTCTTCGTGCCCGTTCACGGCGAATACCGTATGCTCTGCCTCCATAAGGAAATGGCAGAGAGCCTCGGAATGAATGAGGACAATATCCAGATCCTCGAGAACGGCGAAGTCTTAGAGCTCACCCAGGACAGCGTCAAGGTTACGGATCACGTTCCCGCCTCACCTGTTCTCATCGACGGTACGGGCACGGTCGACGCCGACGACAGAGTTCTTACGGACAGAATACATTTGAGCGAGGACGGCTGCCTTGCTATTGCCGTCACTGTCAATGAAGATACCGGCGACCTCGCCTGCTCGCCTGCTGTCAATTCGATCGGTTGCTTTGACAACGACGATTCCCAGGATGCACTTTATGAGATGATCTCGGACAAAGTCGACGATCTGTTAAAGCAGGCGAGCAATAAAGCCGGAAGCATCGAAGCTTTCCTTCAGAAGCGCAATTTCAGGGAACAGATCAAGAACTTCGTATATTCCAAATCAGGACGCCGCCCGATGGTGATCTTCAACATCAGTTATGTCGGCGGTTATTCAGATGATGAATACTATGGAGATAGATAATTTCACAAATTAACTCTAAGCAAAAGAAAAGACTATTTTGGGTTCTTCACGGAAATCGTGGGAATAAGTAATTGAAAAAGGAGCATAAGATCCTTAAAGTTTAATCTGCTAAAACAAAACCAAAGGATTAGACTTATGCTCCTAGATACTAATAATACAAGGATTCAGCTCGTTTTCCAACAGTATGTTTGTAGAAATTTCAGATTTGAAAATAACGGTAAAGAGCTATGGCTGGACTTCAATAGTAAACAGGAAACTAAAGATGTCTATTGCAAGTACTGCGGAAACAATGATGTAGAAGT
>JAFRRJ010000014.1 GCA_017428155.1 Clostridiales bacterium | reverse complement strand
GATTAGAGATATTTTTCACCGCCTCCGTATTTCAAACTGCCATTTTCATAGGCATTTGAGATATTTATACCCTCTTCCCGTATCTCAAACAGGCCTGTTTTTGGGGTTTTGTGATATTCAGGACTCTTGGTATCACAAAATCGCAAAAACTACATGATTTATGATATTTTTAAGGCCTTCCTGTATCATAAAATGTGGGAAATCGAGGCATTTATGATATTTTTTCCCGCGTTCGTATCATAAAATGCGAATATTCGAGGCATTCGCGATATTTTAGAACCCCGTTCGTGTCATAAAAGTCCGATTTTTTAGGAATTTGTGATACCCCTCAAATCAGGCCTCATTCCCGCCCTTTCCATTTTCGAGCTCCCGGTGTTGCAAGGATGCGATGCCCCCGAAGCCAAAAAGTCCGGGCGTGTCATGTTATAATCACACAAAAGGCCATGTCTTTTAAGGGAGAGATTAATATGAGACAGACACCGCCTGTCAGGACCCTTAACAGAATAACAGGGGGAATTAATCCATGATAGAACTGATCGCCATCCTGCCGCCCGTTGCCGCTGTAATTACAGCTTTGGTGCTGACAATAAAACTGCGGAAAAAGGATAACCCCGCCGGACTTGCGAGGATCTTTGCGTTTGCCGCGCTGGCGTTCGGGATCGTGTTTCTGTTACAGGAGTTCTTCCCCTTCGAATACACCGGCGAAGACGGCATCGACCATATCGCCGATGCGCTCTTATGGGGACTTTTTGTTAACACCCTTCTCTATACCACGCTGACTGCTTACGTGAGCTTTGCAGCGTCCGCGACTTTTTTTGCTGTCAAGGCATTCAAAACCAAAGATAAGCACAGGAACAACGTCATATCGCTCGTCATCGCCTGGATCTGCGGCATTGTCATCGCATTTTTCATGCTGACGGGCTTTGTCCTGGACAGGGCATATAAGAAAAAGATCAGCATAGAAGTTGAAGCCGTCACGGAGACGACAGATACCGACGGGAATCCTGCCGTTATAATCGTTCTTGAGCTTCATAATGACTCGAACAGAGACATCAGCTACTTCACTTTCATCTACGACGAGGTCACGCAGAACGGCAAAGAACTTTACTACACTGTCGTCAACGAGGTAAGAGACCTCCCCGATACCGATCTCGAAGTCGTCGAACCGGGCAGATCTGTCATCATCACGCAGAGCTATGAGCTCAAATACCCGGGCGAGCCCGTCAGGATACTGTGCAGGACTTACAGCGGCGACTTTGTCTATGTGGACAGCGAGTATTACTTAGATTAACCTCTGTTTTTATGGCGTGCCCGCCGGAAACCGGTCACGTATAGAGCAGCTTTAACCCGGATTACTCACCAGCATTATCGCTAATGTATCAGGGTGTTCATTATACTATCTGACGATTTTGCTTAAGGGTCGTGTTATGCTATGTTGTTAAGGGCTATTAAGTGTCCGGCGGACGAAGAGCGACGCCCGCGGCACATGAACATAGACTTAAATACGGGTATGAATTTCTTAACAAAGAAAGGGGTCACAACATGAGCACTATCGAGAAAACATTCAGCAATGGTGAAGTCATCATCAAAGAGGGCGATTCCGGTAATACTTTCTACCAGCTTTTGGAGGGTAAAGTAGCTGTTTACAAGAATTATGGCAAGGACGATCAGGTCCAGATCGCTATTCTTGAGCCCGGCCAGTATTTCGGCGAGATGGCAGTAATCGAGAAGACATATCCCCGCAGCACCACAATAGTTGCCACAGGTGATGTAAAGGTTACGGAGATTGCGGCTGAAGAGCTGAATGACTATATCACACAGCACCCCGACAAGATCCTCGCTATCATGAAGCTTCTCGGAAGCAGGATCAAGGCAATGACAGCTGATTATAACGAAGCCAAGAAGACTCTCGATGATATCCGCAAGGCTGACTCCGGCAATAAGTATGACGGTTTCTTCAATTCCATGATCAACCGTTCGATCTACATGACAGCAAAGAACTTCAGACTTGAAAGACCCAGCATCGAAGCTCTCCGCGAAGCATCAGAACTCGTATCCAAGCAGGATTCCGACGGCGAGATCTACAATTACGGAACGATCATCTTCAAGGAAGGCGATGTCGGCAAGTGCATGTATATCGTTCACGCAGGCAAGGTAGGCATCTACAACAACTACGGCGCAGCAAACAAATTCAGGACTTCCGAGGTTGAGCCCGTCGCATGCTTCGGCGAGATGGAGATGCTTATGGAAGAACCCCGTGAGACCACAGCCATCGTTGAAGTCAGTGACACCAAGGTCGAGCTGATCCGCCCTGAGGATCTCGAGAACCTCTTCAAGACCTCACCTGCAAAGATCGACATGATCTTAAAGAACCTCTCCTACCGCTTAAGACTCATCACTTATGAGTACTTCAAGGCTTGCCAGGAGATCTACGAGTCAACAGGCCGCAAGGACGAAGACTGATATTTAATATAATTTGGTAATGATCCGGCGATGTCTTCAAAAAAGTCATCGCCTTTTTTGTTGTGCAGCATGCGGAATGTCCGTTTCCATTTGAGGTTCAACTCAATGTCCGGATTTTTGACCCTTAAATGTTGGACGCGAAGTCGGTTTTTCGCCAATGGTCGACTTTCTTACCTCGAAAAGTCGGTCGGCGACTCGGTTTTTCGCCAATGCTCGACTCAATGCTCGAGTTTCTTATCTCCAAAAGTCGGACGGCGACGCGGTTTTTCGCCAATGCTCGACTCAATGCTCGAGTTTCTTACCTCGAAAAGTCGGTCGGCGACTCGGTTTTGACGGGTCGCATCATGTACAACTTTCTTCCAACTTTTTTGCCGAAAATATTGGAACAAATGTTGGATTTTGCGTCAATTCCAACTTTTTTCCAACTTTTTATGCAAAAAAGTTGGAAGAAAAATAGCATTTAATGTGACACGCAAATAAACCGAAGACCCGCTTTACTCTTCAGCGATAAATACGAGTTCCCCGTCGACAAGTACCACTGTTCCGCGCTGACCTTTCTTTGCAGAATCGCCGGACCAGCCTATCTCCTTGGACTTGTAGACTACAAGCCTTCCGTCACCGGACTCTTCAAGTGAGATCGAGTAGTAATATTCATAATCGGACAAGCTGTATCCTGTCATCGTCTGCGGATCGTAGACCACAACATAGCAGCTGTATATTCCGCTGCCTCCCGATACGGTTGTACAGAGGTCATCAATGCCGTCACCCGTAACATCGGCATAAACAGGATCAGAGCTAAAGTAAGGCCCTTTGAGGTTAAGATAGTCCGCTAATCCCTGTTCGGCTTCGGTAAGGGGTCTGTATTGATGTTTCCAGAAATCCACATTCGCGAACACGTCCGTTACGGCCTTCATATCTTTAAGTTCATAGACAAGGCTTCCGTCTATAAGGTATTTTCCTTCAGCGAAAAAGTAGTCATGCACTCTGCCGTTCTCATCAGTAAATGAGATGCACGCAAGGTCATCACTCTTGAGGAGCTCACCGGCATCAAGATCAGTTAGCTTCGCTTCAAGTTCGTGCATAGCATCAAGACATCTGTTTAAGACTGTATATTTTTCTGAAACAAAGCTTCCGTCCGGCTCGGAAACCGAAGGCGTGATCTCGACCTTGACCATTAAAGGCTCAAGGAATGCGAGCAGGATCTCGTCAGTGACATAGCCGCTCTCAAGCAGGATATATTTTCCGGAAGGATCAGCATATACAGGTGCATAGCATCCCGGATCACCGTCAAGATAGATCCGGCCTTCCGAATAGTCGCCTGTATACATGCACGTTCTGAATAACTGCACATAGTATGCTTCGTAACCTTTGGCATCTAATGTCAGAAATGCATCGTATGATGTGGGTGAACCTATGTCAATATAGGGTACATGCTCAAATCTTTCAAGGAATTGAGTAAACTCCTCTTCCGTGCTCCCCACATCAAGATTGCAGTTGGCTGTGTACTCGTACTGCCAGCGGATATCCGATACGGCAGACAGGCGGTAGGAATGCCTGCTGTCGACTTGGATCTTGTCTCCCCTGATGATCACCCCGCGCTCTGTTAATTCATCAGGCACTTCACGCTGAACAATCTTTAAAGTCTCTGTCTTAACGGTTACGACCCCCGCTGTCTCATCCGGCTCATTTGTTTTCCCGGTCACGGTCTTCTCATCACAACCGGCAATAACAGTAATGGCAAGCATCACTGCACCTGCCGGTGCCAGAGCTTTAATCCACTTCATAACATATCTCCTGTTCCATAATATCCTTCGGGCAGATCTTTCTGTCTGTTATATATACAGACAAGATGGCGGAATTGTTGCTATTCCGGTGCCTTGAGCTTGCCTTTCTTTATTCTCGAGGTTACCCTTGCCGCATCGGCAAAGAAGAATAATCCTACGCATGTCAGAACGGCAACAATACCCAGCACAGAATTGTATGACTTATCAGCATGGATATATTTCCCGGTGATCCAATCCTCCTTTGCGATGTAACATTCATCAGGATCGTCTTCTTTATAGTAGACCCTGAACACATCTCCGGTTCTTACAAAGGAATAAGGGCCGTCGGAATCTCTGAAAAAGAATTTCCTGTCATAACCTTCAGGATAGAACGTGACGCTGATCGAATCCACGTAACGGTATCTGTGGTAGGAGTACTTTCTTTTGGTCTGCTGAAAAAACGTAACCGTGCCGTCAGTATATTTATATGCTGAACTCTTTTCCGCATCTTTGTATCTAAGGAAGATATTGAAGAACAGCACCACCATGGCAGCGAAAACAAAGATACATCCTACCACACGGTCACTTTTAGGATCGTATGCCTTAAATGCTTTAAGCTGTTCTTCTGTATATTTTTTCCCGGCCATGCGGAGCCCTCGAAAATATAACTTTAATGAACCCTTACATTATCTGGATGATATTTCCGTTTGCATCCTTGGTGTAGTGATGTTCCGGAAGTGCGGCGCCGCAGTGCGGGCATTCCCTGTGCATGCCGACGATGTAGATACCGCCGCAGTAACTGCAGGCTTCCTGATAGACAGCAGTGAGGTTGACGGCTTTGGCATGCTTTAACTGTTCAGGTACCTTGGGTGATTTGTAAGCAACGGCGAAGCTGTAGTATGTAGAACCGCCGAACACAAGGAACAGGAACAGGCAGGTAAAGAATTGGGCTTTGTCCATGATTATATTCATCATTTGCGGTGTGTATTCGTCGAAGGTCGCGGCTATCGCTTCGTCGACGGAATACTTTTCGCGCTGCAAAAGGCGCTTATGAAGTGACTCGGTGAACTTGTTGGCACGGCTCGCGGTGAGGACAGGGTCAGTCCTGTCGCCCTGCATGCCTTCCCAGTACCAGTCGTTAAAACCGTTATCCTTTATCTCCTCCGAGTAGACGATGAGCCAGTGGGCCTCATCGGGAAAGCGCGCGACGTATTCGTCGTAGGCGTACTTTTCGAGGCTTGAATATTCCTTGTTCCAGTCCTCATTCTTTACTGTGATGACGGCCGGAACGATACCTGTCTCTTCGTAGAAAGCCTTCATGGAACGCTTAAGGTTCTTCTCATTCTCAAAGATATCGAGATTGTCCTCGATAACAAAATCAGGCTTCTTGTTCTTGTAATATGAGATCTTCTCCGGCTTCTCGAACGAGAAGATCATTCCGATCAGGCACATGATCATGATCGGCAGGAGAATTATAAAGAATGCTATCAGCCCCGCTATAAGGTTGGAGACGTCGCGCTTGCTTACATCGTAGTTGGAATATATGAACCTGGGCTTACGGTCCTGATAGTAAAGATACATCTTCGAACCGGGGAACGGCTTGTCCGATGTGCGTCTGTTGCTGTGGTATCCTCCGCTGCTGCCGCCGCCGCTGCTTGAATGGCTGCTGTGTGAACCGCTGCTGCTGTGAGATCCGCCGCTGTGTGAACCGCCGCCTGATGAATGTGGCATGTCTTATCCTCCGGAAAATTACAGGTTGATATTCTGATAAGAAGACGGCATCTGCTGGACGGGTTTATGAGCGCCGCAGTTTCCGCAGAAGTTATAAGTCGCAAGAGAACCGCAGCTCGGGCAGGTCCAGACAGCGCCCATAGCACGCTGTTTGCCGCACTTGAAGCAGAAGTTCAGTGTATTCTCGTTGCCGCAGCTGCATTTCCATGTGCCGGCAATACTTGGCTTGTAGACTGTCTGAACATACTGAGGGCGCTGAGCCTGCGCATATGCGGATGTGACAGTGACTTCGGGGACATTTCCCTCTGCCTGAGAGACCGTAACAATACAGTAATCGTTCCTTGATGACTTGATAACGATGATGACGGATACGACGAAGAGCGCGATGCAGAAGGCGATCCAGAGAAGTATGCTCATGCCTGAAAGGCTTGAGCCGCCTGCGACATTGCCGCCGAATATTATCGCGTCATAAATGCCGTGGAGGATTATGGGAACCATGATGGCGAGTGCCTTAAATCCGCCTACACCCTTGCCGTTTGTAAGGCTGGCGTACTTCGCCTTGCTGTAGAAGAAGCCCATGAATACCGCAAAGCATGCGTGTCCGGGAACTGCAGTTACCATTCTTAAGAGCGCCGCGGAAACTCCGTTGCCGATAACGTAGCCTATATTCTCGAGCGCTGCAAAACCAAGCGATACGAATACAGCGTAGACGATAGCATCGTAGCTGTAATTGAAATGCTTGTTCTTCCAGGTGATAAGCCTTAATACTATGTATTTGCCGAGTTCCTCAGCGGGTGCGATGATCAGCATCGCATTGACCACCTGCTTGCCTACCGTCTCATAAGGGAATATAGCGCCAAGCAGAGCCTGACCAATAAATTCGGCGATTATGGCCGTAATGACAGTGCCCATTCCGGCAAAGAACAGTGATACCAGAAGACCGAACGGCTCCTTCTCATTCTTATCGTTGAAATAGATGAACAATAAAAGCCCGGCAACCGGGATCAGTGACAAATAAAGTAAATTCACAACTCTCTCCTTATACCTTTTGCACGGGGGCAGCACTTAATGTCCCGTAAACTCATGTCTAACGGAAATAAGAATAGCATTTTACAGGGGATGTGTCACTTTTTATTGATGAATAAAGCTGTTCTGACACTGCCTTATACCACTCAGCCGGCGTGTCAGGATATCAGATCTGATGGATGTCGAAAACTATCTTCTCACCGTCGAAAACAGTGTAATTCGAGACGATCGTCGAATAGTTATCCTTCTCAAAATCATGGCATCTGTACCACGGACCGCTGCCTACAGCCTCAATGTCGACCATGTCAAATTCAAAATCAGGGGCAACTGTCTCTTCCCACTCATATCCGGTCCAGAGACTTTGAGCTTCCTCGTCCGTCAGGTAGACTATGCCTCTGAACCTGTATTCGTGAGGGCCTAAGCCGTCCGTTCTTCCGGTATTGAATGAGACCTGCTCGTAGATTGCGTGATCGCATTCAGAGACTGCCTCCATATATTTCTCCACGACCCAGGTATCATTGATAAGGACGACTTCCTTTACAGGCTCATTCCTGCGGCTTCTTGATGTGCATGAGGAAAACAGTAAGGCAGCAGTCAGGATCAACGGAACAACAGCCTTGCTGTTTGCAGATAAAACTCTCTTACCCATATTAAAAACTTTCCTTCCCTTATTATATTCCATGCTAACTTTACCACAGGCCAGTGCGGTTTTTGCGGCAATAATGAGGGGGAAATCGTGTTATCTCAGTCCGCCAGGAATTCCTCAAGGCAGTTGTTTGCGAAGTGCCAGACGCCGAAGAGGCAGAGCTTCAAATTCTTATCTGCAAGAGTCTTTGTATCGTCAATTATCTTCTGGGCTGCAAGGCTCGCGCCGCCTGTCGCGACCGCAAGGCCCACGGTTCCGATGACCTTTGCGGCTTTTCCGGAATTAACCTTGGAACCGGAAGAAGGCTGTGTATCAGATATAACCGCATCTGAACCGCCCTGATCAGCAGAAGGATAAAGTACCGGCATTACCGCATCGTTAAAGTCGGTCATGAAAGCGTTATAGCGCGCGTTGTCCTTGACGTAGATCGTGTCAGAAGTAATGACCGCATACCGGGGATTTACTCCGTAGCATATGCCCCATCGCTCGTAGCGGATATCGATAAAGCATCCCAAAGACTCCGTGTCCCTGATGTCGCCGACAAAGAGCATTCTGGTCTTGTACGGGCCCGTCTTGCGCTTTGCGTCCCAGGTCTTCTCCTCCCACACTTCTATGCCGTCCCTGTCGATCTTTCCTGTGGCGGTAAGTATCCTGCAGAAATCTTCAGCGATCTGCTTGTCTTTGCATACGAGTATCAGGTTATTCTCAGCCATGATCTTATCCGTTCCTTTCCTTTTCCCTGTGCCATTGAGATCAGATCTTCAGACACTTGAGCATTCCGCGCGCATTACCCTTCGGCCTCATGTATCCTGGTTATGAGTGTCTGAATGTCTTTCTGGATCCTCTCGAGCTTTACGCATTGCTCCGATCTGTCCGCACGGGTCGTCCTTAAGTCGGAGATATTGTCCTCAACAGACTTTATCGACTGTTCCATAGGCGTTACGACACACTGTCTGATGTACTCTGCGGAGTAATCGTCAAGCGCATATGCGGCCGTGTTGAATTCACTTCTTATGTTCTGGCGGTTGTTCTTCATGGCTTCAAGGAGAAGCTGCTCATCTGTGTCCTCCTTGAGCTGGAGCATGAGTTCCAGACCGACGCCTACGACGCCGAAGACCGAAGATGACCTGTTGGCAACCTTCGATGCTATCTGTCCGGCCTTGCCTGTCTTGGCCGCTATCTTGGTTCCGGTATTCATAGTGTGAAGAGAGCTCTTTAAGAACTTCTGCGTGTTGTCCGTAAGTCTTATCGCCTTATAGGATGAATCCGTAAGTGACAGTATCTCAGGGATGCCCGACTTAACCAGTGTGCCTACCAGAAGGTCACCCTTCTTCTCGAGATCAGTCGCAGTAACGAACACTTTCTTTACCGTGTCCGGAAGGTTGTCGTACTTGTCGACAAGCCTTATCTTGAGGTTCTGGTTGAACTCCGTGGCCTCCATGTCGGCAAAGTTCTGACCGAGCTCAAGGAACCTCGAATGCACGTGGTCATCTGCCGCCGTGCGTGTCTGCTCCATAAGTTCTTCAGCTGCCTTTCCGTATTCGGCGACCTTCTCTTCAAGCTCATCTTTTGAAAGCCCCGCATCGACCAGGGCTGCAGCATCAAGTCCTAATCCTCTTATCTTTGCGGATGCGTCAGCGTAGATATCCTGAACCTCTCTTTGCAGCCTCGTCCTCGTATCAATAAGAATGTGCCTTTGCTGCTTGAGATTCTCTTCGAGAGCATCGATATCGGCATCCTCCGAACCCGGTGTCAGTGCAGAGATAGCCTTATCGAGTTCGTTATCAAGGACATAAAGATCCGTCGTAAGCTTGGAAGTAATGGACTTCTCTTCCACAAACTGATCGAGCGTCTCTATAAAAGCGGCATAGCCCGATCTTGAGAAAAGCTCATCAGCGATCTCGGGATCTTCTTCTCTCTCTTCAAGACTGTCGAGATAGGACTGCGCATCGATAAATGAGATATGGAGCTGCTCGGGCGTGTAAGGCGCAAGAACCTCGCGGAGCGCTTCTTTTATGACTTTCTGCTGGGCTTTTGTGTTGCCTCCTGCAGCGCGCTCCATCTTGTTTACAACGAGGATCATCTCGCCTGCCTTGTCCTTATCTATGGCAAGGCGTCTGAAATGCTCTGCCATATATGAATCGAAGAGTTCGTTTGTTATTACGAAGACCAGGATATCAGCAGCGGCGATCGCCTTATATGAGATCTCGTCATGGTCGGGACGCAGCGTCGTATGGACGCCGGGAGTGTCAACTATCTCAAGCCCGTTCCACTCATAAGCCTTTGTCTCCTGCGTGGTGATCTCGGCTCCGGTCGCGACAGTCTCATCGCCTGTCAGCATCTTGATTATCGATGACTTGCCTGCAGAATACTGACCCGCGAAAACGATCTTAACGCGGTCAGACTTCCCGCTCACGGAATCAAGATTTACACCGGCTTCCTCAAGAGCACGGATGGTCTTCTCCTGCAATGCTTCCTTTGCGCGTGACAACTCGGCGATCTTCAACATAGAGTTATCCTCCTATCCTGTAAGGCACGATCTGCTCAAGCAGACGGAGCCTGTTATATAGCCTGATATCTTTCTCATCTGATCTTATGACCACGATGTCATCATCTTCCTCACAAGTAATATCACCGGGACTTACAAGACCGTCAAGGACTGCGGATACGAATACCGGAGTATCCTCAGTTGCAGTCACGAACCTTATGTCTTCGGCGATGAGATCAGCCATCTGCGTGCGGAATTCCTCGCCGGCGCTGTCATCTGATCTCTCGGATAACAGCGTGCATAATCCCGGTATCCTCGCAGCGGATGTGATCTTCGACATATAGTCAGCCGCAAGTTCCCTGCCGAAAACAGCCGTCGCGATCTTCTCCGTAAATGTCATGTTCAGCGAGCCGAGCTCCGTGCGGAGCGAATCAGCAAGCTCATTCTGGGTGGAAGCAAGCGATCTTATGACCTTTCCGATTTTCGAGAGCTCGGACAAAACAAGATCGATCTTGCCGTCAACGAGCCTTTGAAGATTCTTCTCAAGCTGGGTCCAGATACTGTCGCATGTCGCATTAACGGACTTCGTGAGTTCGCCCTCAAGACGCGCGCGCGCTTTCGCGAGCTTGTCGCCCTTGGATTCGAGGAACAGAAGACTTACGCCACCCGCAAGACCTATTCCCGCTGCCACCCAGCCGACAGGTCCTATAGCTGCATCAACTCCCGCAAATGTCAGTATCAGCACAGCGACCGAACCGCCGCCGCCCAGTACAAGGCTCGTCCAGCTGACGATCCTTTTCGCGTCAACCAGCGCAGGCGTCAGGAAATTCCTCTCGACCGAATCGACCGACACGTATTTGAGCTCGCTTGCCATCTCGCGGATAGCCTCCTCGATTATGCCGTCGACCTCAGCTTCCATATCGTCAAGGAGCTCTCTGCATCTGCTCTCAATATCCTTGTTCCTGATGAGATCACCCCACGCAAGGTCAGCAAGCTTATCGTTATAGTGGTCCTCAGCGAAAACAGCAATATCCGAACGGAGCTCCATCTTAAGGCGCATCATGAAGGACTCTATCCTCTTCCTTCCCTCCTTGACGAACGACTCCCTGCGCTTCTCAAGAGCGCGCTTCTTCTCATCGATTACCCTGCCCTGCGACTCATTGATCCTGCTCTCCTTCACGAGCTCATGCAATGCCTCGATCATGGGATTTGCAATGATGTCCGCAAACGTCTTGACCCTTATATACTTGCCCCGTACTTCGACTTCTTCGCAGATCAGGGCCTTAAGATCATCGATGCGGCTTAATCTCCTCCAGAACTCCGCCTTCTCAAGGTCGCCGTCCTTCTCACATTTAACAGCTTCGTAAGCTGCCTTCAGGTGCGATGCGACGAACGGCACCATCGTCCAGTCCTGCCCGTATGCTTCGGCAAATTTGCAGAACTGCCTTCTTATCTCTTCGATCCTCGAAAAGTCGAACGCCCGGTTCATATCCCTCTCAACAAGCTTCACGCTCTTTCCGGGATCGACTGATACCTTCACGTTCATTATTACTATCACGGGCTTACCGAGGTCCTTTACCTGTCTGAAGCAATCAGCCTCAACAGCCTGCGGCGCATCGTCAGACAAAAGGAACACGATAAGGTCAGCGGTCTTCGCCGCATCAAAAGCAAGTCTTGTATCCTCTTCCCCTTCAAAAGCGCCGATACCCGGAACATCGGTTACCGCAAGCCCGTTCCACTCGTATCTTCTTATATCGCGCGTAGTCCTCTGCGCGCCCATTCCGATAGCCGAACCGTCGCCCTCGGTAAGGACTTCCATGAGTGTCGACTTGCCCGCCATCGTCCTTCCGAAAAGCGTTATCGAGAACTTCGACAAGTCCTTCTCAAGATTATCCAGATCTTCCGCGAATGAGATCCTTAAGTCATCAACCGCTCCCTGAATATCGGCAAGCTGTCCCTCCAGTGTCTCTCCTATCCCCACGACCTCGCAAGGCGAAGTCTTATATTCCAAAGCCGTCTCACGGATCTTATCCTCAGCCGAACTTAAGATCTCATCGAGCACCGCTTTCTCATCCGACGCAAGCTCATACCCGCTCCTCGCCGCCTCGTGGCACTCCGTCAATACCTTGGAAAGATCAGTGTCAGCCATGAAAGATGCCCCTTAAATGCATGAATAAAACAGCGCGTGCCGTTTATTAAAAATATTATAGCATGAGTAAAAAATAATTAAGGAGACCAAAAATCGGAGAAGGAAAACAATAGTATTCAATCTATGCACCGTTGAAAGCAGTTTTGTCTGTATAAAAGAAATGTGCAACCTGAAGTTGCGGAATATACAGATAAAGCACCCGGGAGTTGGTGGAGAATTTCAGATTTTGAAAGTAATCTATATTTGCGACGCGGAGCAAATACATATCAACAGCATATATAGATAAAAAGGAGAATCGATATGAGTTTTGGAAAGAACCTTCAGTATTTACGCCAGCTCAGCAAGAATATGACGCAGGAAGCACTGGCTGAAAAACTCAGTGTAAGCCGTCAGACAATTTCAAAATGGGAAATGGATGCTGCAAATCCGGAAATGGATAAGGCACTTGAGATATGCAAAATCTTTAACTGCTCTTTGGATAATCTTTTCAGGGAGGAAATGGACAAACGAAGTGATGCGTACTCAAACCTTCGTGTGGAAGAGGTCTCAGGATTCCGTTATATAGAACATACAGTGATCAGTACAGAGCCTGAAAGTGATGCGATCTCCCGCATGTATAAGATCGCAGAAGAGAACGGCATCAATAACCCGAGAGTGATCGGATGGGATTTTCCCAATCTGTCACAGGAGCAGGTTAATGTCTTTAATATGCATGGATATACGGCTGCATTGATATTGCCGGACGGTTTGAAGCCCGACGGCGTTGATATCAGGGAACAGTCTGCTCATAAATATGCGGCAATCCATATAGACAGACCGTTTGATAATCCGTTCGTTACAATACCGGGAGCCTATCATACACTGAATGATTTCATGAGGACCAATGGTCTGGAGCAGGTGAATAACGGAGTAATACCCTGCTTTGAAACAGACGGTGAGAGTATGGATGTTTATATAGCGTGTGACTAATTACTGCCTGCAGAAGCTTATCAATTCTGTGGTGACTGACTATTGAGACAGTATTAGATACCTTCAGCACATTAATGTATAATCACCTTAGGTATTCCGCCTGGATTTTCCGCGGGAGACACCTCGTACCGCAGATATCTTTATGAATCTGACGGAGGGTCTCGGAAAGCCGGCAGGCTGCCGATGTAACTATATCCCCGGTGGGGGAATAATAACAAAGGAGGGTTTTGTATGACTAATCAAAACCGTAAACAAATGATCAAGACTATTGCAGTCTTGGGTGTACTGATCGCACTCACTGTTTTAATGGCGTTAACGCCTGTGGGTTATCTCAAAGTCGGTGCGGTATCGATCTCTTTCCTCATGATCCCCGTCGCAATCGGTGCTATTGCAAAAGGTCCCTGGGCAGGTGCTCTTCTGGGTCTTGTGTTCGGCATCACGAGCTTTGCGCAGTGCTTTGGCGGAGATCCGTTCGGAACTTATCTCGCAAACATTAATGTCGTTTTCACATTTATCATGTGCGTCGTTTGCAGAGTGCTTGCAGGATTCCTGACGGGCGTTATCTACAAGCTTTTGAAGAAAGCTCCCATGATCGTAAAGTGCTCTGTAACAGGACTTTGTGCCGCATTGCTCAATACGGTTCTTTTTGTCGGCGCGCTCATTCTGCTCTTCGGCAAGGCAACAGTATCTTCTGCAACAGGCATCGATCCCACATTGGGCATTATCGCGCTCTTTGCAACGATCGTCGGCATAAATGCTGTTTTCGAGGCCATAGCAGCATTCATACTTACAGGCGGAATCGGCACTGCCCTTATCAAGGCGAAGCTGGTTGCTGCATAAACGCATAAACAAAAGCGGAGGTAGCCATTATGGTTCTTGCCATCGACATCGGAAACACGCACATCCTTCTGGGTTGCTTTGAAGACCGCAAGGTGCTCTTTACGGAGCTTCTTACGACCAACAAGACTTCGACAGATCTTGAGTATGCGGCTCTTATCAAATCAGCGCTCGAGTTCAACGGCGCGGGGTTTGATTCGATAGACGGCGCGATAATATCATCTGTTGTTCCTCAGGTTACGGGAACGATAAAGAGTGCTGTCGAGCGCTTCTCGTCGGTCTGTCCTCTGGTCGTCGGACCGGGCGTAAAGACGGGACTTAAGATCAAGATAGATAATCCCGCACAGCTCGGAAGCGACCTGGTCGTATCGGCCGTGGCCGGGATCAAGGAGTACGGCGTACCGCAGATCAATATCTATATGGGCACGGCGACAGCCTTTTCGCTCATTGACAGTGAGAAGAATTTCTGCGGAACATCGATAGGCGCCGGCATGGGCATTGAGGCAGAGGCTCTGAGCAGCAAGACTTCACAGCTTCCGAATATTGCTTTCGAGACTCCTAAGAAAGTCATCGGCACCAACACCGTCGACAGCATGAAGAGCGGTCTCATCTATCAGAACGCCGCCCTGATCGACGGCATGATCGACCGCATCGAGGAAGAGTACGGCGGCAAGTGCGTGCTTACCGCGACAGGCAGATATGCTTCGCTCGTCGCGCCTTTGTGCAGGCACAAGATCGTTGTTGACAAGGACATGCTGCTTAAGGGTCTGATCGAGGTCTACTATAAGAACAGGTAACCGGTCTTTCCGCAATAATACAAGACAAAAATCCCCCGCTGTTTGCGAAGGCGGGGGATTATTTTATGGCTTATGATTCAGATATGGTTTCCCTGCTTTACGGCATATCGTAGACCAGGCTGTACCAGAGACTCTCGCTGCCTTTCATGCCCGTTACATAGAACGGATTCTTTCCGGAATTCTCGGCCTTGGATGCATACTCGACAGCATATGTCACGATGACGATGTCGCTGTAGCTTAAGCCCTCAGAGAGCTCGCCCCAGCCGTCGTAGCCGAAGCCGTCAACGATGTACTCGATATCATGATCCATGAAGCTTACGAGAGGCATATAATGCTCGTAATTGCCTCTGATATCCGGATCATTTCTATAGTAATCTTCGGCATCGTAATACGAGCTTCCGGGAACCTTGTACTCAAGGCTGAACATCAGGATCTGATTTCCGCTGATTCCCGTGAAATCAAAGTGTGTCTCTATATCATTAAACACAATATATGCACCTGAAACTTTGGTGTCATCCGTATACTTCACGGGATTGCCGTCACGGTCGACCAGCTTCCAGCCCTTATCGAGGAGCAAGTGCGGAAGGTCAAAATGACCGCCATGGATATAGTCGTCGATATTTGTATCCAGAACGAATGTCTCTTCGTACTCTGTTCCCGTATAGATCGTGTATGAATGCTTTCCGTCAGCAGTAACTTCTGTCTCGCAGCTTACCTCTGCTATCCAGTCAGAAGGTGCGATCGTAAACTGGACCGTGCCGTCAAGATCGACCCACATAGCAGGTCTTATGCCTTCTTTCGGATCATCGAAAATAAGGTCTGCCTTTCCATCCTGAGGATTGCAGTTCACATTGGCAACAGGCTTTCCCGTCTCCACTTCCCCGTTCTCAAATCTTGTGATCTCGCACGGGCCTCTGAGCCACCAGCTGCAGTTCTCTTTGGGTGCGCCCTGTGATACGGCATAGTCGGTTGCTTCACAGTAGAGCGTATCGAGCTTTGCAGGATAGTACTTTACGAGATCATCCATGCCCAGAAGGAATACCTGATTGAGAACAGGATCCCTGTAGAGCTCATCGCCTTCACTGTATGCATAGTCCATATCGTGGATCTCGACCTCTGTCCAAAGGATCTTATCCTGCTCTTCTTCCGTGAAAGCCGCATCATAGAAATCGACATTAAGCCACTTCACGAGCCTTGTCGTCATCCAGGATTTGCAGGGTTCATCCGGCATATCAAAAGACTGGTAATCCAGCACATACTTTGAGAGAAGGAGCGTTCCGCTGTTACCTTTCTCAAGCACGATCCAGACGATGTCCTCGCCGTTATAATTACCGAAGGTTATCTCCTCGGCGCTCATGTTCCCGAACTTCTGTGCGTCAACTGAATAATCGGTATCTGACTTGGAACCGGATACATTCTCAAGTTCTTCTGTCGCCTCAGATTTCCCTTTTTTTCCGGGGCGTGTCTCCTTGCATGATGTCAGGGAAAATACGCATGACATCAACATCACTACTGCCAAAAGTAATGAGATCTTCTTCATTTCTTAATCACCTTCCTTAATCCTTATTCCTTATAAAAAATCAAAACGATTTTATAAGCCTGATTATAACATGCGGAATTTCCGGCTTAAAGAAAAACCGTATTCAATCAGCTTGCGCATTCCCCTGAAATTCCTTGATCAGTCCTCGCCGTAATCCTCGTAGTAGCCCTCGTGCCAGTCAAACCCTCCGAACTGCGCTCTTCTGACCATATATGTACGGGAGGCAACATGCACCTCGAAGATCTCCTCATTTTCGGAATATTCCTTAATTCCGGCACCGGCCAGATACTGTTCACCGAAAGTATCTGCAATATATTTTTCTATCTGCTCCCTGTCTGTTACAAGCCTTGCCTTCTGTACAGAATTTACCATAACCGTTGATGCAAGGGTTCCTACTGCAAGCAGTGCGACAAGGACCAGCGTCGCCATCTTCAATACTTTGAAATGCCTTATCACAAACCTGCCGAAGAAGATCTCAATGAAGATACAGCCCGGAATAAGCAAGAACATCTGGAAGAGGCTGAATATGACACCCCAAATCCCGTAGAACCAGGCAAAGCCCTGCATACCGAAAAACACGCCGTTAAATCCGTTAAATACAGCAACCGCATATGGAATGAAAGACGCGAAAAACAATACCGTTCCGATCACATTAAAAACAGAAAACTTCTCCTTCATGACGTGCCCCTCCCTGTAAGTGTGTCATCTTATGATGATATCCTAACACGCCGTTTCTCGTTTTTCAAGATGAATTTATTGTTTTTCGATATATTTTTGTGCTTTAACGAGAAATCCTCCCGGGTTCATATTCAGATTATCTACCACGCTTCGAACCCTTGCACCTTCAACTCGAAATCAACATCATATCCGCCGACTTCAAGTCTGAAGTCACCCTCGTTAAGCTCGCCCAGGGAAGTGCTGCTTACTGTCGCATAGATCTGCCATTCACTCTCGGAATATACATTCGTCACAAAATCTCCGGGAGTGATATCCACGTATCCGCTGCCGGACTTCTTATAGAGCTTGATCTCCGCGTTGGCAATATCCAGATCATATCCGTCAAGAGAAGCAAAGCCATCGTCGGAATTACTGTATACACCGATGGTAAATTTCACATGTCTGGGGACCTCGATCTCATCGTAAATATTGTAGGTATCGTAGGACTGATAGCGGTATTCCCCGATCTCAATAGTGGCTCCGCCCGGAAGAGTGCATGGTTCATATGCACCTCTGACCACCTGAAGCTCATCCCAGCTTGCATACGGAATAGCTGTCTTTGGCTCCTCGTATTTATCCTTGGTTTCCGACACTTCGTCCCATTTACCCTCAGCTTCATTGAAGGACTGGGATTTATTTGTAGATACATAATCAACAAAACTATTGTAATTAAGCTTCGGCTGATCACCCGGATACACACTGATACTCTCGTGCTCTGCCCTGAAATACACATAAAGAAGCGGTATCCTGCTGTCGTATTTAAGCTTCACATAGCAGTAATCCCCGTTTGTGGAAATATCAGACTCGTCCGGCACGAATTCCCCGTGATTCGCACAAGTTATCAGATAGTCGGTATCGCCGATGATATCGCGGTGCTTGGAACGGCTGCAGTTAAAGACAAAAATATCTGTCTTATATCCGTCAATATCATCTCTTGCAAAAGCGGCAAATCCAAGCAGATTTTTAGAAGGATAGAACGACCATTCACAGAAGCCGGAAAGAACATACGGGCACTGCTCACGGATGTCATCTTCTTCAGGATCATCGGGTTCATCAGGATCTGCCGTTGTCCCGCTCCTTACATCTGTACCTGACTTACCGTTCCTTCCCTTAATCTTCCCGTCTTTAACAGCAAAATACAGGACCACTCCGCCTATGACCAGCAGAGCAGAAAGAAACACTGCACTGATTAAGATAAGCAATCTGTTCTTCTTCATTTCAACCTCTCCGATCTCTCTATCCGCATATAACTATAATTTTTGAACTTACCAGGCTTCGAATTGCTGCATCGTTATCTCGAAGTCGACATTATACTGACCGAATTCGATCCTGTATTCGCCCACCTCAGGAGCTGCCAGTTCCCAGCTCGTAATAACAACTGTCACAGTCTTTCCTGATTCCCAATGATTTACTTCCACCGAGACATCTTCAGGAGTAATGTCCACGTAGTTGTCTTCCAATCTCATAAAAAGCTTGAATTCCTCATTGTCGAGGACGATCTCCTCATTGGTAAAACCGCCTCCGAACAGCTCGATATCAGAGGATATAATGATGCCGATACTTGTGGTCCGGGGTTCATATGTGCCCGTAAAGTCGTTCCAGACATCTCTCGTGAAATTATAGTAATCCACACCGACACCGACACCTGACTGGAAGTGGAACGGCTCCGGGGCGTCTTTTTCCAGAGCAGGCTCTTCCCAGGAGCAATACTGGATAACCGCGTCCTCCGTCTCGATCACAGTCACGCTGTCATCTGTCATGACCCACCTGTTTTTTCCGCTGTCGAAAACCTGATGCTTATATGTCAGCAGCCGATTCGGCTCATCCTCTTTCCTGTAAGTAATGCTCATGTCATCGATATAGTCGACAGTTACGTTCACGCCGTCTTTATAGAAGCTTACATTGTTTACGCTGTAGTACTCATCGGGTTCGTTCTTGAGGAAAAAATATGTGTAGTGTTCCTCATTCGATATCTTCTTCTCATCGATGCTGAACATGTAGTGCGGCATGCCGTCGTAGGCGCCGTCGTAGTTCCGGATGATATAGTCGATGCCGTCTGTAGCCTTGCCGTTCTCGAAAACAAGAATATCGAGATCGTAGTACTTGCTGCTGTATCTTCCGACGGCAGCAAAACCTGCAATATTGTCGGACGGAATATACTGCCAAGCGATGCCTGACGGCTGGTCGAACGGACACTCGGAGATGATCTTCCCGAGTGTTTTTCCGGCGCGGAGATCATTATATTTCCGGATCGCAAAAAAGCCCGCAACACCAATACCTGTAACGGCTGCAGCAGTAATCAGGATCAGCGGCAAAACTTTGCTCCTCTTCATAACACCTGTACCCCTCTATTCAGTTACCATTCGACAAATTCCTTGAAAAAATAAGTCTCATGTGATCCGATGTCCAATCTGTAGTGACCGTCTTCTATACCGTCTCTAAATTCAAATTCATCAAAACCTTTGTATTTGTAGGTGAATGTTATAACTCCGCGCTGGACATGCTGGTTATCGCTGTCATATTCAAGATCTTCAAGTCTGATGTCCTCAGGTGTGACATCTACATATTCATCACCTGACCAATAATATAATTTGATCTCACTGTTCTGTTCTATGTGTGAATTCTCACCGTAAAATCCTATATCCAACCGCACAGTGAAGATATCGCCATCTGTACTTATTCTATCGTAACCATAATTGATAATCCGCAGACGTTCCTCCGGATCATCGCGAAAACCTTCCGTACTTTGCGAAACTCTAAGATAACCCGCACTCATAGTAGAACCTAAACCGCTGCTATCATGTGTTTCTTCCACTGATACTTCATTCCAGCTTCCGGATTCTGCGTCAAAAGACTGAGAATAAATGCTTTTACAGCGTGATAAATTCTCGCTGTATATGAGGCCCTTTTCCAATCCCAATTCATCTTTCATATTAATCCGGATTTCTATACCACTATAGTTATCGAATTCGTTGTATTCACAACTGTATGTATAACCTTCACCAAAGATGCTGTCATATTCCAGCATCAAATAGAAATAATCCTTTTGGTCAAATCCGGAAGCTGTTCCAAAGCGATCGAAATTAAACTCATCGGTGAATAAACCGGAAGGAGCATCATTCTTTAGCGCTTTAATCACAAGAACATTATCTTTCTGACTTTCGAATACATACACGTCTTTGTCATAGCTTTGTCCCCTTACTTTGGCTAAAGCAACAAGCCCCAGAACATTGTTCTCCGGATAGAATGTCCATTGGAAGTCACCGTCCAGAGAATGTTGACACTGCGACATTATCTTCTTTTTCTTGAACTCGTCCTTTGAAAAAAAGGAGTTACTATCTGAGAATTTCTCATTCTTTTCTAAAACAGCAAATGATATTGCCGCTACCCCGGCAACTATCATGCACACCGCCGCGATCTTTATTAATGTTTTCTTCTTCATTACCATATACCCCACATCTGTAATGCCTAAATCCCATATACACAAATTCTACTATGGCACCGGATTCTTCCGCTACTCTCCTTTTCCGAAATAGTCGGTACTGTATCCGCCCTTGGAATCAAAGTAGACCTTATATGCGTCATACCACTCGTCGTAATCAAAGCCTGTCTGGAACTCTCCCGTGTTGTCAACGACCGCGCACTTGCCGATACCGTTCTCGACAACGTAGAACATGTTTGGACTCTCACCGCAGTACTCGACGACTTCTGAATACTTCGGCTCGATTATGACATTGAGGTCTTCATCGATAACGCCTTTAAGGCCGCCACTGGATAAGATGTACTGGCCCTTCGCGTTATAGATTCCGATACGCTGCATCTCAACCGAGCCGGAGATAAAGTCACAAACTACATTCTCGTGGCTGTCAACGATCCCTGTCGTGCAGAAACCGTTTTCGTCCATCTTTGTCACGAGAAACCTGTCGGGGTTGATGCAGATAATGCTGGTGTAACTCTGGCTCAAGACAATATTGCCGCCATGATCGAGCAACGCCATGGTGCCGTCATCGACCATCCAGTAATAACCATCGACCCTGTCTGTCTCAAAATCATTAATATTCCCGTGTACGACCGGCTGCTTAATGTTGAGGTCCGCATCGACGAAGCCGTACTTTCCGTCGACACGTACGACGCCGCCCTGATATTTCTCAATAACCGGAGCCCCATATCCTTCAGCGTAAACCGTGCATTTATCCGGATCAAAACCGTCATCAACTTTAAGGATGCATCTTACGTGATCTGCCTGAGGAAAACACCCTCTGTCTCCTGATACCTTGTGTGATTCGGTCTCAAAAAACAGATTCAGTTTATCGCCTGTGTAGTTCTTACTGACATTCTTCAGTGCATCAATCTGCTTTGTGGTCTCTGTAAAACGGTACATCATGAAGATATATTGACCGCCGTCTATATTTAAGAGCAGATAATTGAAATCGTATGTCTGAAGCAGATCGAAGTAGCCGAGATATTTATCATAGTTATCCAGTTCGCTGTAGACCATGAGATCAAGGTCGTTGCACCAGTTAAGGCGGTCTAAGATCTGCTCGACTTTTGTGGCATCCTCAATTTTATCGTGGCTTGGAATAAGCCCGCCCCGGTCTTTCTGACACGCGCCAAGCATCGCGCAGGCCATCACCGCTGCAATTATTCTGACCGGTTTCTTATTCATATTCGCCTCTCTCCTCCGCGGTATGAATGCTCTTTTTGGTCTTTTCCGGGGCGGGCACGGAAAATCCTGAAATAAGATTTTCGAGCTGTGCAAAGAACTCCTTCGATACTATAAATACAGATTATCAGCCCTAAATGTTGCAGTTACTCCTGCGGCAGGAAATCATTGAAGTCAGAGTTTAAAAACAGTATGTAATACTGGAAGGCCCCTTCACCCGCATCCTCGTCAAGCGGCACGCTGCCGATGACTTCAAGTCTCAGATTCTTATCGTAATTGATAAACGTATCTCTTTCGAAGTTGCCGGTGAAGATCAGCACGTCACATTTTCTGGGCGGTCCACCCTCTTCGTTGTATACACTCTCGCGTCCGTTTTCTCTGTCCTTCCACCCGTAGTAGATATTGTTATAAAGCCAGTCTTCAAGACCGAGTTCTTCCGCAGTCATGGACGCCATTTCCTCATATGTGATCAGGCGCCTTCCTTCAGCAGGCTTCTCTCCATCTTCAATGTAGAACTTGAAATCGTTCCTGTAGTATTTTGAGCCGGTCGCCAGCTTTTCGAACGTGTCGCAATTGTAGTCGGAAGTTTTGTCATAAATATCTGTGTGATAGCAATCCATGAAAACAAACTTTTTCTCATTCTCGTATTTCCTGGTGACCATCTTGTTGATTATGTAATCGTTAGACAGCACCCAGTTACAGAACACATTGATCTGAAGTTCCTCAGCTCTGCCGTTGACCGTTAAAGGAACCATAACCTCTCTTATCTGGTTGAAATGCAGCTTTCCGCTCATCTCGGTAAACACGTCATATCCGCCGAAAGCGCCTTTAAGCGCAACGTAACGGCTGCCATCCCTGCCGCCTATTATGGGATAATCTTCTACCCAATCGCTGTTCCAGCTTATTCCGTTCTCGAAAAGCCTGTCATAGCTGCACTCTTCGCAGCTGTATACCGTCAGAAAATAATACTCGTGGACGCCCGCTACGCCTCCCGTTACATGCTGCGAGTCGTAAGTGATCGTATATGCTTTGCCGGGCGTAACATCACAAAGCCCGTCAGTGGAATATGGAGATGATTTCCCTTCCCTCATGACATAGAGTACTGTCTCGCCCTTGCTGTTCTTGTATGCTATGAAATTGTCGGTCTGATTCTCTTCAGTCCAGTATTTAAAGCCGTCCGTTATTACCAACTGCTCATTCCTGTTAATGTAGGGCTTACCGCTGGTCTTGCACCCGTTTTTCTGCGCACACGCCGCGCCCGAAAAACATATAGCCAGCATCATTATCACCGCTGCAGCTTTTCTCAACATAAGACCGTTCCCCCCGTGCTTTTATAACTGTCACTGCGCTCCCGCTGATTTTGAAAATCTGCCCCACGCACTCCAACATTTTCAGAAAAAGCGTCCCCGCTCATATTTTGGGCAGCACCGCGCGCGCCCCAAATCTTTCAGAAGACACGTGCCGCGCAAACCCACTTTCTATTAAAGGTTAGCACCGCGTGCGCCCGCCCGGTTAGGGACAAATTCTTACGGTTTTACCGCCAAAATCTATGAGATTCTTGATAAGTTAGTGCCAGCATGATCATTTGATGCAGAACATCAGCAACAATAACGACGTTCCAGAAGTCGGGATCTTCGATGAGGAGAAGATGTCAAAGCAGCGCGGCGAAGAGTTGTACGTACTTTCCTACGATACTTATTACAATCCCGATAAGGATCAGTTCTTCTTCGTGGATATTTTCGAAGATGTAGAATACCCGATTGACTTAAGCTATTTCAATTTTGAGAAGTTCGATCCGGAGAACACTTTCTAAAGGGGTTGGCATTATTGACGGGCGCGCGGATTCCCGTTCACGGGTTGGAAGAGCTTAATGGTGGTATCTTTTCCAATGCTCAACTCAATGCTCGACTTTTGGTGTCTACTTTTACGTTACCACTTCAAGGTTTCCAACTTTTTTGCCGAAAATGTTGGAGCAAATGTTGGACGAAAATGTTGTAATCAGACGTTTTCCGACTTTTCTTCCAACTTTTTTGCCTCAAAACATGGCGAAAATGTTGGAATCAGGTGTTTTCCAACTTTTCTTCCAACTTTTTTGCCGAAAAAGTTGGAAGAAAAATAGCATTTAATGTGACACGTCAAAATCACTTCGGCTTTGGATGGGATCCGTCAAGACAGCTTCAATATTTTATGCAATCTGCCAAAAAATCTCTCTCCCGCAAAACCAATCAGTATCTTTCCTTGCTTACAACCTTGTAATCTTCCCATACGAGGTCGATTAGGCTGCCTCCGGGAAGCTTGAAGCCCTTGATCGAGCCGTCCTTCCATACAGAAGGGAGCGCGGGAAGGAGCTTGCCTTCGCGGCCTAAGATCATGCGGACGATGCCTGATACAAGGCCGAAATTGCCGTCGATCTGGAACGGCGGGTGGTCATCAAAAAGATTCGGAAGAAGCGAGTTTTCCATAAGCAGTTTTATGTGTTTATATGCCTCGTCTCCCTGCCCCAGAGCTGCGTACAGATTGATTATCCACGCTCTGCTCCAGCCGGTGTGGCCGCTGCCGGATTCAAGTCTTGCGGAAAGAGTTTTCGATGCAGCAGAAAGAAGCTCATCGCCTTTTATTGTGGTGCCGGGAAAGAGCCCGAAAAGATGTGAGATATGGCGGTGGCCGGAATCGGTCTCCTTAACGTCTTTATGCCACTCCATAATGCGTCCGTCAGTGCCGACAGTGACCGGCCTTACAAGGGGCAGCAGATCCCTGATCTCTTCGATCTCGGGACGCCCGGAATGCAGGACGTTATCAGCAGCCATAACTGCATCAAACAGTTCGTAAATTATCTGGTCGTCCATCGATGCGCCCTTGCAGACACAGCCTTTCCCGCCGCCCGGAAGTTCGTATTCATTCTCGGGAGAGATAGTAGGCGAGAGTGTTAGATAGCCGTCATCAACAACGGAATAATCAGCGATAAAGACTGCTGCCTGAACCATAGTGTCAAAGTGCGAGCGGAGAAAATCCACGTTGCAAGTGTAGCGGTAGTGCTCCCAGATATGAAGGCACAGCCATGCGGCACCGAGCACCCAGTATGTCGATGACAGACAGGTGTCCTGAGGCGCGCAGTCGCCAAATATATCGGTGTTGTGGTGTGCAACGAATCCGCGCATT
The DNA here is from genome assembly GCA_017428155.1 of Clostridiales bacterium. Lineage (GTDB taxonomy): Bacteria > Bacillota > Clostridia > Saccharofermentanales > Saccharofermentanaceae > Saccharofermentans. The sequence continues at coordinate 18,732 of JAFRRJ010000014.1, read as the reverse complement.
CCGTACATCTTTGAAGCAACTTCCTCACCGCGCGGCTTCATTCTTTCGATGAGATCAAAAAGAGGCATATGGCACTCGGGCAAGTCTAAGACTTCACACGGCCAGTAGTTCATCTCGGTATTGATATTTATCGTGAATTTTGAGCCCCACGCAGGGTCGGTATCCTTATTCCATATGCCTTGCAGATTCAATGGCTGAGAGCCTTCACGGCTTCCGGAGATCATAAGGTATTTGCCGAAGTTGAACATCCTTACGACTTCCCATTCTTCATCAGGAAGTGTAAGCGAAGTCCTGCCGTATAACGATCCGTAATCAGCAAAGTGATCTGCCCAAAGCGCTTTGCAGCCTTTACCGGAAGCCGAATTAAGAACGCTGTCTATATGATGCTTTATATCCTTATCGTAAAACTCCGTCGATGCAGCGATCAGTATCAGAGCAGAATCTGCTCCGGTTACTTCAATGCTGCCGCCGACAGTCCGGACCTCGCCGCCGTCAGCAAGCACCCTTATCCCGCAGGCAAATCCGTTCGCGCCTGTGCCTCCGCATCTTCCGGTGAGAACACATGTGGAAGGAGAAGAACATCTCACTGAATCAACGCAGCTGTTATATCCGGGATTCCTGTAAACCTGCTGTTTGTAAGGTCTCATATCCCACGTAATATTGCCGCGTGCAAGCTGCGTCCGGAATGATATCATGCCGTCCTTATCACACCCGAGCTTTAGTGCAATGACCTTGTCGGGATAACTTGCGATCACGCTCCTTGTAAAGCGCGCGCCGTCCTTAACGTAACTAACGCGTATTTCCGAATTTGCTATATCAAGTACGCGGCTGTAATCAGTACACGAATCGTCATCGTAACCGAAAAGCACATAAAGATTGCATAACGGTTCGTAGTGACTCATGGTATCAGGAGTGCCCGACAGCGCAAGCGCGCAAAGATCCTGAGCCTCCGAGATCCTTCCTTCATCTATCAGGGCGCGTATCTTTGGAAGCGAATCTTTTGCTGAAGGATTTATCCTGTCTTTGGGACCGCCGTACCAGACGCTGTCTTCATTTAACTGCAAAAGCTCTGTCGCGACGCCTCCGAAAACCATCGCTCCCATTCTGCCATTGCCTGCAGGAAACGCCTCGTTCCAGCAGGATGCAGGCTTATCGAAGCTTATGAAGTCACTCGGTTTTTGCCCGTGCATTTATCTCTTTACCGGTATCTGCGCGTAAACGATATAGTGAGAATCTTCGGGATATAAAGACAGATTGAAGCGAAGCTGACTTCCGTCGTCTCTTCTTATGTCCTTGCTCCATCTGAGACCGTCAGCAGTATCGAGCTTGCTATCGTCAAAGACACTAAAGCCTGTCATGTCAGAGCGGAAACCGTCGATCAGGTCGTAAACTTTTTTCGCGAACTCGACATCGTCAAAATGCATCGATATGATTACCATGCTCTGGTTGCTCGTAAGGATCGCCTCGCTGGGATTAAGTTCGACCTCAAGCAAAGTAATGTCCGTGATACAGTTAATAGAATCGCCCTTGACCGGGAAATAGTATGCATAATCGGTCTTGGACTCACCTACCACAAAGGTATCGGGCTGAACTTCGAATTTGGCCGTGTAATCAAGAAGCTTGTCACCGTCCTTTACGTCGGAAAGAACAGTTAGCATCGACTTGATGTCGTCATCACTCTTGCCCGCAAGTGAGTAAACCGCACCTGAAGGTGCAGGTCTGTTGGTGCCCTGATTTGATGCAGTTGCGATCCCCGAAGACTGCTTTGCCGGTTTGCCGCATGATACGATGCCCACAGCTAATACGCATGCAAGCACCAGACTGATTAATCTCTTCATATATCCTCCCGCTGATGTGCGTTTCTATTCTTTCTAAACAATTATATCAAATCCTTTATCAGATATATCTTTGTCAGCGCGAAAACAGATCCTCCCGGATTTGTGAAATCTCACAGAACCACTTATGCAAAATTGTGCATAAATATTCACAAGCAGTGTATATTTCTCAAATAAATGTGATAGTATATACATTGGGAGTTTTTGGGGGAGGGTTGTTTATATGTTTTATTGCAGTCATTGTGGGATTCAGCTTGAGGATGGTGCAAACTTTTGCAACAACTGCGGTACTGTCACAGAGTTTGGCAGGACTCAGGAATCAGCAGTTTCCAAATCTTCAGATCTTAAGGAAAAGCCGGTTCCTCATATGTCTATTGAGGACAGTCTTCTTCTCGTGGAAAAGCTTCAGAAGGAATACACTGAACTTGAGAAGCTGAATCAGGAGATAGAAGACAACAAGGCAATCCTTGCAAAGCCTTTGGATACAAGCCACAGGAGATTCTCAATGTTCAGGTTCTTCTGGCCTTATCTTATCGGTGCTGCAGTTGCTTTTCTCTTATTCGATTTGATCATGGTCGGTTCATCTATAAGTTCTCCTACATATGACACGATGATCGTTCCCGCTATCTTGATGGTAGTTGTACCCCTCGGAATCATTATTACCGGAGTGGTTCTGGCTAGAAAAAGAGCAGCACGCGAGAACGAATATATTGCAGAGCGTGAAGTCCGTGATATTGAAAAACGCAAGGAACTGGAGAAGAAAACCGAGAGTCTCATTTCAAAACGCAATGTATTGAAACAGAAACTTGATAAGGATGAGGAGATAGTACCCGTCGCCTTAAGAAGAAGTTCATCGATGACTCAGCTCAAACATCTGATCAAATCGGGCAAGGCAAAGGACTATTACGAAGCAGTTGAAATCCTTAACAAGCTGTAAGCGTCCGATGGATAATCCGGGCAGTTAAGCCCGGTCAATATCCGTTTCAGAATTAAAAAAATTTTTCAAAAATTCATATAAATAAGGGAGGAATTTGGTATGGCAATTATTTGCAGTAAGTGTGGTGCGGAACTCAGTGACGGTGCGCTCTTTTGTAACAAGTGCGGAACGTCAGTTCCAGAGATGGAAGCTCAGCCTGTAATGTCTTTGGAGGAAAGCAAGAAACTTGCTGAAGACCTTAAGGCAAAATTCACAGAGTATGAGAAGTCAGAACATGATATCTCTGATATGGAAGCCAGAGCTAAATCATTAGATAAGAATATGGGCGGACAGGTATCAGGTTTCAAATACTTCTGGCCGACGCTCATAGTTACGCCTGTCTCATTCTTTGTCTTCAGATGGCTAATCTATATCCTTTTGGACACAGGGATCATTCATGGCTTTGACCCTGAAGAATTGGCCTGGATACCTTATGTGTTAGCTGTTATAGTCTTCGTTCTCGGCATTGTAATCGCTGCCAAGAGCACCAACAGCGCAAATGCGAATATAGAAAAGGAAAGAGCTTCAAATATAGAAAGAAGCAAGAAGATGCTCGAAGAAGTCGAGACTATGAAGAAGAACCGCGAAGCACTCGGAAAAGAACTCGCAGAATACGGCAGCATTCCGGAGCAGTACCGCAACAGCGCTTCCATGACCAAGGTCATTTATCTGCTCAACACGGGCAAGGCAAAAGACTTCAAGGAAGCTGTCGGAAAACTTATTCTCGTATAAGAAGAGGTCATTTATATGTATTGTCAAAACTGTGGTAATGAATTAAGTGACGGTTCCCTGTTTTGTAATGCGTGCGGCGCGAAAATCATATCCGCCGCATCACCTGTTCAGCCAGAGTCCGTTCCGACTGAATCCGTAGAGCCTGATCTGAGCCTGGAAGAAAGCATTGTCCTTGCTGACAAGCTCATAAAGAAATATGCGGAAATGGCAAATCTCAACAAAGAGATCGAAGCCACGGGTGCCGAGCTGACAAAGCCGCTCAACACCAATCTGAAGACTTATTCATTCATCAGATTCTTCTGGAAATGGCTGGTCATCGGTGCAGGCATATTCGTTGTCAATTTCAATCTGTTCGGCCGCACGCTCGCACGTGAACCTGACCATGCATGGCCGTTTATATTGGTATTTATACTTCCTATTGCTGTGCTTATTCTCGGTGCGGTCATCTCGATCAAGCAGCGTGAGAAGGCAAATAACAAGATCGCTGATTCGAACCTTGTCCTCTCAATGAACAGGAACAAGGTAAAAGAGAGAAATGACGATCTCATCAAGCAGCGCAATAATCTCAAGAAAGAGCTTGAGCAGTACAACGATCTGGTTCCCGTCAACTGCAGAAAATTATCTGCTATGAACGAGGTCAAGGCGAGCCTTACTTACGGGAGAGCAAAGGGATTTAAAGAGGCTGTCAGACTCGTCAGATAACGGGATCCCGCAACAAAGCGCAGGTCATGTTTGCAAACATAATAGAGATGATCTGATTATCACAGTCAGATCATCTCGATCTCTGCGGCTACTATATCTGTAACAAGCTTGAGTATATCTTCAGGTACTCTTTCTATATATCTGCTTTTTCTCGAATTCAGATCGAGTGTTCTGATATGCTCACATAAGATGGCTCCTGTGGTTGATGTGCGGCCATCAAGCGGAACATGCAGAGGGAAACCGCTGAAAGTATTGGTTATCGGACAGACGACAGCAAGCTTCGTTCGCTTAATGAATTCATTATTGCTGATGATAAGAGCCTGGCGGAAGCCTGCCTGTTCATGACCGGAATTCGGATCAAAGCTGACCTTGATAATATCTCCCTGCTTTACCATACTTCCCTCCCTGAGGGATCGCCCCAGTCGATATTCTCAGGCTCATATTTACCTTTATAACCTTCAAAGAGATCCATTATGCTGGGTCTCTGATCAAAGACGGCCCGCTCGATAATAATCTTCCCGCCTTCTACTGTCAGATCAACTGTCTCATTCTCTGACCAGGTAAGCTCATCCAAAATATATTTTGGAATCCTGATTCCCTGGCTGTTCCCCCATTTTTGTATCGTGACAGTCATAAATATTCACCCCCTATGTTTATACATAGTATATACATGCTCAATGTTCTTATCAAGCATATCTGCTTCGCTTTTGCGGACAGTTTCTTATTCTCACTCATCAATGTTAGAATGGAGTTCCGCTGCTCTGTACAGCAGATTATATAAATGAGGTATTACCATGATCCTTTCAGACAAAACCATCTTCAGAATGCTTGAGGAAAAGTCTCTCGTAATCGAACCTTTAACAAAAGAACAGGTACAGCCTGCGAGCGTTGATATAAGACTCGGCAATACATTCAGCATCGTTGATGACAGTCCGACGGGCATGATCTCACTTAGTTCCGAGATAAAGTACAAGACCATCACTGCTGATAAATACATCATCCTGCCCGGCCAGTTCGTGCTTGCAACTACGATGGAATTTTTCGAGCTTCCGGACGACCTGACTGCATTTGTGGAAGGGAGAAGTTCGCTTGGACGTATGGGCCTGTTCATCCAGAACGCAGGATGGGTCGATCCGGGATTCAAGGGAGAGATCACGTTGGAACTCTTCAACGCCAACCGCTGCGCCATTGAACTTCAGGCAGGAAGAAGAGTCGGGCAGCTTGTTTTCGCGAAACTCGACGAACATGCACTTAATCCATATGACGGCAAATACCAGGGACAGAGGGGCGCTACCGGATCAAGAGTATTCATGGATAAGGAAAGCATCTGATCTTCATAATAAAACCTTCACGCGCGGGAGCAACAGCATGTTGCTTTACTTGAGCATTTTCAAAATACATACTTAAGGTACAACAACAAACACGGTAAACACCAAAGGAGAATAGATATGGAAACCAAAGACGTTTTGAAGAAACTCCGTGAAGACAATAATCTGACACAGGATCAGATGGCAGAAAAGATCCTGGTTACAAGACAGGCTGTAAGCCGCTGGGAGATGGGCGAGACTCAGCCTAACACAGAGACGCTTAAGATCCTTTCGAGAGAGTTCAATATCTCTATCAACACTCTCCTCGGAAGCCCCAGACAGCTCTTTTGCCAGTGCTGCGGCATGCCGCTTACCGAAGATTCCATGATCAGCAAGGAACCCGACGGGGAATTCAATGAAGAATACTGCACATGGTGCTACACAGACGGCAAGTTTGTTTATAAGACCAAGGAAACTCTCATTGAATTCCTGATAACTCACATGCCGAATCCCGATAATCTTACAGACGATGCGAGACGCACTCAGTACGACAGTTATCTCTCGGAACTCGAGCACTGGAAATAATACAGATCTATGTCGTCAGAATGATTGCTCTCACGTAAAAAAGCAGTATAATCAATCTTGGCGATAATAGAGAATTCACCTAATCGCTAATTATTCTTTGCATGAACCCGGTGGTCCTTTCCGCCGGGTTTTATAATTGCTGCAACATTTTATTCTCCGCGTTTGTATTCATGGTATAAAGCCAACCGGAGGACAACAAAATGTTTAAAAATATATGCATTGCAAGACGGTCTATAGCACTTATCCTCGCATTAGTCTCCATCGCATCTCTTACTGCATGCACCGGTACAAGAGGAAGGAACCGCGGGGAAAGGCCCGGTGACAGAACGGTCAGCAGGGCATTGAGAACCGATGATACAAAAGAGATCGACAAATATCTGTCAGGCATCTTAGGCTTTGACTTCGGTGAGTATACAAAAGAAGCAGAAATGGAACTTAACGACATGTCCAAGGATGGATATGCCATGATAAGGATCCTCGTAAAAGACGACAGAGTCGAAGATCTTAAAGCATTCATGGAAGAAAATCTCGGTAAGGGTCAGGAATACACCAATGATCTGATCCCGGGATTTCAGGATCACGAATATGTCCTGGAATTAAAACAGATGACGCCTGTAAGTTATCACACCAGATTCAGGCAGGGCACCGGCATCAAGTCTATCCCCGGATATTTCTATCTTGCTGAAGATAACGGAAACACTTACCTGTTTGTCTTCGCTTAAGCATTCGCCAAGCTCGAAAACATAACAAAAGCAACCTCTTCTACACTCCCAATTGCTTCGCTTGCAACCATCGACGGCACTGCAAGCGGAGCTATATTTTTAAACCCCGCCTTGAGGCACTCTTCGTAGCCGTCACCAAGCACACCGCAGATTCCGTAAACCGGCTTGCCGTACTTCTTTCCCGCCTCCAATATCATGTAAGGCGCCTTGCCGTTAACGGTCTGGCTGTCCATCCTTCCCTCGCCTGTTACAACGATATCGCTGTTCCTGATCAGGTCTTCAGCACCGGTTATCTTCATCACGATACCGGCACCTGACTCAAGGCTCGCACCGAGTATATTCTTCAATGCAAAACTCATGCCGCCGGCCGCGCCGGTACCTTTCTCAAACGGGTCAAATCCGCATAGTTTTGCATATAATTCAAGCCACTTGTCCATCTCGCAGCACTCTTCATAAGAAGCACCCTTCTGCGGTCCGTAGACATGGCTTGCACCGTCAGGTCCGCACAAAGGATTTGTAACGTCACACGCAACAGTTATCTGTATATTTTTTGTGATAAGACCGCTCAGATCGACCGCGCAAAGATCCCTTAAACCGAGCGCGCCAAACCTTATCTCGTCTCCGTTTTTGTCAGTCAGACTTGCACCGAGAGCCTGCAGCATGCCTGCGCCGCCGTCATTAGTGGCGCTCCCTCCGATACAGATAACAAGTTTTTCCGCTCCGTTCCTTATCGCATCTTTCATGACCTCTCCGACACCGTAAGTCGATGTGAAATAAGGATTTCTTTTCTCCGGCGGAATGAGCGTCAGACCGGCAGATTCAGCCATCTCGATATAAGCTGTCCTGCTGTCAGACGAGTAAATATATTTAGTCTTTATCGGAAATGCACGCGGACCGGTTACCGTAAGATTCTTCGTTATTCCGTTTACAAAAGGCGCTATGGCATCGACTGTCCCTTCTCCCCCGTCAGCTAACGGAATCACTGTAACTTCAGCATCCGGAAGCGCACGCAGGATCCCTTTCTTAACAGCACTGCCGGCCTCCATAGAAGTAAGGCTTCCCTTAAACGAATCCATCGCAACGACTGCTTTCATAACGACCTCCGGAGTTAAGTAACTCCTAGTATTATACAAAAGAGAAAACAGATAAATACCCTCTGTAATTGTAATCTGCAAAGGGTATATAATTTGTGTATGGATAATAAGAATAACAAGATAAAATTTCTGATTTTTGCTATCGTCTGGGTACTGCTGTTAGGCTTAGGCATGACCGGTATAATCATGCTCGTTCTAAATGACATGATCAGCTTCCCGGTCTTTGCCGGCATGGTCGTTCTTTTTATCGTTATCTGGTTTGTGATCATTCATGTGGTAAGCCGCCACTTTGAACTCGACACTTTCCCTGACCCGCTCACCAAAAAAAACGAAGAAGCTTCTTTTGAAGCACACGTGTCTCTCATGGACAGGCCGAGAGAAGGCAAGGATATGTATGAGATCTTAGACAACGTGAGCAAGAAGGCCAGAAAGGGCCGGATCATTTCTGCATCTGCAGCATCCATAGGAATCGCCATATTGCTGATTCTAATGCTTATCGACAGTAAAGAGACAAGCGTTCCCTTGATCATCTGTGCCATTCTTGTCGCCGGAACGTTTATCACGATCGTCATGGCTATGGGCTTCTATCATGACTACGGCTTCACCCCGGCCGACAAGCTCGATGCCGCCATAATAAAGCAGGGGTTCGATCCGGATGACGTAAACCGCGACTTCATGAATGCGACCTACCACGATCTCAATCTGGGTCTTATGGCAGTCGGCAATACGTATTACGTCGTATATTCACCCGAGGAATTCCGCGTCTGCAAGCTCGTAAACATCACCAAAGCCGAGCACTACTCATGCTGTATTCACGTAAGCCGCGGCTGGGATGACACCTGCCACTTCATAAGAATCCACGAAAACAATAACACCCACAGAGACTACCGCTGCTTAGACAAACTCACCGCAGAACTCCTTCTTAACAGGTTCCTCGTCGAAAACATAAAAACGGAGACCTTCCCGACAAACAGAATGGCACCTAAGACAGAGTCGGTCAAGGCAAACTGAATACTGTATTCCGGTAGCTATTTTGGGGTGCCCGCTTTGAAAAACAGGTGTCTATAAAAGACCTGCAAAATTTTTTCCATGCTTTTAAGTTCATTTAAGGTACAGGGGAGATAATTGCATCAACAAGCAATAAATTGTTTTCATACCCTCCCCCCACAGACTAACCCGAGCCCCCTCGGGTTTTCTGCTGTTCAGGGGAGTATCTGCTCATTTGCATGAGCATAGAGTATCCGCTTAGGACTGTAACTCAACACTTTTTCCCAGTCAGCCTTGAGCGCTTCGTTATCAGAATAAGCTTCAAGATAAGGGAGCGGCTCCAGATCTCCGACAACCGCCGTTCCATCGTCCAATATGACCGATACGCTGTCCGGGCTATGGCTTGGAGTAGATAAGATCGTTCCCTGTATTCCCAGTGTCTCCCAAAATGTTCGCGAGTCTTCAAACGAAACCACCTTGGCTTTGCACCCGTCTATTGGTTTGTATTGAAGATGCGGTTCTCTGGCAAAAATAGGATCCGGGAAATGAACGTAATCGACCTGAGACTCCATAAGTATCAGACCTGCTCCCTGCTCCATCAGACTGCTTACCAGACCGCAGTGATCCGGATGGAAATGAGTGCACAGCACATAGGTGATATCAGACACCTTAATCCCTTGAGCCTTAATGGCTTTATAAAACGCCGGCAACGTTCCGGCATAGCCGGTATCGATTAGGACGCCGGACGTGGTTCCTTTAAGAAGGAAGGTGTGGGTTGGGCTGTATGTAAGTGTAAAGATCATAATGAAAGTTTAACGTAAATCTATAAGGTTTCTGCATGTTTATTTTTACTATGGTTTGTATATAATTATACTGAACATCATTTGGGGGATTATGGGTGTAATTATGCGGGAACAAATACTACCCCTTTCTCTTTTTGAATGTGTTTAATTCTCATCTCAATTCAATATCATTTACTAGGGGAGGGGCAATAAATGATTAACATTTTACATTTGTCAGATTTTCATCTTTGTGATGAAACCAGATGGCAACTATCTGAGAGTAAACTTGGAAACTTGAAAGATGCTTTGAAAGATATCAAGATTGACTATCTTGTTTTTACCGGTGATGTTGTAGATGCAGCAAGCATTTTCTTGAAAATCCGTGATTCCTTAACAAAGTATGGTGAGGTTTTGTCAAAAGCTGAGAATTACATGGATCTTATATCCAAAATACAACCAAATTCAATAAAAGATACCAGAGATATTATCATTAACGAATATAATGAGATGCTTGACAAGGAATATGAAAGGGCTTTTGACAAAGCTACTAACTTTTTTGACCAGTTGATTAAGGGCATAGGAATCCCTCCTGAAAATGTGTTCATCTGTCCCGGAAATCATGACGTAATGGAACCCATTGCTTTGAACATCAATCAACCTAAATGTTCTTCCGAGGAATCAGGAACAGAAATTACAGACTTATGCAAGAATCGCCTCCGCTATTTCAATGAATTCTGCAAAAATCTAGGAGTGAATGGTTCAAGCGAAAACAAGTATTACCCAAAGGACGATATTTGTTTTTTTAGTATTAACACAAACTTTAGAATGTATAGTTGGAAACCAACCTCTAAATCATGCATTCATTGCACTTCATTAGAAGAAAAATTGCGCTATATCGCTGAATTCCGGAATAAGAATCTTCCTATTATTACGTTTTCACATGAACCATTAGAGAATGTCTGTGAAAATGTAAATTTTGATTTTAAGGAAGGTGGGAATAAACCAACAGTTCACGAGAAAGTCTTGCAATTATCCGATGTTGTTTTAAGCGGAGACAAACATACTACCAGAGAAAAACACGAGAATCAGTCTGTTACTTTTACTTGTGGAAACAGTCTCCGTAGTAATCATATACAATATAAAATAGTTCACATTGATAATAAGGATTCCAAATATGATATTGAATCTGAAAATATTATATATGATCAAGCCTCCTGGAAGATTGTTCCTACTCTTAAAGTAAGTAATGAGGTATTCTTATTAAGCCGAGAGTATTTAAAGGATCTTTCGCTTAAGTTTTTATGTGGACCTTCGGTCACAGAACAATCAACTGGTATTCCACACAATTTCACTGAAATCATGGAAAAAATACAACCCGAAAGGGTTCAGCTTACTTCCAAGTTTTTCCGTTGCGGAATGCATGTTATTCCAAGAAGAGAATCAGAATCAAAAGAGCATGACAAGCAAACTATTTTTGATCATATTTGGAGCAAATTTGAGTGTAATAGCGAATTGTGTGTCAAGGGCAATCCGGGTGTAGGGAAAAGCACTCTGCTAGGTGCTTTCTATCTGATGTCGCTAATAGATTATACAAAGGGAAACAGCCGTTATTTGCCATTCTACTTTAATATTCAGTTTTCAAGTTCAACAAAAGAAGACAATTCAAGCAATAACGATATGTCTTTTCATGATATAAAACGCGAGGAACTAATTCGTTTTATCAAGACTAGTTATGAAACTGCCGCAAAACATAATGCTCCACCTTTGCTTATAATTGATGGTCTTGCAGAAAAAGTAATCTGGAAACGAAGAGACGAAAAAGAGTCGATTGAAGGCAGTGTTAGAAATTTATTAGACAGTTTATATGATTCCTGTTGTAAAAGCTGTTTAGACAATCCAAGGCATCTTTTAGGTATAGACGATCACACAGATTTAGGTCTCCCGAATAACGGTCTCCTGAGATCAAAAGACTTGACAGGCATTCGTCTGGATGGTCTCATGGTTTCTTTAATGCCAAGATATAAGCAAAGATTTCTGGATATGGTTGAAACCTATTTTGCGTTATTTGGCGATAGTAAGAAAGCCAAAGAAAACGCAGAGAAATTCTATCTGAAGTGTATGGAGCTTAGAATCACTGATGTTGACTATCACTTTCTCGAGGCAAATGCCAATACAATAATGTCATCATCTGGTGATGACAGCAAAAACATTTTTGATTGGATATCCCAAAAAACGAACAACTTGTTCACAAGGCGCGAACGCCAAAAAATCGAGAAATACGCTTTCGAATTAGAAATGCATGGATTGAATTTTGTTGAATGCTGTGATCTCATTAAAATGAAAGATCCTAACGATAGTATAGAATACAGAAGTTATGCGATTATAATCGAAAAGCCTGATATACGCAGATTTCTTGTTGCAAATTTCCTTGTTCGTTTCATTTATAATGACTGGAAAGATAATGCGTATCTATCCGATCTAAATGTTTTCATTGACAGAAGAATCATGTCTTACATTAAACTGATTATAAAATGGGAAGATCCTACTCTATTGGTTCAAGAATTATATTCAAGGTATGATGCTGATAAAGTTGATGTTAGTGGGATAGCATTATGCAATTTGGCATATCTTTTTAGCAGGTGTAAATGCAGCGGTAAAAAATTCTTTTCTGAGAATAAACGCCTGAATGGTGATGCTATGGAGCTGATGAATCATAAAAAAAAGATGACTCAGATAATTGCTTCTAAACCAGAAGATAAATTGGCAGCCTGCAATTATGTTGAAGAACTGATTTTGAACCCAATCACCCGTGAATATGTAAGACGCTACCAAAGACTCTATTATGGTGATTTGGATTGCCGGAAATGGAAAGAAAGCAATGAAGATACTTTACAGAAGGGTTTTGATTATTTCAGATGTTTTCAGATTCTTTCGGTAAAGATATCTAACGCACTCAATCAATACAATCCGCGTCGTTATAAATTGCTTGAATATGACCTGTTTACATTATGTGATTTGACTCTGGCAAGACTACAAAAGCCACACTTCAATGACGAATATACTACAGGTATAAAGACTTTGTTTTTTGATTCAAGTTATTATGCCCGAGATGAAATTTTGCAGTGTTTAGTTGTATTATTGGAAAATTACTTAAACAATACAAGACTGGAATCCAAGGTGGCTTGCGAAGGTTCACATCCATTGGTATATCACTATTTTGATTATGCAATCAGTGAGTTTAGGAATGTGCTTAATGCACTAAAGCCTAATGACAAGAATACTAACGATGGGGATGCTATTCTTGGGACCTGTGCTAAACAATACAACGCCTTGCTAACATATTTGAATTCAGAACGTCTGGGTTGGAGAATTAGAAGTTCTATGTCTGAATTGGGTGAAGATGACTTCAAGTCACTATCATCTCAGTACATGTATGATCCGAATCGTCAATTGATCGAAGCCGACAGAAGAGACGGCGCAAACCCTGATAAAAAAGTAATTACAGAATTAGAGAGTAATAAGGTAGCATCTGTAGTATTAATCGCTCAACTGTTTCTACCGGATGATGTCAATAAGCTCCCTAAAATTGACGAGTCTACATATCGTAATGTCGACTTAGAACAATATGATAAGAGTCTGATAATATCACTATTGTTACTACGCTACTGCGGAAAAGGACAAGCTGGTGACTGCACTCCTGCAGCAAGTTCAAGTTACCAGGACAAAATACTTGGTGAACAGCACGAGTATACCTGCGATATTCTTATGCCTTTCATTTTACAGGGAAACACAAATCTTGGAGAGGTTTTCAATCTGATAAACCAGGATTATGTTTCTGAGCGAAAACAAAAAACGGGAAATATCAATCTGCTCATTGCTTCGGAAATCGAGATGATTCAGTTGGAATACCAGTATTATCTAACACTTAAAAATTTTGCCAGTTCTAATAATAACATGTCTTACTTTAGTCCTGAGCGTAAAAAGGAGTTTGAAAAAGACTTCGAAGGCAAAATACTATTCTGTGAGCATATCGAGAAAGCATTGATAAAATACAACCCTTACTTTGTGAATGTACTCTAATCCTGCTTTTAATACTCCAGCCGCAAAAGAATTGCTTTTGCGGCTGATTAAATTGTATTAGTGAAAAACAGTGATATTATCGTGTGAGATATCTTATTGGAGCGTTTGTTATGAAAACAATGGGGCACAGATCTAAAACGCATATGTATAAAAAGAGTGGTTCTGATACAAAAAATACAAAAGAGTCGTGTTTTATACTCAAGACCCGTAAGTTAAAAAAGCATTTCGATACTAAGTTCAACACAGACGGACGTCATTCAAACGTTGTAATAGTATTCAAAAAGACTCATCGAAAAGCTGATCTGACTGTCACGGTCCAATCGTTGGGGCACAACTTTACAATACATCGCGGAAAGTCTCTCGTTCTGAACTTATCTGAGGGAAAACAAGCCTTAAGATTTAAAGTAGGTAATGAAAACATCAAGAAAATAACCACAGTCAACAGTGACAATGTGACATATTATTATGTTTCATGGAATGGTCGTAAAGCCACCATTGATCAAAAGATAAAAGGCAATTCGTTTTCCGGCAGATTAGATCGTCATGCAGTTCCATGTGTCAAGGAACTACCCAAAAAACAAGAAAGTGCTGCACGTATCTCAATCTGTATCGGGATTGCTATGCTAGTTGCTGTGTTATCTCTTGGAATAATTCAATCCAATTATCTAAAGAACGAATCAGTTGATCCTGTTATTGAACCTTCTACCGACATTTCAATGGATAATGAACTTGATCCTCTCATATCTTCTAATCCGTATAGAAATATTGATGATTGGATGCAGTATTATTCCGATTGTGGTATTGAAGTTATTGACGTGGCATCTGATGTTTTGTATGAATATGCAGATTGTTATTCCGGTAAAGTCATTCGTACAGTTGTCTCTATTTCGGAACAGAATGATATAGGAAGTATTTTTAAAGCAACTTCTTCTGATAATAATACGCGTTTTTCTGAAATGCTATTATACAGTTCCCGACATGTTTCTTTCCCATCCATCCCCAATGATACCCTTGTTTTAGTTACAGGTACTATAGATGAAGAAGATTTTTACGGGTCTACTATAATTCTTTACAATTGCCATGTTATTGAATATGGAGACGCAGCAGAGACACAGAAGAACGAAATAGGAAAAAACAGAGAACAACAACTTCGTTCAGTTGAATCACTAAAGAATGACATAATAAACAATCCTGATTACCACAGAGAAATGTACGAATCTGATGATCCATTTATGACTGTGGCTTATAGCGAAGTTTTGAGAATACCCGGAGAATTCAAAGGAAAAAATGTTGTTATCAGTGGTCAAGTAACTCAAATTTCTAAAGGTCTCTGTGGCAGTTCGATTTTGAAGGTGAACACTATAGATGGAGATTGGATTATCGATTGTTTTTCTTCCGACGAGAGTACTATTCTTGTTGGTGATATTCTTGTTTTCTATGGGAAATGTAGAGGCATCAGATCTTGTATTTCAGACGGGACCGTAGTAACGCTTCCGTGTATGGTCTCAGATAATCAAGTTGTATTTCGCAGAACAGAATTTGAGACAGACTCTATGTGATCATTGTATCAATTAGGAGAATATGTTTATGAAAAGATTAAATAAGAACTATAGTGCAACATTTATACATATCCATGCCCATGAAAACCCAGGTGACGTCATATATGACTACTATCGATTAAGCTCAGAAATCAAAGATTTGGGCAGCATAGTTAAATGGAAAGAATTCGGTCTTGCCAGATGGATCATTTATTCTGCAATATGCTTTATCTCAATGTTTACAGTCTTTTTATCCCTCCAATCAATTCTCTCACATCTTTCTTCGCTCTTTTGTTTGTTATCTGTTGTTTCAATAGTCTTATGTGTATTAATGCTCATTATTCTCTTCCGACTACTAATAACTGATTACTACAAAGATTTGTTATATAAGTTCCAAAAACAAAGAAGTGACGTTATCGAATTTATGATTCGGTATTATTTGGTCAACAAAAAACCTATCAAAGCAAAAATAGCAAAGAAGTATTCTCCTTCTCAAGTAACAAAAAAACTTCTACAATTGAACGATACCGCGGTAAACAACAATTGTTGTAAAGCAGATATAGATTATCTTATTAAAAACTTTGATAATGATTTAAAAGCACTGGAAGAAAAGATAAAGCGCAACTTCATTATTGTATATGCTGTTACATTAACAACTACTTGTTTTACTGCACTTAAAGATATTATTTCATATATTTTGTATAGTTACTTTCTTTATAACGGTGTGGAAGCTGAAAAAGCTTTGTGGTCTTCAATCGGAAACCTGGCAGCAGCCGGCGCTTTTCTCCTGATTCTCTTGTTAATTCAATCCCTAAAAGGGAACTATGATTCATCCCTAAATGAAAAACTATTTAATCTGCGTTATGCTTCATACATATTGAATAAAATCCAATCTCAATCAAAGGACATAAAAAATTAGTATTCATCCCTTCCCCCTTTTCGAGCCCTCAAAAGGATCGGGAGCGGGAGCCGGCACCGCTGCCGGGCCTTTTTGTTTGTGCTAGTATAAAAGATGGTTTTACCTTTATATCAACACATTCCGGAGGAGTGCACTATGAAACGTTCCGTAAATGTTAAGGCGTTTATATGCATTGCGGCAGTCATGGGTCTTGTTTTCGCGATGGGCGGATGCAAGGGGCTGGGGAAGTCCCGGGAAGTCGATCTTACACAATACGTGAAGACATCCTTCTATGGCTGCGACGGGGACGGGTGCTTGGAGTACTCTTTCGATTACGACGAGCTGATGGACGATCTGGAAGACCTGAATATCAACTTTGATGAAGATGACGTCGAGGGTGCCGTATCGCTCAAGCCCAATAAGACTGACGAACTTTCCAACGGCGACAGGATCAAGTTCAGGATCAACGTTAAAAGCAGGCTCGAGAAGCGCGTCAAGGCGGTTTTCGTATATGATGACTTTGACGTCACCGTTAAGGGGCTCGATGTAAGGCTCGACTACGATCCTTTCGATTATATCGACATAGTATTCTCCGGCATCTCGCCAAACGGCAAAGCCACGATACAGAATATCGGTTCTTCACCGGTGGCAGGCGTCAATTACAGGATCGGCGACGGATACGGCAGCATGAACTTTAAGAACGGCGACGTCATAACCGTAACGGCGTTCACTTCCTATTCTCAGGGACTTGAGGAATACGTCAACGAGGAAGGCTACAATCTGGTCACTGACATAAAAGAATATACAGTATCAGGTCTCGAGGAATATATCGAATCACTTGGCAGGATCGACAAAGAGCTCATGGACGAGCTCGCTAAACAGGGCGAGGATGTCTTCTACACCAACACATATTGGGGCGAGGATGAGAAGATAGATTCTGTGGAATATCAGGGCGCTTATTTCGCTGTTCTCAAGGACGGCGTGATCGCTGACTATGATCAAAACAACAACTATCTCTACATGGTATACAAGATCACCGTTACGAATCCCAACGAGACACTCACCTATTTCTACTACGTCAGATTTGCGGACATAGTCAGGAAGACGGACGGCACCAGCGAGATCTATAACATCAATGAAGTTGAGATTCCTTACGGCTCCAATTTCTCGGGCGACACCGTCCGGAGCGAAGGCAAGCAGTCTTTCTTTTATGTTGGTTATAAGGATGTCACATCTTTCTACAACACGATAATCCGCCCTTTGAGCCAGTACTACAACTTCGAGAACAACATTACTTGACCTTGTGTGAACGGCTGCCGGTTATCAGCGGATGTATAATATCAATATAAAGTTAAGGAGATGACCCGTGCAGTATGAGACGTTTGATATTCGGACTGATGACTCTCATTCTTCTGGGCACTGAAGTGCTCATTGCTCTTTACGGGCACGGCTGGGTCAGGATATATCTCGGGGATGTCCTTGTCGTCATTCTGCTTTACACATTAATAAGAACTATATTCCCCTATAAGATCAGGCGCTGGTATTTACTTCCTGCTGCAATCCTGCTGTTCGCGTTTGCAGTGGAATTTCTTCAGCTTTGGGGTATTTGCGACAGGCTCGGCATCACAAACCGGTTTCTCAGAACCGTAATCGGCACAGGCTTTTCCAAAATCGATCTGGCGTGTTACCTAATCGGAATTATTCCTTGCTTTATATCGGATTTCCTGCTCGCGAAAAGCAACTCTCCCGGCTGATGCCGATCCTGTTAGCATTTTGTTTTTTTGACGTGTTCTATGCTACAGCGTCAGTGATTATTCTGTTTTGATGAGATCAGTTTCCCATTGGTCCGTACCCCCGTCTAATTTTGTCAGAAGAACGACGCTCCAAAATATTTGTTCCCTGATTTGTTGAGAGTACAAAAACACCGGAGCAATTTGCAACAGATTTTGCAAAACCCGGTGATAAAATACAAAATTCGGGGATAAAGTAAAATTTCCGCACTTGACAATGCAACTAAATCGTGGCGTTCCTCACAACAAAAGAAGCTGAACCCCAAATGTTGGACGCGGAGTCGGTGTTCCGCCGATGCTCGACTCAATGCTCGAGTTTTAACCCTCGAATTTTGATATATACTTTTTTCGAGGTATGAAAGCAAAGATAATGTCCAGGCAGACAAACCGAATTCACCGGTTCTATAATCGGATACGTTAGTATTACAAAACGTATCCAAAAACAGCAAAATTTCAAAAAGTGCCAAAATCGGATACGATAGTGTTACAAAACGTATCCAAAAACAGCAAAAATGCATGTAACCCAGCCATTTCCCAATTTGATGAAATCTTTGACAAAAACAGGCTCTTCACGTATTTTGTGGGAATAGCATAAAGTTTTTAGGTAGAGTAATGTATCTAACAAGAGTAAAAAAATAGTCATCGTCACGGAATCCGTAGCCAACTCGTTTGGCTACTTTTATCTTGTTATTAAGGCCTTCGAG
>JAFRRJ010000013.1 GCA_017428155.1 Clostridiales bacterium | reverse complement strand
TAAAACCAAAAAGCAGACTCAATCTGTCTGTTTGCGCTGCCTGAAAAACGAAAAGAGACTGAAGATTTTGCTTCTCCAGTCTCTTTTTGATTTGTTTTTGTGGTCTCCGTGAGTCAACGTCAGCTTAACTTAATGACATTGGTCAGAGCGGCACCGTCTTTTAATATAAGGAGCCTAAGGCTTTCACAGCTAGGGCTATATTCCACGCTTAAGTCTTCTTCTCCTAATCTCAAATGCCACAACTATCGATGCCGCTCCGGTTATTACCAGAGCAATCCCAAGTATCTTCTCCACCGAGCCTTCGCCAAGATCACCGAGGACAGGGATGCTCGTTACGTTAAGACTCTGATCCATATTGTTGAGGTCTTCATGAGACAGAACATGAACATCTTCTGTCTGTAGACCCATATCGATCTCTTCTGCTGTAGACTTATCGTAGATGTTTTCCATTACAACGACTCTGTCTCCACGGTCCAGATTTTTAGAATCGAACTTCAGCGTTACATCGACAGAGCCGGACGGCTCCTGAGGCTCGAATTCCTGAATAGATACGACTTCATTGCCTTTGCTTATTACGCTTGTTCCGTCGCTGAGCACTAATGTTGCTCTGGCATAGTATGTCTTGCCGGGTTCGAGGTTCTCGTAGCATACATGATCTATCACCGTAACCGTTGTATCTTCCCAGAAGGCCTTTTTGCCGACTGAAGTCGTTGCAACTGTTGAGCATGTCGGACGTCTTAATGTCTGATCTATATCGTTAATATCTTCATGTGATGCTATATCACCTTTGCCAGCTTCAAGTCTTAACGTCTCGAAAACTACAATCTCCACATAATCTTCCGGAACCATAACTTCCGTAAAACACACAGTTATATCGCCTGAAGATGCCTCCGGAACAAAAGTTACGGTCTCACTATAAGTTCTTCCATCAGCATCCATATACAGTTTACCTGTTGCCTTATCGATAAGCGTTCCCGTAAGCACATATGCTTCACCTGGCTCAAGACCCTTATAACTGACAGTGTCAGTGATGCCGACTGTTTCCGCTAAAGTCAGAACGCCTGTGCCAGTGCCGTTATCAACAGCTTTTGTCGTTATCTCCGGCGCAACTCTTACAGTCTGATGTTCATCTTCAAGATCGCAATGCTCTGCTATCGTGATGCCTCTGAACTCCAGTTCCTCAAAACACACGATTTCCAATGCACTCTCACCGGAAGCAAATGCCTGAGAGAACAGATAATCTGTATCTGCAAGGAAACCGACATCGATATAACCTTTGACCACTTCCCTGCCGTTCATGTCTTTATAGATCTCTCCAACCGCCTCATCTGCTGTAAAAGGTATAGAGATCTTATATTCCCGCTCTTCACAGTCTTTAAGCTCTTCGCCGGTCTTCTTATTTACGAGCGTGCCCGTGATCGTATAAGTGCAGCCGGCGACGAGGTTTTCGAAGAAGACGCGGTCAGTAAGTCTCGTATATTTGCCGCAGTTCACATCATGTGAAGAAAGGCTTCCTGTAAGCTCCGTGCTTAGAACAGGATTGATATCGATCCTGTTCTCTGCCCTGACCTGTATAGTCCTGTTATCGTCTTTGCCGGTTATCCTGACTGTCCTGGACCTGCCTTCCGAACCGTCATCCCAGGTTACTTTATAAAACGGCATTACGACTTCATCGATCCTGTACCAGCCGGAAGGAAGATTCGCAAACTTAAGAACGCCTTTAGAATTTGTCTTACCTTCTGCAATCTTCGAATCCTGCCATAAAGGATCATCTGAATTGCCGCCGTAGAAAAGCTCGAATCCGACATCCTTGATCTCGCCGTCTTCAGACGACTTTGTGATCCTTATCGAAGATTCGCTTCTGTCGTTAGTAACGGTATCAGTATAAAGTTCTGAGCCGATGACTATGTCCTTATACCATTTGCCGTCCTTGCCGTCTTTAAATCCTTCCGGGATCTTGTAAGCATAGCCGGCGGAAGTGTTTTCGAAGCACTTGACCGGAATGATCTCTGCAAGGACATATTTACCCGAAGGAAGATCCAATGAAGCAAGGTTTTGACCTGATCCGTTCTCCCAATAGACTGTACCGTCCGCTGCCGATGTTCCCTTCGCCAGCAAAACGGTTTTCGATTCGTCCCAAAGCTCGAAAACAAACCCTTCCGGCGAATCGTCCTCATCAGATACGTTCTTTAACAGCTTGAACTTGCCCGATATCCTGTTGTTCATGACGACATAAGAATACGTCTCCTTCGAAAAGACATCTCCTGTAGTAAACGTGTATTCATAAGACGTATCGCCTGTTTTATTCCAGCCGGAATCATTTGAATACTCATATTCCAGTATGCTTCCGTCAGCACATTTATAAGGTTCACCTTTGGCAAATGATTCTGTAAGAGTGTATTCCGTTCCGTATTTTACCGGGAACGATCCGGCGCCCGGCCATTCTCTTCCGAAAGCATCAAACCACTTCCAGCTTCCGTCAGAATACTTATAGACCGCAACGGCATCAGAGCCTTCAAATACCGTAAATTCCGTAGAAGTAACATCAAATGCAGTTGAAGTGGTCTTCTCGAGCTTGATGCTGCTTGCATCGGTAAATAGGCCTCCGTCAGTGCCGCGGCCCATCGAAGAGCTGTCAGATACCATGTTGGTGATAACGACATCGTTCGAACCGGGGTTATATGAATAACTGCTGTCAGAAGCAGATAAAAGCACGGTACCGTCAGGTCCTGTAACTGAGTATTCAAGCCTTCCTGTGCTTCCGTTTGTTCTGTTAAGTCTTATCTTTGCTTCGTAAACAGATTCGTCTTTAAACTCATAGTATGAAGGAACATTTCCGGCGGGATCTTTAAGGCTTACATAAGATCCGTCAGGAAGGATCACTCCCGAAGGAGCTGTTGTCTCTTTGAAGAACAGGTCGTCATAATAATCACAAGACTGCTCGTCTGTCAGTGTAAGGCGGTATTTCTGATTCACATATTCGCCGTCTTTAAGAGCGTAGTAGTCGGAATAGATACCGTTGCCGTCGTCATCTCTTAGTTCGCCTGTTTTATTTGTAAGGTCTGAATCCTTATATACCGAGAACACGCAGCCCGTATAGTTGATGCCTGAAGGATCCCTTTTATCTATATAGAATCCGACATATGCAGCATCTATAAGTGCGGTGGCCTTAAGACCCATGAAGCCGGTAAAACTGCCTTTGCCGGCTTCGGAAGAACTGTCAGCCAAAGGCTTTTTGCAGAAATACCCCGCGCTTGAACTCGCTGTCCAGTGGACCGGGACGCCGTCCTCGATTCCTGCATAGATCGTTATGTGCTGTGCATTTACGCTGTCATTGCTGTCGTTCCACCAGACGATCATGTCGCCGGGTTTGAATCCGTATGTGTTGATTATATCGAGCCACTCTTCGGACTGAATGCCTGTAACTCCGTTCGTTTCAAAGCTCGAGAAGTGGTTCTCTGAAGGTGTTATTCCCCTTTTCTTATAGATGCCGTTGGTAAAGCTTGTCTTGATCCCTGCAAAGCCCGGTCTGTAAAATCCGTACTTGTCCGGATTACCGCCGCCTGAATAAGAAAGAGTCCTGCTGCCATAAGAACCGGGAGTACTGTTAATGCTGACTGTGCCAAGCGCCGCTGCATATGCGATGCTGACTGAGCCTGCACAGTCAATGCCGTTCCAGCCCCCGCCGCCCCATTCGTACTTTACGCCTTCCAATCTCTGGCAGGATGAGAGCACCGCGTCTCTGAAAGCTTTCTCGCTTGAATAGCCGGCCGCCTTTGTATCTGATTCGGAAACGAGGGCGTTCTGGCTTAATACTGCTGCCTTGGTCTTTTCGCGGTATATAAAAAGCGGCAAGGTGCAGATTGCAACCGTTGCCGCTAAAAGGCTCGAGATAAAACCCGTCCTGAATCTGTTAAGATCGATCCTGCTCACGATGCTTCCTCCTCCGGTTCACTGATACGGTTGATGGAGCCGTCAACAATACTGTAAAGGTAAATGCTGTCTGACAGCCTGTCCGACAGTCTTACGTGTTCGCTGTTCGTCTCTTTTACAAGGTTAATGAGCTTTGAAGCCTCGCTGAAAGACTCCTTTGACAGAACGACAAGATCATGAACTGAAGACGGCAGTATATAACAGTCTGTGCCGATATTCTTTGCTACTTTTGCGATTACATCCTTGTACAGAAGAGCATTGGCGCCGAAGAACTCGTACTTGTTGCTGATAACATATACACGGTCTTTCTCAGGGACTGAATCAAGATCCGGAAATGAGCATCCTATATCCTCATCGTCAGCTCCCCAGCGCTTCATAAGGCGGCCCATGGTCTTCTCTATCCGCTCGCTCTTGAAAGGAAAGATCTTCTTAGTGTTCTTCTTTGCCAGATGGTAAAGAAGCTCTTCAGACATCTCCTCGAGGCTTGCAATGTCGTTGGTGATAAGAAAGCCCGATACGCCTTCTTTATCAACGTTCATGATGACTCTGTAGACGATCGTAAGATCCATGACCTCCCTGTGGGGACAGAGATTGATCATTTCCCGGTTCTCCTTCGTGTTGACGATCTGGAATACGATCCTGTCCTTCATGTTGGCGATATCGATCCTTGTGATATCTTCAGGCAGGAATTTCATTGCCTCTTCGAGATAGACAGCCTGATTTGCCATGACCTTCTCGAACGAACCGCATTCCTTGTACTGCTCGTACATGCGCTCAAGATAGAATGTCGGACTGCAGTATGTGCCCTTAAAGTTTTTGGGTCTGATTATGACCCCGGTAAGACAGGTGTTGACCTTTGGCACCTTCTTGATTTCCAGTTCACAACCGGCATACTGTTCCGGCATGTAGAGAAGGAAATCCCGCATCACCTTTTTTGTGAAACTCTCGTAACTCATCATATTCAAATCCTCCGTAAATAAAAATTCGCATAAAAAAACGCACCCCGAAGGATGCGTTCGTTTTTATGCAGTATTAGTGTATTCAGTTTGCGGGTCTCATTCAATAGCCAAAAGTCTCAATTTCGGGGGTCAAAAATGCAAATCCGGCGGGTTTTGTCGGTTTTGTCGCTTTTAGTAAACGGCTATCTCGCTGTATACGAACCGCTTCTCTCCCGTCAATGATGACTCGATATATTCACCCGTGAAAACTATCTCCATCCGGCCTTCGAACCGTTCGATATCAATTATATGCTGACTGCCGGTAAAGCCGGACTGCTCGATTCGCGATTCCTCGAACAAAAGCGTGCCGCTGCCGTCGTAGATACTTATCGTATTAGTTCCTTCGCTTACCGCTTCTTTGCAGACGATATACTTATAAGCACTTACATCATCTATTGTTAACACGTATTTGTTGCCCTCAGGCTTCGGTTCACTGACTATATAAGGCTCTACTCCGTAGATCTCCTCATTCAAGACCGCCGCGGCCAGATAATCCTTCCTGTAGTCCTTCTGATACAGGTAACATCTGTCATAGTTAAGACTTCCATAGAACTCTTCTTCACTCTTAAGATAGTCCTGATAGTTATCTTCAGAAAGAAGGCAGGTGCCGCTGCTCATGTAACTGAGCATAAGGCTGTTGATCCAGTCGCCGTAATGGATATCGTCTTTATAGTTATTGAGATCAGTTGTAATGTCAGTAAGATTATTGAATGAATAAAGCTTTATATTGCTTACCTGAAGCATCTCTTCTATAACGATCCTCTCGGCCTGTATCTGCTTGTTGAAATTCCCGTCGTTGATCTGCTTCTGCCACCAGACCACACTGTACGGAGTAAAAAAGATATAGAAATCCACATCAGGATATTCCCTTGCAAGGTCAGTAATATTCTGCCTGACATTTGCTCTCACGTTCTCTTTTTCTTTTTCTGAAAGATCCGGCTGAGCTCTCTTAAAGTCTGTCTCCTGCGTGCCCTCACCCAGCACAGACTCATAGCCGAAGTTATAGTTCTTCATCCAGTTCCTGTAATCATCGAATGAAGTAATGCCGGGCGTAAACCCATCACTTAACCTGTCGGATGTCATCTCATAACAGTCCTCGAAAACTACATTCCTGTTGAAAAGATACTCGACATCATCAAATGGATTATCGTTATAAAGATACTCCGGGAAATCATATACGCTCTTCTTCGTCTGGTCTTTATCGGCTCTGAACCGGTTCATGTCAAGGCCTCTGATTATTATCTTCAGGTCCCGGTCGTGCTTAAGTGCAACTCTAAGTTCCCGGTCTATTTCCTGAAAGTAAGCGCCTTCATAAGGCACTTTGACAAATGTTCCTCCGAAGAACAATTCTGCATCAGATGTCTTAAAATTCTCGGCCATTGAAGTTCCAGTGATGATCCCGTCGTATTCGAAGTTCCTCAATATACCGTCATTCTGGAAACGTTCTTTATTGAGCGTGTAATAGTAATTAGATGTATCAGGTTTATGGAAATGGAAATAAGGATCCGTCTTAATTACCCATACCGCAATAAGGATCAGCGGGATGGTAACTATAAGACAATAACCTGTAAGCCATTTTCTCGAGCTCATAACATTCTCCTAGAATCCCTGATAGATAAATACCGCACTTGCATTGATGCAAAGGACGGCCCACACAAGACACAATCCTGCAAGGATCATGTTAAGAACTGTCTTCTTATCCTGATTCCTGTAGTTGTTCTTGGGAATAAGACATATTACAAATGCTGCTAATGTAAAAAGCACCAGGATCAGCAGGTCGTTCTGATTCTTAGGCAGATTGATATTAAAGACATCCAAAAGCATGGAAGTCTCGGGAAGTCTGAAAGATTTTAAAAGAGCCTTGCTTATTGTAAGGTCTTCAAACCTGATCATCTTTAAGACGATCGAATACCACTGTCTGACCGAACCGGAATTAAAAAGCAGCCATAAGAAGTTAACAGATACAAATGTATATATCCATCTGATGACTTTGGGGATCTTGATGAAGACTTTATCTAATAGTCTTTCCAGCACCTGAAGGATGCCGTGTATCGCGCCCCAGAGAATAAACACCAGACCTGAACCGTGCCATATTCCGCTTATAAGAAAGACGGTCATGATATTAATATATGTCCTTATCCTGCCCTTTCTGCTTCCGCCCAACGGGAAATAGATATATTCAGTAAAAAAGCCTGTAAGCGACACATGCCATCTGCGCCAGAAATCTCTTACAGATACAGCTTTATAAGGAGAATCAAAGTTCAAAGGAAGATCGATATTGATCATTTTGGATACTCCTACGGCCATATCACTGTAACCGCTGAAGTCAAAGTAGATCTCAAATGTATAAAAGAGCATTACAAGGATAAGATCTATAGATGTCGCGATATCAGGATTTGTAAAGCCCCAGTCAGCAGCCGCCTTGAAAGTCTCGGCAAGGACAAGCTTTTTGAAAAGACCAAAACTGAAGAGCTTTATGCCGGTCGTTATGTTATCAATATTTATCCTTCTTTTGCTCAGATCGTTAATCTGCGCTATAAGATCAGAAGGCTCAGCAAGAGGTCCCATGATAAGCTTCGGGAAATACATTATATAGGCCAGATAATCGGTAATATCCGCTTTGCTTATCTTCCCTTTATAGACATTCACGACATACATGATCTGCTGGAAGGTAAAAAAGCTGATACCTAATGGGAATGCAAATTCCGGAACCTTAACGAACGCCTTTGAAAGAACGTCATTAGGGATATATCCCAAAATGATGTGAATATATTTATAGAAGAGCAAAAGTCCGGCATTAACTGATACGGCTATGATCAGTGCCGTCTTCTTCCCTTTTGTCATCCTGCTTATAAGCAGCGCGAAAAGATAATTGACCGCGCAGCTTATCAGGAGAAGGACAAAAGAATCCTTTCCGGCAAAATAATAGAATACAAGACCTGAAACGATTATAAGGAGCGGGCCCAGCTTCATGTTTATCCTGTTGCAGATAAAATAAAAAGCTATGAACAACGGCAGGAATAATAATATGAACAAGAAAGAATTGAACTGCACGTTATATCCCCTTATACAGCTTCTGTTATGATGACGAGCAGCATACCGGACTTGATCGATACAGCTATGCTGCGAGCTCCTTTTCGAGGGTGATTCGAGAATGATAAGGTCTTACCGGCAGTGAGGTCCTGATTATCGAGCGCATAATAAAGACCATTTGTGGAAACACCCTTTACCGGAACCGCGAAATCCCACGGAACGAGCGAGACCGACAACGGCTTTTGCATATCCTTGATATCGATATCAACCGAATCCCCGTCACTTCCTGCCAGAGGGTAACAAAACGAGATCCCGTCAGAAGCAAAGATACTGCGGCCTTCAGATCGCAAGTTCAGCATAAGCTGAAGATTGGCGATAACATGATCGATCCTTCCTGTCACGGGACAGACGATCAATATCTCATCTGAATCTTCAGTCTTTCCTAAAGCGATCTCTGTATCGGTCCAGTCCTTCTCGACAGGGTATCGCTCTACGAATATATGGTTATCTTCAAGGAACCTTATGCCGTCTTCTGATATGGAATCCATATCACCTAAAGCCATATGCGGAATCAGACCGTGCTTCGCGAGAAAATCACAGCCGCCGTCACAGCCGATAATTACAGTATCTTCAGATGGTACGGAATATCTCCTGATCAGGTCTGCCGCTTCATCGGGCAACGGACCGCCCGTTACGATAATGTACAGCATCGGATCAGATCTTCTATGGCCTTTGCAGGATCCTTGTCGTTAAACACTGTGCTTCCTGCAACGAATAATCTTGCGCCGGCATCGTAGATCTCTTTGATATTGTCCCTTGTAACGCCGCCGTCCACGGAGATTACGGTATCACTTCCGGCTTCATCAATAGCTTTCTTAAGCGCTCTTATCCTTGCATCAGATGAAGGCAGATATCCCTGTCCTCCAAATCCGGGATAAACAGTCATGACAAGGATGATATCGACCTTGCCGATATAAGGAAATACTTTCTCGATCGGTGTATCCGGATGGACCGAGATACCGGCGCTAAGCCCTAAAGCCTTGATCTCTTCTATAAGCTTGTCAGGATCTTTGGCACACTCGATATGGAAAGTGATATTGTCAGAACCGGCGTCAGCAAAAGCCTTGATATACTTCTCAGGCTCTGTGATCATGAGGTGTGTATAAAACTTCATGCCTGTATATTTTCGTATCGACTGGATAACCGGAATACCAAAGGAGATATTATTGACGTAGTGGCCGTCCATTACATCGATATGCAGATACTCGGCATTACTCTCAACTGCCTGGATATCTCTCATAAGATAGCCGAAATCGGCTGCAAGAATGGAAGGTGCTATCTCTATATCTCTCATTGCTTTCTCCTGTGCCTGTAGTTGTTCCTATTATCGTAAAGCTCTGTATAAAAGCTTGTATATCTGTCATAGCGTCCATGATCGATAAGACCCTGAGACAAAGCATTCCTGATCACGCATCCGTCTTCCTTGCGGTGCGAACAGTCGTCAAACCTGCATCCTGTCGCAAGAGAAGTGATCTCGGGATATCCGTAAAGCACATCCCTGTAATCGATTCCCTGATCTTCCAATGACAGCGAGGTGAACCCCGGCGTGTCACAGATAAAACCGTCATAAAACTCATGAAGCTCGACGTGCCTGGTCGTATGCTTGCCGCGCTTGATCCTGGCGCTTACTTCGCCGGTCTGCATAATGTCGAGACCTAGAAGAGAATTGCATAAAGTGCTCTTGCCTACTCCCGAAGGACCTGCAAAGGCGGCAATTCCATCACCTATTATATCCTTTAGATCATTTTTGGTAACAGGCTTTTGAGGGGAAGATACGAGAACTTCATAGCCGGCCTTAGTATAAACTGAACAAATCCTTTCACACTCATCGCCGTTGAGGTCGCCCTTGGTAAAGATGATGACAGGCTTAATGTCACTTATAGAGCAAATAAGCAGCATCTTATCCAGCAGTGTCAGATCCGGCGCCGGATCGGCAACCGAGAACGTGAGAAGTATCACTGACAGATTGGCAACCGGCGGTCTTGCGATAAAGCTCGTTCTCTCCTCAATATCCGTTATTACATAAGGGATATCAGGATCGCCGGAAGACATAAAGGATACCCTGTCACCTATGGCAGGCTTTATACCTTTAAGTCTTATGTTGCCTCTTGCTGCACAAAGGGCAAACTCATACTTTCCTGAAACTGTGAAGCGGACGGTATATACTCCGCCCACTCCCTTGGTTATAACACCCCGGAAAGTATCTCCGTTAGCCATCAGCTGTCAACCATTGCCCCCGTAAGTGATCTTATATTACTTCACCCTGGCCGCCCTGATTAGGATCAGGCTCCTGAACAGTCGGCTGCGGAGGTGTCGTAGGATTTGCAGGTACCGGCGTGTTAGTTGCAGTCGGAACCGGCGTTGCAGTCGGAAGCGGAGCAAATACAGCCGTGAACGATGTACTCTCCTTAACCACAAATGTATATGTGGGAGATACTGCAAGAGTATTGCCGTATTCATCGAGCCAGCAATCGAACATGAAGCCTGTAGCAGGTGTTGCTGTAAGTGTTACCTGAGTATTCAGTTCATATGTGCCGCCGCCCAGTGCCTGACCGGAACCGCTCATCTTAACTTCGATAACAGCCTGCGGTGGTGTAGGAGTAGGTGTTCCGCCGTTCTGGTAGTCTTCCTGTGTTCCGACATAAAGCTTAACGGTGGACTTTCTGTTTACAGTCTGTCCGGCAACCGGATCCGTAAGGATAACGATCTGCTGGCTTGCAGGAAGTGAAAGCACTTCAGCAGAACCCTGTACGGTATAGTTAAGGCTGCTCTCCTCAAGCTTGGATGCTGCCTCGGAAACGCTCTTGCCGACAACATCAGGTACAACACTCGAGGAAGGCTCTGTAGCGTATATGATAACAACCTGCTCTCCTCTTAATACCTGTTTGCCCGCCTCAGGCTCAGTCCTTATAACAAGACCCGGAGTAACTGAATCGGAAGGCTCAGCTCTAAAGACAGGCTTAAGGCCGAGATTCTGGAGTGACTTGTAGCAGTTCTCATAATCGGAATTTACATAATTCGCAAGAACGATCGACTCATCTGCTGCCGAAATAGTGATTACGAGAGTGCTCAGCTTATTGTTTGTTGAGATAACGATGCCTTCGGCAATGCTCTGGTCTATTACGATACCGGGTTCGAAGGAGTCAGTCGTCTGATAATTGACCGAGTAATTGACGTTTGACAATTCAAGTTTATTGATGACCTCATCGGCTCTTAATCCGACGTAGTTCTCAACGGTATAATCGGTATTCTCCTTAACCTTGGTGGCTTTCCCGACCGCCTTAATAACAAGGATACCCATACCGATAAGGAATCCGACTATAACAACGATAATAAGAGCGAGAAGGACATTGTCCCTGAATCTGGAGATACGTCTTGATTCGGCACTCTTCTCGATCTCTGAGATCTTCTCATATTCAGGATCCTGTCTGAACGAGATATTGTTATCCGCACTCGTATTCTTGTCGGCAACATTAGTAATAACACCATATATGCCGTTAGGATCGACCAGGAGCGAATCGAGCTCCATTACGAGCTGACGCATAGTCTGGTAACGTCTTTCAGGGCTCTTCTGCATACATTTTGCAATGATGGAATCAAGACCCTTCGGAATACCCTGCATGAGAGATGACGGTACCGGAGGTGTCTCCTGAAGATGCTTAACTGCGATAGCAACATTGGAATCGCCGTCGAACGGCAGTCTTCCCGTGACCATCTCGAAAAGCGATACGCCTAATGAATAGATATCTGACTGAGGGCCGACATTGCCGCCTCTTGCCTGCTCAGGTGAGAAATAGTGTACTGAACCCATCTGAACGCCGGTCATAGTGATCGTGGTGGATGATGCGGCGCGCGCGATACCGAAGTCGGTTATTTTCGCGACACGGTCACGCGAGATAAGAATATTCTGAGGCTTGATGTCTCTGTGAACGATACCGTTCTGGTGAGCGTAATCAAGAGCAAGACCGATCTGGATAACGATCGGGACTGCATTGCGCCAGTCAAGGTGACCGTTCTGATTGATAAGATCCTTAACCGTGATGCCTTCGATATATTCCTGAACGATGTATCTGAAATTACCTTCGTGGCCTACACCAAAGACTTTAACGATATTAGCGTGATTTAAGGAAGCAACTGACTTCGCTTCCGCATCGAATCTTCTGATGAATTCCTCGTCAGACGAGAACTCGGGCTTCAATATCTTTATGGCTACATTAACTCCGGTATTCATATCGATACCGAGATATACGTTAGCCATTCCGCCTGAGCCGATCAGCTTGACGATCCTGTACTTGTTCGCAAATATCATGCCCTCGGGGCCGTGAACCTGATTTGCCATAAGTCCCCCTATAATTCAGCGGCGGGCTCTGCCCTGCCTATAGTAACCGTAATATTGTCCGTGCTCTCTCCTTCGATTGCCTGTGCAATCAGCTTTGCGCAGATTCTCTCCGGATGATTGCGCTCCTGTGAGCAGGCCTTGAACTGTTCGTTGCTCATGAAGGAATAAAGTCCGTCAGAGCACAGAAAGACCAAATCACCGTAACTTATATTATAACTGTAAATGTCCGGATTTAGATACTGATTCTCACCTAAGACCTTGAAAAGCCTGCTCCTGCCCGGATGACACTTTGCCTCATCCTCCGACAAAAGCCCCTTCTTCACGAGCTTACCGGCCTCATTATGGTCTTCCGTAAGCTTGATGAGCTCCGGTCCGTGAAGCAGATACCCTCTGGTGTCGCCGATATGCGCAATCGTAAGCTCCGTCCCTTTAAGCATGGCAATGGTAAGCGTAGTGCACATTCCCATACGCTCTCTGTGCTCAAGGCAGTCACGAAGGATCTTTACGTTGGCTTTGTTAAAGACAGTCTTAAAAAACGCCGGCAGATCCTCCCTCTCTTTTACAAAAGGCAGGTTCTCCTTAAGCTCGCTCATTACGGTATCCACGGCTATCCTGCTGGCGATCTCTCCGCATGCCTCGCCGCCGACGCCGTCAGCGACAACCATACAGAGGCAGTTGCCTATCATGCCGTAATCGAAGCTGTCTTCGTTGACCGGTCTGACCGGACCCTTGTCTGACATTCCGTAAGCTAACATCTTTCCGCCTCTATAGTTCCTCTTCTGAGCTGTCCGCAGGCAGCCATTATGTCAGAACCCATCTCACGCCTTACTGTCGCGTTTATTCCGCCTGATTCAAGAATATCCCTGAACTGCTTTACCTTTGCAGGTGAAGCTGAAGTAAACTTAGTGCCCGGAACCTTATTGGCCGCGATGAGATTTACATGGTAAAGTCCGCCCTTTAAGAGCTTTATAAGCTCGGTTGCACATTGCGGCGTGTCATTCACGCCCGCGAAAAGGCTGTATTCGAAGGTAATCCTTCTGTTGGTCGCCTTCGTATATTCTTTGCATGCCTGCATGAGCTTATCCAGAGGAAAAGCCTTTGCGACCGGCATGAGCTTTTTACGCAGTTCATCATTCGGCGCATGAAGCGAGACCGCAAGATTAACCTGCAAACCTTCTTTTGTGAATTCCTCTATCTTAGGGACTATGCCGCAGGTAGACAGAGTAATATGTCTCGCGCCGAGATTAAGCCCGTCCGGATCGTTGGCAAGCTTTATAAAACGCATTACATTCGCGTAGTTATCAAAGGGTTCTCCGATACCCATTATTACAACGCTTCTGACCCTCTCGCCGAGATTCTTCTGAGTTACTGTTACCTGGGCAAGAAGCTCTCCCGGGGAAAGATTCCTTCCGAAATCGATTTTCGCGGAAGCACAGAAAGCGCATCCCATTTTGCAACCTGCCTGCGATGAGATACATACGGAAATACCGGTCTTATATCTCATAGCCACTGTCTCTATTATGTTGCCGTCATATAGAGCAAATACGAACTTCTCGGTGCCGTCGAGCTTCGATACCAGATGATCTTTTAATGTGAAGCCCCCGAAAATAAAGTCTTCTTCGAGCATTGCCCTTACATTCTTCGGGACATTGGTCATCTCATCAGTAGTTACACAGCCCGATGAGAGCCAGCCGTATATCTGGGCCGCACGGTATTTAGGCACACCGCGTTCCTCACACCATTTGGTAAGGTCATTTATATCCAAATCAAGACAGAACTTATCTTTCAAGATCACTCTTCCTTTCGGTCTCTTTCCATACGGCAGATAAAGAAGCCTTCGCACTTATCGATGTGCGGCAGAAGAGTTATCATGCCGTTCTGAACCAGTTCCTGTCTTTCCTCATCCATATAGATATCCTCCGGAAGGAATTTATCAATAGGAACCGTATGGAATCTCTTATGCTCGGAAAGGAAAAGCTCGACCTGATTCTCATTCTCGTCCGAATTAAGAGTGCATGTACAGTAAATGAGCGTACCGCCCGGACGAACCATCTTGGATGCGTGCTCTAATATCGAGTACTGAAGCGGGATAAGCTCATCCAATTCATCATATGAGAACTTCTCCCTTATATCGGGCTTTCTTCCGAGAAGGCCGAGTCCGCTGCACGGAACGTCGCAAAGAACGATGTCGTATGTCTTCTTGGACTCTTTGTCGTCCTTGTTTATTTTCGAGGCATCGGCACAGACAGTCTCAATGGATGTAAGTCCAAGTCTATCGCAGTTGTCCCTTACGAGTTTAAGCCTTGCCTCGTTGATATCGACGGCAATGATATGCAGATCATCACGGCACATCTGGGCCATGTGTGTGGACTTTCCTCCCGGAGCCGCACAGCAGTCAAGGATCTTGTCCGCTACTCTCGGGTGTGCAACGTGGGATGCGAGCATCGCGCCCTGACCCTGCACGAACATTCCGTATTTATTGAAACACTCTGTGTTCTCAAGACCGTTAAGGCCTCCGGTGATCTCTACGCAGTCAGAAATAAAGCTTCCCTTTACTGCAGTAATCCCTTCCTTCTTAAGTTCCTTGATCAGAGTATCGCGATCGACCTTGTGTGCATCGAATCTTACTGTTATATGAGCAGGTTCGAGCATCGCCTTTCCGATCTCAAATGCCGTCTGTTTGCCGAAATCCTTTTTGAAAATGCCGTAGATCTCAGGCTTTAAAGCAACCCTTATGCCGGGCTTGAACTGCTCTAAGAATCTTTTTGCCTCAGGTGCATCAGCGAACTTTCTTAATACAGCATTGACGTATCCTGAAGCCTTGTGATTGTACTTCTTTGTGATCTCGACAGCGGAATCAACGGCAGCATATACCGGGATATTGTTGCCGAACTGGATCTGCCAGACAGCCATTCTTATGACCGTTCTTGCAACGGGATCCATCTGCTCAACTTCTTCTTTTGTGATGTGTCTTATAAGAAAATCGACCGTAAATGTATAGGTAAGAGTTCCGTAGAGCATTGCCCTTGCAAAATCAATCTTCTTACCCTGTTCATTCGCGATCTTGTCAGCCTTCTTGATAACAAGGTTGGAATAAGCATCCTTCTCATATACCCAGTAGAGCATAAGAAAACAGAGCTCTCTCTCGTTATTGTCAGTAATTATCTTCTGCAGTTCTTTCTTCTTGTACTTGATCTCGTCAGACATCAGGAATTCTCCTACATTACAGGATTACCCACAGTAAAATTATGTGCGCAGTCTCTGGCCTTAAGTCTCTTGCCGCCGGGCCGCTGAAGTTCTTTTACCTTGAGAAATCCGGTTCCGCACTTAACTATCAGGTTCTCACCTTTTGCCTTAACGACAGTGCCGGGCTCTGCATCTTTCAGTTCATCAGGTACTGCCGTCTCATCTTCCAGGACTTCGGAATCCAGCACTTTAAGCTTGTTCTCGCCCTTCATAACAAATGCCCCCGGCCATGAGCTCAATGCCCTTACCCTGTTATGGATGTCTGCTGCCGGCTGATCCCAAGTGAATTCACCTTCTTCAGGTCTTATCGGCGGGCAGTTGGTGGCAAGGGAATCATCCTGCTTTACCGGTACATATTTACCTTCTGTCCAGCCGTCAATAATTGACGGGAGCATGGAAGCGGAAGCCCCGGCGAGTCTTTCCATAAGGCTGTCGCTATGCTCATTGGGATATATCTCTACTTCAATCTTGTCGATGATGTCTCCGGTATCCATTCCGGCATCCATCTTCATGAACGTTACGCCTGTCAGCTTATCACCTTCAAGCACAGCACGCTGAACGGGCGCAGAACCTCTTCTTGCCGGAAGAAGGCTTCCGTGACAGTTGATACAACCGTACAAAGGAAGATCCAGAATATTCCGGGGAAGGATCTTGCCGTAAGCTGCCGTAACTATAAGGTCAGCATTATATGAAGCGATCTTATTGAGCGCCTCATCATTTCTTAAAGTATCCGGCTGGTATACTTCAATGCCGTTCTCCTGTGCCAGCACCTTTACAGGGGGCGCTGTCAGGATATTCTTGCGTCCGACTGGCTTGTCAGGCTGGCAGAGAGCCAGTGCCACATTAAAGCCTCCGTCTATCAACGCCTTGAGGTTCGTCGCTGCGAATTCAGGCGTTCCCATGAATACTATCTTAAGTTCACGCCTGTCCACGTCTTCACTCCTCACCGCTTTCCGCGTTATAGATCTTGCCGTCAACGGATTTGTCGATAAAAAGGATTCCGTTAAGGTGGTCATTCTCGTGACAGATACATCTTGCAAGGAGATCATCTGCCTCAAGCTCAAACTCCTCACCGTTCCTGTTAAGAGCCTTTACCTTGATATGCTGGGGTCTTTCGACCTCGCAGGTCTTGCCCGGTACCGAAAGGCATCCCTCATTATCTGTCTGGGAACCTGAAGTCTCGAGGATCTCCGGATTGATGAATTCGATAAGACCGTGCTCGTCGCCGACATCAACTATGAACACTCTTCTTAATACACCGACCTGAGGTGCGGCAATACCGATTCCTCTTCCCTCGTAATACATGGTGTCAGCCATGTCATCCAAAAGCTTAATGATCCTGGGCGTAATCTCGTCCACGGGTCTTGAAGTCTTTCTAAGAAGCGGATCGCCTTCTATTACTAAATTTCTTAAAGCCATTAATATGTCTCCGATCAATAATTTTCCGCGTATATTATAAATTTTTATTATTTAATACACAAGTTTGGCTGTTTATACCTTTGATCGGGCAGTTTAGTGGGTAAATTCCTTTTCGAGAGCGCGAAAAACAAACAAATAAATACCCACTGATTCACGCAATGCCGCAAATCAGTGGGCAAGAATCCAAAACAATGCAATTACAGATCCCAGGAACTGATGTACTTCTCCTGTTCGGGAGTGAGTTTGTCTATCGATATCTCCTTTGTCGAGAGAAGGATCTCAGCGACGCGGTTATCGATGACCTCAGGAGTCTGGTAGACATCAATAGGCAGACGTTCAGACTTATTGGCGATATACATTGCCGACTGGGCCTGCAGAGCAAAGCTCATGTCCATGATCTCGACCGGGTGACCGTCGCCGGAAGCAAGGTTAACAAGTCTTCCCTCAGCAATAACCGCAACCGTTCTGCCGCTCTTTAACTTGTAACCGATTATGTTGTTGCGGAGTTCTGCCTTCTCAACACAGATCTCATTAAGGTCCTTTACGGAAACTTCACAGTCGAAGTGACCGGCATTGCAGCAGACAGCTCCGTCCTTCATTGCCTCGAAATGTCTTGCGACGATTACGTCTTTGCAGCCTGTGACGGTTACGAAGAAATCACCAAGCGGAGCTGCCTCGTCCATTGTCATGACCTGATAGCCTTCCATGATAGCTTCGCATGCCTTAACGGGATCGATCTCTGTTACGATGACTTTGGCACCAAGGCCCTTTGCTCTCATGGCAACGCCTCTGCCGCACATTCCGTAACCTGCAACAACCACGGTCTTTCCTGCGACAACGAGATTAGTTGTAGCCATGATCGCTGTCCATACGGATTGACCGGTTCCGAATCTGTTATCGAAAAGGTGCTTGCATCTTGCATCGTTGACAGCAATAACCGGATAAAGGAGCTTGTTCTCGCCCTTCAATATCTCCAGTCTGTGAACACCTGTTGTTGTCTCCTCACAGCCGCCTCTGACATTTTCAGCCAGATCTTTCAATTCTGAGTGCAGCAGCAAAGCAAAATCGCCACCGTCATCTATTACGATGTCAGGCTTAAAGCTCAATGCTTTCCTTAATCTTCCCCAGTATTCATCCTCGCTGTCGCCGTGAACAGCATAAACATTCATTATGTCCATCGATGCCAAAGCTGCTGCGACATCGTCTTGAGTCGAAAGAGGATTGCATCCGGTAAGAGCAACCTCGGCGCCGCCTCTTGCCAAAGCTCTTGCAAGGCATGCTGTCTTGGCTTCAACATGAACCGAGACGGAGATCTTAAGGCCTGCAAAAGGCTGCTTTTCAATAAGTTCGCTTTCAATGGCTCTTAAAACAGGCATATTGCGATATGCCCATTCGATCTTCTTGATCCCGGAAGGGGCAAGATTGATGTCTTTTACTTCGTAATTGTAATTACCCATGTATCCTTTAACCTCTCAGACTTCAAGTCTTTTTACAAACTCTTTTACGAGTGCGCAACTGTTCTCTGACGCCAGCGCAGCATTATCAAGAACTTCCTGCTCTGACAGGGGATTTCCGGAAATGCCCGCTGCCATATTGGTTATGCATGACATAGCCGCAACTCTTATGCCCATGTGAGAAGCTGTGATTGCTTCAGGAACTGTAGACATTCCGACGCAGTCGGCACCCATTATCCTTAACGCCCTTATCTCGGCAGGCGTCTCATACTGCGGACCTTTTGAGTAAGCATAAACGCCTCTGCTGATCCTGATATTAAGATCTCTGGCACTGTTGACAAGAATATCGGTAAGTTCAGGATCGTAGACATGGCACTGATCCGGGAATCTTGTGCCGAATTCTGCAATATTAGGACCCCTTAACACCGGCTCGGCATTAAAGGACAAGTGGTCGGTAATTGCAACAAGTTCCGGCACTTTCATGTCAAGATTGATGCCGCCGGAAGCATTTGTCAAAAGGAGTACTTTTACGCCGAGTCTTCCCATTACTCTTACATAAAAAGTAACGGTCTCCATCGGATACCCTTCGTAATAGTGGAATCTGCCGTTCATCATGAAGACGGTTTTCCCGGACAGAGTGCCGAAAATAAGCGAACCTTTATGACCGGGAGCCGTAGATACAGGGAAACCGGGAATGTCCTTATAGGGGATCTCTATGGCCTCCTCCGCCATCTTAGAGAGCGGACCAAGCCCGGAACCGAGAACGATGCAAACGGAAGGTAATTCCTTATCAGACAAAACGCTCCTGATATGATCAGCAGCGCCGTCCACACGTTTAATAAATTCAGTTATATCAGTAATCATAAATCAATTATATCATTTATCATGCCCCGTAAGTCCCGAGAATAAAGAGGCTGCAGATTGCAGCCTCTTGATCAGATTCAAATCTTATCAGGAATTACTTCTTACCGCAGCAATCCTTATACTTCTTGCCTGAACCACAAGGGCACGGATCATTTCTTCCGACCTTTGCCGAATCACGCTTAACAGGTGCTGAAGGTGCATTGTTGCCTGTAGAACCCTGGATAGGCTTTGCAGCAGACTGAGGAGTTACGGAAGGAGCACTTGCATGGTTCTCCTTGATCTCTCTTATCTGGGGCTTTGCTTCGATCTGGGTCTCAGGTGTGAACTTCGCTCTCATGATGAACTTGACAGCATCATTCTGGATATTCTCGTTCATTTCTTCGAACATTGCAGAACCTTCAAGCTTATATTCAACAACAGGATCGTGCTGACCGATACTCATCATTCTGATTGCGCTTGCGAGCTGATCCAATGCATCAATATGATCCATCCACTTGAGGTCAACAGTTCTTAAGAGGATCTGGCGCTCAGCTTCACGGAATACTTCCTGAGTGATCTCCTTCTCCTTCTCTTCGACTGCTGCCTTGGCTTCTTCAGCGATCATCGAAGCCAGCTCGTCACATTCGGGAATATCCTTATCAACATCCTGAATAAGAAGAACGGAAGGAAGAGGTCCGAAGATATCTTCAGCGAGCTTTCCTAATGAATATCTTTCGGTTGAGGTGATAACGCCGTCTAACGCGAACTTGTTGCAGATACGGGAAGCTACACGCTCGATCATCTGCAGATAAATACCGTGAACATCCTCACCGAA
Source organism: Clostridiales bacterium (assembly GCA_017428155.1). Classification (GTDB taxonomy): domain Bacteria; phylum Bacillota; class Clostridia; order Saccharofermentanales; family Saccharofermentanaceae; genus Saccharofermentans. Next base: position 20,212 of record JAFRRJ010000013.1, on the reverse strand, counting down.
GATAACCTGTCTTCTCTGCTCATATGTGATAGTTCTCTGAACGTTGTTAACGTCGTCGTATTCAAGGACGCTCTTACGTGACGAGAAGTGCATTGCTTCGAGCTTCTTCTGTGAGCTGTCGATAACTTTGGTAAGGGATTTTACCTGAAGCTCCATATCATCCTCGATGCCGAGGCTCTCATAGATCATAGAAACTCTCGCACCGCCGAAGATCCTCAGGAGGTCATCTTCAAGAGAGAGGAAGAACTTGGATCTTCCGGGGTCACCCTGACGTCCTGCACGTCCCTTGAGCTGATTGTCGATACGTCTTGATTCGTGACGTTCTGTACCTACGATGTAAAGACCGCCAAGATTCCTTACTTCCTCTGCTTCAGGTGCAAGCTCTGCCTTATACTTGCTCTCGAGGTCAGAGAATCTCTTTCTTGCCTCAAGGATAAGTTCATCGTCAGTCTCGTTATGAGCTGTGGAAGCAGTGATAAGGTCTTCTGTATAGCCTAATCTTCTCATCTCCTGGAGAGCCATGAACTCGGCGTTACCGCCAAGGATAATATCGGTACCACGGCCTGCCATGTTGGTGGCGATCGTAACCGCACCCTTACGTCCTGCCTGTGCAACGATCTCGGCTTCTCTCATATGGTTCTTGGCGTTCAATACGTTGTGCTTGATTCCGTATTTTGAGAAGATCCTTGAAAGGAGCTCTGACTTATCAACGTTAACTGTACCTACGAGTACAGGCTGACCCTTCTGGTTTGCTTCTTTAACGGTCTTGAGGATAGCAGCATACTTGCCGTTCTCGGTCTTGAATACCGCATCGTACTCATCGACTCTGGCAACAGGCTTATTAGTAGGAATCTGGATAACATCGAGGTTATAGATCTGTCTGAACTCGGCTTCCTCTGTATATGCCGTACCGGTCATTCCGGAGAGCTTGGTGTACATACGGAAGAAGTTCTGGAATGTAATGGTTGCAAGCGTCTTATTCTCGTTTGCGACCTTAACGTTCTCCTTGGCCTCGATAGCCTGGTGAACACCGTCACTGAAACGTCTTCCCGGCATAAGTCTTCCGGTAAAGTCGTCTACGATGATTACTTCACCGTCCTGAACTATGTACTGCTGGTCTTTCTTAAAGTTTCCGTTAGCCTTCAAAGCATTGTTGATATAGTGCTGAAGGTCAAAGTTGTCAGGATCGGAGAGGTTCTCGATATTGAAATATCTCTCTGCCTTGGATATACCGTTTGCCGTAAGAACGGATGTCTTTGCTTTCTCGTCGATAACATAATCAGCGTCACCTACGAGTTCGTCCATATCGACCTTGTCGTCTGTCTCGACAACAGTATAAGGCTTCAATGTCTTAACAAAGGAATCAGCCTTCTTGTAAAGATCAGAAGACTCAACGCCTCTTCCCGAGATAATGAGAGGTGTTCTTGCTTCATCGATGAGAATCGAGTCGACCTCGTCGACGATGGCAAAATTAAGGTCTCTCTGTGCGATCTGCTCCTTACTTACGACCATGTTGTCACGGAGATAGTCGAAGCCGAACTCGTTATTTGTTCCGTATACGATATCGCATGCATACATTCCTTTACGGTCTTTCATCGGGATATCGTGAATGATGAGTCCGACGCTCATGTTAAGGAACTTATAAACCTTGCCCATCCACTCGGAGTCACGCTTTGCGAGGTAATCGTTTACTGTTACGACGTGAACGCCCTTGCCTGTCAAAGCATTGAGATATACCGGCATGGTAGCCACGAGGGTCTTACCTTCACCCGTCTTCATCTCGGCGATACGGCCCTGGTGAAGAATGATGCCGCCGATGACCTGAACCTTGTAAGGCTTAAGGCCGAGAACTCTCCATGCTGCCTCTCTTACAGTGGCAAATGCCTCAGGGAGCAGTGAATCGAGAGACTCACCGCCCTCGTATCTCTTCCTGAACTCGTCTGTCTTAGCTGCCAGATCGTGATCTGTGAGCTTTGCATACTCTTCTTCATAGGACATTACCTTCTCTACGAGAGGATTGATCCTTTTGAGTTCGTGGTCGCTGTGTGAACCAAAAATGCTTTCAATTAAACCCATTTTGTACCCTTTACTGTTTGTCTTCTTTATTCTCCGCGGAAGCTTCCTTAAGTCTGTTAAGTGCTGTTCTGTATCCTCCCTCGGGATTTACATAACAGTTCTTGACCCTCGAGATAGTCGTGGAGCTGACCTTGGTAGAAGATCTTGCCTTGCCACGTGCTCTTCCGGTTGATTTTTTGTTAGTCTCACCGGCCTTACAGCTGTCGGGCTCCTCGGCAGGCGAGATCTCTTTGATTATTTCCTCGTAACTCTTTCCCTGTTCGATCCTTCTTACTATCTGCCAGCGGTGAAGAAATGAATGAAGCTCGTTGATAGAACACAGATCACATAAGAACTTATGCATCTCAGAGCTGTCACGCATGGTCAGCATAGCATTATAAAGATCAGTTAATTCCTCAATTTCACTGTCAGTAAAATGTGAATCCTTTATACCGTCCATCTTGCCACCTTTATTGATCTGTCAGTCCCGGGATCAGGAAACCACTTCAGTCAGATATTCCCAGATAGGAGCAGCATATCCCATATAGACCGCAACGAAAACCACGGTGACAGCAAGTATGACAAGGATACCCAGAAGCAATCTGGAAAAGATAAGATTGGTCTTAGCCTTTCTTAAGGAATCCCCGATAGAAAGAGACGCAGTCTTGTCAGTATTTATCTTAGAATTAGCCAGACTCGGGCGTCTAACGCTGTTATCATGTCTCAAGTCAGTTACCTCCAAACATACCCATACATAATAACGCATTATTTATTTTAATACAATAAAGGCGCAAAAGTCTGTCACCCGCCGGAATACCGATCTGACGTTCCGTACTCGCAAACATCAAGGATAACTCCCTTAACAAACGCATATCCCTTGAGTTCCTCCACTGCTTCCCTTCCGGCTGATCCGGAATTCTCGGGTATTATAACAGTAAGATGCCTTGAACTGATATAGTCAACACTGTAAGTATTTCCGTTGATATTTGCCGACTGCGGCTCAAACCGGCTGATCGAGAGGATATCATCTTTTATTTTCTTTTGGATATTTGAGCATTCCTGATAGTAGGGCGATGTAAGATCTATGCTCCTTATAGCCGTGATCTCGCCGCCCTCGACTTTGTCAATTACAGGGAAAGTCTTTGGAAGATTTGCTCCGTAGCGTTCTCTGAAGGCATCTCCCCTGTCAAAATTGCTCAATGACCAGATGTGGTCCTTCTTTTCTTCATCTTTCGCGGCAGATCCCTCACCCTGAAGAAGAAGCATCTGTTCGCCGTAAAGAGGGATCACCGAGTAAATACTCCTGCTTTTTCTTCCGGCTATGGTCGCGACCGAATATTCCGTTGTAACCTCTATAATGTGATGTTCATCGCTCACTTCGAAAAACACCTGTATATCATCAGGAGCGAAAAAATCCGATCCGCCGTTCCTCTCAACAAAGCCTTCCCTTATCTGTTCCTCCATCGTATGTGAGAATATGCCCTGAAGGATCAGTTCCTCAAGAGTGTGACCTGTTGCATTATCTATCCCCGCTCCAACAGAAGCGACCTTTGAGAGCACATCAGCACCCTTTGTATCCCCTATCCCGAGATCAGGGAATGCATTTACCGCTGAAGACACAAGATCCGTGGCCGGAACCGACAGCGGATAAAGGAGCGACATCTTCTCGCATGTCTGTTCACACGAGCGTCTCATAAGGATATCCGTACGGTAAAGATTTATAGAGCTTATGACAGAAGCCAGAAATACCAGCGTTACGGTAAATGCAATTGCTGCTTCCAGCGTTACCTGACCCATTTCATCGTTCTTCATGTTATCCCCCTTTTTTATTCCTTCGAAAGATTCCCGCATTAAGCCTTGCTATCCGTAAAGCGTATATGACTTATCAATTGAATATGTGCTTCCTCTGAAATCCGCTTCAAGCACTATCCCCTTATATAGTTCGCCGTAATCTCTGGTAAGGATCTCAAGGCTCCTGCCCAGGAGCTTGTCTTCAGGAGTGCAGAGAGCATAAAGATAAAGGAAATCCCTGTAGTTCATCGTAACCATCTTCTGTCCTTCATATTCGAAAATGACAGCTCTTGATCCCGATAACACCGCATGAAAGTCTTTTATAGCCTGAACAGTCGAGACATAGAAAGTGACACCGACGGCTATTATCCTCGGATCGATATTTACCGTTCCTTCGCTTACCGCGGATATGAGCATTGATATAAACTGTGCCACGACGTAGATCGTATTTCTTATCTCCTCATTGGCATAATCCTTAAGCATATTCGCAAGAATAAGGATATTGGCCGTGATGAATCCTGTCTCGAGTACGGCTGCGTTCTTGTCCAGACCTGTAACGATATACTCACTGTCGGCATGCTTTTCGCTGTGAATGGATGAGAAGCCCGTGCCGTTTATCGTAGCATCGCCATTAGGCTTGACCCAGCAGTCGAAGTTATATGCACAGTAATGGGCAACATGGAATTTCTTCATGATATCCGGAGATTTGTCTGATACAAGATCCGTGGCTGCTTCAAGTCTTGAGACCGTATTGAGCAAAGATTCCCAGTTAGCGATATCGATATCCAGATCGAGTTCAAAATCCTTGATGACATTCCTATAGTCTGACCTTAAAGAATCAGTATCGGAGACGGCTTCAAGAACCTCTTCGATATCAATTACACCTTCTGCCTTATTGACCCATTCCTCTGCGTTCTCTTTTCCCTTGATGATCTTTGAAAGGTAGTCTGCAGCAGGACTTCTCATGAATTCACCTATCTGATTGAAGATCCCTTTTGTGTCGATCTCTGTCAGAAGATCGGAATACCCTTCCACCACGCCTTTAAATGAGATCCCGGTTCCACGGTAAAAGTTATAGGATGAGACTGCGCGCTTAAGATCCTCAGCGGTAAGAGCATGGCTGCCTGATACATAAAGCTCGGACTTCGCATCCAGGCCGTTGATCTCCAGGGCCTTGTCAAAACAATAACTGTCGACATCATCCAAAGAAAAAGCATATATGCCATACACATCAAAGAGCTGTCTGTTGTAATCGCTTAGTATAGTGTCTATCTCAGTCTTGAGAGCAGTATTAACGCTCAATGCATAATCCAGATTCCATACATAAGCTAGGAATGTGCATTCCACAAGGATCAGGGCAGACATTATAATGGCAAGAAAAACGGAAGCTGCCCCGTGTCTTGATCTTGCCCGGCGCTTAACCCTCCTCATTTCCTTCCTCCTTTCCAAGCACTGTAAAAGACCCGTATATAAGCCTGAAGTTATCCGATATCCCGGTAAGATATGTGCAGAATTTTTCCGGAGATGTGTCGTAGCATACAGTGCCGTCAACATAATTCCTGCTTAAAAGGTCCTTATCACTTTCCATGTAAAACAGTTCATTGCCTCCGGCCTTTGCCTGTTCGAAGCTGTCCAGTGCTATAGCCTCGGGACCGGTGATCATGAACGCGAGAAGTATCAGAATTAGAGAAAAAGCTACTGCAGATTCTATTGTGGACATAGAAAACCTCCTTTTTCTCTTCAATATACAATCGGAAGCCTCGGAATTTTCCTTACAAAATACGACAAAACAAGACAATAACGACAATAAAAAACCGCCCGGAAAACCGGGCGGCAAAACGGCTGAAAGCCTTTAATTTATTGTCTTTTACGTCTCATACTGTATCAAATCCGTCTTAATATACCTATTAAGGCAAATTCAGGATCTGTAACCGGCAGAGTCTTATGAGCGGAGAGTGATATTGTACTTGCTGTTAAGGTTATCAAGGATCGTTTTTACGAATCCGTCGATCACCTCAGGCTTGAATTCCTCATCCTTCGGCGTGAATACTACACTGAAAGCAAGACTCTTCTTGTTGCCGAGCTGAGCGCCTTCATATATGTCGAAAAGATCGATTGCGGTGATGTAATCACAAGAAGCTTTGATCTCCTTCTCGACCTGAGCACATGTGATCTCCTTGTCCATAACGAAGCAGAAGTCACGCTTCTCTTCAAGGAACTTCGGGAGCGGTATGAACTTTCTGTCCTTGCCGTAATACTTGCTGAGAGTTCGAAGATCGATCTCGGCTACGAAGGCAGGAACACGCATATCGAGCTCATCGCAGATCTCATAGAGGACCTGGCCGAGATATCCTACTTCTTCACCGTTGCAGATGACCTTTGCAGTTCTTCCGGGATGGAGGAATGTCTTTTCTGTCTTCTCGTAATCGAATTCAACATCAAGAGCGTCAGCCACAACTGATACAAGACCCTTTAAGGAGAAGAAATCTTCATCTGTGCCGAATACACCGATGCAGATCGTCTCGCGCTCGTCAGGATATTCCGTAAGAGGCAGGGACTTCGGCAGGAACCTGTTGCCCATCTCGTAAATGCGGCCGGAAAGAATAGCGTTCTTCTGGTTTCTGGCCATCGCCCTGATCATCTGAGGCGCGAGAGTTGTACGCATCAGCGAAAGATCGATGTTGATCGGGTTAAGGATCCTGATAGCGGTTCTCTCGGGTGCGTTTTCGGGCAGTCTTAAAAGATCGAAGTCTGAAGGCGAGAAGAATGAATAATGCACACCTTCAGAAGCACCTGCAGCACAGAGTGCATTCCTGATCTTGAGCTCTGAACGCTGCTTTAAGTTATATCCGCCGGATGTAACCTTTGCAGTCGGGATGAATGTGGGTGTGATGTGGTCGTAGCCGTACATACGGATGACTTCCTCAGCTACATCCTGATATGATTCCATATCAACACGGTAACCCGGGATATAAATCGTAAGCTCATCACCGTTAAGTTCAGGTGCAAAGTTAAGGCCTGTCAGAATACGTACGATATCCTCATCCGGGACCTTGATTCCGAGAACGCCGTTAACACGTGCAACGCTGACCGTAAGCTTTCTGGGCTCGACGGAATTGCCTGTATTAACATCGAAGGAAGTCTTTGATACCTTGCCGCAGCCAAGCTCTTCGATAAGGTGGAGAGCACGCTTCATTGCCATGACAGTTGTATACTCGTCGACACCCTTGGAGAATCTCATTGATGAATCGGATACCTGTCCAAGAGCTTTTGAGCTCTTACGGATATTGTCGTGAGCAAACTTAGCAGCTTCGAACATGACCGCCCTCGTTGTATCCAGGATCTCTGAATTAAGGCCGCCCATGATACCGGCAAGAGCAACGGGCTTTACGCCGTCACAGATAACGAGATTGTCTGACGTAAGAGAAAATTCCTTCTCATCAAGAGTTACGATCTTCTCGCCGTTCTCAGCACGGCGCACATGGATCTCTCCGCCTTCGAGATAAGAATAATCGAATGCGTGCATCGGCTGGCCGAGTTCATAAAGAACGTAGTTGGTGATATCAACAACATTAGAGATCGAAGAGCAGCCGACCAGAGCCAGACGGCGCTTCATCCAGACAGGAGACTCACCGATAGTAACGTCTGATACATAGTGACCGATATATCTGGGGCAAAGATCCGGAGCTGATACGCGGATATTGAAGTCGATTGCAACATCACTCTCAGTGTAATCAAGTGCGGGCTCCTTAACGGATTTGCCGAGCACTGCAGCAACTTCTCTTGCAATACCGAAGATCGACTGGCAGTCAGGCCTGTTTGCCGTTATGGAAACATCGAAAATATAATCGTCCAAACCCAGGACAGGCTTAACATCCTCACCCGGTACGGAATCAGCGGGAAGCACGAGAAGTCCGTCATAGCCTGCACCGGGGAACATATCCTCGGTAACGCCGATCTCAACACCGGAGCAGAGCATTCCGTAAGAATCGTAACCTCTGAGCTTGCCCTGGCCGATCGTCATGAGACCCTCAACGGTCTTGTGATCTTTTGCGGTTGCATAAACCTGTGCGCCGATCAGAGCCAATGGATACTTGCCGCCTGCTGCAACGTTATCAGCACCGCAGCAGATCTGAAGGATCCCGTTCTCGCCTGCATCAACTGTACAGAGGTGAAGGTGTGTGCCCTCGATAGCCTCACATGTCTTAACTTCACCGACAACGACCTTGCTGATGTCCTTGCCTACTTCGTATTTTTCCTCTACTTCGAATCCGCAGCTGAAGAGCTTTTCTTCAAGCACATCCGGAGTAACGTCAATATCTACATAATCTTTAAGCCAACTTAATGGTACTAACATAGTATTTGCCTCCTTTAACCTTAGTCATCGATCTGTTCAAGTACGCGGAGATCAGACTCAAACAGGAGCTTGATGTTGTTGATGCCGTACTTGAGCATGGCAATACGATCGATACCGATACCGAAAGCCAGACCGCTGTATTTGTCGCTGTCGATTCCGCAGCCTTCAAGGACTTTCTTGTTGACTACGCCTGCACCCAGAACTTCGATCCAGCCTGTTCCCTTGCAAAGCTTGCAGCCCTTTCCGCCGCACTGGAAGCAGGATACGTCGACTTCGACGGAAGGCTCCGTGAACGGGAAGTATGAAGGTCTTAAGCGTGTTCTTGTCTCCTCGCCGAAGATCTTCTTTACGAATACGTCGAGCATTCCCTGAAGGTCGCAGAGCGTAATGCCCTCATCAACTACAAGTCCCTCCATCTGGGAGAACATAGGAGAGTGTGTGGCATCGTCATCTGAACGGAAGACCTTACCTGGTGAGATGATCTTTATAGGCGGCTGCTGGGATTCCATAACGTGAACCTGACCTGCGGAGGTCTGTGTTCTCAAAAGGAACTCAGGGCTCAAATAAAATGTATCCTGCATATCACGTGAAGGATGATCTTTTGGAATGTTCAAAGCCGTGAAGTTATAGTGATCTGTCTCGATCTCGTTGCCTTCGTAGACAGAGAAGCCCATAGAACCGAATATATCAACGATCTGGTTTCTTACCTGGGTATTGGGATGAAGGTAACCCTTCTTCTGCTTTTTCTCAGGCAAAGTAACATCGATGACTTCGCTCTCATAGCGTGCCTTCTGCTCAGCTGCCTTGAACTCTGCATCTAATGCATCGAACTTTTCCTGAGCCCAGTTCCTGATCTCGTTGACCATCTTGCCGTAATCGGCCTTAAGCTCCTTCGGGATCTTACCCATCTCTTTCATGAGAGATCCGATCTGGCCTTCCTTGGAGTCCATGACACTCTTTCTGTATTCAAAGATACCCTTTGAACTCTTGATCTCTTTGATGTCAGACTCGATCTTCGACCTGATCCCGGCTAACTTCTGCTGCAATTCATTAAGCTCAGCCATCTTTCTTCCTCCTGTTCTTTAAAGCCTTTGGCATAAAAAAAGCCCATGGCAACTATTCATTGCCATGGGACGAATTCGCATTATTATTGCACCTTCGCGGTACCACCCATGTTCGAAAAGCATAGATATCAGCTTTCCGCACTTATATCCGCTGCCGTAATGCCGCAGCACACATCTGCTTAGTCAGCAAAAAGCCGTTTCCGTCAGAATGCTCCAGTGTTGAAATTCATCCTTCTACCCTTAGTATCGTGCTCTCAGCCGGTGACACGACTCTCTGGTACTGACTGTAGGAAGACTACTTACGCACCTTCATTGCAGAGCCTATTCTACATATAAATTCGGGAAAAAGTCAAGCAAACGCCAATAACGGAGCGGACTTAGAGATCACATAGAAAAGAAAGGATTGAATCTTATCTCTTCTCCTATTGTAGATGCGGGTCCATGACCGGGGAAAATCTTCAGATCAGGATTCAACGTCTTGATCCTTCTTACGGATTCCATGATCATCTTGGAGTTGCCGCCTGGCATGTCTGTGCGGCCGACAGATCCTCTGAATACAGTATCTCCGGTAAACAGAAGGTCCTCACCGTCAAAATTGACCAGAAAACATACGCTTCCAAGTGTATGTCCGGGTGTCTCGAAAACCTTGACCGAGATATCGTCATCTCTATAGACAGTCTGACCGTAAGTGCCCGCAAGATTAACAAATTTAAAACTGTATAATACTTCAGAACCTTCCATATAAGAGCAGTTCATATATCCGTTGCTCAAAAGATCCTTGTCATTGCTGCTGAAGAAAACCTTGGCCGAAGGATAAGAATCCTGCCAGTCTTCTATATGCTTAATATGGTCGTGATGTCCGTGAGTAATAAAAACTGCTTTAACCTGGCATTCACCCTTGGAAAGACCCGGCATACCGCAAAACTCCTCTGCACTTTCAGGAGATACAGAAGGATCAATGACAAAAAGACCGGAAGAACCGGCGATAATGTACATATTGGACTCAAGAGGTCCTAAGGGGATAGTGATCAGACTGCGTTCCATTCGCGGTAATCAAGAGCACCGCTGTCTATGGCGGTAACAAGGATCTCTGCTGAAGCGATATTCGTAGCATAAGGGATGGTATTCTGATCGCAGACATCCAAAAGTTCAAACGGATTGGATTCGCCTACCTGACGGCCGTCCCTTAAATAGATCACGCAGTCAATGCCGTTGTATTCCGCTCTTGAAGCGAGCTGCTCAAAGCCGCTCGAATAGTCGACAGACAGACCTGAAACGTCCAGATCTGCAGCTGACTTAAGAAGTTTTGCGGTGTTGTAAACTGAGATGAGCTGATGCTTCTCAAGCAAAGGCTTGTAGGCAATGCAGAAATTGACCAGCAATTCGGTCTTTCTATTGTCAGCCATCAAAACTATTTTCATCCAAAATCTCCCATTTAAGCGAATAAACAAATTGTACAGTAAAATGCTCTTTTGAGCAACTATCTTTATAAAAAATCAACAATGAGAAAATCTGTTTCCGTCAGTCGCCGGATACAGCCGTTTTGGCGTGCCGGAAAACCGATCCGGTGCTTAACGCACAGGCGGCAGATAGTCTCCCAAAGAAGTGCCCGAAGTGTAAAGCGGCTTAGAGGAATCGACCTGTTCATTAAAGTATGCCGCCATGATCTTTTTCGCGATCTCGACAGTCGAAGCACCCCACTGTCCCTTCTCAACCACGAGAGCTAAAGCGACTTCCGGATTATCCTTGGGCGCATAGCATATGAAAAGACCGTTGGAATACTCTTTACGTGAATCCTCGAATCCCGTTTCCGCCGTACCGGTCTTGCAGACCATCTGTACAGGATAGTTCTTGAACTGCTTCTGGGCCGAAGAATCCCAGTAGTAAGTACCGGTAAATACGCATCTCATCGCCGTTCTTACAGCATTGATGTTCTCATCGGCGATACCTATATCGACAGGTTCTTTCTGACCCTGATAAAGGATCGATCCGTCACTTGCAACAACTTTATCGATAACATATGGTGTGCATAGCTTGTTTGTCGCGATTCCGCATGTATATCTGCAAAGCTGAAGGATAGTAAAACAGTCATCGAACTGACCGATAGAAGCCTGCGCCGTGTTTGACGGGAACCATGTCTTATCGTAGACAGACTGGCGTGTAAGTCTCTTATTCTCACGGCTGCTCATGACACCCGATATCTCACCCGGGAGATCGATTCCGGACTTTACTCCGAGTCCGAATCTGTAAGCCATTGCCGAGATATTGTCGATACCGGTCCTCGTGCCGAGGATCATGAAGTAGATATTGCATGACTGGGCCATTGCATCGTTAAGAGAGAGAGGGCCGTGGCCTACCTGTGCATACTCGAGGCATTTAAAGATCCAACCGTCACAGTCGTAAGGGCTTACGCATGTGATGGTATTGCTTGAAGGTGTGATATCGCCGTTTTCGAGCGCTGCGAGAGCCGTGCAGGGCTTAAATGTGGAACCCGGAGCATACATTGACATGATCGCGCGGTTCCATAAAGGAAGATCCCCTGCCGTTATCTCCTGGTATTCATCAACACCGAGATAGTATTTGACCTGTTCCTTTGCCTGTTCATCGCCATAGTTTGCAAGGATAAAGTCGTTAGGGTCGTAATTGGGATAAGATGCCATAGATACGACAGCGCCCGTATTAACATTCATCAGAACGAACGCTCCTGCGGAAGCTGTCTTGATATCTGATGTGTTATTCTCCTTCTGGGCAAGAATGTACTCTTTAAGAGCCTGTGTTCCGACTTCCTGAATATGCGAATCGATCGTAAGATATACCGTCGCTCCCTCAACAGGATCAACACCGTAATCCTGAGGCACAAAGAGACCGTTCTCACCGTCTTTTGTCCAAATGCTGTAAGGCGTTATGCCGCTCTTTCCGTGAAGATATCTTTCCATCTGGGACTCGACGCCCGACTTGCCGACGACATCGTCGCTCGTGTAGCCGAAGGGCGCAAGGTCAGTATAGGTAACACTTGAGATCTTACCTACATACCCGAGAACGTGGCTGGCATAAAGAGCTTCAGAAGAATAATTCCTTGCATACTCCTTGCCTGCAACGATGCCCATATAGTGGTAATTCTGTTCTTCGAACTTCCTGATGAGCTCATCCGGGACATTTGTGGCGATCTTAACCGGGGTTCCTTTGACGAATGCCCAGTTATCCATGAAGATCTGATATCTGATCCTGATTATCCTGTATGCTTCCTCGATGGTGTAATTGTTGTCTATCGAGAATTTTTTACGAAGGTAAAGGAAGAAAACATTAGGATCGGTCTTAACGTAATCATCTGAGAATGTGACAATGACGCCGGATGAATAATCCTTGAGGTCGAAAAGGTTGGAATCAGACTGCCAGAGCCTTATCTTCTCCTCGCTCTTTACGAATCTGGCCTTAGGGTCGAGCACAAAGTACTGATCAAGTTCGGATACCGTAATGCAGTGATACTGATCAAAAAGATAACTTAATTCCAGGCAAAGCTCATTAAGTGACTCATCATCAAGTGAAGCATTAGCAAGCATGACGGTGTTATATTCGGTAGTCGAAGCCAGGAGAACGCCCTTGCTGTCGTAGATATCTCCTCGCGGAGCCTGCGATGAATACTGCCTTATGATACCCGAGGAGCTCTCGGAAAGCGTATTCTGGTAATTCGAGAACTGGAGCTTCATCGTCATGATGAGGATAATTATTCCGAATGCCACGAAAATAGCACCAAGAACAAGATATCTGTTAGTCAGGAACGAGAAAAGGCGCTTGATAAGAGAACCGGCATCATTCCTGCCGCCCCTTTCAGCATTGTTATCAAATGCACCGTAGTCTTCTATCAGATTCCTAGCCATGTGCCTTCACCCTGTTTTGCTATAACCTCATCATCTCTGGACTTGTTCCTGAAGGATACCGGTCCGAGGAATTTGAGCAGGAATATCAAAGGTATTGCCGCAATAACATTTAAGAGCAGCTGGGGCAGAAACGAATATACAAGGAACGTCAATGGCATATAAAGACTCGATTCCGCACCTGCAAGATTGCTCCATCCGTAAATGAGCAGATACCCTGCCGTCTTGTAGCATACTGTCGCAAAGATCACCGCAACGATCGAGAACGGAATATTCCTGTGCATTCTTCTGGTAAAGAAGGACGCACCTATAATCCCGACCGTGAAAAGCGTAAACACGCCCATAAAAGCTGTTACTCTTACTTCGCCGTCAAGTCCGACGACAGCCGGCGGAGAGAAAACATCTCTTACGAGTCCGCTTATAAACCCTACAACAGCTCCGTCCCAGAAGCCGTAAAAATATCCTGCCAGAACAACGAAAACAAACATCAGATCTGCAGTCTGTCCCAGGAACCCGAACGCTTCGGGGAAAGATACCTGAAGCGACGACAAAAGAATAATGTAGACCGCATAGACTACGACCTTTCTTACTCTTGATCTTGTGTTCTCATTGATCAGTCTCATATTTATGTACCCTGTCCGGCATCTGATCCATCCGGAGCAGCTTCAACATAAGGGATCATGATGAATACATCTTCAAGCCTGCCGATCTGGGAATACGGCTTTAATGTAGCGGTTACATTAAGAGAGTTGGAATAATCGACACTCTCGATAACTCCGATCGGGATACCCTCAGGGAAAAGTCCGCCGTCGCCTGAAGTAACGATCTCCATCCCGGGCTCAAGATGAACATCCGGATCAATGTCCTTAACAAGGCAAAGACCGTGTCTTTTAAGCTCTGCATCGCCGATTACCATGAATGTCGCACCGTTAACGACATTGACCTTGCCTGCAACGGCAAATCCCTCGTGAAGGAGCGGCAATACTCTTGATTCCGTATCGGAAGTCTCAATAACACGTCCGACAAGGTTCATCTCAACATCAAGAACCGGATAGGAATTACCTTCCTCGAGAACGATTCCGTCTGTTGTACCTGCATTAAGCCTTATCGTGGAGAACCATTCGTCTGATTCTCTCGACAGGATCGAAGCCCCGTAGATATCGTAGTTACTGAACATATCCTTAATATGAAGAGCATCTTTAAGCTCCTCATATCTCAATGCAGCCTCTTCATTCTGGGTAAGCTGATACCTGAGATCCGCGATCTGCGCTTTCAAAGCCTCATTCTCTTTCCTGATCGCTATACCGTCGGTAATAGCTGACCAGAAATCGGATAAAGTATCACCTGCCCTCTTAACAACAGACTGTGCAGGAGAACTCACAAGCTGAACGGGTTTTAAGATCTTTTTGACAGGACTTCCCGGAAGCAGGCTCAAAATAGCACACGCCGCCACTACGAGCAGGACAATGAGTGCTATGAACCATCTGGACTTCAAAAGTTTTTTCAAGAATACTCTCCTGACTTAAAGGCAGGTCAGCCCTTCTTGCCGCAGCAATTCTTATACTTCTTGCCGGAACCGCAAGGGCACGGATCGTTGCGTCCGATGTGCTCTGCATGAGCCATGTTGCTCTCACGGTATTCACGTGTGATCTCATTTCTCTTCTCTTCGGAGAGAATATTGTTCCATGCCTTGATGTTATAAAGCCAGTCAGCCTTTGCATCGCGCATGTTGTAGTAAAGCTTCTCGTAATCTATCTCAAGCTTGATCTGATAATCGTCATCGATAGCTTCCATATCAAGAGAATCAGCATTTGTAAGGCTGGTCTTGATACCGTCGATAAAACCGACGAAAACATCCATGGAATCCTTCGGGAACTCAAGCTTATGCGCAAGCTCAGAAGCAGTACCGTTAAGGAACTCACCGTTATCGGGATATGCGCCTAAGATCTTCTCGTAAGCGACCTTCTCGAGCGCATAGTAGCGGTTGATGTATTCCATATACTCCTGCTGATTGGATGCATCCTCGGATTTGTCCATCCATGTCTTGTAATAACTCATTTTAGATTTCCTCCAATTTCAATATCAAAGCCTGGACGCTACAGCCTTGAGGAATTCCTCGGTCGTAACTGCCTTCTTGTTGTCGTTTTCAAGGAGATTATTGAGGTCACCGGTGATTATGCCGTCCTCGATAGTCTCGATCGAAGCCTTTTCGAGCTTGTCGGCAAAAGCCTCAAGTTCGGGAAGTCCGTCAAGCTGTGCTCTCTTCCTCAGTGCTCCGGACCATGCGAAAAGCGTAGCCATAGGATTTGTGGAAGTCTGCTCACCCTTGAGGTGTCTGTAGTAGTGACGTGTAACCGTGCCGTGAGCAGCCTCATACTCGTAAACGCCCTTAGGTGATACGAGAACAGATGTCATCATGGCAAGTGATCCGCATGCGGAAGCGAGCATATCGCTCATAACGTCGCCGTCATAGTTCTTGAGCGCCCATACAAATCCGCCTGAAGAACGCATAACTCTTGCAACAGCATCATCAATGAGAGTGTAGAAATATGTAATGCCTGCTGCTTCGAACTTATCCTTATACTCTGTATCATAGAGTTTCTGGAAGATCTCCTTGAAGCGGCCGTCATATTTCTTAGAGATAGTATCCTTTGTTGCAAACCAGAGATCCTGTTTTGTATCCAAAGCATACTGGAAGCATGAGCTTGCAAAAGCCGCAATAGACTTATCCGTGTTGTAAAGTCCCTGAACAACACCCGGATCATTATATTCAAAGATCGTCTGGCTCTCCTGTCTTCCGTCGGGATATGTGATAACAAGGTCAGCTCTTGCAGGACCGTCAACAAGGAATTCAGTGTCCCTGTAAACATCGCCGTATGCGTGTCTTGCGATAGTGATGGGCTTTTCCCAGCAGGAAACGAAAGGTCTGATACCCTTAACCAGGATGGGAGCTCTGAATACCGTGCCGTCGAGGATCGCCCTGATCGTTCCGTTAGGGCTCTTCCACATTGTGTGGAGGTTATATTCTGTCATTCTCTGGGCATTGGGTGTGATCGTGGCGCACTTTACCGCAACTCCGAGTTCATTGGTCCTGTTGGCAGCATCGATCGTAACCTGATCTGCTGTCTCGTCTCTGTGCTTTAATCCAAGATCGAAATACTCGGTCTTAAGATCAACAAAAGGCAGAATTACAATGTCCTTTATCTGCTTCCAGATAATTCTTGTCATCTCGTCCCCGTCCATCTCTACGAGGGGGGTCTTCATCTGAATCTTAGCCATAAGATCTCCATTCTTCTAAATAATACTAAAAGATTTTAAGACATAAGCCCCATAACGTCAATTATGACAAAGGGTAAAAACCTCACGAAAACAGACCTGTTATGTGTTCGCTCCTGCAGATGCTTTGACCAGTACTATCTCCAGTGAATACCGCTCATCAATCAGTCCGTGCTTAAACTCACTGTCGGAGTCAGATGCGGCAAGATAGAGCGATATCAGTCTCTGCATGCTGAAGTTATTCGACTGGCTTACAAGCTTTCTTGCTCTGAAATCGTTCATTCCGGTGCGCTCTACCAGAACATTCGGATTGCCGGCCTCTCGGGCCATTATCAAAGCCTTTATGTGATTTGTGATCGACACCCTGATCCTGGCAAGGGGCTCCTTGTTGGCAATCAGTTTGTCCAGTGTGCCCAGCGCTATGCTGGCATTTCCGCTTCCGCATGCGTCCATGATATCGAAAATCTTTCCGCTCAGATCCGGCGGACAGCATAGTTCGACAATATCAGGCGTAACCTCCGAATACCCTTTGCCCTGGCAGTAAAGAGTCAGCTTGTTGATCTCATTTACAAGCTCCATCATATTGCCCGAACATCTTGAAGCCATTGAACTTGCAGCTTCAAAGCCTATCTTTATGCCTTCCTTGCCAAAACGGTTCGATATCCAGCCCGAGAGCTCATCTTCTTCAAATCCGCTCATGGAAGCAACCGTTCCATACTGCATAAAGGCCTTAAACGCCTTCTTCCTGCTGTCAACGGTCTCCTCAAAGAAAACAACCACAGCTGAAGACGGAATATTCTTAAGCAACTCAATATCCTTATCGGACAATTCCTTTCCGGGAAGTCCGGACTGCTTAACGACTATAAGCCTTTTTGGAGACATCCACGGCGGCATCGATATGAGCTCTTCAAGTCTTCCCATATCAAACTTATCACCGGTCCTGGTATCGATAACGGCATAATCCATGTCCTCGGCACCCTCGCCAAGGCATACCTTCTTAAGCATGGAAACAGCACCGTCGATCATATAGTTCTCCGTGCCGTACATAAGCACGAGCCCGAGAGAATCAGACTCCTTATTGATCTTTGACAGCATCTGACGTGAATTCAAAACTCCCTTTGGAAGCACCTTGGGCTTAGCCATCCGCTATTGACCTCCGAAAAGCTCCGGATATCTGCTCTTGAAAAGGATATCCGTATCGCAGTCTTCCGGAACACCGTCTATCCTTCCGATGGATCCGGTCTGCCACATAGTGTAATCACCTTCGTAAGTAGTCTCTTTTACATAATGTGCGAGCCATACATCGTAACCTGCCGGTTCCCATATGATCTCAAGATAATACTTGCTCGCATAAAGTATCGTCGAATAACCGTTCTCCTCCATGATTCCTGCAAATTCATAGAAAAGATTATTGATATCAACGATGCTCATATTATATTTCTGAAAATGTGACCAGCTCTCCCAGTCAAAAGCAACAGGAAGATCCAGTTCCTTTCCTTCAAGGACACTAAGGAGCTCCTCACAATGCTCGTGAAGCATCTCTATAGTGCTGTCGGTCGAATAATAGTAAACACCGATAAGAAGACCTGCAGCCTTGGCATCCTGATAATACTGCTCGAACTTGCGGTCCTCACCCAGTTCACCGTTGTTATAGATCATGGCTCTGAGCATTACAAAATCACAGCCAGCCGCCTTGACCCTGTTGAAATCTATATCCCCCTGATATCTCGAGACATCGATTCCATACGCGATGTCAGGGCCCGGATATCTTGCCATGAAATCACCGTATGCAAGAGTCTTATGCTCGGAAGATCCTCCCCCGCCGCCTGAATTGCTCGGAACATACACTTTGACGCTCATGCTTCCGGTCTTCGTGTTACCGGCATCATCTGTCAAAGTAAGGTTCAGAGAATATGTTCCGGTCGTTGAAGTATCGACCGATCCGTCTATCTGGAGATCAACATCAGCGTCACAGTCATCGATATATCCGATATGACGGTGAATATCAAAATCGTTGCCTTTCTCCACATAAACAGTCTCGGGCAGATTGAGCCAGACAGGTGCCGTCGTATCATTCACAGGCGCATTCATATGCGGGATTGAGGGTGTGGGTGACGGCGTAGGAGTTGGCGTATTCGTCGGTGTCGGAGTATTGCTGGGTTCTGTCTCCACAGTTATCTCGATTGAAGACTCCGCTGAAGGCTCCACGCCCGGTTCGGAATCATCTTTTTTGCATCCTGTCAAAGGTAAACAGACTGAAGCTGTAACCAAAGAAGCTGCAAGCAATATTCTGACTGTCCTATTTATCTTTCTTTGCATAAAAACCATCCGGATTAATACTTTTCCCTTCAGAAATCTATTCCGAAGCCTCATATCAAAAACGATTATAACAAACATAATCTGAATTCTTATCCCGATTATGGGACAAATTAAGGCAAAGCCGTTACGGATGCGGGAGTCTGTAACGTTATTTGAGAGAGTCAGTCAACAGCGTTAATCGGCAGCGTTAATCGGCAGAGTTAATCGGCAGAGTTAATTGGCAGAGTTAATCGAAAGCCTTATTCAATGAGGAAGTGCCTGATCTTATCCTCCATAAGCTTTATATCCAGTGGCATCGTGCTTGTTTCCCATGTAACTATCAGATTTTCACCTGCAAAGATTCCGTTCTTTTCATAGACATTGATCCTGTAGGTGTTATCCCTTGCATATCCTTCATCATCCATCTTGCCCAGGTGTTCCCAGTAAATCTGCTTGCGTCTTTTAACATTAAGCGCAGTAAAGTCCGGATGTATTACGCCAAGTTCCCTGGTATATATCGGGCATTCATATTTGTATGGCACATTGTATTTATTCAATGCATTGGCAATAAGGATCTCAGATTTGGACCTTACGCGTTCGTTCCTGTCTGTATAATATTCGGTCATATCAAAAGGAATGCCACTTGGTTCATAAGGCTCGCTCAGCCAGGCTTCAACGAACTGTTCATCAGTCTGTTTTATCGGAATGATAAGGTTCTGCCGGCCTTTGCAAAGAGACCCGTAGTAATCTTCAGCGGCCTGAGTCCCGCCAAAGGAAAGGAACCTGTTAATATGATTCAGCTCATGGTCGATTAGCTTTATTTCCTTAATCAAATATTCGTATGTAGCAACCTGCTGTGCATAAGCGTACTTTTTAGGCGTTATGAATATCTCCTTCTTATCTCCTTCCGGCTGAACCAAATAGACTTGCTTTTTCCTTGATGAAATCCTTATATGACAAACAGGTTTGCCTTTATATTTGAGTTTTCCTAAACGCTCAATAACTATCTGTCTATACTGATATAACTCATCTTTTCTCATTTCCAACAAATACTTTATGCTTTCCATTTTGTCCTCCTTTTTGATAACCCATCTATAAATCAAAACCTGATGTTATGTGGGTAGATAATGTTTTTTCTTTACCCACTAAACGGCTTGAAGAGAGCATTTAGTGGGTAAATTTGCTTGTCTTCTCGCACTTTTCGATCTTCGATTACCCACTAAACGGCTCGAAGAAAGCATTTAGTGGGTAAACTTGCTTATCTTCTCGCACTTTTCGATCTTCGGTTACCCACTAAACGGCTCGAAGAGAGCATTTAGTAGGTAAATTTGCTTGTCTTCTCGCACTTTTCGATCTTCGGTTACCCACTAAACGGCTCGAAGAAAGCATTTAGTGGGTAAACTTGCTTGTCTTCTCGCACTTTTCGATCTTCGGTTACCCACTAAACGGCTTGAAGAGAGCATTTAGTGGGTAAATTTGCTTGTCTTCTCGCACTT
>JAFRRJ010000012.1 GCA_017428155.1 Clostridiales bacterium | reverse complement strand
TCAAAGCATTTGGGAGGCAATCTGAGGCAAAAATGCACCCCAAATCAAGAATACGAGCTATTTGGGATACATTTACCCCCTCAAAAACACCCCAAATCTTCAATTCAAAGCATTTGGGATACGGAGACTTCGAAAAATATCTCAATCCCCGCATTTCAGAGCAATTTGATATACGGAGACTTCATAAAATATCTCAAATCCCCATAAACAGCCCCTTTTAAGATATTTGTGAGCTTGCAAATATCTCACCCCCCTGCATTTCAGAGAAATTTGAGATATCAGCCCCAAAATCAGGGCGCGCGGGCAATTGTTAGAAACCTTTTGAAGGGACCTTTTACCTCCCTCACGACAGAATCCCACCTCAGAATCCCACCTCAGAATCCCACCTCAGAATCCCACCTCAAAATCCCACGGCCCCACAAAAATATACCGTATCAAAAACCAATAACGATTCCTGATACGGTATACACCCCATTTGCTTGCCGGCGGTTAAGGGTTTTCTTTATAAAACAGCTGAAAAGATCAGCGGTTTTTCTTTTTGGCCTTCTTCTCTAAATACATAGCTTTATCGGCCTTATTCATGCACTCAATGAGATCACTCCACTGAGTAAGCTCACAGGTGCCGATGCTTGCGCTTAATTCATAAGGATTCTCACCCGTGGTGTTGATATCCTTGATATTAGTCCTTACAGATCTAATAAACTGGCCGACGCGGCCGACATATTTGAGGTTAAGGACGCAGGCGAACTCATCGCCTCCCATTCTGGCAACGAATTCACCTGATATAAGTGCATTCTCGATACAACGGGTCAACTGCTTGATGGCTTCATCCCCGGTGTTGTGCCCGAACGTATCATTTATATATTTTAACTCATCCATGTCGATTGAGACAATCGCAAGATCGTGAATTTTATTACCTTCTTTATCGAAAAGTTCTGTGAGCCTTGTCTCAAAACCTCTCCTGTTCAAGACACCGGTAAGAGGATCTTTGGTATAAAGATCCATGATATCGGCAATACCGAAGAGCTTCTGGTAGAGCTCAAGCCTGTTAATGATCTGGCCTACCTGAAGGAAAATGAATTCGATCTTCTCATTTATAAAGAAGCGCTCGCTCATATCGACGTCTAATACGGCATAACCGTAAGCTACGTTGGAATATGACAGCGGCAGGAATATATATGAACCGGTGTGGTCTTCCATAAACCCGTCCGGGAGGAGATGCTCATTAGGAAAAGGCATAGCGAAGATCTCGAGATCGCCCTTCGCCTTAAAGTATCCGACAAGTTCCCTTCCGATCTCCCTGTATCTGCAAAGGTAGCAGTCTTTGACACTCGGGAGTTCTCTTAAGTTCTCAAGCGTTACCTGAATAGCCGCTTCCTGGGTAAGAGCACTGTCAAACAAAGCGCTTATTACGGTGAACTGCCTCATCGCATCTATCGTGTTGGCTTTGGAAAGCTTTAAGTCACGCATTGCTTTGTAGACATCTCTTCCCTCATCAATATCACCCGTGCTCTCACGTGGAACGATGTTGCCTGATACGGTCACATAAATATCCGGATTTGCTTTATCGTGGATCTTCTCCAGAAGTTCCATCGCAGAATATGCAAGGTCTTTATCTGAGATCTCGATCGTGGTGATCGAAGGAATGTGGTCTGATGCCTCTGTAAGATTATCAACGCCGCTTACCATGATGTCTTCAGGGACGGAATACCCTCTTACAATAAGCTCATCGATAAGCGCGATCGCCATATAGTCATTCGAGCATACAACAGCTTCAGGGAGCTTGCCGTCTTCACCCAGGAAGAAATCCACCATCTGAGGGCCCTGGTCGATCCAGTAATTGCCGTGGAAGACTTTATCAGGATCAGCTTCGTAGCCTGCATCACGCATCGCATCTTCAAATCCGGCAAGTCTTTCCGCCGAATCGACGAGGTCATCTCTTCCCATTACGAAGCCGATATTGCCGGTCTTGCATTTTGATATTACGTATCTTGAGATCTCGTTCATTATCGCCCGGTTATCGGGAACAACATTGAAGAAACCGTTGATCTCGGCTCTTATGCAAACGACCGGCGGTGATTCCGGATCTGCAAGGAGCTCTTCAATAAGCTCGTTGCCCATACCGGTATGGTTGATCGTATCGTAGCAGATGATAATGCCGTCGTAATCATGAAGGTTCGGGACATGAAGGATGCTCTTATAACCGATGACCTGGATAGGATTTACACTGGGGATCGAGCAATTGCCGTAAATATCCACCCTGTGCCCATTATCACGGGCATAGGTATCGATATATCTGATGATGGACGATGAATAGTCCCTGTACATGTCACCGATAAACGCAGCAATTTTCATATGCATATTGTAACGGATATTTTAGTTTTTTGCTTAAAACTATCTATGACAGTGATATTAAATTTTTATTAGAGCTCGATCTCGCCGGACTTTATCATCTGTTGTATCTCGTCCTTGGTAAGACACCTTGTAAGATCGACATATAAAGGTTTATGGGTGCGCTGCTTTTCCGGCGGCGGTATCTTCATATAATCGCCGTAGTGAAGCTTTAACACTCCATCGTAGTCTTTTGGCCCCCAGAACATGTGGCCGTCGTATTCGTAGAGTGCACGCTCGAGATAGTGCGAGTAAGGGCCCCAGCAGTTGTCGTAATACGTATAGGGATAGCCCTTTGCATCGAGTTTTCTCATGCGGTTCTCTTCACTTGCGATGAACTTTGCACGGTTCCTTATCTTGAATGGCCCGTGTGCGAAAACAGCGTTTATTATCTTGCCGAAGAACCTCTTTTTCGCTGTGTTCATATGATTAACGTATGCGATATCGAGGCACTCGTTGATGAGATTGAAATAGTAACGCCTCTTCTTCTCGCGCTTAACGTACTTCATGCCTTCCTTGACTCTCGTTATAGGGAAGATGTCGATGAATACGCCCTGGCAGATATCAAGATCGATATGCTCATGATGAAGGAATGTCGAGTTCTTGTCTCTTATTTTGGCGAAAACATTGGGACACTCAGGCTCATATCTCCAGTGCTGGATCTGAAGGTTGTCAGGGAGCACAGCGGGCGCTTCCTTGATGAACCTGTCGTAGTTCTCCCACGTCATAGCGATATCGATGTCATCGTCCCACGGGATAAAGCCTTTATGCCTTACGGCGCCGATAAAAGTGCCGAAGCAAATAAAATACTCTATTCCGAGCTTCTCGCAGGTGTCATGGACCTGCTGAAGGATATCTATCTCTTTAAGCTGTAAGGCTCTTAAATCGTAATCGTACATATTCCGGGAAATCCTTATACTTTAATATTTCCGCTCTTAACCATATCAAGGATCTCGTCTTTTGTGTAGCCTTTCTCGAGATCGACAAACAAAGGCTTATGAGTCCTCTGCTGCTCCGGCGGCGGAATCTTCATATAATCGCCGTAGTGGTACTTTAACACGGTATCGTAGTCCTTCGGGCCCCAGAATTCATGCCCTTCAAATTCATACAAAGCACGTCCGTTCCACATTGATAAAGGACCGATGCAGTTGTCGACATAAGTGAAGTCATTGCCTTTGTTAGAGAGCTTTCTTCTTCTGTTCTCCTCTCTTGCAATGAACTTCCTTCTGTTCCTGATCTTAAACAGACCCTTCGAAAATACCGCATGCAGGATCTTGGCTTTCCTTATGCTCGAAGCGCGCTTTACCGTGTCAACAAACGACTGGTCAAGACATCTGTTCACTGCATTGAAGAGCGCCTCTTTCCTGAGCTCGCACTTCAAAGCTTTCTTATTATTGAGAACAAGTATCGGAAATATGTCGATAAATACGCCCTGATTGATATCAAGTCCTAAATGCTCGGCATGTAGGAATGTCGTATTCTTATCCCTCACCTTCGGGAAAAGATTCGGACAGTCCTCATATTTCCAGTGCTGGATCCCGAGATTAGGCGGGAGCACAGCAGGTGCTTCATTAATGAACCTGTCGAAGTTCTCATAAGTCATTACGATATCGATATCATCGTCCCACGGGATAAAGCCCTTATGTCTTACTGCACCTAAGAGCGTGCCGAAGGCGATGTAATACTCGATGCCAAGCTTCTCACAGGCGTCGTGTACTGCCTGCAAGATCTCTAATTCCTTAAGCTGTAGGCCTCTTAAATCAAACATCGCTCTTTACCGTGGGCT
The DNA here is from genome assembly GCA_017428155.1 of Clostridiales bacterium. Lineage (GTDB taxonomy): Bacteria > Bacillota > Clostridia > Saccharofermentanales > Saccharofermentanaceae > Saccharofermentans. The sequence goes on along the minus strand of JAFRRJ010000012.1, from coordinate 30,525 downwards.
TTCTGTTCTTCTTCAGGAATCCCATAACAAAATTCCAGATTGTCACGATTATCTTCTTTATCTCCTTGAAGTTATAGATGATAAGGACAAGCATGCATGCTGACGGGATCAGATAGATATGGAAATTCATTGTGGATGCGATAGTTGCGACGGCAAACACCGTACTGTTTACGAACATCTTCGGGATGTTATAGTCGATCTTCATGTATCTGTTGACATCGACCATTCTGTAGATGCCCAATACGATATAAGAGATCGCTGTGCCCATAACGGCACCGACAACACCGAAGAAGTATATGCAAAGGAAATTAGCGATAACATTCGTGATCGCTGCGACAAAAGTCGAGATCATGTTGTTTACGGTCTTCTTGATCGCACCGTAAAGCGCTCCGAAATATCCGGAATAAGCCGAGAATACAGCCGACAGCAGCAGGAGCGGAACAAGCTTCCACGCATCCTCATATCCTTCTCCCGGTTCGTATACGGCCATGAAAGGCTTGATTATTATACACAGTGCAAGAGATGCAATAGTAACGGCAACCGAGAACACTTCGAAGATCTTCTTGAAATATGAAGTATCCTTCGTTGTATCCATCTCCCTGCTCGATGATATTCCGAATGCCGACTGGAATACGGTTACGAAAACACTGATTATCGAAGGTATTCTTGATGCAGCATTATAAAGGCCCAGATCGGACTGGTTTATCATGCGCTCGATCATGAACTTGTCCGACGACTGAATTGCCCACCAGGAAATATTGTTAGCGATCAGAGGAGTCGAATATTTGACCATCTCCTTGCAGATCTTCTTATCGAATTTTGCCTGCCTGAGATATAAGAATATCTTTCCTGCAAAGAGCGTGATAATGACCGCAACCGTATGTGATATAAGGCTCGACAGGAGATAGCCTTCGATATTGATCTTGAAGACTGCAATATATAAGATGTTGGAAAGCGCATATACGAGTGTCTGGATTATCGATACGATCGCGAAAACCATATTCTTCCCGACCGCCTTGATAAAACACATCAGTATGCTCAGGAGGATGTTAAGTATTACATACAGGTCAAAATATATGATCCACGGTCTTAAAGTATTATAGAAGACCAGAAAAATGCTTAATGGTATCGTTACTGCAGATCCTATCATCCAGACGATGATACCTACAAGAAGGACATCCTGTGGCCGCTCCTTGTAATATATTCCGAACCTCATGACCGAGTCAAAGATGACGATCGAGACAACCGGTATCGCTACCTGTGCAGCAGCGAAAACAAGGTCTGATACACCCCACTCCTCTGTCGTAAGATAGATTGAATAGAAAGGCACGAGAAAAAACATTATGATCTTTGACCCTATGCTTCCAAGGGCAAAAACCGCAGTATCCTTCAGCAATGTCTTCATCTTGCTCATATAAGATCAATTACCCGTATTCTTCTTAAGTATTTCAGTAAACTGCCTGCAGGCAACATCAATGTCATATCCTGCTTCCCTGACTTTGGAAGAATACTCCAATCTGGAATTTTTTCCAATAGAGATTTGCATTATTTTATCCGCCCAGACCTTTGTGCCGTTATCAATTGCAGCATTTTTAACAAGTCCCGTGATATCAAGCTCGTCCGAGAGTGTATCACTTATAACACACGGAAGACCCGATGCCTGCGCTTCTATAACCGAGAATGGCATTCCTTCCGAGATGGACGGGAGAAGGAATACATCCATAGCAGAAAGCAGCTGAGGGATGTCAGTCCTTAATCCTAAGAGCCTGCAACGCGACCCGAGATCACTTCCGTCAATCAGCGACTGAAGTGCTTTATCATCCTCGCCTATTCCTGCGATTATAAGCTTATAGTTATCAGGAAGGTCCTTCATCATGTTGATAATAAAGGGGTAATTCTTGATCGCCGTAAGTCTTCCGACTGTTCCGAGCAGGATATCGCCTTCTGTTAATCCAAGTTCTTCCCTGACAGTCTTTCTGTCATCTTCATCGAAAACGAATCTTGAAGTCACGATCCCGTTAAAGATAACGGTAGAACGCTCAAGGAGCTTTCTGTTTTTATAGTAATACTTTGCCGAAGCCTTTGAACATGCAAGAGGGATATCTATAAGCTTATACATCTCAGGAGCATTAAGCCTGTCCAATGCCGTAAGGATCATCTTGCGCTTTTGCGATGCTTCAATGCTCATGCCGTGGATATGTGCAATAACCTTGCACTTTCCAACCTTTTTGGCGATCCTCGGAAGGTAGATATTTACTTTGCTCGTATTGTTGAACCACAGAAAATCGTAGTGTGTGTCAGTTACGATCTTAGTGATCGCTTCCTTGTATTCGGATGTTTTCGAGACCGGAGGAACAAGATAATACTTCTCCTTACGCTTTTCGAGGATCTCAAGATATCTCGAGCCGGAAGGAACGAGGAATTCAAATTCGAATCCGCCGTCGATCTCCCTGCTCTTATCAACTATGTTCATTATCAGGGTTCCGATACCGCCAACTGTTCTCGGAAGCCCGTCAACTAATACCCTTATCACTTTAACACTCCTCTGAAAAGCCTTGCTGCGGGATAGAAGTTAAATACTCCCACAGCAAGTATCTTCCTTGATAACGGGATTCCCTTATCGTTATAAAATGCACGTTTGTGAAGCTTGAATTCAGACTTGAATCCGGATCTTATCTGCTTCTCGTCTATCTCAGGCTTATGCCCGTAAAGGCACAGCCTTGCCGTAAGTCCCATGAGTGATCTTGCATATAAGGATTCAGCCTTAAGTTCAAGATCCACATCGCCTTTGCCCTTGTAATGTTCATATATCTCCTTGCGGAACATCGGATAATTAAGCATATTCTTATCAAGCGGGCCATTGCTGATAGAACCCGGATTGTGATAGTAAAAATACTTAACGACAGGGATATCAACGAACTTTTGGGCTTTGCCGAAGATCTCAAAATTATAAGGAATATCTTCGCTCGTTCTGCCTTCGGGAAATCTCGTGCTGCCGATCAGATCACGCCTGTATAAGATATCGCAGCAGCTGTCGATATTAAGGTCAAGGAACGCCCTTCTGACCTCATCTCCCCTGTAGACCTTTATATCACCTGTAAGGTTTCTGTCCTGCGGTTCATCAAATGTCACTTCCTCATATAAGACCTTAGCTATATCGCAGTCATTATCCTTCAGGTTCTTATACAGGATCTCGATAAAGTCAGGCGCTATAAAATCATCGGAATCGACGTACGAGATATAATTGCCGGAAGCTTCCTCAAGGCCTTTATTCCTGGCGCTCGACAGGCCGCCGTTAGGCTTATGGACGACCCTGATCCTTCCGTCAGTCTCAGCGATCTTCTCAGCTATAACTGCAGCATTATCCTTTGTGCCGTCATCGACAACAATGATCTCCAGATTCTTATATGTCTGATCAAGGATGCTCTTTAAGCACCTTTCTATGTACTTCTCTGTTCCGTATACCGGGACGATAACACTGATCAAGTCATCCATATCATTTAAGCCTCTTAAAGTCCAGAAGACCTGCTATCGTGCCTATTCCGTAACTTACATGAAGTATGAGGAAGATAAAAGGCATCAGGAGCATCGCAAAACTAAAGCCGTCATTGATCATTGCAATAACCATGCTTACAAAAGCAAAGAGCCAGTATAGCGCCCACATAAGAAGAGACAGCCATGGAAAACCTGATGCCGCGATCACCGAAGTTGCAATTATCGCGAGAACAAATACAAACGGTATAAAGTGATACAAAGATAAACATCCCGGGCACACCTTAACCGTAAGCCCTATCCAGTAACCGTTGCCGAACTTCTGCTTTATCATCCTCTTAAGGCTGGATCTTGCATACTGGTAAGATACGATCTCAGGATCATAAAGAAGCTTGAATCCGGCCTGCCTTATCCGGTAATGCATCTCGTTATCTTCGGTTCTTATAAGCTTCTCGTTAAACAGTCCTACCTTATCGAAGACTTCCCTTCTGTAAGATGCATGGAACATCGTCTTGATATAGGTCTTGCTCTCACTTCTCCTGCTTGAATTTATACTGCTTCCGAACAGGGCATTCTCCGTCGAGAGCAGCATCTTAGACCACTTGGAATCTGATTCTACAAGGCAGGGACGCTTGCCGCCAACGACATTCTCGCCCTGCTCAATATCCGCCATTACCTTCCTTGAGAAATCGGAAGGGATATGAGTATGGGCATCAATCCTTGATAAGACATCGCCCGTGAAATTCTTTATTGCCACATTCCATCCTGCCGCCTGAATGCGCGCGGGATTATCAAGCACCTGAACGTTATAAAATCCGTTGTCCTCAGCTTTGAAGGCTTCCATAATGGCCTTGGTCTTATCCTCTGACATGCCGTCTATAAGAACGACCTCAGTAAATTCATGAGGATATTCCTGCTTCTTTATATCTTCCAAAAGCCTTGGAAGGAAGTTCTCTTCGTTATATGCGATTATACAAACAGACAGCTTTAACATCTTTTATTTCCCTTCCGTAAGTATAACCTAAAACACTGCCGCCACAGTCTTAAAGATAACTCCGATATCTTTGAAGAATCCGAATTCCTTTACAGACTTGAGATTCCACTTCATCTTCTCCGGAAGGATATCGTTAACATAGACTTCATCGGCATCTTCTGCCTTCGAGAGAAGCTCTGCCTCATCCTTATATTCGATGCTTGCCATAGACGTGATCCCGGCAGGCATAAGGAGCGTCGCATTCATCTCGCCGGAATATCTTTCAACATACTTTACGACCTCGGGCCTTGTGCCGACAAAGGTCATATTGCCTGATAACACATCGAAAAGCTGCGGAAGCTCATCTATCCTGTGATCTCTTATCTTAGCTCCGATCTTAGTTATCCTGCTGTCATTGCCGATCGTAACGCTCGTTCCGAGCCTCTCGGCATTATTAACCATAGTCCTGAACTTGTGGATCTTAAACCTGGCTCCGTATGCTGTAACTCTTTCCTGCCTGAAGAATACAGGACCTTTGGAGTCGCACTTTATAAGTATTGCTATTATCAGCATCGGCAATGAAAGGATTATTATCGCAAAGAAAGATACTACAACATCAAATACACGCTTGAAGAATAAAGACACCTTGCGCTTGGATAAAGCATCGTAGTAAGGTCTTATCTTATCCGTTTTAAGTTCAGCAGGAAGCTGCTCCCACTTCGGGAGGATAAACCATCTTTTGGGATTTAAGACCTTTTCTTCCTGCATCCTTATATTCCTGTGTCTTCTTATTCCTTACCGCCCGCAAACGGCTTATATGTCTTAACTATGCCTGCAACCACATTCTTGATGTCGTCGCTCTCGCTTGTACAAGCTTTCTCAAGCTCATCTAACTGCTTTAAGAACTCCTCATCGTCCATCGGGATAGGCTGAGCGATCGAGATATCCTTATTCTCATCTGTCTCCCTTAAGCCCTCTTCATCCATGAGGCATTCCTCGTAGAGCTTCTCACCGGGTCTTAAACCTGTATAGACGACCTTGATATCGACATCAGGTATAAAGCCCGAGAGCTTTATCATCTTTCTTGCAACATCGTCTATCTTAACAGGGCTTCCCATATTAAGGACGAATATCTCTCCGCCTCTTGCATAAACACCCGACTCCATAACGAGCACCACAGCTTCAGGGATCGTCATGAAGTAACGGATTATGTTCTTATCCGTAACTGTTACAGGACCGCCGTTTGCGATCTGCTTCTCGAATATCTTGAGAACTGATCCGTTAGAACCGATGACATTGCCGAACCTTACAGCGGAAAATGTAGTCCTTACCTTGATCTCTTTGCTGTCAAATAACGCCTGGGCTTTCCTGTCCATCATCTGGATTACCATCTCGCAGATCCTCTTGGAAGCACCCATTATATTCGTGGGGTTAACAGCCTTATCAGTAGAGATAAGCACAAAACGCTGAACGCCGTATGTTACTGCAGCTCTTGCGACATTATATGTTCCGAAGACATTATTCTTTATCGCCTCATTGGGTGATTCCTCCATAAGCGGAACATGCTTGTGGGCTGCCGCATGGAAGATTATCTCGGGGCGGTACTTCTCGAGCACCCGGTTGACTCTGCTTACATTCCTGACAGAGCCGATAAGAGCTATGACATTTAAGCTGTCCTTGTACTTTTCCCTTAACTCTCGCTCGATCCAGAATGCATTATTCTCGTAGATATCGAAGATTATCAGAAGCTTGGGCTTGGCCATTGCGATCTGTCTGCAGAGCTCGGAACCGATCGATCCGCCGCCTCCCGTAACCATGACGGTCTTGCCTGCAATATATTCTCTAATGCTCTCGACATTAGCCTTGACCGGATCTCTTCCGAGAAGGTCAATAATGTCGACATTCCTGATCGTATTTACGGTTACTGAACCGTCGATCATCTGATAGATTCCGGGGATTATCCTTACCTTGCACTTGGTAGTCGAACAGATATCAAGAATGTCCTTACGGTCAGCGCCTTTTGCGTCCGGAATCGCGAAAATGATCTCGTCGATATTATATTCCTCAACCGCCTTCGGGATATCGTATCTTCTACCTACGATCGGCACTCCGTCGATCTCTCTTCCGATCTTTACCGGATTATCGTCTATCGCACAGCACACCCTTGCATTAACGTGCCTGCTCATAACGATCTCATGAATAACGTCCTTGCCGCACGCACCTGCGCCGATGATCATGATATTCGAACAGTCCTTGGTTACGGATTTATCCTTGTTCATGAAGCTGATGAACCTGAAGCCGAATCTTAACGCTGTAGTTGAGACAAAGCCGAAGACGATCGCCATTATCCATACTGACATCGGGAACAGTCTCTCGCCCCTTATGAACTTATCTATGGTCTCGAAAACAAGTACGATCACCGTATAACATGTCCATGACTTAACGATCCTCTCAAACTCCGAGAAGGACGCAAACCGCCATATGCTGTTGTACATCTTAAACACGCCGAACAATACGATAATCAGCACCGCACATACAGGCACCACGTAAAGGAACCTGTAGATATACTGTGTCTCGACTTTTGAGAATCTGAAATCGAATCTGATAAGAAGCGCAAACGCAAAGCTTAACGCCATCAGCACAAAGTCAAGAACTGCAAGAACCGTGGCTCTGTAGAGCCAATGTCTGCTCAGTCCCGGCTTTGTCTTAGTATTGTCAGTCAATGTTATAACCTAACCTTCTTATAAGAGATCTCAAATCAGGATCGCACCAACGATCTTTGTGCCGCCGTTATTAATGAGCTCGATCTCATTAGAGACATTCCTGAACAAAGAATTACCGCGCTGCTCAATAAGAACGACAGCATCGTAATCAGGAATAGACTTAAGGATATCAAGGCTGTTAAAGATATCCGGCTTGAAATCCCCTTTAAGTCCCATTGCCTTAACGGCTTCGCCTGCTGCCTTGCTGTCACCGGTGCCTGTGATAAGCACCTTGCCGTATTCCTTGGTGATATTCGCGAAGTTGGCAGATATAAGCTTCTTGTTGTTATCAGCGCTTAACAATGAATCATCTTCAGTCTTTAGGTCAGCAAAGGATGCGAGCTTCGATCTCTTGCCCGATGGCTTTAAGACACCGATCTTTCTTATTTGCGTAAAGTTATTGAAGAACTGAGTCTGTGTGAAGATCTTGCTTCCGAATATATACTTTAAGAGCAATACGAGCATCACAAGCACCATTCCGCCTGCAAAGCCCAGAATACCGAACTTTGCGCCCGACTTGATAATGCTCTTGATACCTGAATTCTTTGTAAATTCATATGTGGTGCCGGCTGATTCTGCTGCAGCCTGCTCCTCAAATGTGGAAAGGATATCATTCTTGCCTGACAAACCCAGATCTTTTGCAACTTTATCAAGAGATTCGTTGCAGGTAACGATCTGCTTTTGCAAAGTCTCGAGCTTTGCAACCTGATTGACCTGTCCGTCTCTTGTAGATGAATCGATCCTGATCATCTTATTAACATCGAGGACAGATATTGAATGATTGGCAACGGTCTTCTTGAGATCTTCTGCAAATCTCCTGCATTCATTAGTAACGATCTCAGTAACATCATCAACAAATTCTTCTGTAGGTCCGTAGATCCTGATAGACATTGAACCTGCCCTGTCAGCCGGATCATTTACCGTAAGGATAGTGGAATCCGTTGTCTTGCTGCTGAATATGATGAGTTCCTTTATATAGTCCGGCCTTGTGCCGATCTTATCGGCATAATCATTTAAGTAGCTGCCGGCCTTAATGTCATACTCATATGCACTCATGAGAGCTGTATCAAGTCCGCCTGTATCGTTATCCTCAAGCTTTAAAACTATCTGGATATTGGCCTCATATTCATTCTCAGGATTGATCTGCATATAAAGCGAGTCTGAGATATATCTTCTCTGAATGTCGAGCTGAAGGTTGATCTTCGCGATATTATCAACTATATCTCTTGCTCTTCCGACATTATCAAGACGTGCCTGATACTGAATATCGGTCTCGCCGTCACTTAATCTGACACTTGTATCTAAAACATTGGAAGTGTTAGTCTTCTTCGCGGCTTTATAACCGAATAAAACTCCGCCAAGAATAACGCCTGCCAGTAAAACTATTCCAATCCTCTTAAGTATGAAAAAAAACAGATCCTTTATACTGATAAAAGTAGGTTCTTTCCCGTTTTGATCCATCCGTTTATCTCCTTAATTATAATTATTTTATTATAGACTTTTATCGATTTTTGTTCAATTAACCACGTTTTCCACTAATGCCGTCCGGATAAGGACGATAAATCAGCCAATATAAACAAACACTTTTCACTTTATAAATCCGGCCATTTAATGTTATGTTATCATTCTTGATAAATACCCGGATAATGGAGGCAATTTAATGGATATTTCCTCTTTAACTACTGAAGAATTCTCATTTATAAGCAAACTCATATCGATCGAGAGCACCGGCTCGGAGCCTTGTGAAGACCCTGAATACGGCATTCTTCCTTACGGTGCAAAACCTTTTGAAGCACTGAAATTCTTTCTTGATACGGCATCATCTGCCGGCATGAGGACCGGCATTATCGATAACCGCGTGGGCTTCTGCGAATTCGGTCCCGAAAACTCAGACCTCATAGGAATCGTCTGCCATCTGGACGTCGTTCCCGCAGGTGACGGCTGGGTTACTCCCCCGTTCGAACTCACGATAAAAGACGGCATAATGTACGGCAGAGGCATCGTCGATGACAAAGGCCCGGCCCTTGCATCTTTCATAGCGATGAAAAGGCTTATGGACAGCGGCTTTAAACCCTCCAAAAGGATCCGCCTCATTCTCGGAACCGACGAGGAGCGCACATGCTCATGCGTCGAGACTTATGCTGCCAAAGGCGAGATCCCCTCATTCTCGATCACTCCCGATGCAGAGTTCCCTGTCATCTATGCCGAGAAAGGCATCATGCATATAAGGATCTCAACCGACGAACCTTCTGCTGTTACTGCATCTGCGGGTTCAGCCGCCAACATGGTCCCGGCTTCCGCGACATGCACGATCAACGGAAAGGATTTTGCGGCAACCGGCAAGACCGCACATGCTTCAAAGCCCGATCTTGGCATAAACGCGATTTTCGAGATGATAAAAGCAATAGACGCTTCGGGCACAGACTATTCTTCGTCTCCGCTCCTGTCATTTATTGCAAAGGAGATCATGCCCTATACACAGGCTGAATATACAGGCTGCCACATCACCGACGAATCCGGCGCGGTCACTGCAAATCCTGCTCTGTTAAGCTGCGGTGCGGACGGCGAATCCCTTGTAATCGACATAAGATGCCCCGTAAGTTATTCGATGGACGAGATAACATCTCATCTTGCAATGAAAGCTGCAGAATACGAGCTCTTTGTAGAAGTCGCAAGCCAGATGGCTCCTCTTTATAAGGCCAAAGACCTTCCCGAGATCTCAGTCCTTACAGAGATCTGGAAAGAAAACATGTCATCATATTCCGGCTTCCAACCTGATTATCTCGAGCAGTTCACAGAACCAATCGCGATCGGCGGCGGCACATATGCCAGACACATGCCCGGCACGATAGCCTTCGGCGTCCAGACACCCTGGCAGGAGGATCAGTGCCACCAGGCGAACGAATGCCGCGCCCTCAAAGACTTCGAGACGGATATAAAGGTTCTGACTGAAGCGATAAAAGCGCTGGCGGAGTAATTCTTTTTTCGAGGTGGCCATGGGAAAACTTTCCGCATGCTACCCGAAAACCTTGCCGCGGCAGTTGTGTTTTTGCAAAACCTTACTGCAAAAATCTACTCTCAGGAAACCTTTCCGCGGCAGTTGCTCTCTGTATGCTGCACTAAAACCTTGCCGCGGGTACCATGCTAAATCTGTTCCAACTTTTTGAGCAAAAAAGTTGGAAGAAAAGTCGGAAAACACTTGATTCCTACATTTTCTCCATGTTTTGAGGCAAAAAAATTGGAAGAAAAGTCGGAAAACGTCTGATTACAACATTTTCGCCATGTTTTGAGGCAAAAAAGTTGGAAGAAAAGTTGCAGGGGCATCTGACTGCATCGGCTATATAACATCGCACCGTGCATACAAACTCATATAAAACAGTCCCTGAGCACTTACTCTGCTCAGGGACTTTATGATCTTTATCTGACTCTTCTGATATGCGCTATGCCGGTCGCTGACGAGAATGTCGATTCGACAACGCCTGTAGCGGAACCCTGCGCATGAACGTATTTGTCGTTACCTACATAGAGTGCGGAGTGTTCCATTGTTCCGTCACCGTCACGGTCGAAGCATATGATATCACCGACCTCGATCTCGTCCTTGGAGACCTCCCAGCCCTTCTTCGACTGGCTCGTTGCGCCATGAGGCAGAGAGATTCCATAATATGTCTGGTAGCAGTACATAACGAATCCTGAACAGTCAAAGCCCTTCGTAGGCGAAGATCCGCCGTATACATATTTACATCCGATGAAGCTCTTTATGAATGTAGCGAAATCAGTTGATGTATCGCCCATTGAAGAACTGCCGGAACTGCTCGAAGATTCAGCAGGCTTAGGTGTCGGAGTAGGCTCCGTGGACTGTGTAAGGCTGGCCTTTACATAGTAACCTGATGAAGACTTATACCAACCGTTGTCAGTCTCTGCTACTACAGAAATCGAAGAGCCGACAGACAAAGTGGAAATCAAAGAATACGAGATGCCAGGGCCGGTTCTTGTATTAAGAGCGCATCCTGCGTAAACAGTTTTCTCGCATGAGGTCTCTTTATAGTCACTGCTTGATGAACTTGATGAACTGCTCGAAGAACTGCTTGAAGAGCTGCTCGAGGAACTGCTCGAGGAACTGCTTGAAGATGAGCTGCTCGAAGGCTTGGGCGTAGGTGTGTTCGTAGGAATCGGTGTTGCTGTCGGAACAGGTGTGATGAGCGTATCAGAGAGATTCTCATTTCTAACATATCCCTGCTTTCCGTCAGCAAGCTTTACCTGAGACCACTGCTTTGTATATGCGATCCTTACGACCGTATCACCGATCTTAAGGTTTGTAACTTCATCTTCATCGATCTCAACGGATTTATCGGTCTCGCTGCTCTCGACTTTTGCATCGACAAGGATAGTATCATTCTTGAGCCAGTATGTCTTACCGTCGTAAGTAACCGGATCAGCAGGATTGGAACCGAACTCAGATGCAATGTCTGTATATGAAGTCATCGCTACGAATGTGTAATCGTCGATGTCGACGGAAGCATTGCCGAGACTGATCGGAACATAACCGGTCTCTGTAGCTTCCTCATAGGCAGCGGATTCAAGTTCACTGAAAGGAATGGCATTAGGTCCTATAAGAGAAGGACTCTGAAGAGAAATATCATTAACTGATCCGCAGTTATGCACAGTAATAGCGCCGATGGTAACCGCCGCCGCCAAACAACCGGAAATAATATTTACTGATCTTTTATCCAAAATACCGCGTCCTCTGTAATAAGCCTGATCTCAAAAGATGAACATTCCACTAATGTTCATCTTAATTCTATCATCTCATCGCGTGGAATTACCCTTTAAATCAAGCAAAACTCGGGCAGAAAAGCAAAAAGTCACGAGTTTGTAATCTTAATCTAAATTTCTGTTGATAAAAAATGCTCAAGGATAAGCTAATCCTTGAGCATTGAATATTTATTGGTGGCTCACTGGAGGTTCGAACTCCAGACCCCTTGATTAAAAGTCAAGTGCTCTACCGGCTGAGCTAGTGAACCACGTGGCTGGGGTGGCAGGATTTGAACCTACGAATGCGGGAGTCAAAGACCCGTGCCTTACCCCTTGGCTACACCCCAGTGCGAAGAGGCAATAAGTTGGGGTGGGATATGGGATTCGAACCCATGATATCTAGTGCCACAAACTAGCGCTCTAACCAACTGAACTAATCCCACCATGACAGCCAATTGCCTTGAAATTATAATGAAAAGGAGTTTTCAAGTCAAGCGATTTATTTCGCCTTCGATAAGTTATGTTTTCGCGCGCGAATTATTGCACCTTTAACCATACTTGTACTATAATTCGACAGAAATAAATATATAGAGGTCATATCTATGGAAGAAGAACTGGTCAAGTCATATATTACGATGCCCATGGGCTTTAAGGCCAACGGCGTTTCCGCGGGAATGAAGTGCCAAGATCCCGCTAACATCAACGAGAACGACCCCAAATCAACCTATCTAGATGTCGGAATGGTATATTCCGACCTGCCCTGCAACGTCGCAGGCGTCTACACATCAAACCTCGTTAAAGGTCATTCGCTTGTCAGATCCATTGATATCATCGAAAACAAGGGCACCGCAAAAGGCATTATCGTCAACAGCAAAGTCGCCAACGCAGGCGTCGGTGCAGCCGGAATCGACGATGCAGAAAAAGTTGCAGCCTGCGCTGCAACCATGCTTAAGTGCGATCCTTCAGAGATCCTTACGGCTTCAACAGGCGTAATCGGCTCAAGACTTCCTCTTGATAAGATGCTTCCTGTCATCCCGGATCTGGTAGACGGCCTCTCATCATCCGAAGAAAGGGCTCACGACGCCGAGTTCGCCATGATGACAACAGATACTGTCCCGAAGGAAGTTTCCGCTCAGATCGAGCTTACGGACGGCAAGACAGTTACTATCTCAGGCATGGCAAAAGGCTCCGGCATGATCCATCCCAACCTTGCCACCATGATCTGCATCTTCACAACCGACTGCGGCATTGCTTCTGCTTCATTAAAGAAGATGCTCCAGAAGGCCGTTAAATACACTTTTAACAGAGTCAGCGTAGACGGAGACACATCAGTATGCGATATGGTCGTTGTCCTTGCTAACGGCGCTTCAGGCGTTGAGGTAACCGAAGGCACAGAAGATTATCAGATCGTCGAGAACGCTCTCTGCGGACTCTCTGAAGATATAGCAAGAATGCTCGCTTCCGACGGCGAAGGAGCCACAAAGTTCGTCGAGATCGAAGTTCACGGCGCAAAGGATGAGAAAGACGCAAAGCTTATCGTCACATCCGTTGCAAGATCTCCTCTTTGCAAGACTGCATTCTTCGGCGAGGACGCGAACATCGGCCGTATCCTTACAGCCGTCGGCTATTCCGGCGCTTCATTTGATCCCGAGAAAGTCGATATCAGGCTGTCCGGTCTTCTTATGTACAAAGACGGCGCCGCAGTTGACTTTGACGAGTTCGAGGCATCAAGGCTCCTTGCAGAGCACGACATCAAAGTCGACATCACCCTTTACGAGGGCGACGCATACGACAGAATGTTCACCTGCGACTTCTCCTACGATTACGTAAAGATCAACGGAAGCTACAGGACATAATAGTCTCAGGCACCGCAAACCTATCACAGAAATCATCAGCCCTGCCACTGCGCAGGGCTTTTTTATGGGTTAGAAAACTGAAATATCTTAAACCTTTATTTTTTGCCTCTTTAAGATACGCGCGGAGGGCTGAAATGTCTTAAAATCGCTTTTTTCAAGTTTTAAGATACGCGCATCTTAAATCCCCAATTTTTTCGATTTTAAGATACCGGCAGGCAAATTGGACTTAGATAGCGGGGGCAAATATCATAAAATCCTTAAATTCAGACATTTTGTGATACCGGAAGAGTACTCCAATGCAACAAATACCCTTGTTTTTGCGATTTTATGATACGCGCGCGCTCGAAAATATAACAAAATCCTTAAATTTCAGCATTTTATGATACCGGAGAGGTTCTTCAATGCAACAAAAACCCTTATTTTTCCAATTCTATGATATCAAAGGTGCAACTATCGATTTCATCGAGTAAATAAACCGTCCAGTTCGCTTTTTCCCCATCGATAGTCTTAAAGACCGGCATCTAAGATGCAAGGTCGGGCATCCGACCTCTTGAACACTAAACAAGCACCTGCAAAGGCAAGCGGTCAATGGTGCCTTCAGGCAAGTTTACGTCCATTGACGGCGAAGCCTTCAGGTGCTACAGCCTGGCATCTTATATGGGACCAGGCACCATAAGGAATCTTATATGGGGCCAGGCACCATAAGGCACCATAAGGTATTTTATATGGAGTCTGACCAATACAAGCAAAAAAACACCCCGCGAGGAATTATCCTCACGGGGCGCTGATCAATCAATAAGAATCAAACTAACAGATTACTCTTCTGTCTTAGCCTCTTCAGCAGCGGGCTCTTCAGCAGCCTTAGGCTCAACCTTGACAGCCTTGGAAGCAAGATACTCAACAGTCTTTCTTGCGCGGATGGAATCCTTGATGAATGCGGAATCCTCGCCAATGGACTTCTTAACTTCGTCAACCTCGATCTTATATGTGTTAGCAATAGAAGTAAGCTCTTCGTTGTAATCTTCCTCAGTAACCTCAGGATCGAGCTTCTCTGTGATCTTCTCGATAACGAGTGAAGACTTAACTCTTACTCGTGCCATAGGTTCAAGAGACTTCTTGAAGTCATCCATGCTCTGGCCAACATACTGGAGATACATATCAAGGCCGATGCCCTGGTTGGACATACGAGCTGCCTGATCGTCAGCCATCTGCTCAACTTCGTTCTGAACCATCGGCTCGGGAATGTCGATCTCACAGTTATCACATACGGCACGGACTGTCTCGTTCTCGAAGCCTGCCTTGTTGTCCTTGTCAGCTCTCTCCTGCTGCTTAGCTCTGATGTCAGCCTTAAGCTCGTCAAGAGTATCGAACTCGGAAACGTCCTTTGCGAACTCATCGTCGAGCTCAGGAACGATCTCTGTCTTGATAGCGTGGATCTTTACATTGAATGCAGCGTCAGCGCCCTTGAGATCTTCAGAATGATAATCTTCAGGGAACTTAACTTCGATAGTGAACTCCTCACCGACATTGTGGCCTGCAACCTGCTCCTCGAAGCCCGGGATGAAAGAGTGTGAACCAAGCTTTAAGTTATAGTTCTCGCCCTTGCCGCCTTCGAAAGCAACGCCGTCCTTGAATCCTTCGTAGTCGATCGTAACTGTGTCGCCTTCTGCTGCTGCACGGTCTTCAACTTCCTCAAGAGAAGCATTTCTCTTTCTCATGCGCTCGATCTCAGCGTCAACATCCTCGTCTGTAACAACCTGATCCTTGAAAGGAACTTCTACGCCCTCATACTGACCAAGCTCGAACTCAGGCTTAACATATACTGTGATCGTGTACTTGATGCCGTCCTCGTTGATGTCTGTTACGTCCATCTCAGGTCTGGAAACAACCTTGAGGTCGTGCTCCTTAACTGCTTCGGGATACTGCTCGTTAGCGATCTCATTCATAGCGTCCTCATAAAGTACGCCCTCTCCGTAATATTGGCAGACAAGCTGGTAAGGAACCTTACCCTTGCGGAATCCGGGAACCTGGAAACGGTTCTTGTTCTTGTTGTAAGCCTTCTTTAAGGCTCCATTCCACTCTTCCTTGCTTGACTCAAGGCTGATTACTACCTGAGAGTGCTCTTTCTTCTCAATTGTGGATGCCATGTTATATCCTCCAAATAATTAATTATTTATATATAGCCGAGAATGAATTGTATCACAGCACGGCGAAAAAAAGCAATATTAAACTACGGTAACTTGTATGCCTTTAAGCACATCAAGTGTTGCCTGGTGAAGCTTTGGGTCGAAAGACGCCGTAAGAGCCGAATCGACGATCACTTCTGCCTCAGGTGCGGCTGCCTTTGCTATAACGGCATTGGACAGGACGCAGATGTTTGATACCAGACCGCAGAGCTCGATAGTGCTTATGTCTGAAGCATTCTCTTTCAGGTATTCTGCAAGATCCATGCTTCCGAAGCAGGGCTTCTCGAAAACCTTCTTACCGCCGAGCAAAGACTTCAGCTCATCGACAAGGCCGTGGCCCTCTGAGCCCTTGATGCAGTGCGGAACGGGAAGATTCTTGCCCTCCTGTGTCTCCATATAGTTCTCAAAGTGGGTATCAAGCGTATAAACAACAGCATCGCCGTTATCCTCATACTCTTTGATCTTGCTGATAATGCCGGGAATGATCTTATCAGCGCCTTCAAAGCCGAGCGCACCGTCCACAAAATCCTTCTGCATGTCTACAACAACGAGAATCTTATACATGTTCCACCTCCAGAACCGTAATAAAAAAAGCTGCCTGCATATGCCGACAGCTTTGTAACTGGCGCGCCTAGCAGAGCTCGAATCCACAACCTTCTGATCCGTAGTCAGACGCTCTATCCAGTTGAGCTATAGGCGCATATCACCATTGGTCTTCCCAATAGCCTAATAATGATATTACTTGACGGCTTGAATGTCAATCTTGTTTTGGATAGAATACAGACGCTTTATTCAGCATATGGAGATAAGAATTTGAATACATATAATCCGGACACACAGCTTATTAAAGAACTGGCTCTCATAAACTGCAGAGAGCTCGGCGGTATGCCTTTAGAAGGCAGCAGGACTTTCAGGAACGGGATCTTTCTAAGATCGGGCTCTCCCGAATGGCTTAACCAGGATGAGATCCGCCAGGTCATTGATTACGGAGTAAAGACCGTAATCGATCTTAGGGGCGATGCTGAGGTAATGCAGTCTCCTAACCCGTTTGCATCTGAAAGCGGAATTATTTTCCATAACATCCCGCTTCTGAACGGCAATCCCAATGATACCAGAGACGAGACGATGGATTATATCAGGACGCATACTCTGGGTGATTATTACATAATAATTGCCGAGGAGATGGGCGACAGACTCGTAAAGATCATGAGGATCCTTCTTAACAGCGAAGGTCTTGTTCTTTTCCACTGCCAGCACGGCAAGGACAGAACAGGCGTTACTGCCGCCCTGCTCTATCTGATCTGCGGAGCGTCCAGAGAGAACATCATCACCAACTACAAAGTATCATACGAATATATTAAAGATTTCCTTGCGCCGCTGATCAACAGGGTTCCTGAAGATCTGAGACACGCATTCAGGTCAGATGCATCCAACATGGTGAAATTCCTTGATTATCTGGACAGCAAATGGAACGGAAGCGCGGAAAAGCTTCTTACTTTCAACGGACTTACGACAGAAGAGATCGAAGCACTTAAGGAAAAGTGCATCGTCTGCTGATCAGATCACCTCGCTCAGATTACCTCGCCGAGACGGATCCTGGTGACATTGCCGTAATCATCAAATCTGAAAGAGAGGATGAACTTACCGTCACCGTTTTCGAAAGAGCTCGTAAAATCACATTCATCAAACATCGGGTAGATCAAAAGAAGCTCTTGTGTATTCATGCCGATATAAAGATCATCTCCCAGGGAGAACTGCTCGTCTTTACGGAGAACAACTGATGACAGGCGTCCTGATGTCCACTGGCCGCCGGAGGTGTCTCCCTCAAGTCTTAAAGTCATTCCGTCATAAGTAAGGACAATGACACCGGTATCATAAGACACGATAATAGGATCGCCCAGAAGCTTATAGAGTTCGTTTGCAGTATAGGTAGAACCCATTCTGAGCCTTCCGCCGCCGGTCTTATAGATACGAAGCTCGTCGATACTTACCGGAATATCATCCTCAAGGAAGTATGTACCGTCATTCTGAAGCCTTAAGTCGACAGTCTTGGTAATGAAGGAATCACCGTCTTCAGCGAAAACTTCGGGAATGACATATTGAATATGAGTCGGCGAGAAAAGCCTTAATTCATAATCGTCAAGGACGGTCTTTACCTTATGCTTGTAGTAATCGACGATGCAGTTAGCCTTCTCGTAGATAACAGAGCCGTAGTAAACATCCTGATCGTATGACGTCTTGATAATAGCTTCAAGTGCGTCTACGTTATTGTCATCGATCATCTCAAAATAGTGATTGATGTAGGAATAAGCGAGCATCGATTCGGCGATGTAACGGCTTGCGACAAAGCTTGTGTCGCCGTTCTTGGCGATCGTAAATCTTACAGGCGACGAAAACATCGATTTATCTTTTGAATAACAGAGCTCGACAACATCCATATCTCCATACTGGTCTATAGTCTGGAACATGTCGTCGGTATTGTGGTCGATCATATCAAAGTATCTGTCAGACTCGGATTTATCCAGGATCCTGAATGAATCAGCCGTTCCATGAACCTTTGAAGCCTTGCGCAGGATCGAACAGTATTCGTAAAACACAGAATATGAGAGGCCGTCAAGCTGGTTTGACGGGATCTTTGCGTAGCTGTCAGCCACTGCATCCTCACTGTTGATCGCATTGGCAATAAGCCTTGCAAGCTCAGTCTCGGACAGATAATTGTTCGTGCCGTTAAGGCCCTTAAGATCGTCAATGAGCTGGCAGCCTGCAATTCCTGATACAACACTTGTAAGCACACAAAGGCACAGAATAAGAGAAAGGCACTTTTTAAAGGTCCTTCCAAATCCATTCTTTAAGCCTTCTATGTGCTCCTTCAAGCTCATTCCTCTCTATGCCTCTTTGCCTGTGCCTCGAAAAGCACGACTCCGGCTGCAACAGCAGCATTAAGACTGTTTACATGTCCGGACATAGGGATAGATACCGTAAAATCACAGCACTTCCTTACGCCGTCTCTCATTCCGTCACCTTCACTGCCTATAACAACTACCAGATTGCCCGAATAATCGGCATCATGATATTCATAATCGGCATTCATATCCGTACCGCAGACCCAGAAGTTTTCTTTCTCCTTGAGCCTAGTAAGCGTCTGCGCAAGATTGGTTACCCTTGCGACCGGGACATATTCGATCGCACCTGCGGAAGCCTTTGCCACCATCGAATCAAGCGCAACAGAACGTCTCTCCGGAATAATGACTCCGTCGACTCCGCAGCAGTCAGATATCCTCAGGATAGAACCCAGATTATAGGCGTCCTTTATCTCATCCAAAGCCACCAGGAGAGCAGGTCTTCCCTCATCTCGGCACTTAGATATTATCTCATCAAGATCAGCATAGCTATGAGGCGCAACTGAGGCAATAACACCCTGGTGATTATGAGTCGAGCTCATCTTATCAAGGACCTGTCTTGTTGCTCTCGTAACGATTATTCCCTTCTTATTAGCTTCATCGAGGATCCTGATAAGACCGTGATCCAAAGGCTTATCGCCTTCAGGCTTTAAGATCCAGATCTTATTGAATTCACGTCCTGCGGCAAGCGCCTCAGTTACGGCATTTCTGCCTTCTAGCTTATCGGTCGAACCCTCAGATGCAAAAGCCGTATCCTCGCGTTCGCGATTATACTCAGGCCTGCCGTTTGAAGGTCTGCTGTACGAAGGCCTTCCGTTTGAAGGGCTTCCGCTAAAAGCTCTTCCGTTAGATGATCTTCCATTTGAAGGTTTTCCTCCGGGTCTTCTGTCCCGGCTAAACTGTTTTTTACCTTTATCCAATGCCTTTAGTCCTTATCTTCTTCTGATACGTTCTTCAATTCCGCAACGCCGTCACAGATATCAAAGCTCTTGTATATAAGATATTCCATCCTCGGCTCCTCGTTGTTCAGAAAGAGGTAACCTAACAGAGCCTCAAAACCTGTAGCGTACATATAATCAGCATGATTGGCATTTTTGGATACCGCATGCGGATTCGAATTCTTACCGCGTCTGAAATAATCAGACTCTGTCTCAGTCAGTTCATCTGCCAATGCTCTCGCACTCATTGCCTGGGCTTCGGCAGAAACATAATGAACCGTGTTGTTGTGCATCTTGTTATTGCTTCCTGCCCCGAGAGACGCAGA
The DNA here is from genome assembly GCA_017428155.1 of Clostridiales bacterium. Lineage (GTDB taxonomy): Bacteria > Bacillota > Clostridia > Saccharofermentanales > Saccharofermentanaceae > Saccharofermentans. Next base: position 10,340 of record JAFRRJ010000012.1, on the reverse strand, counting down.
CTTACAGCGTGCATAGACTTCATATACCGAATCGCCTATGTACGCCAGAACAAGCGGTGATACTTCTCTAAGATCAGCTGCAATAAAGGGCTTAATCATAATTTACGCCTTCTCGATCTTAAATCCGCCGGGAACATCCTTGACGGTATAGCCTTTAGCCTGGATCTCGTTTCTGATCCTGTCAGCCTCGGCATAGTCCTTAGCCTTCTTTGCTTCAGCACGCTTATTTGCGAGTTCCGTTATCTCTTCAGGGATCTCGTCTTCAAGATCCAGAACGATACCAAGCACACCGGTAAGCTCAAGGATCTTATCTTTTGCGGCTTTAAGAGCAGCTGCTGAGACCTTGCCTTCCTGAGCGCTTGTGTTCGTCTGACGGACAAGATTGAAGATATCTGTTATCGCATCAGCACTGTTGAGGTCATCATCCATGTGCGAGACGAAGCTCTCAGATGCTGCATTTACTGCATCAGAAAGCTGCTTGTCGGCTTCCTCATCGCCTGCAAAGCTTCCGCTGTTTAAGACATACTCCGCATTCCTTACGCAGTTGGAGATCCTTCCGAGGCTCGTCTGTGCCGCAGCAAGAAGCTCATCAGAGAAATTGATGGGGCTTCTGTAGTGGCCGAGCAAAATAAAGAATCTGATAACGTTATAAGGATACTTCTGAGCGATATCCCTGATCGTGAAGAAGTTGCCAAGAGACTTACTCATCTTCTCGCCGTCGATATTAACGAACGCATTATGTACCCAGTAATTACAGAATGTGCAGCCGTTAGCAGCTTCGCTCTGCGCGATCTCGTTCTCATGGTGCGGGAAGATAAGATCCTGTCCGCCGCCGTGAATGTCGATCGTATCGCCCAAGTACTGCTTGATCATTGCAGAGCATTCGATGTGCCAGCCGGGTCTTCCTTCTCCCCACGGTGAACCCCAGAAAGGTTCGCCTTCCTTCTTGAACTTCCACAGAGCAAAGTCGCCGGGATTCTTCTTGCCTTCGTAAGACGCCTTTCTCTCACCGCCGCCGGCTTCAAGCTCGTCGAGCTTATAGTGTGAGAGCTTGCCGTAGTCAGCCTTCTTGGAAACGTCATAGTATACGCCGTCGCCTTCGATAACATAGGTAAAACCCTTCTCTTCCATGGACTTAATAAGACCGATTATGGCCTTCATGGAATGTGTTGCCCTGGGCTGTACGCTTTGTCTCTTGATGTTGAGGCCGTCAGCATCGACGTAGTATTCCTTGATGAATCTGTCAGCAAGCTGCTCTACGGTGATGCCTTCCTCATTGGCGCGCTTTATCATCTTATCGTCGATATCCGTGAAGTTCTGTACGAAAGTAACATCGTAGCCTCTGTATTCCAGATATCTTGCAAGAGTATCAAAAGTTACAAAAGGTCTTGCATTGCCTAAATGGAAATAGTTATAGACCGTGGGGCCGCATGCGTACATCTTTACCTTGCCGGGTTCTATGGTCTTGAATTCTTCTTTGTTTCTTGTGAGTGTGTTATAAAGCTTCATCTATCAGCTCTCCTTTAATCTATTTGTTTCTTAATGTCGTCAATCTCGCCCTTAAGGGATATTATTGTTTGACGCAGTTCGCGGATCTCGGCTTCCAAAGGATCTTCCACATCAGTATGGTCAAGTTCGACCGCATGTGACTTAGTGGTCTTTATTCCGTCGAGTTTAACTACTTTGCCCGGAACACCGACTATAGTGGCTCCGGCAGGAACATCGTGGAGAATAACGGCATTTGCACCGATGCTGGCGTTATCGCCGACGGTAATATCGCCAAGGAGTTTTGCACCCGCACCGATCAGCACGTTATCACCTATAGTAGGATGTCTCTTATGACCTTTGGCATGTCCTCTTCCGCCTAAGGTAACAGCCTGATAGATGGTACAGTTATCCCCGATCACGGCCGTCTCGCCGATTACAACGCCTGCGCCGTGGTCAATAAATAACCCCTTTCCTATCTGCGCGCCGGGATGGATCTCGACGCCTGTATGGAACTTGCCGCGCTCGGATATCCAGCGGGCAAATCCTCTCCACTTTATCTTGAAAAAGAAATGGCTGACTTTATAGTAGATCAGCGCGTGAAAACCCGGATACAAAATAATAACGCCTGCCACAGAACGGGCAGCCGGATCACGTGCCGCTATTTGCTTCGCATCGTATAGAAGTCCCATTACTTCTGTTTTCTCCTTAAACCCCCGAAACATAGCGGACTCTGATTGACACCCGGAAATCCAGGGCGGTGCTCAGGTATCAGATCTCAATAGTCCAACTTACAAGGCTTTACATCAAAAAGACAGGCCCAAGCTCCTTATTACGTCATGTAGGTCCAATTTAGAGGCCACCATGCTCGAGTTGATTATATTTTAATATAAAAAGCGGGATATGCCAAACTTGCTTAACGCCAGTAGGAATATCCCGCTAAAGATTCTGTTATGTACCGCTTACTCGTCTTTAATTCATACTTTCAGCTCTACTTCACTTACTTCAAGGTCATCCTTATGCGCTGCAATCAAAGGCTTGATACACTCTGTTAAGAATGTATCTACCTGCTCGGGACATCGGCCTATGTAAAGCTTGGGATCTCTTAACTTAATGAGATCATCCATTGTCATGCCGAACTTGGGATCTGCTGCGATCCTCTCAAGAAGATCATTAGGCTTGCCTTCATTCTTGACGACAGAACCTGCCTGCATGGAGAGCTGACGGATCTCCTCGTGGAGCTCCTGTCTGTTGCCGCCCTTCTTGGTAGCCTCCATCATGATGTTCTCTGTCATCATGAAAGGAAGTTCGTCAAGGATATGCTTTTCGATCATCTTGGGATATACGACAAGACCTGAAACGACATTAGTGTAGATACCGAGGATAGCGTCAACCGCAAGGAATGCCTCAGGTACAGAGATCCTCTTATTTGCAGAGTCATCCAATGTTCTCTCGAACCACTGCTCGGAAGATGTCATCGCAGGATTAAGAACATCAGCGATCACATATCTTGAAAGAGATGCGATCCTCTCTGATCTCATAGGATTTCTCTTATAAGCCATAGCGGAAGATCCGATCTGGTTCTTCTCAAAAGGCTCTTCGATCTCCTTTAAGTGCTGGAGAAGTCTTATATCGTTACTGAACTTGTGAGCGCTCTGGGCAATAGCTGCAAGTGCTGAAAGAACAGTGAAATCGATCTTTCTTGAATAAGTCTGTCCGGATACATAGTAAGAAGACTCAAAGCCCATCTTCTCGCAGATCTTCTTGTCGAGCTCGACGCACTTTGCGTGGTCGCCGTCGAAAAGATCATAGAAGGAAGCCTGTGTTCCCGTAGTACCCTTGCATCCTAAAAGCTTTAACGATGCGATCGCATTCTCTACTGTCTCAAGATCGAAAACAAGATCCTGAAGCCAGAGTGTCGCCCTCTTACCTACCGTTACAAGCTGTGCAGGCTGGAAATGTGTAAATCCCAGAGTAGGCATAGCCTTGTATTCTTCGGCAAAATCAGCAAGCTTTGCGATAACTACAACAAGTCTCTTCTTAATGAGTTCCAAAGCTTCCCTCATTATGATGATATCTGTGTTGTCACCTACATAGCATGATGTTGCGCCGAGGTGAATGATCGCGTCAGCGCCTGAGCCTTTGACCTGCTTGCCGTATGAATGAACATGAGCCATTACGTCGTGACGGCGGATCTTCTCCTCGGCAGCGGCGTCTTCATAATCGATGTCATCCTTATGGGCTTTGAGATCAGCTATCTGCTCATCAGTAATATTAAGACCCAGTTCCTTTTCAGCTTCAGCCAGAGCTATCCAGAGAAGTCTCCATGTACGGAACTTCTTGTCAGGCGAGAAGATGTACTGCATCTCGCGGCTGGCATAGCGGGAGTTCAAAGGGCTCTCGTATGTATCTTTATTCATTATCAAAGTTCCTCCAGTAATTTATCCACTGCAGTGATTTTAGCACAGATCGAGAGGATTCTGACTGCCTTCTCGATATCTTCAACTTCAGGGAATGAAGGAGCAAGTCTGATATTCGAATCAGAAGGATCCTTGCCATAAGGGAAGCTTGCGCCTGCAGGTGTAAGTGCAACGCCTGCATCCTTGCACATGGATACGACCTTTGTTGCCGTTCCGGGCATAGCGTAGAAGCTTACGAAGTATCCGCCCTTGGGGTTTGTCCAGTGCCAGAGATCATCAAAACCAAGTTCTTCATTAAGAACATTCATGCAAGCTTCGAACTTCGGGCGGAGAATAGCTGCGTGCTTCATCATGTGAGCATAAACAGCCTCTGCATCGGGAAGGAATCTTGAATGAGCAAGCTGATTGACCTTGTTGGTGCAGATCGTCTGAGCGTTAAGGAACTTCTTTGTATAAGTCATATTGTCTTTGTTTGCAGCAAAGCAGGAGATACCGCCGCCGGCAAACGTGATCTTGGATGAAGAAGCAAACTCATATACCCTGTTCGCATGTCCGTAGGAATCGCAAAGAGAAAGCATATCAGGGAGCTTGCCCCACTCATTTCTGTCTTCTGAAAGGTGATGGCATACATAAGCATTATCCCAGAAGATCCTGAAGTCAGGCGCTGCTGTCTCCATCTTTGCAAGTCTCTCGCAAACCTCTTCTGAATAAACGACACCGTCAGGGTTGCTGTAGCAGGGAACGCACCAGATACCCTTGACCTTATCGTCCTTAACGAGTTCTTCGACAACGTCCATATCCGGACCGTTCTCAGTCATGGGAACAGCAATGAGCTCAAAGCCCATTGTCTCAGTAACTCTGAAGTGTCTGTCATAACCGGGCGCGGGGCAAAGCCACTTTCTTCCTTCAACCTGTGACCAGGGCTCAGGTGAATCAACCTCACCGAAGACCATGGCGCGCATGATCGCATCGAACATCTGGTTCAAAGATGAGGAATTGCCCATGAAAATATTGTCTTTATCAGTTCCGAGGATATCCGCAAAGAGCTTTCTGATCTCCTCGATACCATCAGCGATACCGTAATTTCTTGTATCCTGACCCTTGGCTGTCTTATAGCCTTCCTTAAGGCCGTCATAAATATCGTTCGAGAGGTCAAGCTGAACCGGCGACGGCTTTCCGCGTGTCATATCGAGCGTAAGATTAAGCGCCTTGCACTTCTCATAGCGTTCATTCAGCTCTGCTCTCTCGTTCAAGAGCTCTTCTTTTGTCATCTCACGGTAACCCTTCATGATCGGCCAACCTTCCTAAAAATGAATTTTTGAATTGTGGAACTTGCATTTTCGCGTTTCCATAAGGCTCCTAAAAACCTCAACAATTATAGTCTATTGCATTATTAAAGCAATAAATAAAACATGCGAAAATGACATTTCTTTTATCCAAATATGCATTTTCAGACAAATTCGGCACTTTGCACATCAAAAAGGCACAAATTCGATCCCGAGTATATTACCTTGCTCATCGTGCGTCACCTTTATAACCTCGAAAACAACATTCCTGTCATAAAGCCCCTCCTCATCAATGAAGCATTCCGCCGTCCTCATCACTTTCCTCTGTTTGGCCCTTCCGACCGACTCTTCAGATTCCGGATAGGTTCCGATATTTAACCTTGCCCTGACCTCGAAAATATGAATATCCCCGTTCTGCTCAGCAACAATATCCAGCTCCCCGACATTATGCACCGCATAATTTCTCTTAAGTATCACCATTCCCCTTTCCCTGACCGCCTCCTCGGCAGCATCCTCGCCTCTTGCACCCAGTTCATTCCTGTATCCCCTGTCATTTTTGTGCTTATTCATTCAGTTTCGTCTCCTCAAATATCCATTTTTCTTGACAAATGGTAAAATTCTTTTTGGTTTTGTTGTTTTCTATTCTTTAGTGGCATAAAATTATCTTATATTTCGGAAGGGCTGGATCATGGGCGCGGGAACTCCAGACATAAAGAATTTCTACGAAACACTCGGTGAATGCACCGATTGTAATTTCAACGGCAAATTCTCCAGATATGCTGAGTATCTTTCTATCGCCATGATCGACGATACCGTATTTATTAACGGAACCCCCTCAACCAAGAATGTCGACTACGTGACCGACAATGTCGGCCAGGAGTTTTTCGAGATCACACTGGGAAAAGGCGAGACCATTTCCATCGTTGTAAGATTCACATATACGCAGTTTCCTCCCCAGCAGATGCCTGAGCAGAAGGAATTCATGCAGGTCTTCACCTACAGCGTTTCCAACCTCATCGCCGTAAAGCGCTTCAGCAACCAGTATTCATATCTGTTCAACAACGACATCGAGTTCGGCATGGGCAATGCAAATTATCTGTTCTACAAACTTGAATCCATGATCGCCGACGGCAGCTCTGTAAATTATTCTGTCGCTTTCATCAACATCAAGCATGTTAACAATTTGAGCAAGTATTTCGGTTCAGACATCGCCGGCATCTCCATCAAGATGTTCGGTGCCAAGATCAAGACCTTCCCGAACGAGGATAACGGCGAGTTTGTTACCCACTTAGGCGGCGACAACTTCGTGCTCGTGCTTCTTACTACGCGCCTTACAGAACTCGAGACATATCTTTCAGGTGTCCCTGTCACTCTCACCTACGGCGGCGACAAGTTCGAACACATCTTCAAGTGCAGAGCCGGAATCTCAACGATACGCCCTGCACACAGGTTCCCCAATCAGATCATGGGCGAGTGCTCACAGGCGTACAGTTATTCCCGAAAGAACAACATCGATATCGTCTATTACTCCGAAGAGATAAACGTATCACACCACAACAACACCGAGACGCTGACCAAAGCTCTTAACGAGAACAAGTTCCTCATCTACTATCAGCCGGTCATCAGCGTCGAAGACAAGCCCTGTCTGCACACCGCAGAAGCTCTGGCACGCTGGCCGCTGGACGGCAAGATAATCGCGCCGCAGGATTTCATCACGCTCGCTACCGACTCAGGCATCGTCACCAAGATCGACTTCTACGTTCTTGAGCACGTATGCAAGAACATCAAATCCTGGGAGTCCAGAGGACTTAAGAGTTGTCCTATAACCATCAACTTCTCGGGCCGCCACCTGATAAACACTTCCATAGCAGACAACATTCTCGAAGTGATCGACAGATACGGTGTGGACCACAACCTCATCGGCATCGAATTTTCCGAACCGGACTTCACACAGAGAATGCCTATGCTTAAAAACGTAAGCCATACTTTAAACGAAGCCGGAGTTCTGGTAACTCTAGACAAGTTCAGCACCGGCCAGTCAACGCTTAACCTTCTCCATGATATTGAAGCAAGTTACGTTAAGATCGATGCCGGCAGATTCGACCCTGATGACCCCAAAGGCCGCATCATCGCCAACAACATGATCAATCTCGCTAACATGCTCGGCTACAAGGTAATCTGTGAAGGTGTCGAATCACAAAAGCAGGCAGATGACCTCGTTATGTGCGGATGTAATCTCTTCCAGTCCTTCATCTACGATAAGCCCCTTTCAGAGAGATTCTTCGTCACGAGACTCCAGAATCCCTTCTATGAGATCGAAGGCTCGAACATCGAACCCGAAGAGCCGGTCGATGAAGCTTCTGAGCGGAATAATGATGGAGCAGTATCCGGTGATGAAGCTGTGTCCGGTGATGGAGCAATGTCCGATGATGCAATAGTGTCCGGTAATGCGGTAGCGGTGCCCGGTGATGCGTCAACTCATGTTAATGATGCAGCGGCCTTCATATAACAAGCATCATCTGAAGCAATTTCCGATCATCTTATCTATCACTTCAGTGTCAAGGGGCGTTTTCGATGTCTCAAAAGTAAAGAACAGGCTATCGCCCTGCATGATCCCTGCCAGCGAATAACGGTTTGCCCTGCTCACCATATCTTCCGCATACTCCGCATCGCCCACCTTGCCACAATGCTCAAGATAGAGAATCTTACGGTCACTCATTCTCAATATCGTGAAGTCCGGGTGGATTATGACACCTCCAACATTGAGCGGACATTCATACTTATAGGGTATTCCATTGGCAAAAAGTCTGTCCGCAATTAACACTTCCGACTTTGATTTGACAAGGTCGCCCTTCAAAGTTTTAAATACAGGCATTCCCTCCTTGACCGGCTTAACAGGATAGGTCTGGCTTTCCCACCTTTCCCTGAACTGATCATCGGTTGGAAAAATAGGCTTAACAAACATCTTACGCTCTTTCGGAAGATGCTCATATACTTCTTCAGCCACAGTTTTTGGATAAGTTTTTAATACTTGTTTCAGTTTTTCTATCTCTTTCTCAGCAGCTCTATTTACTTTTTGAAGATAGTTCTTTTGTATAAGGCTTTCAATTAGTTCTTTATTATCTTTCTTCAACCACTTTTCCTTATTATCACCAACAACCAAGTAGTAATTTGTGTCCTGATCTCTTTTTTTAATTTTTATCCTACCTTCAGGTAATTGATTTAAAGCATCTTTTGTTTTCTCTTCAATTATTTGAATCAGATTATATCTGGATTCAATTTCTTTTCTTAAATTTATAATTTGATTCATTTGTACTCCTTTGCTAAAAAATCCCAAATATTAAAATTCAATCATTTGGGATACATTTTTGTTAATTTCAACACCCCAATAATATTGTTATTTGATTTTGGGATACATTTTTTCGTTTTTTGTATCCCAAACCAATGCTTATTTATTTTTGGGGTACTAAAAGCCCTTAAAATACATCCCATTTTGCTCAAAATGAGCAATTTGGGATTTTTTCACATTCAATCCGTCGCATCCTTGATGCAGAGAGGTGCCTTGCACCTCTTGAACACCACACTGCACCCGGCGGAAGCGCGGTCAAGGCTGATTGAAAGGAAAGGCTTCAAGCCGTGCCTTGACGGCTGATTCCGGCAGGTGCTACTTTTCGAGTATTTGTGCTATATTATTTTGTAATTATTTCAAACCAGAGGTATTACTATGATTTCCAAGAAAATGCTTGAAGCGCTTAAGGGCGGTTCCGAGATCCGCAAAATGTTTGAGGAAGGCGGAAGACTCAAGGCTATCTATGGTGCTGACAATGTTTATGACTTCTCTATCGGTAATCCTGACTTAGAGCCCCCGAAGGAAGTTTTCGATGCGCTTAAGGATCTGGCAAACAATCCCACACCGGGAATGCACGGCTATATGCCTAATGCCGGTTATCCTTCCACACGTCAGATCGTTGCCGATAAGCGCGGCAAGGAAGCAGGACTTGAGATCGGAGCTGATGCGGTCTGTATGACAGTCGGTGCTGCTTCAGCTATGAATGATGTTCTTCACTCGATCCTTGATGCAAACGACGAAGTAATCCTTCTCGCGCCCTACTTCATGGAATACAACGGATATGTCGCAAACCATGGCGGAAAGGTCGTTATCGTTCAGACTGACGATAAGTTCATGCCCGTTATCTCTGACATCGAAAAGGCGATCACTCCCAATACCAAGGCGATCATAGTTAACTCACCTAACAACCCGTCCGGAGTTGTTTATTCTGCTGAACTTCTTACAGCACTTAACGGCATGCTCAAGAAGCAGGATCACACGATCTATGTTATCAGCGACGAGCCTTATATCGATCTGGCTTACGACGGCGCGGCTGTTCCCTGCGCGCTCAAGTATATCGACAACCTTATCGTCTGCTTCTCATGGAGCAAGTCTTTATCACTTCCGGGTGAGAGAATCGGATATACGCTTGTATCGCCCAGATGCGCTGACTACGCAGAGCTCACCGGAGCGATCGTTCTTTCCAACAGGACTCTGGGAAGTGTCAACGCTCCTGCAATCTGGCAGAAAGTCATCGAAAAATCCATCAACGCGAAGGTCGATGTCGCAAACTACGAGAACAGAAGAAACCTTCTTTATTCCAACATAGTTGATGCAGGTTTTGATGCAGTTAAGCCTAACGGCGCGCTCTACATCTTCATGAACACCCCCGAAGGCCTCACTGACGAGGAGTTCGCCGGAATTTGTGCTAAGCATAATCTGCTTCTGGTCAAGGGATCGAGCTTCGCCCGTCCCGGTTACTGCAGACTTGCATTCTGCGTATCCGAGACATCTATCAGGAATTCCAGGAAGGCTTTTTTCGCTATCGCAGAAGAACTGGGCTTGAGCCACAGAGCCGGGCTCTGACAACCTGCACCTCAAACACGCAACACCAATATCAAGCCACAGGTGCAGCCATATCAAAGAAACACTTTATATAAAAGGCGGTGTCAGAGCGGCCAATGTCATTAAGTTAAGACAGCCTCTTCAAAGATCCTCATACCGCAAAGGTAAGGGGGTCTTTTTTTGAGTGATTTTTGCAGTTAGGGGTTGACACGCACACTCAAGTGTGCGGCCTCTTTGAATCCTTATATCGAAGAT
>JAFRRJ010000011.1 GCA_017428155.1 Clostridiales bacterium | reverse complement strand
TGGCACTTTTTGAAATTTTGCTGTTTTTGGATACGTTTTGTAATACTAACGTATCCGTTTATAGAACCGGTGAATTCGGTTTGTCTGCCTGGACATTATCTTTGCTTTCATACCTCGAAAAAAGTATATATCAAAATTCGATGGTAAAAAGTCGAGCATTGAGTCGAGCATCGGAAAACAGACTTTATTCTCAATATTTCGAACGGCAAAACCACTCAATTTGACGAAAACAGTGACGATTTCAGCTCATTTTCGTCACCGCTGCTATCACCCATCCAACCTTCATGATGCCTTTGAGACAACGCCTTCACTTCATTGCGGGCAGCCCTGAATTATTTAAGACCAGGTTAAGAATACGTTAATGATATAGTGATACAATACTCTGGCATAAGGGGGAAGCCGTATGGAATTTGTAATAAGTCATCTTGTAAAGAACTATGGATCCAAGAAGGTCCTTAAAGATGTTGACTTTGTTTTTGAGGAAGGCAGGATCTATGGCCTTTTAGGCCGCAACGGATCAGGCAAAACGACGTTTTTCAATTGTATTAACGGGGATATCGATACAACTTCAGGATTTTTTTATCTTCGCGATGATAAGGATTCAGGCAAGATCATACCGGTATTGCCTGAAGATATCGGATACCTTGTATCGACTCCTACTGTTCCGGAATTCATGACAGGAAGAGAATTCCTGAAGTTTTTTATCGAAGTTCATGAGGAGATCACTCCTGACAGAACGATAGACGAGTATTTCGATTATATGATGATCCCGGAAGACGACAGGGACAGGCTTTTGAAGGATTATTCGCACGGTACGAAGAACAAGATGCAGATGCTTCTGAACATTATCGCATCTCCCAGGCTCGTGCTTCTGGATGAGCCCTTGACATCTCTTGATGTCGTTATTGCAGAAGAGATGAAGAAGGTTATAAGAAGCCAGAAAGAGGGAAGGATAACGATCTTTTCCACGCACCTTCTTGATGTCGCTGTTGATCTTTGCGACGAGATCGTATTGCTTCACAACGGAAGGCTTGAACCTATCGATAAAAATGATCTCAATGACAATGATTTCAAGATCAAGATCATCGAGGCTTTGAAGGATCAGGACGATGCTTAAAGAGTTTTTCAATACACTGGCAAGGGTAATACACTTAAGAAGTATTATCGGATACAACGGCCTTGTTTTCGCGCTCAGGAAAACACCCGTGATAGGCAAGATAATTCCTGACCGCCTTTACGGCACGGCCTTTCTGAAGATCATCTACTGGATAATCCATGTCATTAAGGAAGTGGGCGTGCTTTTTATCGGCAAGATATTCGGTCTTGGAATGATCTATCTGGCATCGTTTATCATAAAAGATGCTTATATTGATTATGATATGGCGCCGGGAGTATCGGGATCAGATATACATGCCTGCTTTGCGTTAACGTTGTTCATTGTTTATGCATTGTGCGGAATACTTATAAATATTCCGATGTTCAGATGCACGCCTGAGAAGGAATACCTTGTATTTATGCTCAGGATGAACGCCAAAAAGCTCGACAACACTTTGCTCGTTTATGATCTTGCAAAATACGCGATAGGTTATCTGATCGCGGGAATCGTTGCAATAGTCACAGGCTGCCCTTTCTGGGTATGGCTCGGGATCCCGCTTCTTGCAATATTGATAAAGCTGTTCGGAACAGGTGTTCAGGCAATCTCGTTCAGGATAAAGAGCAGGTTCCACAAGCCGATGAAGGTCAGTGCTTTCAGCTTGGTGATAAGGATCGTATGCATTGTTATTGCAGCTCCTTTGCTTTTAGCTTTAATAGCAAACGGCTACTATGTGCCTTTATATATCGTGCTTATAGCATTTGGAGTTCTTGCCGTTCTCGGCATCTGGGGACTTAAGGTCATAATGGATTATGAGCCTGCACTTCACAGGAGAGCTCTGCGTGACAACATCGTAAAAGATCAGCAGGTAATGTACAAGGACCGCGATACGACGAAGAACTTCAAGCGCATAAAGGCCAAAGGCAGTGTAAAAAACAATAAAAAGGGCTTCGAATACTTAAATGCCCTGTTTATCAAAAGACACGGCGCCATGCTTGTTGCAAAACCTATCATAGTTACGGCTGTTTTATTTGTTATTGCAGGCCTTCTGGCTGCTGAGTTTATATACGGTTATCATCAGCGGTTCGGCGGTGATAACTGCGCAAATATGGTGATGCATAATCTTCTTAATATTGTCCTTTTCAGGTGTTATGAGGATCCTCTTCTGCCGTTTGCGGAATCGACATTATCGTTGTTTTTAAGGTGGTGCGCAGAGACTCATCTGTTGGGACTTCTTGTGCCGATAACGATTGCGGACAACTCATTTAAGAGCACACAGGCAATGTATATCAACTGCGATAACAGCCTTATGACATTCAGTTTTTTCAAGCAACGCGAAAAGATTATCAAACTGTTCGATATAAGATTGATGCAGCTTATAAAGATCAACTTCATCCCCGCTCTCTCGTTTGCTCTTTCAGCAAATTGCATATTGTTCATCACCGGAGGACAGACATATCCGTTCCAGTATCTTGCAACATTTGTGATCTCTGCATCACTCAGCATTATCTGCACGATGATACCGCTTGCTTCCTACTATCTGTTCCAGCCGTTTACAACGTCAGTCAATGTTAAGAGTGGAATGTATAATCTCGTAAGGATAATCGTATATTCAGTCGGAGCTATAGTTATCTGGATCCCGTGCAATTCTCTGATACTTGCCGGAGTGCTTACTTTATTGACCGTGTTTTTCGTATTTGTAATGCGGAAGACTGTGTATAAATACGCACCGAAAACATGGAGACTTAAGGCGTAAAATAAAACAAAAATGATATTTTGAAATTCGATTGTATTATCCCCGCCGATACTATATTATTCAAACTGGTCTGCTTTTTGCAAAGGCATTTTCGAGGGGATAAAGCATGGAAAACAACAGGCGCATTATAAGCGTTGATGAGATATCGGCACTTATGAAAGAGTATCCGGATAACGGATTTTCTTATGAGAATCTTGATGATTATTCAAGACGTTTTCAGTATCTTATGAAGGGTGATATCAGAGCGGTCGATGAGGCTGACAGACTGATGAGGCCTGAATCTGAAGGCAGGTTTTCCAATGATGCTCTCCGTAATATGAAGTATCTGTTTATAGTTAATACGGGCCTTGCCACGCGCTACATGATAGAAGCCGGAATCCCTCAGAAGACCGTGTTCTCAGTAAGTGACACATATATTAAGAAAGCCGATGTTGCAAGAACCGAGAAAGAGGTTCACGAGATCAACCGGGCGGTATGGTCTGAATTTGTAGATATAGTCAGGTCTTTCAAGAAGGTGAATGTGTATTCCCAGACTGTATTGACCTGCATTAATTTTCTGGATTCGCATTTCAATGAGAAGGTAACTCTTGATTCTGTTGCAGAAAGTCTCGGTCTGACTTCCGCATACCTTGCGACGATCTTCAAGCGTGAGACCGGCAAGACCTTTTTGGGCTACCTGACGGAGCGCAGGATCGAAGTGTCCAAGGCTTTGCTTGCCAAGACCAATTATTCGTTTAATGATATTGCGAACTCTCTGTCTTTCTGTTCGCAAAGTCACTTCTCCAAAATGTTCAAGAAGCATACCGGATATACTCCAAAGGAATACCGCGTGAAGTTCTACGCAGCTACATTCTCCAAGCTGTAAGATTTATCACTGTTTGATCAGCGTAAGATTTCAGATCTCGTATTCCCAGAATCTGATCTTCTTTTTCATGACCTCGAAAAGCGGTCTTGATATCAGATCAAATACCATGTATAAGATCCAGCTTGCCAGATAGACTGCAACTGCAACTCCTATGGTGTGAAGAATATATATGCCCGTATTGCCCTTAACAACTTCGGCTATATTGAAATACCTGAACAGGTAGAAGTTGGTAAGATAAACTGCAAATGAAGCTTTGGCAAGGGAGTTGATGACTTTGCCGGATTTGATCTTAAGCCTTGAGAATGCAATGAATACAGAAGCTGAACCTATGACAACCAGAGGATTTGAATAGTGAAGAGAAGTCTCCTGGAAATAGCTCCACAAGGTATTTATGCCGCAGCAGAGTACAAAGACGAGGACAAATACCGTAGTGGAATATTTTGCCAGAGATTCTTCGTGTTTGCGGATCAGGACTCCTATAATGAACATCAGGATGAACTGCACTATGTTGTATCCGTCGTTGATGCCTGCACCAAAGAAGCTCATACCTTCGATGATCGATCCGAAAGATTCAGTCAGGGAATCTGCCAAAACGGGCTGCACCGAGAACAGCACAAATGAAAGTACAAGTAAGATCTTGTGTCCTTTTGAATCAAGCTTGTCTATAAGCAGATTGATAAGCGGGAATATCAGGAACAGCGCGATGTAGACATTGAAAAACCAGTAACGCGGAAGAAGCGATGATACCATATCCCGAACGTTGAATGACTGATAACCCGTAGCAAGATCAACGATATAGAGAATGATCTTGAAGAACATGACCTGAATGAGAAGACAAACAGGTTTGAAAATTCCGCTTTTCCTTTTTCCTGCAAGAAAATATCCGGTGATCAGGACGAAGGTGTTTACGGCTCCTATGAACAGACACTCAAGGAAATACATAATGACTTCATTAATGCTTCCCTGGGGAACATAGGTTAATCCGCCTCCGATATCCTGGTTGTTGTAATGCAGGATAACAACACCCAACATAGTCAGGATACGTAACAGCTCTATATTGCTCTTTCTGCCTTCAGTCTTAGTCATTACCGTTCCTTTTATGCTAAGAGTCCGGAGATTATTGAAATTGGTGGAGCATACGGGCTACAAGTTCCAGCCCCACGATTTAATCTAGAATAAACTAAAATCGTTGTTTTTCAAGCCTTTCGGGAGTTTGTAAGAATTACAACTCTCCCGAAGGTCTTTATTCATTTGTCGTAAATTGTCGTAAGTGCAGTCGTAAGATTATAATGCTTTTTCATAATAATCTTTGAGTATGGCTATTTCTCTGTTCTTAAATTCACGCGAAGCATCTGTATAAGTTTTAAGGGTTAACAAGATTCCTTCGTGACCAAGCATTTCAGATGTTGCTTTCATGTCAGCTCCAGCTTCTCTCATTCTCGTCGCAAACGTATGTCGCAGCATGTGATTGTGTACATGCGGGAAGTCTTCAACGTTTGAATCCGTTCCTGCATGGATTTCCTGGTTGATTTCTTTGCTGATCCAGTCAAGACGGTGATTCAATTTTTTATAGTCTAAAATCATGCCCTTTTCATTAAGGAATATGAAATTGGTATAGCCATCAATAGTTGAATTGCACTTGATGCCCAGAAGATCTTGTCGTTCTTTTTCTTGTAGTAGAGCTTCTTTCACTTTTGGTAACATAGGGACTGTGCGATTGCTGCCTCTGGTCTTAGGAGGATTTATCTTATTGGTGCTTCCTCGACCTTTGCCATTGGAATAAAAGATGACTGTGTGGTTCACACTAATCTCGTTGTTTTCAAAGTCTATGTCATCCCACCTTAGTCCAAGCACTTCTCCTACGCGCATTCCTGTCCACAGCATAACAGTAAAAACAGGGCAGTATTGATGATAACGACCAGGCTTAGCTAAAAAGTCCTCGAAAATCTTTTGTTCCTTTAGAGTTAAGGCTCTTACGTCTTTGGCATCGTTGCCGAATTCTCTTTTTAAGTCACGAAGCGATCCTCTGCATGGATTGTTTCTAAGAACATCGTCTTTAACTGCAATTTCAAGAACCATAGAAAGGATCAATTCTATATTCCTGACGGAAGAAAAACTTAATCCCTTATCAACTATCAGACTCTTTAAGAACAATACAACGCTACTGTATGTCACATTCTTTAATCTTGTTTTACCGAAATCAGGTTCTATATATCTTTCGTAAAATCGGACATATGTCGCATAAGTGGTTGTTCTTATGCCTGTTTTGATTTTTTTCCATAACTCATAATAGGAGTTAACCGTTAAGTCGAGTTTGGAATAGTCAATACCTTCGAGGGTATCTTTTAAGATATTTTCTTCTTTTTGCCTGAGTTTCTGAATCGTTTTTGCATATACAGAACGTCTTTTGCCACGTTTATCGGTCCACCGATACTCAAAAGTGTTGTTTTCTCTTAAATATTCTCCTTTTCTTAACTTGATTCTGTTTGGGGTATATCTGTTACTCATCTTTTATGAACCTCCATTTTTTTTCATAAAAGATACGCCCAGGTTCATTATAAACCCGGGTGCATCTTTCATACAGTTGTTTCGATGTCAGATTGAATATTGACTGTTCAGAAATTCCTCAAACGCTTTACGCTTGATAAGTCGTTTGGTCCCATTCCACAAAACATAGGGGCAGTGGTCATCTTTTGTAAGTTCGCGAATCTTATTGATTCCAATGTTGAAATATGCAGCTGCTTCTTCTAAAGTGAGAAAAGCCTTCTCTGCAATAGCTACCTCTTTTTTTGTTCCGTTTTCCATGTTGGAGTTCTCCTTTCTTATAGATTTTGCCGTTTGTGGCAATGTAATGAGAGTAGATACTGGGTGGCGATAGGATTCAAGTGTGTGCACAGATTAATTAATTCCATGTTCTAACAAGCAACGTATTTGTGTACACACAAACACAAAGCAGCTTGTCAGGGGAACCCTGAGACCCGTGTTTCAGATCGAATATTCTTCGATGAAATAGATTTGCTTTGCTAAAAGCAAAAATAGGGTTTTAGGGAAGCATTCCCTAACAAGTATATGTGTCTGAACGTTCAGACGCGTTGCTTGTTACAACATGGAACAGTCTAATTTGAGCGTTCAGACATAATTAAGTATGTCCTCATTATTAAGTTCTGGGAAAAGCAAAACTGGACATCGTTTTCTGAAAGAAGTCTGATATCTGATACAAAAAGTCAAATAATCGACAGGGTACAGTATTAGGTCAAATTATATGTCCCCTATATATAAGTAGGGAACTAAGCAAAAACGATGGCCCGTTTTCGAAAGTTGTCTGAAAGCTGACATAAGTTCCAAAGAATCTGACAAAAATGAGCACAAAAAGTCTTCTTACTATTAAGGAATGGGAGAGGGTAAAAAAGGGTAGCAGTGCTAAAAGAAGTCTGAAATATGATACGAAAACACTTTGACATGATAAGAAGCCGCATCTCAAAAGTCGTGATATAATATAAATGTTAGTTTTTATTGATTTTTATCGGAGTCTTATGACGGCAGAAATATAAAGTATTACTAATTTGGAAATAGATTATATGGAAAAGAAAAAGACTCATAAATTGCGAATAATACTGATAGTAATAGCAATTGTTTTCTTTGTTATTCTATTTTTCCCCGTGCCCTATACGAAGCAATATTCTGTCGAAGATGCGGGTTCTACCGGGGTCCGTTCTTTCTTCAGATACGGTTATGATATCTATAATTGTCGCGAGAAATATCGTGTGGGGACAGTTATTGATGGAGTCGCATATAATTATATCCCTTTAGATATGCGATATGTTGTCGGGACCAGAGTTTCGATTTTTGGCTTTGTTGTATTTGATAACACTCACGTTGATCCGCCTTTGGATGAACACATGAAATATGAGGAAGAAGTTAAAGAACTTATCAACTATTATAATTCTCATCGGATAGATGACATTGAAATAGGTAGTGTTTCGGTAAGTGAGAGGGATACTAGTCGCCAAGTATTTATATCTTTCGGTGGTGTGAAAAAGATTGAAACGTCTGATGAAATTGTTAAAGTAATTAAAGGATATCTTAATGATAATCCGGACAGCTTTATTTACGATGATTTCAACCTGATAATCTATACAGGTTTTAGCGAAGTGATCGAAAAAACAGCTACATCCGAAACTCAGAAACCGTATATGTCGGAATACCATATCAGCCTTCCGGATATAACAATAACAGAACTCGTATTGTCACCTGCCATGGTTCCCGATACTGTTCCGACAGGACATGATTTTGAAGATGTACAAAAGATTTCCTTTAGTTTTGTCGGTTCAGTCAGTGAAGATAGAGAATCAGTTTTGATAAGTATGTATCCGAATGCAGAAATAGCCTCAGAATGATGAAAAAAGTATATATATCAATATTGATTATTGCATTAATAGTTTTGGCTGCGGCATTAATTTACTCGTATGCTAATGGTTATGTCGAAACAGTTCCGTATGGCTGTTACTATAAAACTGATTATGAAATACCTGCCACACTTAACGATAACAGTCATGTCAGTTGGCATAATGTGGGCCATACCGGATTTGTTAATTATGTAGCCGAAGATCAAGTTTATGAGCCTGATGAAGTAATTATAATTAACATTTCAGGTGAAAACTGTACCATTATCAAAGATTTCGAATCCGTTGGAATAACATATGCCGATGGTGTGCCGCTTGCAGATCTGAGCTATGATTCCAATCTTGTAGATGAGGCTATAAAGTCAGACAATCATTTTCAAATCGATATCTATCATGGAAATAGTGTTACTGTGGATTATGGTAATGGTAACTCACAGTTCTATTCTGTGTCAGATGGAAATGATTATCCTGAGGAATGCTTACGGCATAAAGAAAAATACAATGTTTATTTCTCATTGATTTGTAGTTTTGCAATAGCTTTTGTTGTTATAAATGCAGTATTGGGAACAGTTATACTTATAAACAATAAACTCAAAAAATCTACCAACACTCCTTGCGTTATAGCAACAGTTCTTAATGTCATTACCCTGATTTCCTCGTTTGTATATTTGCTTCAATCATTACGCAAATGAATATAATCACATAAAAAAGACGGCGACCAGATATTCATCTGATCGCCATTTTGGGCGTACCTTTCATTTGTCGTAAATCTGTCGTAAATTGCGTTTTCAAGAATTCTTTGAACTCGACAAACACGTAAATCATTGACTTTTAACGACTAGTACCATGTAATTGGTGGAGCATACGGGATTTGAACCCGTGACCCCCACACTGCCAGTGTGATGCGCTCCCGCTGCGCTAATGCCCCGTACAGAAATTGATTATACTTGTGCATTTCCTTTAAGGCAACAAAAAAGGGGGATAACAGGGCCGGAAGCAGTTTACACAATAATGAACTCTTCAAATTGTGTAGTATTCTTACCGAAAAAACTATATGATTTTATTGAATTATCCTGGGATAATATTTTTCGAGGGGAAGTTTTCAGGGATGACAGAACGCACCATTGATTACAAAGAGATCAAGATGCTCATTGACGGTAATAAGGAGCCTGAATTTGCTCATACCGCCGAGGAGGATGCCAAGCGTTTCCATTATCTGATGATCGGTGACAGAAGGGCCGTTGCCGAAGCAGAGAAGCTTCTTGAAACTGAAGGTCAGGCTCAGCTTTCCAAAGATCCGCTCCGCAGCATGGTATATTATTTTATTATCAATACCGGTCTTGCTGCCCGTTTTATGATCGAGACCGGAATTCCCCAGGACATGGTCTATTCCATCAGCAATCTCTATATTCGCAAGGCGGATATGGCTAATAGTGTGGAAGAGATCATAGAGATAAACAGGGAAGTCTGGACCGTTTTTGTTGATACCGTAAAGGCGTTTAAGAAGGAAAATCTTTATTCAAAGCCCGTATGGTTGTGCATGAGATATGTTAATACACATTTTTATCAGAAGCTTACCTTAGCCCGTATTGCAGAGAAGCTTGAAATCAATCCGAACTATCTTGCGACCATGTTCAAAAGAGAGACAGGAATGACATTCATGGGGTATCTGACAGACAGAAGGATCTATACATCCAAAGCCCTGCTGTCCAAGACGAATTATACTTTTACGGAGATCGCAAATTCTCTGTCATTCAGCTCTCAAAGCCACTTTTCGAAGGTGTTCAAAGAACATACGGGGTTTACTCCAAAAGAATACAGGATGAAGTTCTACGACGCCGCTTCATCTTCAAATAAATAGCATTTACATATTATTTCCTGTAATCAAGTCAGAGGGCTTTTTGTGTTATACTACTTGGAAATATCCCATTTTGGAGGTTTTCAGGAATGAGTATTACATCCCGTGATTATGTTTCAGCAAGCAATCCCGACAAGAACAAGGCAACGCAGTATACTTTGAAGATCGACGGCGGCTATGAGGCTTCCGTTATCACATATGGTGCAGTTATCACGGATCTCATTGTTCCTGATAAGGACGGAAATCCCACAGATATCATGCTCGGCTGCAAGGGCCTTGATGAATACATGGGCAACGGTGCAAATCACGGCGCTGTTGTCGGACGTTCCGCAAACAGGATCTTAAACGCATCTTTTGTTATCAATGGCGAAGAGTACCATATTCCGAAGAATGAAGGCGAGAACAACCTCCACTCAGGCAATCCGGGTTACCACAATGTATTCTGGGATGCTGAGGTGCTTTCTGAGGAAGAGGCTGATGAGATCATCGTTGATTCACGTATAGCAGGAATTCCCGGCTGTGACGGCGGTGCGCTCCTTCTCAGCTATACAAGCCCCGACGGTGCTACAGGTTTCCCCGGAAATCTTGATACAAAGGTCATGTACTGCTGGCTTGAAGATAAGACATTCCTTATCCTCTATTGCGGAAAGACAGACAAGGATACGATTTTCGCGCCCACAAACCACGCTTACTTCAATCTCAGAGGCGAGGCTGCCGAGGGCACTGTAAATGACGATCTCATCATGATAAATTCCGACAAGATCACCATCAAGGACGATAATAATGTTCCTACAGGAGAGCTTCTGGATGTTGAAGGCACTGTTTTCGACTGCAGGGAATACCGCTTTATCGGCGAACTCAATGACAGCGATGATCACCAGATGGTTATCTCCAAGGGTATCGACCAGAACTTCTGCCTTAACACTACAGAGGGCACATTCTCGTTTGCGGCCGCTGTTACATCTCCTGTATCAGGCATCACTATGGAGTGTCTTACAGACCTTCCCGGCATCCAGATCTATGCAGGCAATAATCTTGGAAGTCCCCTCGATATTAAGACTACAAAGGCATACGGCCAGTATGACGCTATCTGCCTTGAGGCTCAGATGGTTCCTAATGCCGTTAACCTCCCTCAGTTTGCTTCACCTGTTATCAAAGCAGGCAAGAAGGTATATCACGCCTGCGGATACAGATTTGTATAAATTTGTAATGCTTTTCTGTTTTTCAAGTGGTACAATTCTTAACTAATTAATAAAAAACAATCTTTAAGAAAGAAGGAATGTTTTATGGAAAAGAAGAATCTCGACTGGTCGAACCTGACATTCTCTTATCAGAAGACAGACAAAAGGTTCGTAGCTAACTACACCAACGGCGCTTGGGACGAAGGCGCGCTTATCGATGACGATATGATCGTCATGAGCGAAGATGCAGGCGTCCTCCAGTATGCTCAGACAGTATTTGAAGGCCTTAAGGCTTATGAGACAGTTGACGGCAGAATCGTTACTTTCCGTCCTGACCTTAACGCTGAGAGACTTCATGACTCTGCAGTCCGCCTTGAGATTCCTCCGATTTCCAAGGAAATGTTCATCAGATCAGTTCAGGAGACAGTTGCAGGCAACGCAGCATGGGTTCCTCCGTATGGTTCCGGCGCATCTCTCTACTTAAGACCTTATATCTTCGGTATTAACCCCGTTATCGGCGTTAAGCCTGCTGATGACTATCAGTACAGGATCTTCGCTACACCTGTTGGTCCTTACTTCAAGGGCGGTGCAAAGCCGATCGCTGTTAAGATCTCTGACTTTGACCGTGCTGCTCCGAGAGGAACAGGCAACATCAAGGCCGGCCTTAACTATGCTATGTCTCTGCATGCAATCGTTACTGCACACAAGGAAGGCTTTGCCGAGAACATCTATCTCGATCCCGCTACACGCACAAAGATCGAGGAGACAGGCGGAGCTAATATCATCCTCACAGACGGCCTGGGCACACTCGTTGTACCTAAGTCTGATTCCATCCTTCCTTCTATCACAAGAAGATCACTTGTTTATGTTGCAGAGCATTATTGCGGCATGAAGATCGAGGAGAGAGAAGTATACTTAGACGAGATCATGAGCGGCAAGTTCACAGAGGGCGGTCTCTGCGGTACAGCTGCAGTTATCTCACCTCTCGGTAAGATCAACGATCACGGCAAGGAATTCACATTTGCTTCCGGTATGGAGGAGATGGGTCCTGTAATGACCAAGCTCAGAGAGACACTCACAGGCATCCAGATGGGTACTGTTGAAGCACCTGAGGGCTGGATCATGGAGATCAAGGTCTGATCCGTTTAACTTAAGATCATTACGAAGGCCGTTCCGTTTGGAGCGGCCTTTTTGATGGCGTAAGCAATGCTGGTTCTAAATATGAATGCTCGATTAAAGCAGATATTTTCGTAGCTTTTCTTCAATCACCCTTGTGTTCAGAGGAGCATTGTCTGTCTCCATTGTGATTATCAGGCTTTTCTCGTCAAACATTTCATTAAGAGTATATTTGTTTATCTTTTTTACGTTGCGGTTGGCATAATTCTCCTGACCCATCATGCCAAGATGTTCCCAATAGTATTCTCTCCTCGTTCTGACATTGAGACAATTGAAGTCAGGTGCGGCAATAAGAACACCATCATGATAAAGCGGGTATTCATAACGGTAAGGAATGTTATGCCTGAACAGCGAGTCAGCGATCAGGATCTCGGATTTTGACCGGACGCGCTCGCCCCTTGCTGTATAGAATTCCGGATCGTCTTTCTTGAATCCGAGTCTTTCGTATGGTGTGTTCAGCCATTGCTTAACGAATTCCTCATCCGTCATGAACACCGGAGTCACGAGTGCTTTTCGAGGGTCGGAAAGATCAGTATAGACCTGCACGAGCTTGTCCGGATCGAAATCAGAAATAAACTTATCGATCACTTTTAACTGTTCTTCCAATGCTTTGATCAGTTTTGTATCGTAATCTTTCTGGGCGAGAGCTGCAACGGTCGTGTTATCTTTGGCTGAAAGGTATTTTCCAATTGTGTCGTTGACTTCTGTTCTTTGATAATACTGATAGCCATTTCTCTTTTTAGCTATACGGAGTGTGCCATCAGGGGCTTTTTGATTACGTTCAACCAGTTGGTTAATAGTTGTAATAATCGATTTCCTATGCTGAGAAATTGCTTCTAACATCATTACGGTATTTTGATTTTCCATAGTCTTATCCTTTGTGGTGTTTTTCGACATACCCATAAAAAAGATAAATCTTGAGGATTTATAGGTACGTTCCGGCTGTTTTGTGATGTTTGGTGTTCAAATGTACCCATAAGATAAGGAGAATTATTGAAATTTATAGGTACACACTGATCAAAAGTAGCAGAAATAGAGTAAAACGTACCTATAAGAATTAGTTTTTTATTCGATTTATGGGACATCGAAAAATTGATGATTAAATTATTAGATATTCGCAACCAAACTTCAATACTTTTAATAAAAGTTGAGACTAATTGTGTCTTTTCCTGATCTATTTGAAGAGCTCGAAAAATAATCCGATTCACCTATTGACATAGTAGGTTGGTAGTGTTAAAGTATCGCCATCACGACGAAAGGAGGAGTGAGAAATGTACAGAACAATCTATACAACAGCTTCCATGATGATGTGTTGTCGAATGCTTGGCTCCCGGGTGCGCAATATGGCCCAGGGCGGAAGATATCATTCCTCACGCCTTGAGAACGATCGATGTTAAAGCGATAACAAGCATTTGAACATATGCCATGCGCCCGGGAGATTAATATCTCGCCGGGCATTTTTATGCCTGAACAAAATCATTCTTAAAGCGAAAAGCTTAAACAACAAACTAAAACAAAACC
Organism: Clostridiales bacterium; assembly: GCA_017428155.1. Lineage (GTDB taxonomy): Bacteria > Bacillota > Clostridia > Saccharofermentanales > Saccharofermentanaceae > Saccharofermentans. The sequence continues at coordinate 31,094 of JAFRRJ010000011.1, read as the reverse complement.
AAAAACAAGGAGATTACTAAAATGAAAAACATATTTAAGAAGGCAATTGCCGCAGGACTTTTACTTACAGTTACAGCATCTTTTGCAGCTTGCGGAAAGACTGAAGCATCCAAAGCAAATACAGAAGCAGGAAGTGATACACAAACAGAGGCACAGGCTGACGTTAAGGCTAACGTAGTGCTCAAGGTCGGAGCTAACATCACACCTCATTCCGAGATCCTTGAAGTCGCAAAGCCGATCCTCGCAGACAAGGGAATCACACTCGAGATCGTAAGACTTGAAGATTCAGTTACACCTAACACAGGCGTTATCGAAGGATCACTTGATGCAAACTATTTCCAGCACGTTCCTTATCTTGAACAGTTCAATCTTGAGAACGGTTCAGACCTCGTATCCGCCGGTGCAGTTCACTATGAACCCTTCGGAATCTATGCAGGCAGAGTAACAGATCTAAAGGATATTAAGGAAGGCGCTGTAATCGCAGTTCCCAACAATGTAACCAACGAAGCAAGAGCACTGCTCCTTCTCGACCAGGAAGGCATCATCAAGCTTAAGGAAGGTGCAGGCATCAAAGCTACAGTAGAAGATATTGAAGAGAATCCTCTTAACATCTCGTTCAAGGAACTGGCTCCCGAGCAGCTCGTTGCTGCACTTCCTGACGTGGACGTTGCAGTCATCAACGGTAATTATGCGATCGAGGGCGGACTCCATGTAAGCCACGCACTTGCAGTTGAAGCTAACGACGGACTCGCTGCACAGACATACGGAAACATCATTGCTGCTTCACCTGACAAGGCAGAAGATCCGGCAGTCAAGGCACTTGTTGAAGTTCTTCAGGGACCTGAAGTAGCACAGTTTATTAATGAAACATATGACGGAGCTGTAGTCCCTCTTTTCGGGTAATAAGCAGGATCACGAAAATACAGGAGAACAGGTTCTATGATTGGTTTTGAATACTATAACCCCGCTAAGATCGTTTTCGGTGAGGACAGCGGGAAAAGCTTAAAGTCACTCCTCGCTCAGAATAAAGCCACATCGCTTCTTTTGGTATACAGTGGTGATTTCATTAAGACTTTGGGTATATACGATGTCATTAAAGAATCCGTTGACGCCTTGGGGATCAGATTCTCCGAGAGCGGGGAAGTAGTACCGAACCCTTCGATCGAGCTTGTCAGAAAGCTTGTCGCGCAGGGCAAGGAGGACAAAGTAGACTTCGTTCTGGCAGTCGGCGGAGGAAGCTCCATCGATACGGCCAAGGCGATAGCTCTCGGTATACCGTACGATGGCGATGTCTGGGATTTCTTCGATAAGGGTGTTTCTCCCGAACATGTCCTTAATATCGGAGTGATCTCGACAACGGCATCGAGCGGTTCCGAGACGTCCAACTGCGCGATCCTGTCATATGGTGAGTGGAAGAAAGGCTTCGAGGATGACCGGATCATTCCTAAGTTCGCGATAATGAACCCTAAGTATACGGTCAATCTTCCCGGATATCAGACCTTTGTCGGCATCGCGGATGTTTTATCACACCTTCTCGAGAGATATTTCTCTGATGTGAAGAATTCGGATACTACAGATTATCTGATCGAAGGCGCGGTACGGGCACTGCTGGTAAATGCCGACAGGCTGATCGAAAATCCGGAAAACCTTAATGCAAGAGCTGAGATCCAGTGGCTCGCCTCCGTGGCGCATAACAATTTCCTCGACGCCGGAAGAATAGCTGACTGGGGCTCACACCGCATTGAACACGAACTTTCCGCCCAATACAACATTACACACGGAGAAGGAATGGCAATCGTCTTAACGGCCTGGACAAGATACATTGCTGATATCAAGCCGTGGAGACCTGCACTTCTTGCAAGCAGAGTATACGGCAAGGATCCATACGATTATTCAGAGAAAGAACGCGCGCTTTTATTGTCCGGCGAGCTCGAAAAGTTTTTCCGTAAGTTAGGCCTTAAGACTCATCTGTCTGAACTTGGAATTACTGACAGAGACTTTGATGTCATGGCAAAGCGCGCAACCGCGGGCGGCAATGTCGGTCACTATGTACCGCTCGATTCACAAAAGATCATAGAGATCTTAAAGACAGCACTTTAAAGTGCTTCATGAGCATCACGTGATGCTCCCGAAAATAAATTACCGAGAGAAAAAAACACAAAGGAGATTACAACTATGGCAAGAATCAGATTAGTTGAACAGAACGAAGCAACAGGCGCCGAGAAGGAGCGCTACGACGAACTCGCAGGCCGCAACGCAGTAACAAACATGAAGAAGGGACTTCTGAATGACGCTGCAACATACGATGCTTATATGGCCTGGTATACATCATGGAAGAGACTTGTTGAAGTCATCGGCGAGAAGGATGCAATTCTTTTTGCACATAAGATATCAACAACAAATTCATGCCAGCTCTGCTCACTTTTCTTCATAAGTGACGTTAAGGGCTTAGGCCTTGATCCCGCAAACCTCGTATACGATGAGAAGGAGACTGTTCTTGCAGAACTTGCTGAGCAGTATGTTAAAAATCCCACGGCAGTATCAGATGAGCTTTTCGGGAAATTGAGAAAATTCTTCAACGATCAGGAACTCGTAGTAATCGTAGGATTTGCAGGTCAGATGATCGCAACAAACAACTTTAACGCAGTATTCAAGATCGACGTGGATAAGCGACTCCTGCCTTTGCTCGGTGAATTCAAGCCGGCTACATGGAGAGAAGCTATTAAGTAATACATATGAAAACTATTCTGGCATTTGGCGATTCCAATACATGGGGACTTGTTCCGGGATCCAAGCTTTGGCCAATGCTCTGGAAGAAAAGATCAGGGACATATTTGAAAGACAGCATTAATTATTGCTTCTGTTGCAAAGAAAAGGCGGCAGTGCCCGATACCGGGGCAGGCCGTCTTTTCGATTGGTTAAAAATTCAATATCTGCAAGCTTAAAGCAGATCCGTAAGCCTCTTCCCGTAGAAATAATCGTGTACGATACCGTCAAACTCTTTCCACATGGGAAGAGTCTTGCATATCTTTTTCCTGTCGCATTTATAGTTTTTGTCGGCAAGGCATACGACGGAATTAAGTGTGCCTTCCATCAGTTCGAGGATCTCGCCGACAGTATATTTCTCGGGTTTCTTGACGAGCTTGTAACCGCCGCCTTTGCCGCTCGCGCCGTGGATCAGGCCGCCTGTGACCATATCCTTGACAATGATCTCAAGATACTTCTTGGAGATCTCCTGTCTTTCCGCGATGTCCTTAAGCGGTATGTATTCACCGTTGTTATTCTCTGCCAGATCGAGCATTACTCTTAATGCATATCTTCCTCTTGTTGAGATCATAACCTTATCCTCCATTACGACTTTCACCTATTATACCTAAAGGTTGATAGGTAAATCAAGATAAACCTATTGACTTAGTGGGTTTAATGATGTAATGTTTCAGCGTGATTTATTCTTACAAGGAGATTCTTAACGTGATTTACGCAGATAATGCCGCCACTACAAAAATGAGCGATAGGGCTCTTGAGACCATGATGAGCCTTATTTCCACTACATACGGCAACCCTTCCAGTCTTTATGAATTCGGCCAGAAAGCAAAGGAAGTACTGGAGCAGGCAAGAAGAGATGTCGCTTATGCCATAGGTGCAGATCCTAAGGAGATATTATTTACTTCAGGCGGAAGTGAAGCCGATAACCAGGCTCTAATCACTGCTGCAAAGCTCGGTGAGGCAAAGGGCAAGAAGCATATTATTTCCACAGCTTTCGAGCATCACGCTGTTTTACATACTTTGAAAAAGCTCGAAAAGGAGGGCTTCGAGGTTACGCTCCTTGATGTCCATTCCAACGGCATCGTACTTCCTGAGCAGGTCGAGGAAGCGATCCGCGAAGATACATGCCTCGTAACCGTTATGTATGCCAATAACGAGATCGGAACTATCCAGCCAATCCGCGAGATCGGCGCTGTCTGCAGAAAGCACGGCGTTCTTTTCCATACGGATGCAGTACAGGCAGTCGGTCATATCAAGGTCAATGTCGAAGAAGACAATATCGACATGCTCTCAGCTTCAGGACATAAGTTCCACGGTCCGAAGGGAGTAGGTTTCCTCTATGCGAAGAAGGGCATAAGGCTTGTAAATCTCATCGAGGGCGGTGCGCAGGAAAAGGGCAAGCGTGCCGGTACGGAGAATGTTCCGGGAATTGCTTCAATGGCAACCGCACTTAGGGAGGCAGTTTCAGGTCTTGATGAATACAAAGCAAAGCTCACACCTGTAAGAGATAAGATCATCAAGGGTTTATCTGAGATCCCTCATTCTGCGATCAACGGGGATCTTGAGCACAGAGTACCTTCCAATATCAATTTCTGTTTTGAAGGTATAGAAGGCGAGTCGCTGCTGTTGCTTCTTGATGACAAGGGAATTGCAGCTTCGTCGGGAAGCGCATGCACTTCGGGATCTCTTGATCCTTCACATGTTCTTCTTGCAATCGGACGAGTACATGATGTGGCTCACGGTTCACTGAGACTTTCTCTGGGCGAAGACATTACGGATGAAGATGCTGATTACATCATTAATTCAGTTAAAGAAGTCGTTGAATACTTAAGAGGTTTCTCACCTGTATGGAGAGACCTTGTTGCAGGAAAGACAAAGTTCATTTTATAAGGGGGAAACAGACATGGCATTATATAGTGAAAAGGTAATGGATCACTTCAGAAATCCGAGAAACGTTGGTGTTCTTGAGGACGCAAACGGTGTAGGTGAGGTAGGCAACGCAAAGTGCGGTGACATCATGAAGATGTATTTGAAGATCGAAGATGACATCGTCAAGGATGTTAAGTTCGAGACATTTGGTTGCGGAAGCGCAATCGCTTCAAGCTCCATGGCAACAGAGCTCATCAAGGGCAAGCCTGTCGAGGAAGCAAGACAGCTTACCAACAAGGCTGTAGCAGAAGCTCTGGACGGACTTCCGGATTATAAGATGCACTGCTCCGTTCTTGCCCAGGAAGCTATCGAAGCCGCTTTGAAGGATTACGAATCAAGGCAGGGATCCTGATTGTTTTTATCCCGGAAATTGAAAAGTTAATTAGACGCAAAGAATAAATATACAGTTAATAAACCTATTGACATAGTAGGTAAAAAGGTTATAATGTGACCATAAAGTTTATAAGGAGGCGCAATATGTTATTGATCATGTGTTGTCGAATGCATTTATCACGGGCTGTATCGGCCTTGGCGTTTGACTGCACCAGAATGCGCCTTGACGATTCTCGATGTTGAAAAATAAAGACATCAATAACCACAGCCCGGGAAAATCAATATTCCCGGGCTTTTTTTATACACAACAGAAAGCAGGAGATTACTATGAGTTACAAAAGAAATTCTTTATTGATACACGGCGGGATTGACGGTGATGAGACTACGGGTGCAGTTAATGTTCCCGTATATCAGACTTCAACATATAAGCAGGACGGCCTCGGAAAGAACAGGGGCTGGGAATATTCAAGAACGGGTAACCCGACCAGAGCGGCATTGGAAAAGCTCATCGCGGACCTCGAAGAAGGACAGTACGGACTTGCTTTTGCTTCAGGCCTTGCAGCTATCAACACAGTCTTATCACTCTTCAAAGCAGGAGATAAGCTAATAGTGTCAGACAATATCTACGGCGGTACTTTCCGAATCCTTGATAATGTATTCAAGAACTTCAACATCACTTACAAGATAGTAAACACATCTGATCTTAAGGCTGTTGAAGAAGCGGTCGATGATGATGTCAAAGCGATATATATCGAGACTCCCGCTAATCCTTTGCTTACCATAACCGATATCGAAGCTGTATCTAAAATCGGTAAGAAGTACGGCAAGCTCGTTATCGTTGACAACACTTTCCTTACACCTTATCTCCAGCGTCCCTTAACGCTCGGTGCGGATATCGTTATCCACAGCGGCACAAAATATTTAGGCGGTCATTCAGACACTATCTCGGGTTTTGTTGCAGTAGGCGACAAGGCTCTGGCTGACAGGCTCTATTACCTTCAGAATGCTATCGGCGGAGTGCTCGCACCATGGGACAGCTTCCTTATCATCAGAGGAATTAAGACATTGGGCGTCCGCATGGACAGACATGTTGCTAACGCGAATAAGATCGCAAGATGGCTTAATGAAAGCGGCTATGTGAGCAAGGTTTATTATCCGGGTCTTGAATCCGATCCGGGTTATGAGATCCAGAAGAAGCAGGCTGACGGTGCCGGTGCGATGATCTCGTTTGTTCTTGATGAGAAGTACGACTACAAAGTCTTTTTCGAGCAGTTAAAGCTCATAACACTCGCCGAAAGCCTTGGCGGTGTTGAATCGCTTGTATGCCATCCCGCGACGATGACTCATGCTGCGATCCCTGCCGACATCAGAAAAGAAGTAGGCATCGTGGATGAACTCATCAGACTTTCCGTAGGCATTGAGGATGTTGACGATCTTATAGAAGATCTCAAACAGGCGATCGAGAATTCCGTAAAGGCATGAGGTGGAACAGATGAATAACGTATATGGCAGCGTAAGAGAGATGATCGGCAATACGCCGGTCCTCAAGATAAACAATATGGGCGTCAAGCCCGGAGTAAATATTTTTGCAAAACTTGAATTAATGAATCCTGCAGGAAGCGTCAAAGACCGCGTCGGTGTCTATATGATCGATGACGCAGTCAGGAAAGGAATACTTAAAGAAGGCGGCACTATCGTGGATGCCACTGCCGGCAACACGGGAATCGGAATTGCGGTTGCGGCGCTTAATCAGGGTTACCGAGTCATATTTACTGTTCCCGAGAAGTTCTCTTTAGAAAAACAGAAAGTAATGAGAGCTTTGGGTGCCGAGATAGTTCACACATCGCGTGAAGGCGGAATGCTCGGAGCGGAAGAGAAAGCGGAGGAACTGTTAAAGACCATTCCTGGTGCAATCTCCTTAAGGCAGTTCAGAAATCCCGCGAACCCTCTTGCTCATTACGAGACGACAGGTCCTGAGATCTACAGCCAGTTAGACGGTAAGATCGATTATTTTGTAGCGGGAGCCGGCAGCGGCGGAACGTTCTCGGGAGTTGTGAAATACCTTAAGGAACAAAGTCCCGGAATAAAGGGAGTGCTCGCAGATCCGTACGGGTCGACGATCGGCGGCGGTGAGCATTTCGATTACAACATTGAAGGCATTGGCAACGATTTTATCGCGGATACGATGGATATCACGCTGGTCGATAAGGTCATAAAGATAACAGATGATGAAGCGTTCAATGCTTCAAGAGATCTTGCAAAGCACGAGGGGATCTTAGCCGGATCTTCGTCAGGTGCGGCACTTGCAGCGGCATTAAAGCTCGCACAGGAGATCGACGGTGGAAACATCGTCACAGTCTTCCCTGACAGAGGGGACAGATATTTGAGTAAAGGATTATTTGATTGATGGAAAACGTATTTGAGCTTCAAAACGTATACAAGACATATAAGAACGACGGAAAGGAATTCACGGCGCTCAAGGATGTCAGCCTTACCATCGAAGAGGGTGAGATCTTCGGCATCATCGGCATGAGCGGTGCGGGCAAATCCACGCTCGTAAGAACGCTCAACAGACTTGAGGAAATATCTTCGGGATCTGTCAGTTTCTACGGAAGAAACCTCGCGGAATTAAAGCCTAAAGAACTGCGCGAAGTGCGCCATTCGATATCCATGATCTTCCAGGGCTTTAACCTCATCAATCAGCGTACCGTCATACAGAATGTCGAACAGTCATTGAAGATCATCGGAACACCGCGTGCCCAAAGACGCGAGAAGGCAAGACAGATGCTTGAGATCGTAGGCCTTCTTGATAAGGCAAATCAGTATCCCGCGCGTCTTTCCGGCGGCCAGAAGCAGAGAGTTGCTATTGCAAGAGCGCTTGCTGCCGATCCCAAGGTCCTGTTATGCGATGAGGCTACGAGTGCTTTGGATCCGAAGATCACCGGCGAGATATTGGACCTCCTGAAGAAGATCAATGAGGAAAGAAAACTCACGATCGTGATCATCACACATGAGATGAGCGTCGTGGAGAAGATCTGTGACCGCGTTGCGATCATCGACGACGGAAATCTGGCGGAGATCGGTGATGTAAAGGAAGTATTTTCGAACCCGCAGTCAAAGGCTGCAAAAAAACTCGTTTTCCCGGCTAATCCGTTCGATCCGTCCGGTGATTCGAGATCTTTGGTGAGGATAGTTTTCGACGGCACACAATCGAATGTGCCGTTCATTGCAAACCTCGTCGAAAAAACGGGGCTCAAGGTGAACATTCTTAGCGCAAATACAAAGAGTGTCGGCGGGATCGGCTACGGACAGATGATCTTGGAACTCCCTTCGTCTGAAAGAGAAAGACGGACCGTCATTGACTTCTTTAAAGACGGCGGGCTTGCAGTATCGGAGGTGACCATAAATGAGTGATTATATAAAAGACGCGATCATCACAGGCGTATGGGAGACGTTCGTAATGACGTTTTTCGCGTCGCTTTTCTCTTACATAATCGGCATGCCCTTAGGAGTGTTGTTGTATTCGACTTCAAGAGGCCGCCTGCTCGAGAACCGTCCGGTCAACTTTGTGCTCGGAGCCATAATCAATATCGCGAGGTCACTGCCGTTCCTTATCCTTCTGGTATTGCTGATCCCGTTCACAAGATTCCTGGTCGGACAGTCAATAGGAACGACAGCAGCGATCGTGCCGCTGACAATCGGCGCGATACCGATCGTCGCGAGAATGGTCGAATCATCTCTTAACGAGGTTCAGCCGGGAATAATCGAAGCTGCGTCTTCGATGGGCGCTTCGCCGCTATATACGATAATCCATTTCATTATTCCCGAAGCAACGCCTTCGCTTCTTCAGGGCGGCGCTATCAATGTCGCAACAGTTCTGGGGTATTCGGCAATGGCAGGTGTTATCGGAGGCGGCGGACTTGGTGCCATTGCTCTCCAGTACGGCTACTACAGGTATCAGAAGGATGTGCTTTGGACCACGGTAACTCTTCTGATCATCATGGTAATGCTTATCCAGGAGATAGGCATTTGGATGTCCAAAAAGCACAGAAAGACGTAAGAAAGGTTCTTGAAGGGGAGGAAAAGATCATGAGCATAAAAGACGATATTAAGAACTATATCCGCAAGGGCGAATCCGACAGTCAGGGCTTGGGTCTTGAGATCGAGCATTTTGTCATAAACGATAAAGGAGAACAGATAGGATTCCATGAGGTATCTTTCCTGCTCGAGAAGATGGCTGAGATCCTGCATGCAAAGATCATATATATGGACGGGTATCCTGTCGGTTACATTACGGAGGGATATTCCATAACGTTAGAACCTGCGTGCCAGTTTGAGATAAGCATCAATCCGTATTCTGATATAGATGTCATAAGCAGTGTCTATAAAGAATTCATCGATCTCTGGACTCCGGTGTTAAGAGCCCATGGCTATCACTTTGAGACTAAAGGAAATCTTCCTCTTGTTGAAAAAGGCGTGATCGATCCTGATGAGATCACGTTGTCACCGAAGAAGAGATACAAGTTTATGGACGCATATTTCAGGAATTCGGGAAAATACGGCAAATACATGATGAGAGCTTCTGCTTCGACTCAGGTGTCCGTGGATTTCAGGTCCGAGGAAGATCTGGTGCGTAAACTCAATATCCTTCAGAAGATATCGCCAATCCTCATGATCGCAATGGAAAATAAGACCTGTCCGGATTCGACACTAAAAGACAATCCCGGCAAACCGCATCTTTTCAGGATCCAGGAGTGGGATGATCTCGACAGCGCAAGAACGGGCTTCTATCCCGGATCTTTTGAGCCCGGATTCGGATACGATTCCGTTGCTGATACTATTTACCACACGCCCCTGATCCTCCTTACCGATAATGGTGAGACTGTGGATGTGGGAGCGGACACGGCGGAAGATATTTTCAAGAACGGGCTAATATCGGAAAACAATCTTGACGAATCCCGTAAGCAAAGGCTCATCGAACACTTCATCTCAATGGGATTCTTCCATTTCCGCGTGAAAAAATACATTGAGATACGTGTTGCGGACAGCGTTCCTTTGGACCGCGCCCTCGGTTATGTCGCACTTCTTAAGGGAATAGTCTATTCTGACAGGAATCTTTTAAAGCTCGAAAAAGAATTGTCATCGATAGATTCTGCTGATAAAGTACAGCAGGCTGTGGATGCGGTTGAGGTTGAAGGCTTTGATGCTGAAGTATATGGAAAGAAAGCTTCAGTTTGGGCTACATATCTTTTCGAGCTGGCGGTAAGTCAATTATCTGAGTCTGATAAGGAGTATCTGGAAAATGTGCGAGCTTTTTGGGGTATCAGCTGACAGAAAGATCCGTGTAAACGAATATCTGGATGCCTTTTATAAGCACAGTGTCGAACACCATAACGGGTGGGGGCTGGCTCTGCTTGACGATGGTCTGGTATCGGTCGAGAAAGAGCCGGTGCGTGCCGTTGACAGCAAGTACCTCAAGAACAGGCTTACCGGAAAGATCGAGACATCACGATGTATGGCCCATATCAGAAAAGCGACCGTAGGTGATGTAAGCTTCGGCAATACGCATCCGTTTGTGCTCAGCGATTCCTCAGGAAAGAAATGGGTATTTGTGCATAACGGAACCATCTTTGAATCTGCAGTGCTCAGTCCGTATCTTTATGTCCAGGAAGGATCAACTGACAGCGAGAGAGTCCTGTACTACATCGTTGAGTGGATCAACAGACTGATACTTACCGGCTTTGACGATGCCAGAAAGATCAACTTCATAAATGAGATCGTGCTGAAGCTCACACCTGGCAACAAACTTAACTTTCTCTTGTACGACGGCGATTACATGTATGTCCACAAGAATGAGCCCGGAACGATGTACAGGCTTTCCAGACCCGGCGCGGTGGTCTTCTCGACCCATCCGCTTGACGGTTCAGACTGGGTGGAAGTGCCGCAGAACCAGCTCATTGTCTACCGCGACGGACAACTTGTGTATGAAGCCAGGCCGCACTGTAACACTTATATTCACGATGAAGAAAAAATGCGTTACCAGTATCTGGATCACGCAATTCTATAAATTTTTAAAAGGAGAACTCAATATGAGCAATATAGAAAAGAACAGAAACACATTAAAAAAGATCGCATATACAGGTGTGCTTGCATCACTTGTATTTGCAGGGACAGAACTTCACATTCCTACGGCAATAGGACACATTAACTTAGGAGACCTCGTGATACTGGTAAGTTCATATATTCTGGGTCCATTTGCGTTTGTCCCGGCTGCTGTAGGATCTACGCTTGCAGATCTTCTGGCCGGTTATCCGCAGTATGCAGTTGCCACATTTCTTATAAAGGGAATAATGGGACTGGTTGCAGGTCTTTTGCTTAAGAGAAACAGTGCGGGCAAAGTATCACTTGCAAGGAAGCTCTCTGCTTCTTTTGTCACAGAACTTATCATGATCGCAGGATATTTTGCATTCGAATCCCTGCCTTTTATGTACGGCGTTGCAGCTGCTGCAGGATCTGTTATTCCAAACGGGATCCAGGCAAGTGCGGCGATAGTCGGTGCCATACCGCTGATGTATGTCAAGCTTTTCGATAAATATCAGTTGTCACAGGGTGCTGCAGAGAATAAGAGGCATAAGACAGCAGTCTTATAATCCTTTGGAACGGTCATTTCTGATCGTGGTCTGCTTTAAGAACGGCATAACTGAACAATGCAACACCGTCAGGGACTCCCGGATGGAACTCGTTGAGCATAAATCTTTCTGAGCCTTCTTTCTCGAGTACGGATACTATGACGGGATCAGGGTTGATAAAGGAATAACCTGTTTCTTCACACCATTTCCCGAGATAGTTTCTAAACTGGTCACCGCGCTTAAGGTAATCATCTCCGAGGTCTACGAATGTCCAGGGCGCAATAAAATAGATCTTGGCTCCCGGGGCTTTGGCCAGGAGGAGATCTGCGAGCTGCCCGCATCTTGTTGTGAACTCGGACGGAGTATATGCCGACTGAACGCTGCCGGGAAACAATACATCGTTAATTCCAATAGCGATCACATAGATCTCTGCCGGAGGTATTTCCTCGACATGGTCAAGGAGGTCTTTTACCTTCCAGCCGCCGCGCGAAAAATTTGATTTAGGACCTGTGATATACGGAACCAAAGGATGGCACCATGCTATTCCGTCGGTCTCTGTCCCGTTCGTGATACTGTCACCCAGAAAGCATACTGATCTTCCGCTTTGCAGATCTGAAAAAAGATCGCAGTCTTTAAGCTCATTCGTCATTCCGCCGTATATATCTATCTTCATATGAGATCTCCGGTAATCCTTATAGGCCGGATAGATAACGAAGTTTGCAAGGAAAACAATGACAAGCAAAGAAAGGATCACAGATAATGTGACTGTAGTTTTACTGATTTGCGTGCTTTTACCGTTCTTATTCATATGAGAATTCTATCAGATATTGCTTAAACGCACATAATAAAGGTGCTGCCTTTAAGTGATCATTAGCGTTTTACTGCAAGTTCACTTTTGTAAGGCAGCACCTGTTAATTTTGCTTTATTAAGATTACAGAAGGTGAGCTCTTAAGTCTTCGCCGGAAAGCGGTGAGAGAAGTGCGGGTGCGATATCGAAAACTGTCTTGCAGCCGTAGTCTCCCTTCTGAGAGAGACGGTAGATGGCACGTGCATAAGCTGTAAGGACAGAACCTGTGAACTCGGGATTGGAATCGAGCTTTAAGGAATACTCGATAACATGCTTGTTCTCGCCGTTGACACCTGTCTTGCCTGTACGGAAGACGAAGCCGCCGTGATTGATCCTTGAATGGTCTCTTACGAATTCCTCTTCGGTGATGAAGTGGACTGTAGTGTCGTAGTCAGCAAAGTAGTTAGGCATTTCCTTGATAGTCTTCTCGATCAAAGCAAGGTCAGCGCCTTCCTCAGGTACAACAAAGCACTCTCTTGTGTGCTTCTGGCGTGTGGAAAGCTCAGGCTCGGATCCGGAACGTACTGCTTCGAGAGCGCTCTCAACAGGGATCGTATACTGCTTGCCGTTCTTAACCCCCGGAACTCTTCTGATAGCGTCGGAGTGGCCCTGTGATACGCCCTTGCCCCAGAAGGTATAATCCTTGCCTTCGGGAAGAATGCAGCTGCCGTAAAGACGGTTTATCGAGAACATGCCGGGATCCCAGCCGCCTGAAATGAGTGCGGTGTGTCCGGAGGATAAGGAAGCCTTATCAACATTTGCAAAATGTTCGGGAATCCTTGCGTGTGTATCGAAGCTGTCGATTACATTGAACATTGAAGCATATTCGGGTGTCTGTGTGGGAAGATCTGTTGCTGAGCCTCCGCATATAACGAGAACATCGATCTTGTCTTTCCAGTCAGCAGCTTCAAATGAAGGAACAACAGTTACGCCCCCGGTAAGGGTCTTGACCGTGGAAGGGTCCCTTCTTGTAAATACAGCTGCAAGTTCCATGTCAGGGTTCTGACGGATAGCAAGCTCAACGCCCTTGGCAAGATTGCCATAGCCTAAAATACCGATTCTGATTGACATATGGAATTATCCTCCTTAAATAAGGTAACACGGATGTTACTTATGTTTTTCTATCAAAATCGCATTATAACAAATTAGCGGGCAACTTGCTTGATGGAATGCCTGAGCGTCAGCGAAAGGAATATAACAAAAAATGATTTGTTGTATTATAATTCTCCTATGCCAAATTTACGTTATCTTATAAGGCGCGTTACGCGCATGGACTATAAGGCGATGAACGCCAAGATAAAGGATATCCACGACAAGAGCGGGAAATCCCGCGTGTGGATATTTTTCGATATGATCCACTGCGGAAGAAAGTTCGGCGCAGGATACATGGATTACTGGCTTTATGAGATGTATAACCTCACTGATGCCGAGCGGGATACATACATTACCAGAGGCAGGAACTACGATCTCGTTAAAAGATATAACGATTCCAATTATACGCATCTTATCGACAACAAGATCGAGTTTAACAGGCTTTTCGGTGATTTCCTCGGACGCAAATGGATAGAGATCAGGAAAGATAATAAGCAGGAAGTAATAGATTTTATCAACAGTCACGATTTCCTCATGGCCAAGGCTGATCTGGGCTCCTGCGGCAAGACTGTAGAGAAGATCGACTGCAAGGCTGAGCCGGCTGAAGCTGTCTACGAGCGCCTCGTAAATCAGGAACGCCCGCATTTCTTCGAAGAAATTATCGTCCAGCATCCGGCTGTCAGCGATATCTATCCTTATGCTATCAATACGGTAAGACTGGTTACCATCCAAAGGGACGGAAAGGTCCATGTCGCCAGTGCCTGCTGCAGATTCGGCAACTACGGTCACAGCGTGGATAACTTCAACAACGGCGGCATGACTGCTCCTGTTGATGAGAAGACCGGTGAGATCACTGATTTCCCGATCGATAAGAATAAGGTCCTTTACGAGAAGCATCCTATGACGGGTGCTGTCTTCAAGGGCTTCGTTTTCCCTATGTGGGACCAGGTATTGGAGATGTGTACTAAAGCGGCAATGGTCGTTCCGCAGGTCGGCTTTATCGGCTGGGACGTCTGCATTACACCTGACGGACCGGTCATCGTTGAAGGCAACGATTATCCCGGTCACGATCTTTACCAGCTTCCCGAGCATACGCACGATAAGAAGGGCATCTGGCCCAAGTACCAGTTTTGATCAGAATATATTAAGCGACTAGATGTAAAAGGTTCAGTGAGGACAGGGAGTGCAGCCAGCTGAGCTTTTACGAGCTCTTTCATTAAAAAAAGATGTTGTAAACCTGCCGGTTTAAGAGTAGAATCCGGATTGTCAACTAAAAATGAAATCAGGTTTACAATGTCCCGAACAAGTACTAATACAAATTCTTCTCACTCCAAGGCAATCCGCAACAGATCATTTATCTACGATCTTGTTCTTATATCCGTATCAGCAGCTCTCATTACCGTTTTCTCGTGGATAAGCATACCTGCCGGACCTGTGCCGTTTACACTGCAGACGATGGCTATTCTTGCCGTGATGCTCACATGCGGCGGCAGAAGGGGAACACTGGCTATACTGGTCTACCTGTTGATGGGCGCGTGCGGAGTGCCTGTTTTCGCGGGATTCAAGGGCGGAATAGCTGCATTTGCAGGTCCTACGGGAGGCTTTCTCATCGGTTTTATTTTGGCGGCTCTTGTGTACCGGATGCTCGAGAAGCTTATTTTCAGCAGATTCATGACCTCAACAGTGAAGATCTGGATCTTCGGTGCAGTCAATTCGGTTATTTTCGAGATCGTAATGTATATAACAGGCGTAATATGGTTCATGACAGTCTATGCATTGCAGACAGGTCCTGTGGGTCTTTCATCGGTAATGAGCTGGTGTGTTCTGCCTTTTATTGTTCCTGATACCGTAAAACTTATTGCCGCCGTGATAATAGGTGAGCGTTCCCGAAAACTTCTTAAGAATTAATATACTGTTAAGGTTCTGTCCTATGTACATTTGTTATAATGTCTCTAGTTTCAGAGAGGGAATAACTCTGATCATTATCGAAAATAAGGAGATAAAGCAGTGTCGGAAACTGGCGGATACATACTTAAAGCAACTGACGTATCAAAAGAATACGGCAAATTCAAAGCTCTTGATTCAATGAGCTTTACAGTTCCCAAGGGTTCAATATACGGCCTTGTAGGAAGAAACGGTGCGGGAAAGACTACGATGATGAGGATCATCTCAGGTCTTCAGAAACCGACCGGCGGAACAGTCGAATACGGATTTGATAACAAAAAACTCGGCAATGTAGGTGCTCTGGTTGAGCTCCCGTCGATATACTCGAATAAGACTGCAAGAGAGAACCTTGTCTTTCAGTACATAAATCTCGGTCTTAAGATCGATGATTCGATCGAGAAGAACCTTGAATTTGTCGGACTCGGTGATACAGGCAAGAAGAAGGCCGGCAGGTTCTCGCTCGGAATGAGGCAGCGTCTTGGTATTGCTATGGCTATGTGCGGAGATCCTGAGGTTCTTATCCTTGACGAGCCGATCAACGGTCTCGATCCTCAGGGAATCATCCAGATAAGAGATCTGCTCATACATCTCAATAAAGAGAAGGGGATTACGATAATCATATCCAGTCATATCCTCTCTGAGCTTTCCAAGCTTGCAACTGATTTTGCTTTTGTTGAGAAAGGTAAGGTCGTAAAAGAGATAAGGGCTATTGAGCTTGAGGAGGCTGGCGGTCTTCTCACCGAATTCTATACGGGAACGCCCGAAAGACTTATCCCGGTGCTTCAGTCCAGAGGCCTTTCTGCCAGATATGACAGCGGGACCGGCATCGTTTATGCGAAGGGTTATTACAATCTTACAAGCATTGTAATGGCTGCAAATGAAGCCGGCGTAAACATTGCACGTGTAGCTACAAGGGAGACTGACCTTGAGACTTACTTCGTAAATCTTGTGGGAGGTGAGTCTAATGTCTAAGCTTATCAAATTTGAATTCAAACGCATCTTCCAGAGCGTTTTCTTCTGGATAGTAACGGCATTTTCCGTTGTATGGCCTATTCTCACGGCTCTGGTCTATAGAGTGATCTTAAGCCTGACATTCGATTTTGATAATGGTATGAGTTTTGAAGATCTTAATCTTCCGCAATCAATGCTTACAGCTCTTACCTGGCTCATTGCAGCATCATTTATCACGGAACTTCCTAAGCTCGTTGCTCTCTTTACATGTCTTCACATAGGAAGAGATTATACCGACGGAATCATCAGAAATAAGATTACTGCCGGACATTCAAGAGGCAGCATATACTTTTCCTACATGATCACACAGCTTTGTGCGAGTGTTTTCTTCTGCGTAGTTTATATATGCTGCGGTCTGCTGGGCCTTGTTATTTCAGGCTTTGGCGTTGATCTGAACGGGGGCGAGATCTTCGGGAGATTTGCGGTTTCTATTATCGTATTCCTGGTAATGACAGTGCTTTTTGTAGTATTGTCGCTTATTTTCCGCAGGCGTGCCGCTCCGATCATTTTCTGCATTTTGATCGCGCTCATGTCCAATGGTGTGTCTGCGGTTATCGGTTTATATAACACTTCTCCGAAGGCAGCAGATATCTATCTTGAGCAGAGGCATTCATATTTTGTCGAAATGATCAAGGAAGGATATACCGATAAGGATACTGTCAAGCTGCTCGAAAAAGAATACCGCAAGAGTAAACTCCTCGGGATGGGCTTTGGATGGCAGATATTTTATCCGGTCTATGCCATAACGCCGTTAGGTTATGAAGGCGACTACCAGATAGGCGGGTTCACAACTATATCGATCGCAAGCGGCGATTACAAGCAAGAGATCGATTATGCATCGGATCTGATGCAAAAAGATGGGTCCTTAAATGATATTTATCCAATATATGACTGGTACTTAGATGAGCCTAGCGGCGATATGCCTGTCTTCAGTCTCGAGCAGTTCGACGATGAGCCGGCAATGCATATGTCCTACAGCAAGCTCAACTGGATCTATACCGGCAAGTCGCTTGTGTGGATTGCTGTTATCGGTGCCTGGGGCTTTACAGTATTCAGAAAGAAGAATTTGTTCTAATGTTTTATCTTGACCATCGTTTGAGCATAATCATAGGGGCATACGGAAGCGGAAAATCAGAGATTGCCGTCAATATGGCACTCAGCCAGCGCAAGGCTCTTCCGGACAAAAAACTCCTTATCGCAGATCTTGATATCGTAAATCCGTTCTACAGGTCTTCTGACTGTGCATCTGTACTTGAAAAAGCCGGTGTAAGGCTTATTACTCCGCTTTATGCCGGATCCAATGTCGATGCACCTGTTCTTCCTCCGGATATGTACGTTATCTTTGATGACGAGTCTTATCAGGGGATTTTTGATATCGGAGGCGAAGACATGGGTGCTCTTGTGCTCGGCTCTTTGAAAAAGAGAATTGAGAACACGGATGCTGCAATATACATGGCTGTCAATACGTTGAGACCTTTTACTTCTGATCCTGAACAGATAGCGGTAATGACTAACGAACTTGCTGCCGCTGCAGGCTTTAAGATCGACGGATATATCAACAACACCAATCTTCTTGATGAGACAACAGCCGACATCGTTATCGAGGGCGAATCGAAGATCGTTGAAGCTTCCAAGATAACCGGAATTCCGCTTATCGCGAACTGCGTTATGGAAGGTGTTGATATTCCTGAAGGAAAGCTTTCTGACAGGGAACTTTTCAGGATGAGAAGAGAGATTCACTACGCTTACTGATCGTTTGTTCAGTCAGAAAGGTATTGCGTGGACTTTTTGCAATTTTGCTCCTTAGAGTCATGTTAAATCATTGTTGTTTTGTCAAATAAATGATATTATTTCTATTGGCGGAGTGATTTCGACCAAGTACCTAGGAGGAATATTAATATGGGATTGATTAGCTTAATCAAGAATGTTGCAGGCACAACATTTGATTCAATTTCCAGCCAGATTCAGGATCAGTATCTTGAGTTCTTTACTCAGGATTCCTTAGGCCAGGAAATCCTTGTCAAGAAGGGTGCCAACAAGATGGAGAAGGGCAGAAACAAAGGTAATTCCGAAGTTATCTCCAACGGTTCCATCATCAACGTACCTGAGGGATGCTTCTGTCTCCTCGTTAACAACGGAGAGATCGTAGATGTAGTATCCGATGCAGGCGCATATAAGTGGGATACATCCACAGCACCTTCAGTTCTTGCAAACAAGAACTTCGGTGAGAATGTAAAGCAGTCTATCGGTGACATCTGGAACCGTATGAAGATGGGCGGAGAGATTCAGCAGCAGCAGAGAGTTTACTTTGTAAACAAACTCGAGATGATGAATCAGAACTTCGGTACACCTTCACCGGTACCTTATGCAGACCCTGAATACCGTAATATCTACATCCGTCTGAACGGTACTTTCTCGTTCAGAGTAGAGAATCCTATTACATTCTTCAGGAACATCGTCGGTAATGTAAGAGATGAGTACACAGTTGCTGACTTCATGGGCACACCTGCTAAGCCTCAGCAGCCTCGTCTTGAGTTCCTTGACAATATTACTGAAACACTCAATAAGTGCGGTGGTCCTTACCCGAACGGCATCATGTTCTCTACACTGCCTTCAAAGCAGGGTGAGTTCAGAAGATACATGCAGGATTGCCTCGATGACGAATGGCTCCAGAAGAGAGGTATCGTTGTAGAGACAGTTGCAATTGCTTCAGTTACACCTGACGATAAGTCCCGTGAAAGAATCGAGAAGGTCGATGAGGCTAAGCTCTATGGTTCTGATCAGGCAGCTCTCGGTGCAGCAGTTGCTCTCGGCCAGACAGAGGCTATGAAGAATGCCGGTGCTAACGCTAACGGCGCAGTTAACGGCTTCATGGGTCTCGGTATGATGGGCGCAGTTGGCGGAAATAACGCTACAGCAGCAGCTCTTAATACAGTTCAGGCTAACCAGGGTCAGCCCCAGACAGGCTTCTTCGCCGGTCAGACAGCAGCACCTGCAGCAGCACCCGCAGCAGCCGGCTGGACATGTTCATGCGGCCAGACAGGCAATACAGGTAAGTTCTGCGGCAACTGCGGTCAGCCTCAGCCCGCTCCCGTAGCAGCTGGCTGGACATGCTCCTGCGGTCAGACAGGCAATACAGGTAAGTTCTGCGGTAATTGCGGTCAGCCTCAGCCTGCGGCAGCTCCTACAGCTTGCCCTAAGTGCGGCTACAAGCCTGCTGATGGCAATATGCCTAAGTTCTGCCCTGAGTGCGGCACAAAGATCGAATAAGAACCTGTTGATTCTTAAATAAATCCATTCGAGGCTGTCTTGCAAAAGACAGCCTCTTTTTTATGAAATGCAATAAATTCAATGCTTTCAGGCTGAAGATCGTGTTTTTGAATGCTGATAGCTGTGTTACTATTTTTAACATTTAAAGAAAATAATGTAATTGACTCAAGAAATTTTGTGATAAAATTCTTAATTATACAAAAAGGCGGTCAAATTGATGGGTAAATACTTTGGAACTGACGGCTTCAGAGGCGAAGCCAATAAAGCACTCACCGCACAGAAAGCATTCCAGGTTGGAAGATACATCGGCTGGTATTACGGCCAGAATCACGACGACAAGAGAGCAAGGATCATCATAGGTAAGGACACCAGAAGAAGTTCTTACATGCTCGAAGCTGCTCTTGCCGCAGGTATCACATCTTCCGGTTCTGATGCTTACTTGCTTCACGTAACCACGACTCCTTCAGTCTCATACTGCTGCAGAACAGACGGTTTTGACTGCGGAATCATGATCTCAGCTTCTCATAATCCGTTTTACGACAACGGTATCAAGATCATGCGCGCTAACGGCCAGAAGATCGAGCCTGAGATCGAAGAGAAGATCGAAGCGTATATCGACGGCGAGATCGAGGAGATCCCTCTCGCTGAGCGTGAAGCTATCGGTAATGTAATCGACTATGCTGCAGGACGTAACCGCTACATCGGTTATCTCATGACGATCCCTACAAGGGCATTCAACGGCATGAAGGTCGGTCTTGACTGCGCTAACGGTGCTTCATGGAATATTGCGAGGTCTGTTTTCGAGGCTTTGGGCGCAAAGGTTTATGTAATCAATAACACACCTGACGGTCTTAATATCAATACGAACTGCGGTTCCACACATATTGATACGCTTAAGAAGTACGTTGTTGATAACGGACTCAACGTAGGATTTGCTTACGACGGCGATGCTGACAGATGTCTTGCGGTTGACGAGCTCGGCAACGAGGTCAACGGCGACCAGATCATGTATCTGTGCGGCAAGTACATGAAGGAGAGCGGCAAGCTCGACGGCAATACTATTGTTACCACGATCATGAGCAACATGGGTCTTTATAAGGCTTGCGAGGCTATCGGCATCCGTACAGAGAAGACTAATGTCGGCGATAAGTATGTTGCTGAGAACATGATGGCTAACGGCTTTGTTTTGGGCGGCGAGCAGTCCGGACATATTATTTTCGCGAAGTACGCAACGACAGGTGACGGAATACTTACATCACTCATGGTATTGATGACTATGCTTGAGAAGAAGCTCCCTCTGTCAATGCTTGCAGGCGAGATGAAGATGTTCCCTCAGTGCCTCAAGAACGTTGTTGTTAAGGATAAGGAAGAAGCTCAGAAGAATCCTGCAGTCCTTAAGGGCGTTGAAGAGGTTAACAAAGCTTTGGGCGGTGACGGAAGAATCCTTCTGCGTGCATCCGGTACAGAGCCTAAGATCCGTGTCATGGTAGAAGCCAAGACAGACGAGATCTGTGAAGAGAACGTTGATAAGCTCATCGCTATCATTAAAGAGCAGGGTCTTACAGCAGAATAACGAATATTACGGCTTCGCATGAGTGCTTCACGCGAAGCCGTTTTAGAATAAACAGTTTGGGAGGAATCTATGAGAGTTATTAGAAAGAGTACTTACGAAGAAGCTTCAATGGCTTGCGCAGAGCTTATCGCATCACAGATAAGACTTAAGCCTGACTGCAAGATCGGTCTTGCCACGGGTTCAACACCTGTCGGCACATACAAAGATCTTGTTGATATGTATAAGGCAGGCAGCCTTGATTTCTCCAAGGTCATTTCCGCGAACCTTGATGAATACAGGGGATTGGGCGGAGATCACGATCAGTCCTACAGATATTTCATGAATACGAATCTGTTCGATCACGTAAATATCGATAAGAACAACACATATGTGCCTAACGGTCTTGAAGCAGACGCTGAGAAGGCTTGCAAGGAATACGATGCTATTCTTGCTTCATTAGGACATCTCGATATCCAGCTCCTCGGTATCGGCGGCGACGGACACATCGGCTTTAATGAGCCTGCTGACGCTTTCTGCGTTAACACACAGTGCATCGATCTCGAAGAGCAGACCATCAAGGACAACGCAAGACTGTTCTTTAACGGTGATCTGGCTGCTGTTCCCACACAGGCTTACACGATGGGTATCGGCTATATCATGAAGTCCACAACAGTTATCCTTATGGCTACAGGAGCCGGCAAGAGAGATATCGTAGAGAAGGCTTTCACAGGCCCTGTTACGCCTTATGTTCCTGCTTCGATCCTTCAGCTTCACCCGAACGTTGTTGTTATCGGCGATGAGGCTGCTATCTCTGATGCAGTTGTTGCAGCAGCAGAATAATCTGACTAAATACTATTAATCTGACAGCCGCTGTTCATGCAGCGGCTGTTTTTATGAAAGAAAAAAAGCGTTTAATTGTTATAGAGACGGGTTTATAAGTCCGCAGATATGCTATAATTCTAATATCGTTTTAGTTTCTGTTTTTGGGGGAGACTGATATGAATTTGGAACCCGTAAAGAATTTTAAGAAACCTCTTTATGCAGTTGCTGCTGCAGTTGCATTAAGTGTTGCTGTTACAGGTTGTACTGATCCTATGGAAGAGGTAAAAAGTCATTTTACAACCGGTATGTTGGCCGGTACCATTGCGGTAAGCAGTTATGATCAGATCGATGCCCCTGTCAGCGGAGTTGCAGGAAACGTTATTTCAGGTACTTCAGATTAAGATCCGAATCAGACGGCACACGTTTTCAGACTGATATTTTATGCTCCTTACTTTATATCTTACAGATAACTGCAATATGGATTGCAGTTATTGTGTATATGAGAAACATCCGGATAATATGACTTCTGACGTGTTGATCAAGGCTTGTGATCTGGCGTTTTCACGTGGAAAAGAGGCCGGACTGTGCTTTTTCGGAGGCGAGCCTTTATTAAAGAAAGACCTCATATATGAAGCTCTTGAATACTGTAAGGCTAAGTCTGAGAAGACAGGCATCAAGTGTTCCTTTACTATGACGACGAACGGAACATTATTGGATGATGAATTCCTTGCAAAAGCGAAGAGTGCCGGTATGGGAATAGCCGTTTCTTTTGACGGGCTTGCACAGGATGTTTGCAGGCATTTTAAAGGCGTTGAAGACAGCAGATCATTTGATGTTTTGGAAGCCAAGTCGAGATTGCTCCTTAAATACCTTCCGTCTTCTGTAGCGATGACTACGATAGCTCCTGAAGCTGTTCCATATTACTTTGAATCTGTGAAATATCTGCATGATTTAGGGTTTAAGAAGGTCGCTTTTGTCATAGCATACGGGAAGAAAGTCTCCTGGAAGGAGTCGGATCTGATTGCATTAAAAGAGCAACTGGAGAAAACAGCCGGATATCTCAGAGATCTTTACGCATCCGGAGATGACTTCATCATGGGGCCGCTTCACAGTAAGATCTCGGAGTATCTTACCGGTAATTATCCTGCCAAACGTTGTCATCTAGGCGTTAAGCAGATGCCGGTAACTCCCTGCGGAGACCTGTATCCGTGCACTTCTTTTATTGGTGATGCTGATTATTTACTTGGAAACGTGTTTGACGGAGTGAATGAAGATAAAGCCGTCAGTCTCTCAAGAAGAGACGCATTGCCCGAGACATGCAGGGAATGTGATCTTAAGCAAAGATGCACTAATTCATGCGGGTGCGCTAACCGGTTGAATACGGGATTTGAGAACAAAGTATCACCTCTTCAGTGTTCTTATGAAAGAATGGTCATTGACATTGCCGACAGACTGGGAGAGGAGATGTATCTCATAGATGAGGCCCGTTTTACGGAAATCTTGTCAAAAGTATAGTCAAATTAGCCGGATTTCGGTGAATATAGGCTGTTTGTCACGCGAAAATGTTTGCCTATTAAATCAATCAAGTTTATAATATGACGATAATTTTAGCGTATTAAAACACGCGCGATATTATTAGGAGGTTTTTCGTGGCAAAAGGACAATTAACTTTTAACGAGAATCTGTGCAAGGGTTGCGGACTTTGTGTAGCAGCTTGCCCTAAGAAAATCCTCGAACTTGACAAGACAAGGCTTAACGCTAAGGGTTATCACCCCGCTACCTGCGTAAATCCCGATGAGTGTATCGGTTGTGCTTTCTGCGCTACGCAGTGCCCGGACGTTGTAATCACTGTTGAGCGTTTCTGATCGGGAGGGAGTTTTATGGCACAGAAAAGAGTATTAATGAAAGGCAATGAAGTAATTGCCGAGGCAGCTATCAGAGCCGGCTGCCGCAACTATTTCGGTTACCCGATCACACCTCAGACAGAAGTCATGCACTACATGGCTAAGAAGATGGTTCAGGTCGGCGGTAACTTCGTACAGGCTGAATCCGAGCTTGCAGCTATCAACATGGTTTACGGCGCTGCAGCAGCAGGCTTCAGAGTAATGACATCATCTTCCTCTCCGGGAATCTCTCTTAAGCAGGAAGGTATCTCATACATTGCAGGTGCTGAGCTTCCTGCAGTTGTAGTTAATATCGTAAGAGCCGGCCCGGGTCTGGGTGGAATTCAGCCTGCACAGGGCGACTATTTCCAGGCTACAAAGGGTGGCGGACACGGCGACTACAGAAATATTGTAATCGCACCTGCTTCTGTTCAGGAGCTTTATGAGCTCGTAGTTGAGGCTTTTAATCTTGCTGATAAGTACAGAATGACCTGCATGATCGTAGGCGACGGTACTTTGGGCCAGATGATGGAACCTGTTGCATTCCGTGATGAGGAGCCTGTTGAGAAGGTTGAGAAGCCTTGGGCTGCTTGCGGAAGAAAGGGTGATTCTTTCCACCACACAGTAACTTCCATCTATATAGATCCTGACGTTCTCGAGAAGAAGAATCTGGAGCTTCAGGATAAGTATAAGATCGTTGAAGCTAACGAAGTTCGTTATGAATCGATCTGCATGGATGATGATCCGGAGATCGTTATCACAGCATTCTCCACATGCTCAAGAATCTCCAGAAACGTTATCCGTCAGGCTCGTGAGCTTGGAATCAAGGTCGGCATGATTAGACCTATTACTCTTTGGCCGTTCCCTTACAAGGCAATTGAAGAAGCAGCTGATATGCCTAGCGTAAAGGCATTCCTCGACGTCGAGCTTAATGCAGGTCAGATGATCGAAGATGTAAGACTTGGCGTTAACGGCAAGAAACCCGTATATTTCCACGGAAGGCTCGGAGGAAATCTTCCGATGCAGAAGGAAATCCTCGACAAGATCGTTGCTATCCACGAGGGAAAAATGACAGAAGGAGGTAATTTCTGATGGCTGTAGTTTTCGAACCCACAAAAGGCCTTACAGATAAGCCTTTCCACTATTGCCCCGGCTGCTGCCACGGCATCATTCACAGACTTGTAGCTGAGACTCTCGTTGCAAATGATGCATTAGAGACAGCTGTAGGTGTAGCATCCGTTGGTTGTACATATAACTCATATGAATACATTGCATGCGATATGGTTCAGGCTGCTCACGGAAGAGCACCTGCTGTTGCTACAGGTATCAAGAGAAACCTGAAAGACAGCTTCGTATTCACATATCAGGGTGACGGCGACCTCGCTTCCATCGGTACAGCAGAGATCGTTCACGCTGCTGCAAGAAGCGAGAATATCACAGTAATCTTCGTAAACAACGCTGTTTACGGTATGACATCTGGTCAGATGGCGCCTACAACACTTGTAGGTCAGGTTACCACAACATCTCCCTGGGGCCGTGATCCTTCATATCAGGGCTATCCTATCAACGTTTCAGAGTTCTTGTCTAATCTCGCAGGCGCAGCTTACATTGAACGTGTATGCGTAACTGACTTCAAGAACATCCAGAACGCTAAGAGAGCTATCCAGAAGGCATTTAACGTTCAGAAGAACAAGCTTGGATTCTCTCTCGTAGAAGTCCTTTCCACATGCCCTACAAACTGGGGCAAAGAGCCTCTCGCTGCTATGGAATGGCTCAAGGAGAACATGGAAAAGCAGTATCCTCTGGGATGCTACAAGGGCGCTGATATTACATTTGATGCAGACGGCAACTATGTTTCAGGCGCAATTCCTGCAACTGCTAACAACTGTGTTAATGTTGGGGAGGTGAAGAAATGATTGATTTCTCTGTAATTTTTGCCGGATTCGGCGGTCAGGGAATCCTCTCCGCTGGCAAGATGGCAGCAGAAGCTGCTCTTTATGAAGGTAAGGAAGTATCCTGGTTCCCGTCATACGGACCCGAGATGCGCGGCGGTACTGCTAATTGCTCCGTAGTATTCTCAGATGAGCCGATTGGCTCTCCTGTAGTAAATGATGCTGATGTTGTTATCTGCTTAAATCAGCCCTCTATGGAGAAGTTTGAGAAGCAGTTAAAGCCGGGCGCTCTGATGATCCTTGATTCATCTCTTATTAAGACAAGACCTGAAAGAACAGATATCAAGGTCATTGCCATGGAAGCGTCTGATATCGCTTCTGAGCTCGGTAAAATGATGTTTGCTCCTATCACGATGCTTGGTTGTATGGCTACAGCAACGGGTTGTTTCACGAGGGATTCCTTTGAGAAATCGCTTTATGAAATCCTTCCCGAGAGGAAACATAATCTGATTCCGATCAACATGGAAGCCTTTGACAGAGGTGCTGCATTCGCAAATTGAGGCAATTTACAAGTTTGTTACAATAATTTGGCCGGCAGAAATGCCGGCCTTATTTATTAATTATAATATGCTTATTATAATATATTAATATAATTCATATATATATACGAATCTATTAGCAAGGGGCAATTTTTATATAATTCTCACAAAATTTACAAATATCTCATAATATGGGTATATGTGGTTTGATTATTGTTATATGATACTTCGATTTTTTACAATTATGTCGAATTCTATTGATTTATATTATTTATAATATATTATTAAGTCAGTACAGTTAAATAAATTAAATATAACTGTCATGCAGAGGGGGATAATATGAAGATCAGAGTAGCCGTACTGGATAATGATCAAATCTATCTGGATCGTTTCGTTTCCGCTTTCAGTGCAAAGTATTCAGACAAAGTTGAGCTTTACTCATTTTCAGATTTGCAGATTGCTTTAGACACCGTTGCAACAAACAGAATTGATATTTTTGTTGCGAGCGAGAATTTTGCTATCGATCCGAGTAACATTCCTTCAAAGTGTATTTTTGCGTATTTTGTAGATAACGCCGGAATCGATTCTTTTAATAATTGCAACGCTATCTGTAAATTCCAGAAAGCTGATTTAATCTATAAACAGTTCCTTAGCCTGTACTCAGAAAAGGCAGGTGGTATTTCCAGTCTTAAGCTTGATGATGACAGCACCAAAGTTATTGCTTTTGCTTCTCCTTGTGGTGGCGTTGGAACATCTACTGTAGCTGCTGCTTGTGCAAAGCATTTTGCACTCAACGGAAATAGTGTGCTTTATTTATGCCTTGAACCGTTTGGTTCTTCTGATTTGTTTTTTCATGGAGACGGTCAATATGATATGAGTGAAGTCATTTATGCTCTTAAGAGTAAAAAGATGAATCTCACTTTGAAGCTCGAGAGCTGTGTTAGAAAAGACGAGTCAGGTGTATGTTTCTTTTCTGCAACCGGACTTGCTCTTGATATGCTTGAGATGACCAATGATGATATTGTCAGATTGATCGAAGAGGTAAAGCTTACCGGTTCATATAATTATATTGTTTTCGATATCGACTTTGCCCTTGATAAGAATCATCTTAGAACTTATCGTCTTGCACATAGCGTTGTTTGGGTATCCGATGGTTCTGAAATTTCAAATTACAAGATTAAGCGTGCTTATCAGGCAGTTCAGTTGCTCGAACAGACAAAAAGCATTGATCTGGCTGACAGGTTAAATCTTATGTATAACCGATTCAGCAGCAAATCCGGTAAATATGTTGAGGAGGCTGATATCAAAGTCGTAGGTGGCACTCAGGTGTTCGCTCAGGCAAGTGTTAATCAGATCGTTGATCAGATTTCCCGAATGGGAATGTTTGACAATATCATTTGAGGAGGCAATTAAGTGGATTTCGAGATGGAACAGCAACTGGTTGCTGAAATCAAGAAAATAGTTACCGAGACATTGTCCCTTAAAGATATTAGTGATGATGATCTGGAAAATAAGATTGAAGAGCTTGTTTTCATTCAGTTGGGTAATCAGTATTGCTCGATTGAGCAGCGAGTATCGATCGTTGAACAGGTTTTTTCCTCGATTCGTGGTTTTGGCTTACTTGATTCTATTATCAAGGATGATACTATTACCGAGGTCATGATAAATGGCCCTGAGAATATCTTCATCGAGCAGAAGGGTCGCCTCTTTAAACTGGATAAGCAGTTTGAGAGCCAGAGAAAGCTCGAAGACATCATTCAGAGAATCGTTGGTCTTGCAGGACGTGAAGTTAACCAGGCTAATCCTATCTGCGATACGAGACTTCCTGACGGTTCACGTGTTAATGTTGTTTTGCCGCCTGTAGCTCTTTGTGGTCCGACTGTTACCATACGTAAATTCTCTAAGGATCCTATGACCATAGAGAAGCTTATCGAATACGGTTCTATTACACGCGAAATTGCTGATAAGCTGGAGATCCTTGTAAGAGCTAAATATAATATTTTTATTTCCGGCGGTACGGGCTCAGGAAAGACAACATTTTTGAATGCGTTATCTAACTATATACCGAAGGATGAACGTGTTATTACGATTGAGGACTCTGCTGAGCTTCAGATTAAAGGTGTTGAGAACCTTGTAAGCCTTGAGACTCGTAATGCTAATACGGCTGGTTCCGGTGCAATTACTATTAGAGATCTCATTAAATCCTCTTTGCGTATGAGACCTGAAAGAATCGTTGTAGGTGAGGTCCGTGGCGGTGAAGCTCTTGACATGCTTCAGGCTATGAACACCGGACACGATGGATCTCTTTCAACCGGTCACGCGAATTCGGTTCATGATATGTTGAGCCGTCTTGAGACGATGGTCCTCCAAGGATCGGCAGGTCTCCCTCTTGAAGCTATCAGACAGCAGATTGCGTCTGCGGTTGATATTATTATCCATCTTTCCAGACTTAGAGATAAGTCTCGTAAGACAATGGAGATTTGCGAAGTCGTAGGTTATGAGAATGGCCAGATCCTCCTTAATCCTTTATATGTTTTTGAGGAAGATGAGAATTCCACTCTGGAAAAAGTTTCCGGAAGTCTTAATAGAACAAAAAATAAGATGAAGAATGATTTTAAGCTTCTTCTTGCGGGATATAAGGGAGAGATTTGATATGGCAAAGAAAAATAGAGGTCCTCAGTTCATTCCATCGGCTCTTAATACACCGATGATCAACTATAACGAGTACTATATGAATACACAAGAGAAGATTCTTACGTTCCTTCTCGGGTTTATTGGCGGCGGATTAGTAGGTCTTGTGTTCTATTGCAATCAATTCCTTGATGAGGATGGATATCCTACATTGGCATCCGCGATTGGTAATGTTGTTATCTTTGTTGGTATAGGTCTTTTGGCTTGTAAATTTGTTTTCCCGATGCGAAGAGAACAATTGAGAGTTAAAAGGATAAAGACTCTTAGAAAACAATTCAGGAGTTTCCTTGAGACTATCGCAGTTTCTTTGTCAAGTGGTATGAATATATCTGATGCTCTTCTTTCCGCATATAACGACTTGAAAGTCGAGTTTTCTGAGAATGCTTATATTGTTATTGAAGTCAAGGAAATGATTGACGGCATTCAGAATAATATTGCGATAGAGGATATGATGGCTTCTCTTGGTGAACGAAGCAGTATTGAAGACGTTAAGAATTTCGGTATCGTATTTGAGCTTTGTTACAGAGCCGGCGGTAATATGAAAGATGTAGTTCGCCGTACATGCGACATCATAAGTGAAAAGATCGAGATCGAGGCAGAAATCGAGACAGCTCTTACTTCAAATAAATCTCAGTTCTCTGTCATGATGATCATTCCTGTGGGAATGGTATTGATGATAAGAACGATGATGTCATCTTTTGCAGCCAGTTTTTCAACAGTTGCTGGTGTTATCGCGATGACGGTTGCAATAGGTATTTTTATCGGAGCTTATAAGCTCGGCACAAAACTGACAGATATCAAGGGGTAACATATGAGAATAATTATCTTGTTAATAGCTACAGTTCTCACAGTATTGTTTGTGATCCAGGAGAGACGTGGATCAGAGGCAGCTTACCTCTATGAGAACCTCGATGTTGGTAAATTTCCGGTTCCTGGTCTTTATACTGTCGGATATGCTTGGAGTAATAAGGGACCGCTTCGTATGAATAAAAAGACAGCTGCTTATCTTAAGAGTCAGACTGCTATTTTGTACGAACCTCAGTACGCAGATTATTATGCAATGGTTGTATGGACTCAGGTTATTTCTTTTGTACATTTATTCCTTGCGATTTCTTTTATATTCGCTGGATTAATATATGATTTGGCTGGTTTTATTCTTATTGCTGGTTTGGTGCTTTCTTTTATAACGGCAGGTTTTTTCCTTACTCAGCTTAAGTCTGTTGTAGATGAAAGAACTGCAAGATGCGAAGCAAAACTTCCTGAAGTCGTTTCCACGATGGCTATTCTGGTTAACTCCGGCATGGTGTTAAAAGATGCTTGGAAGTTAGTTGCAGACAATGGAGAAGGCGATTTCTATGAGCTGATGAGAAGAGCCAGTGATGATATGAACAATGGTTATTCTGATATTGATGCCATTTTCAAATTCGGAAGAGCTTCGAATTCAGGTGAAATTAAGAAATTTGTTAGTGCATTACTCCAAAGTATGGAGAAAGGTGGAGCCGAATTAACATCTTTTCTGGCTAATCAGTCTACAGAACTTTGGAAAATGAAGAGACAACATATGTTGCAGGAAGGTGAGAAGGCTGCAACGAAGTTGTTAGCTCCAATAGTATTGATCTTTATTGGAGTCATGATTATTGTCATCACATCTGCTTTTGCCGGCGGTTTGTTTTGAAATTTCAAAGAAAGGAGAAAACGCTAATGAAGGGTTTAGTTTACAAGATGAATAGAATCCAGATGAGAGCATCTTCTGCATTCTCTAAGTTTATGAGATCAGAGAGAGGCGATACAAACTTCATTTCTATCATCATCATCGTAGCAATCGTTATAGCTCTTGCAGGAATGTTCTGGCTTTTCGCTAAGAACGGTATGAGCACAATTTCCCAGAAGTTT
>JAFRRJ010000010.1 GCA_017428155.1 Clostridiales bacterium | reverse complement strand
TTATACTCACCATGAGTATTTGAATTTGCACTGAGTTCGCGCCACGGAATCAGACCGATTACGAATGCGGCAATAAGAACGCAGCTAATGGTTTTAAGCACGTGTTTAACAGAGAAATGCATACCTATTATCCCCCTAAAGTAATTACATATTCTTGTTTAATATATTCATTTTTTGCGTTTACTATACTAACAACACTCGTTATATAGTTCAAGAATACAAATTGATAAAATGTAATACTGAGAAACGCATATGCTAATTGTCAGATCTTCAATATGCTCAGCGCATCATAATTCTTCTCGAAATGCATTGAGAGATAATCCGTTGTGAAGTCTTTTAAATCTTCTTCTGTCTTCTTATCAGCCGATGATGTGAACATACGCTTGAGGTCGCAAGTAGCAAAATAATTTAGCGCTCTGACAGATGGTTCATCAAGCAGCCTGTTAAATGTCTTATTCTGATTGCCTTCCGTGCCTGATATGTTGATCATGTATCTGGCAGGCTTATTGCCTGTAGCTTTATAAGCGGGCTCATTAAGGTCATAAAGGATAGTAAAGCCCGCGATCGTAAGAAGTCTCCAGTTGAAGGCCGAATATATGAGAAGGTATTTGTCTTTATTGTTTGCAAGATTGTAATAAGCATATACTGCAAGTTCATATGCTTCTTTAGCGTTCTCGCTTTGCAAGGTGCAGTCCATGAGACAGGATGAAATATGGGCCGCCACGGTCATCTGCTCAAGGCTTTCCATTATCCTTGAATTGCTCTCGATTATCGATGCGTCCTTGAGGTAATAGTAGCCGTGAGATACCGTAACGACAAAATCGCAGAGCATGTAAGGCATTGATACAAAACCGAGTGAGCTGCCCGGTTTGGCAACTCCTTTGGCGCAGATGGTTATTAAACCCCTGTCTGAAGTAAGGACTGACAAAAGTCTGTCCTTTTCCTTATAGTCGTTGGTCCTGATTATCAGCCCGCGGCAGTTGAAAGGATCCATTATTCGTCGGCGTCTTTGCCAAGACCCGTCTCACCTAAGAGAGCATCGTTGTTCTGCCAGTCGTTTCTGACCTTAACATAAAGATCGAGGAAAACTTTGCAGTCGAGCATCTTCTCGATATTTCTTCTTGCGGCAGTACCGATGCGCTTGATCATCTGACCGTCCCTGCCGATAATTATGCCCTTATGCGAATCTCTGGAGCATATGATGTCTGCCTTTATGACTGCGATCGTACGGTCATCACCGTCAGTTATCTCACCGTCATCATTCTTTTCCTTGAATTCAGTAATGATAACAGCCGTACCGTGGGGGATCTCCTGATCAGTATAATGAAGGACCTGCTCACGTATGAGCTCTGCAGCGATTACCCGCTCAGTCTGGTCAGTCATGTATTCACTGTCATAAAGACGCGGTCCCTCAGGAAGCATTTTCGTGATGACCGACAAAAGGAGGTCAACGTTTCTGCCTGTTTTCGCGCTTATCGGAACAATGTCTTCGAAGTTATAAAGCTCAGAATACTTCTGAGTGAGCGGCAGAAGCTTCTCCTGTCCGGCCTCATCATATTTGTTGATGGCAAGGATGACCTTCTTGTCACTTTCCTTGAGGAGTTCCATGAGTCTCTTCTCTACAGAACCCGGATCAGGGAATCTGCCGTCAGCGATAAGAACGACGCAGTCAGCGCCGAGTGCCGCCTTGTAGGACCTGTCTACCATGAACTCGCCCATCTTGGAGGTCGGTTTATGAATACCGGGCGTATCCGTAAAGATTATCTGCGTATCTTCAGTATTGTATATAGTCCGGATATTGGTTCTGGTCGTCTGGGGCTTATGGGATACGATAGCGATCTTCATGCCCGTTATGTAGTTAAGGAGCGTTGATTTGCCGACATTAGGACGCCCTAAGAGTGCGACCGTTCCGCAGTGCTTGCAGGGCGTTCCGGCTGGGATAAGACCTTCTGCCTGAATATTTTCCCTGTGATTGTCCATCTCGAAAATATCGGCGATCTCGTCATCGAAAGCAAGACCGATATCCCTCATCAGTCTCTTCTGCCTGTCGATCATGATCTTCTCATCCGTAGGATCGATGTGATCGTAGCCAAGCAAATGCAGGAGCGAATGAGCGATAAGAAACATAGCTTCACGCTCAAAAGAATGACCATAACTCTCAGCCTGCGCTTCGCAGGCAACGGGATTAATCAGGATATCTCCATAACAAAGGACCTGGTTGCCGTCCTCATCAGTCTCAAAATCACCGCTGTCGGGGATCATGCTGAAGTCGCCTTCATTAAGTTCTAACATTGGAAAAGAAAGGCAATCCGTTTCCTTATCGATATCACGCTGTTCGAGGTTGATCTCCCTGATCTCATCAGGAGTTACGAATGTCAGCGTGGCATAAGCATCTTTAAGCGTTCTTGTGACCTGTGCGGATGCATATTCACCGCCGGTGACAGCTTCTGTAAGCCTGATGATGTATTCATCAAGTGCTGAAAGTTTATCTTCGGGAAATCCGTCCGCATTATTTACAACATCTATTCTCATTCAGGGTACTTGATCCTTTCGTGGAAGACACCGGCATAGACCTGTTTGAAAGCTATAACTATCTTCTCGATATCATCGAATGAAAGACCGGAATTAATGAGCTGGTCCTGATCGATCTTATCCTTGATAAGGACACGGATAAGCTGCTCGGCGCCGTTAACATCAGTTGTTTTCATTGATCTTACGGCAGCTTCACAGGTATCGGCCATCATGACGATAGCAGATTCTCTTGATGAAGGTATATGGCCTCTGTATCTGAAGTTATTGATATCCGGCGGTTCAAGGCCTCTTGCCTTGGCATCCTCAACAGCCTTGCGGTAGAAATACGAAGGATATGTCGTACCGTGATGCTCATCAATGATCTTGATGATTGCATTAGGCAGTCTTTCCTTCTTTGCAAGCTTTACACCGTCTTCAGGGTGCTTGGTAATGATAGCTACGCTCTCCATAACGGTAAGACTGTCATGAGGATTTACGCCGCCATGCTGGTTCTCAGTGAAATACTCAGGATTCTCGAGTTTGCCGATATCGTGATAATATGCAGCAACTTTGCAAAGGAGAGCGTCTGCGCCGATTGCTTCGGCAGCAGAGTCTGCAAGATTTGCAACCATCATCGAATGCTGGTGAGTGCCTGAAGCTTCAAGGAACAATCTCTTGAGCAAATGCTGTCCGGGCTGGCTCAAGCTGATAAGCTTTACGGGTGATGCCGCATTGCTTACGAGCTCGAAAATAGGAGAAAGGCCGATTGCCGCAACGAGCGAAGCAATGCAGCTTACAAATGTAAATACAAAGGAATTCAGGTATTCAGTCCTGGAATTACCGATCAGGAAATTATAAGCAAAGCTTGTCGCAATAGTTGCAATCGTCGGGAAAAAGATCAGAGCTGCATTGTTGATTATCTTGTCTGTTCTGCCCGCAAAGATCGAGCACATGATGATACCCACAAGATTGATAAAGAACAGTTCCGGATCGAATCCGTACATCGGCCAGATAAACAAGAGATTAAATATCGACAGGATAATACCGTTTTGGGTTCCGAGATATGTCGCACATACTGTTGCAAAGAATATAACAATACAAAGGAGCGTCGATAAAGTATTGAGATAAACAGACGAGCCTGCAGTTACAAGGAAAGTAACCACAAGCAGATAGAATACGGGCGTTTCAACCTTGAGTCTCTTACGCTCGATATTAAGGTATACGAGACACACTGTGGAAATGATCATTACATAAAGAGCGGCTCTCGCGAGGATGACAAAGTCGAAAGAAGACTCTCTGATAAGCTCGAGTTCAACAAGATTGCTGTAGATGTGCTCATCGATAATGTCTCCGGAATCAACCAGCTTCGTACCTTTGTCGATCATGACAGGCTCGTTCATTACAGCTGCATAAGCATTATCCGCAGAGTCTGCAGTAGCCTTCTCATCGTAGACTGAATTGGGTTCAAGGATTGAAGACAGAACCACTTTCATCGCATCAGCGAACTTGGCATAAGAAGGACTGGATTCACGGAAAAGACCGATCTGTTCATTGATCTTAGTACTGAGCATCTCATCATTTACATCTCCGAGCATAATGAGCTCGGCAAGCGATGTGGTCTTTTCCCTGATATAAGTAAATGTAGTGTTGCTCATCTCAAAGAAAGGCAGAATATCTTCAGGAGCAATATCCACTTTAAGCGACTGCTGAACACTTATTGACAACTGATATGAAGCTTCAGAAGGCGTCAGAGGTGACTGTGTTGTCCTTGCCTGTGTGACATTCTTACGTTCCTGACTGGCCAGATCAAAGAAATCCTCAACACGGTCAATACATTCTTCGGCCAGCTTATCAGATCTTACGAAGATAGCTTCGCTCGTGTCACGTGCGATCTTAGCTCTTCTCTGGGTCTCATAAGAATCCGAGAAAGTTCTGGGAGCATATATATCCTGGCCTGCAATGGACCCAACCGTATAGTCGTAGCTTACGGGAAGCGATCCGTAGAAAACCATGAATATGATCGTAAGGCCCGCCAGCGCCAATGTAATGATCTGATGTATCTTAGGTTTTGCAGATTTACTGTTACTCATATCTCACCTTCGCCTGTATCACTTTTGCTTAGCGTTCTCGTATGCCCTTACAATTCTTGCAACAAGACTGTTTCTTACAATGTCAGTGTCATTGAGGCTTACTATCTTTATTCCCTCAACGCCGTTTAATACGTTGATCGCATCCTTAAGGCCGTTCTCAATACCCTTCGGAAGGTCGATCTGCGTAAAATCACCGCATACACATGCTCGGCAGTTAACACCTAATCTGGTAAGGAACATCTTCATCTGTTCAGGTGTTGTATTCTGAGCTTCATCAAGGAGAACAAAACAATCGTCAAGATTCCTTCCTCTCATGAAAGCCAGCGGTGAAACCTCAATAACACCCTTATCGTAATAGCGCTCGAACATCTCCTGACCTAATAATGCAGACAAGGCATCGTAGATAGGACGCATGTAAGGATTTACTTTTTCTTCGATATCACCCGGAAGGAATCCGAGCCTTTCGCCTGCTTCAATAGCAGGTCTGGTAAGGATGATCCTGGATACTTCCCTGGCCTTTAAAGCCTTTACAGCCATAGCAACGCCGAGGAAAGTCTTTCCTGTTCCTGCCGGACCGCAGCAGATAACGAGTTCAGACTGCTTCAAGGAATCCACATAGAGCCTCTGGCCGAGAGTTCTCGGCTTTACAGCCCTTCCTGACGGTGTCATATAGAAAACCTCGTCAGAAGTATTCATGAAATCCTCAAGTCTGCCTTCTTTTGCAAGATTCATGATATATAGAGTATCAGTCTCATCGATTACTGATGTGGAAGCAAGCTTATCAAAGGCAAGGATGACATCCTTTGCAGTCAGAACATTCTTTGTATCGCCCGAGATAACAAAACCGCCGCCGTCATGTTCAACACTGACATCGAAGAAATCTGCGATCCTCGATGCATAAAGGCCGGCAGTCAATGATAGATTTCTGAGCTGTTCTATTCTTTCTTCCAATTGTTATCTCCTAATAAAAGAATTATTATGCTAATAATTTCCGGCGTCAACAAATATCAGGCTTAAAGCTTTTCAGGACATTTTTGTAATAGTCCGGAAGTTCTGTCTCAAAATGCATCGTCTCACCTGTCCTCGGATGAACGAATGTGATTGCCTGACTGTGAAGAGCCTGACCTGAAAGCCCATAATTCTTGCGTCTCGGTGCATAAACAGGGTCACCTACAACGGGATGACCGATATATGCCATGTGAACTCTTATCTGATGAGTCCTTCCTGTCTCAAGTACAAGCTTAAGATCAGTTATCTCGCCAAGTCTTTCGACGACTTCAAAATGCGTAACAGCGGACTTTCCTTCCTTTGTTACGGCCATCTTGCGTCTGTCATTAGATGATCTTCCGACAGGTGCATCGATCATGCCCTTGTCTTCCTTAACAAAACCATACACCAAAGCTCTGTACTCCCTGACGATCTCATGTCTGGAGAGCATATCAGCGAGCTTTAAATGAGTAAAGTTATTCTTGCAGGCAAGCATAAGCCCTGATGTATCCTTATCGATACGGTGAACTATGCCGGGGCGCAGAACGCCGTTAATATCGGAAAGCTCATCCTTACAGTGAGCAAGAAGCGCATTAACAAGAGTTCCTTCATAATGGCCTGCTGCAGGATGAACGACCATTCCCTGGGGTTTATTGATGACAAGAAGATCCGAATCCTCGTAGACAATATCAAGAGGGATATCCTGTGCTACAAAAGAATCATCTTCCCTTGGCTGCGGAATATCAGCTTCAACCTTATCACCTGAAGAAAGCTTTGTACCGGCCTTGGTAATAACTTTGCCGTTAACAGTCACCTTGCCGTCATCGATAAGGCGCTTGTAAAAAGATCTGGAGTATAAGGAGTCAAAAGATTCCGTGACAAAGGCATCAAGCCTTACCCCTTCCTGATTACAAACCTTCGATTCAATCGGCATTTATATCATCCGCCTTTTCTTCTTCCAGATCTTCAAATACGGTTGCTTCTTCCTCGACCGTGTCTTTAACTTCTTCCATAACGTTTTTCTTCTGCTTTTTGCCGAAGATAAGGTTCCAGAACTTCTCAAAGTACTTGGACATAAAAATGATAATAAATATCAGGAGAAACGTTCCGCATACAGCACAAATATCGGCAAAGTTAAATACAGGGAACGTATAATTTCCAAAATCAAATCTCAGGAAGTCGATAACGTACTTAAGCCTGATCCTGTCTATAAGATTGCCGATGGCGCCTGCAGACAGAAGACACAAAGCCAATGCGATAAGCTTCATCTTATGCTTTGAAGCTATTATCATGAGCACGAAAATAACTACGCCAAGCAAAAGGGACACTCCGGTAAGAAAGTAGATTCCCCATGTCTTATCAGCAAAGAGTGAGAATGCACTTCCTGTATTCTCACAGTAAAATAACGAAAAGAACCCTTCGATTATTACTTTTGTCTTTCCCGGCAGGATCATGATCCTGTTAACTATTATCTGCTTGATAAACTGATCAGCTATAACAAACAGCACAAAGAGGAAAGAAAAGAAAACACTTATGTCTAAACCAGTAGATCTGGACTTGTTCGGATTATCACTCATATTCGCAAAACCGTCTTATCGAGGTACACCTTCCATTTTTATCAGTCTCAAAAATAATACCACACACAAAGCCGGGACCGTCTGCAGGTTCGTATTTGGCAGGAAGCTTATAAGCAAGTCTTCTGAGCGAAGCCTCGATGTCCATTCCCAGCACCGAATCCTTAGCTCCGCACATGCCGCAGTCAGTGATATAACCCGTGCCAAGGGGCAGTATTGTCTCGTCGGCAGTCTGTACGTGTGTATGCGTTCCCGCCACAACAGACACTTTTCCGTCGAGATAATGACCCATAGCGCATTTCTCTGATGTGGCATCACAATGGAAGTCCAGAAGCACGGTCGTGCAGCCTTCCACCCTCTTAAGCCTTTCTACAATGCCGTCAGCATAAGAGAACGGGTTATCAGGCAGCACATAGGCATATACCTGACCCAAAAGATTAAAAACACCTATCTTCTCACCGTTCTTCTCAAAAACACAGAAATCGTTGCCGGGCCAGGAAGGGCTGAAGTTGGCAGGTCTTGCAACATTCTTGATCTTCGATATCTGGCTTAGAAAATCCCTGTTGGAGAACGTATGATTGCCCATTGTAAACAGATCAGCGCCTGCGGCCTCAAGTTCATGCAGGATGTTTACAGAAGCACCAAGGCCGTGAACTGAGTTCTCGGCATTAACAATGCAGCAGTCTATGGAATTATTCTTAAGAAAACCGGGCATCACCGTCTTGAAAGACCTGCGGCCGGCATTACCGACCACATCGCCTACAAAACAAACCTTCATAGCAATACCCCCATTCTTTTTATTCTTTTAAAGTATAACACAAAGGGGCTCTATTTCCGAAGTTTTGGGTATTACTTATTTTGCTAAAGCCTTTCCAAGGATCCATTTATTGTCCAGCGCATTGATCTCTGCTCATATCCGTGATACAGATGATCAGATAAGCTCTCTTTCAATATCAAGACATTTGATCTCATGAAAGATATTATCAAGTCTTTCTGTCAGTATTTTCCGTGTATAAATCAGTTCCTTTAATCTCAGGAACATATCGTCGTAAGAAATGACATTAGGGATATCCAAAAATTTATATAAATCCGGACGGGCTTTCCTGATATGCATTAACTCGATATCTGAATCACGTTTCTGCTCATAAATATATGCTATCTCCTTATATTTTATGAAATAGCTGTGATCTTCCTCCCTTGCATTTTGAAGAGCTTCATCCACCCTTTTTTGAAGAGTCTTAACCCATTGAAGGGACAATTCTCCCTTATCCCAGCCGTTTCCCCATTTGCCGGCACAAAGAATCCTCCCTCTTAGCGCTTCAAAATCATGCGGATCACGCATAAGCACCTGCAAAAAACTTTGATCAGCCTCAGCGTATTCATGTCTTTCAAGCGATTCATAAGCCTTTTTCTTCGGCTCTCCGAAAAACAAAGATGTACCGAATGCGACTCCGCAGGAACTGCACAAAAGAAAATTCCTGCTTTTATCTAAGGTAAGACGGCCGCCGCATTTATTGCATAATATCTGCTCATTAAGTACAAAAGACGTATTCTCATTAGGTTTATTTGTTGTTATATGCATCTCAGTATCAGACGGAGATGTCTCGGGAATACTTTTTTCGAGCTCGCGA
The DNA here is from genome assembly GCA_017428155.1 of Clostridiales bacterium. GTDB lineage: Bacteria > Bacillota > Clostridia > Saccharofermentanales > Saccharofermentanaceae > Saccharofermentans. The sequence continues at coordinate 15,384 of JAFRRJ010000010.1, read as the reverse complement.
AAAGCATCCGGATAGAGCTGTTCGATCTCAAGGAGCCGTTCACTGAACGATTCTTTCTGACGCATACTGCCTTCAATAATCTTATGCTTCTCATCCCTGACCTTAATTGTTTCCTTTTGAAACCTGGACGGGAACAGATCTTCGAAAGGAATGCTGAGAATAATGCCGGCAACAATAAAAATGAAGGCCGCAAATAAAGTGGCGGAAAGCACCTCTTCACTCTTCGATTTAAAAAATATAAAGTAAAGAAAGAGTACGAACAATGTTCCAATGAACAGGTCACCCGCAAATAGCTTAAGCCTGAATTCCTTAACTTTGTCGACCGGCATCTTCGTATTATCAAGCTTTGTAACGGTCATTGAACTGATATTTGCAATCTGATCGCTGATATCCTTATATTCAGCTGCTAGTGAGAGAAGTTCCGCAAGCTTTGAAAAATAAACCGCATCCTCTCCGTTGGAATCAGAAGCAAAACGTTCTGCCCTTTTCCCGGAATGTGCAGGATCATACTGCAGCATCTTCTTCAGATCCTGCAAATTGCTTTTGCCGGTGAGCTTACCGGCACAGTAGACAAGACCAAGGCGCGCATCAAAATCATAAGGAGCGTTTACCAGCACAGCTTTATATTTTTCTTCAGCAAGCTTAAATTCACAGCGTTTAAGGTTTTGCTCAGCCTGATCGAGCAGTTCTTTTCTGTGGAAATCAGCATAATTGAAATTATTGCCGCAGAACGGGCAGCCGAATACATCCTGATCACTGTCGAAGTTCAGGACACCACCGCATTCTTTACATGTATAGCTGGTTAACTTAGACATTGAATACCCGCCCCAAACATTCAAAACAAACCCACAACCATTACAAATATATCAGATTATATTCGAAGCTTGCAAACAAAAAGGACCTCAAGCCGGTAATGGCTTAAGGTCCTTGATTTGTTTTGATGATGATACTAACGTGTTAAATAATATATGTTAAAAGCGTAAGTAATTATTTAGCAACGTCAGTTGCCCTCGTTTCTCTGATCACATTTACTTTGATCTGTCCGGGATAATCGAGTTCGTCCTCAATCTTCTTGCAGATATCACGGGCCTTAAGTGTCATCTCGTCATCTGATACCTTATCAGGTGAAACGATAACACGGATCTCGCGGCCTGCCTGGATGGCAAAGCTCTTTTCTACACCTTCAAAGCTTGTGGCAATCTCTTCAAGCTTCTCGATCCTCTTGATGTATGTCTCGAGATTCTCTCTTCTGGCTCCGGGTCTTGCTGCTGAAATAGCGTCAGCTGCAGCAACTAAAACAGCTTCAGCGGTCAGAGGCTCAACATCTCCGTGATGTGCCTCGATGCAGTTAATGACTGCAGCATTCTCATGATACTTCTTTGCGATATCGACACCGAGCTGAATATGTGTTCCTTCCTGCTCGAAGTCAACTGCTTTACCGATATCATGCAAAAGGCCGCCGCGCCTTGCAAGATTACTGTCAAGTCCAAGTTCGTCCGCCATCATTGCCGCGATCCATGAAACCTCAATGGAATGCTGCAGTACGTTCTGTCCGTACGATGTGCGGTAACGAAGACGCCCTAAAAGCTTGATAAGTTCAGGATGCAGATTCATAACTCCTGTATCAAAGGCAGCCTTCTCGCCCTCGGATTTAATAGTATTATTGAGTTCCTTCCTTGCCTTGCCTGCCATCTCTTCGATTCTGGCAGGATGGATCCTTCCGTCAGCTACGAGTCTTTCGATCGTAAGTCTTGCAATCTCTCTCCTTATAGGATCGAACGATGAAAGCACGATAGCTTCAGGTGTATCGTCGATAATAAGATCGACTCCGGTAATTGTCTCGATAGCTCTGATATTACGTCCCTCACGTCCGATGATTCTACCCTTCATCTCATCGTTAGGGAGATTTACAACAGACACTGTGACTTCGGAAACGTAGTCGGATGCAAAACGCTGGATTGCATTGACGATAATGTCTTTTGCGACCTTATCGGCATCCTGTTTGGTTTTTTCTTCCATCTGCTTGAGCATTAATGCCATATCGTGTGTGTATTCACGCTTTGCTTCATCAAGCACTAAGGTTCTGGCATCTGCAACGGTAAGACCTGATACTCTCTCAAGTTCAGTCTTCTTACGCTGCTCGTAATCCTTTGCCCTTGCCTCGAGTTCAGCGATATTCTGCTGACGTCTCTCGATTTCTTCCTGCTTGCGTTCACAATTAGCTTCAATACGATTGATATTTTCTTCTTTCTGCTCGAGCTTATTGCGCTCTTTTGCAAGTTCCTGCTTCTTCTCTCTTGCCTCACGCTCTAACTCAGAGCGCACACGGGAGACTTCTTCTTTTGCCTGCAAAAGCAAATCACGCTTGTTGTTTTCCGCTTCTTTCTGTGCATTTGCGAGAAGCACATTGCTTTCCTCCTTGGATTTGGCAATGTCCTCCGCAAGTCTCTTTTGTTCACCGGAAATACCGGATTTGAAATAGACTGCCGCAATTATAATACCCAGAATAAGACCAACAACGCCCGCAATCAGCACAAAATAAAACGATACCTGTGGCACGTTGGTACTCACCTCCAAAATTTATTTAGTTGTCAAAGATCGTTAAGAATGGCTCTGACAAGCCATTGAATATTGTAGAAATAAATCACTTATCTGTCAATAATTTGTTAGAATGTAACAATGAAGATACGATATTTTGTTCAAAGTGAATACAATGATCACGAGATCCAGGCTGTAATGAGGCGTGAATTCAAGATGAGCACCACCTGGGTCAAACGTGTAAAACTCTATGGAAAAGTCGAGTTGAACGGCGTTCATGCCAGAGTAAAAGACCGCGTCAAGACCGGCGACGAACTCTTTTTCGAGTACGAAGACAACTCAGAAAAGCTGACCTGCCCGCCCGGTGCCGCGATCTTATACGAGAATGAACACTACGCGGTAGTCAATAAACCTGCCGGAATGGTCACTCACCCGTCACACGGTCACCTTGACGATTCCCTTCTTACGAATCTCTCGAAGAATTCGCTCCACCCTGTCATGCGTCTCGACCGGGAAACATCCGGCCTTCTTATAGTCGCAAAAGACGGTTATTCCCATAATATGCTCGCTAATACAGATATAAAGAAGCGTTATCAGGCTCTCTGTTACGGAAGATTTGAACCTTCCTCGGGCACTATGAACTTCCCGATAGCAAGGCGCCCAAACTCTGTCATGATCAGAGACTGCGTGCCGGACGGCAAGCCCTCCGTAACGCATTACAAGACACTCAGGTATTTTGATCAGTCAGACATCTCACTGGTGGAATTCGAGCTTGAGACAGGAAGATGTCACCAGATAAGGACTCACAGCTGTCATGTCGGTCACCCGCTCCTTGGTGACGGGCTCTACGGGCCTTTATCCGACGACAATCCCAATGAATCGCTAAAAGAAAATGCCGGCATATACGACCACATGATCGGACGGGTTGCTCTCCATGCATACAGGCTCGAATATGAAGACCCGTTTGAAGATAATAAAGTCAGGATCTTTGAGGCAGATCTCCCTTCAGATATGCAGGATGTTATCAGCAAAATGACTTGATGAGATCATCAGCAAGCCTTAGTGAGGAATCAGAATCACTGCCCGACAAAAGTCTGGATACTTCGCCTATCTTGGCTCCGGCATCAAGCACGGTACATTTTGTCTCAGTATTTCCGCCTGCAACATTCTTGGTCAGGACGAAGCCTCTGTCTGATGCAGCCGCGATCTGTGCTGTATGAGTAACGCAAAGAACCTGGTGATCTGTCGAGATTGCCTTGAGTTTATTAGCTATTGCAAGAGATGCCTTGCCTGATACGCCTGTGTCGATCTCATCGAAAATAAGCGTCGGAATAAGATCAACACGGCTCAATACATTCTTTACCGCAAGCATGATCCTTGAAGCCTCGCCGCCGGATACGATCGCAGAAAGCGGTCTTGCTTCCTGTCCGGGGTTGGCGCTGAATCTGAATGATAGGTCATCGATACCTGACGCCGAGAAGAACTTGGCCTTTTCTCTTCTGACAAAGCTTACTTCAAATACCGCACCGGGCATCTCAAGGTCAGAAAGTTCTTTGGTGATAGCCTTTTCGAGCTTTTTGGCAAAGACTTTGCGTTCAGAAGACAGTTCTTCGGCAATCTTAAGAAGCTCTTTCTCTTTTACCGAGCGCTGCTTTTTAAGTTCCTGAAGGATATCCTTATTCTTCTCGATCGCATCAAGTTCAGCCTTTGAATCAGCTGCGAATTTATTGATATCAGCTATGGTCGCGCCATATTTGGCCTTCAGCTCATAGAGCAGGCCGATACGGCGTTCAACGCGTTCTTTCAAGCCTTCATCGTAATTACGTTCTGCCAAAACCTTATCAATGTCAGATGCAAGAGCATCAAGGTCAAGAGACAATGCCTTCGCGCGTTCGGCTATCTCCTTCAGGCTCTCATCGCTCTGAGCAGCCTTTTGAAGTTCCCTGCTCGCAAGGTTCAAAGACTGCATGGGACTCTGATATGAATCCTCCGAAGACAGACAATTCTGTGCGTTCGTAAGACTTTCAAAGAGCACTTCATTCGAAGAAAGCTTTTTCTTGGTATCGTGGAGCTCTTCCTCTTCGCCGTCTTTAAAAGAAGCAGCTTCTATCTCGCCTACCGCAAATTCAAGATATTCACGTCGGCGATCAAGATAATCGGGAGAAGACGATATCTCCTTGATTCGCACTACGAGATCTTTAAAAGCCTGAAGGCTATTTACATATTCCCTGTGAAGATCAACAAGCTTATCTCCCGCAAACCGGTCTAACATCTTCACATGCGTGCCTTCATCAAAGATCGCCTGAGTGTCATGCTGTCCGTGGATGTCAACGAGTCTGGATGATATCTCTCTTAAAATCCCGTTGGTAACGCTTGTGCCGTTGACTCTGGCAACAGACTTGCCGCTGTCGTATACGGTCCTGCTCAGGATGAGCATACCTTCGTCTTCTTCTATTCCATTGTCTTCAAGTATCCGCGAGAACTCTCCATCGCTAATATCCGCGCAGTCGAAAACAGCTTCTGCAAAAGCAGAAGGACTTCCCGTACGTATAAGGTTTCTTGAAGCTTTCGCACCAAGTATCAAGCCTATCGCATCAACGATAAGGCTCTTGCCCGCACCGGTCTCACCGCTTATAACGTTAAGACCTTTGCCCGGCTCGAAAACAATATTGCTTATTACCGCAAAATCCCTGATCTCAAGTCTTACAAGCATCAGATCAGCCTTTTTCCATCATGTCAGAGATAGTGATAGCAAGAGCTTTGGCTTCGTCAATGCCGTTGCATGCCGCAAAGATAGTATCATCACCAGCTATGGTGCCGACACATTCTTCAAGATGCATGGAATCAAGAGCGGAAGCTGCAGCATTAGCCATACCGGGCAACGTCTTGATAACAATGATATTCATTGCCTGATTGACTGATATTATGCTGTTTGAGAATACCGCAAGAAGTCTTCCGGGAGCCGTATCGCCTGTCCTGTCAAGAACACAGTATTTGGTAGCCCTGTTAGGGAGCGTGATCTTGATGATGCCAAGCTCTTTAATATCTCGTGATATCGTAGCCTGTGTCGCTTCGAATCCGGCCTGGTTAACCTTTGCCGTAAGGTCTTCCTGAGTTGAGATATCATTATCTCTTATCAAGCTTAAGATCTTTTCCTGCCTTGAATTCTTAGCGGTTTTCATAGAAATATCCTCTCTGTACTATCTTCTTTCTTACGTTGCTGAAGAAGCTGTCCTTCTTCAGGCAAACAGTCTTAAGAACCTTGTCGTATCTTTTGATTATTATGGAATCGTAACTCTCGAGATCTACAAAATCACGTCCGTCAGGACAGATCAGCGGAGCTGATTCGATAGCTTCAAGGCTGATCTTGATCTCACTCTTGGAAGTAGCTACATAGGTATATCCGTTCAGTGTATGCGAGCAGATAGGAGTAACAATAATATCCTTCATGTTCGGCATGAGGATGGGACCGCCCGCAGACAATGAATATGCTGAAGATCCTGTTGCAGTTGCGACAACAAGGCCGTCACCTCTGAATCTTTCAATGATCTGACCGTCTATAGAAAGAACCAGTGTTGTGATATGAGGCTTTGCGCCTCTTACGATGATTATATCGTTAAGGCAGACGCTGCTTCCTTTAAGTTCGCCGTCCTTGTTATAGACATCACATTTAAGCTGGGTCCTGTCGATGGTGTCATAATCGCCGGAGACGAGCTTTGCGAGGTCCATCTCGAGATCTTCATGAAGGATCTCATTAAGAAAACCGATAGAGCCGAGATTAACACCGACAAACTCCACGTCAAGATCCCTGTACTGAGCTACTTTTGAAAGGAATGTTCCATCACCTCCGATAGAGATGATCGTCTTTATGTCAGTTTCCGCAAAGTCAGCGAAAACTACTCCTGTGATCTCCTTAAGCGCAGGACATTCTTCAGCCATGCCGGTCTCAAAGACAGGGGTTGCTCCAAGATCTATAAGGATCTTAGCTGTCTTTATCGCTGTCTCATAACCGGTATCTCTTGAACCATTGGAACAGATCCCGAAATTCATGAAGTCATCCTCCTCGCAAAGAAGCTTTATATATTATAAAGCAAAATGCATAAATATACAGAAATAATATGGGGCTTGATTATCTGGATAATGCTGATCTTATGGAAGACGCTACAGTCTCAGCATCAAGACCGCAGTATCTTATCTGGTCTTTCTGGGACATGGCTCTTACGATAGGATTCCTTACACCGAATACCGTGACATCGCTTTCGAAGCCAAGGATCTGAAGCTCACGCTCGAGAGCCTCGCCGAAGCCACCGCTTATAATGCCCTCTTCAAGACTGAACACATTCTTTATTCCTACAAGAAGATCCCAAATCTCCTTTGCAGGCATAGGCTTTATCATTGTGACATTGATATGCTTGCCCAGTATGCCCTGCTCTTTAAGGATCTCCATCGCTCTGTCAGCTTCTTCGGAGATCTTGCCTGTGGAAACGATCGCAAAATCATCACCATAGTCACAGACAACATGAGGAAGGACACAATCGGAAATGTCACTATATAAAGGTCCTTCAGCTTCAAAAGGAGATGTGCCTCTCGGATACCTGACGGCAACGGGACCTTTAACGGTATCTACCGCATATGCAAGACAGCGTTTGAGATCCGTATAATCCCTCGGTGAGAAGACAGTCATGTTGACCATTGAATTCAGATATGAGATATCGAGCAGTCCGTGATGTGTATGACCGTCATTACCGACAAAGCCTGATCTGTCAATCGCGAACACAACATGGCTGTTCATATAGCAGCAGTCAGTAATCATCTCATCGTAAGCTCTCTGAAGGAATGAGGAATAGATTGCAACGACAGGAGTAAAGCCCGATACGGCAAGGCCTCCGGCCATCGTAACGCTGTGTTCTTCTGCAATTCCGCAGTCAAAGAACCTTCCCGGGAACTTCATCTGGAAGTTATCAAGACCTGTACCGAGTGTCATGGCGGCAGAGATAGCAACGATCTTGGGATTCTTAACGGCAAGTTCCGTGATCGTGTTCGCGAATACAGTTGTATAACTGTTCTTACCGGATACAACGCCTGAAGCAAGATCAAAAGGACCTACGCCGTGATAGTCGGAAGGATTCTCTTCGGCCGGCTTATAGCCTTTTCCCTTCTGGGTCAGAACGTGGATAAGGACCGGACCTCTGATATCCTTTGCTGCATCGAATGCCTTGATTAGTTCGTCAGTGTTATGACCGTCAATAGGACCGTAATAGATAAGGCCAAGGTCATCAAACATCGAGGGAGTCTTGCGGTAGATAAGGAATCTGAAAAAATCCTTTATCGCAAGGATAATCTTTATAAGACCGCGTCCGACAAAGCCCAGCTTGCGCAGGAACGATTCTGTAGTCTGCTTGGCAGAGATATAACCGCTTGAGATTCTGAGTTTGCCCAGGTGCTTGGAAAGACCTCCGACATTCTTATCTATACTCATCTCGTTATCATTCAGGATGATCATCATCTTGGTCTTGCTGTGACCAAGATCATTAATAGCCTCATAAGCAAGACCTCCGGTAAGAGCGCCGTCACCTATAACTGCTACAACATAATTCTTCTTGCCTTCAAGATCTCTTGCTCTTGCAATACCCATGGCAGCCGATATAGATGTCGAACTGTGACCTGTGTCAAAAGCATCATAAGGGGACTCGGATATCCTCGGGAATCCGGATATTCCGTCCTTCTGTCTTAAGGTATTGAACCTGTCGAATCTTCCCGTAAGGAGCTTATACGAATATGCCTGATGTCCGACATCGAAAACGATCTTGTCCTGTCTGTAATCGAACACTGAAAGCAGCGCTACCGTTAATTCCACGGCACCCAGGTTGCTCGCAAGATGTCCTCCGTTAGAAGATACGGTATTAAGGATCTTGTCTCTTAATTCTGAGCATAAAACACTGCGCTCATCAGGAGTCATAGACTTGAGCTTTTCCGGAGTTATGTCATTGCCGAGAAACTTATAATTCATTACCTGTCCCTGTCTCCGAGATAATCAGAAAGCGTCTCATAATCAGTTGTATCAAAGCCCTGCTCTTTAAATCCGGCAAGTATCTCCTTGATGCTGTTAAGCTCTGAACCTAATCTTTCCTTTGCACCTTCAAGACCTAAAAGAGTTACAAAAGTTGCCTTTGAATCTCTCTCATCCTTACCTGTGCTTTTACCTAATATAGTACTGTCAGATATTACGTCAAGGATATCGTCCCTTATCTGGAATGCAAGGCCGATGTGTGACGCAAGCTTTCTCAGGCTGACAGCAGTCTTGTCACTGATGCTTTCAGCCCTTGTCATGTTTTTCGAGAGGTAGTAAGGAGTAACGACAGCAGCCTCGATCAAAGCACCGGTCTTCTTCTCCTGAAGATCAGTAAGGAGTTCTACGGAGATCTTTTTGTCACTTGAAGCGATATCTATGCTCTGACCTCCGATCATGCCGGATAACCCGGCATTAGAAGCAAGGCTTGACGAAGCAAAGATATATCCGGGCTTATCTTCACAGATCTTAAACATTCTCTCCATAGCTGTATTAAGCAGCAGATCTCCCGCAAGAGTCGCAATTCCTTCACCGTAAACTTTATGGCACGTAGGCTTGCCTCTTCTGAGATCATCGTTATCCATCGCCGGAAGATCGTCATGGATAAGAGAATATGTGTGTATCATCTCAAGAGTTGCGGCAAAATACTTAACATCCTCATCAAGTGTCTCATCAAGAACGAGCATCTTTGACGTAAGCCGCATCATCAGCGGTCTTAAACGCTTGCCGCCTGCAAAGAGGCTGTACGAAGCAGCCTTTACGGTTATATCGTCACTGACACTGCTGCCGAAGACAGATTCAAGTTCAGGCAGGATCCACTCCTCAGCGTCCTTTATCAGAATACTGATATCGTCTTTTCCCATCATCAGACCCCGCTCTCGCTGATATTAAGAGGATCAGTTGTCCCGTTTGCCTTGTTGACAGCTTCTATCCTTGCTGTGACCTCATTAAGCCTGCTCTCGCATATTCCGACAAGCTCGACACCGCGCTCATAGAGCTTCAGTGATTCATCGAGAGTAGCTTTTCCTTCGGAAAGCTTTGCCACGGTCTGCCTAAGCTCAGCCATGCAGGCTTCGTATGTCATCTCATTATCCTTGGATTCAGGCATCTTTAGCTCCTCCATCTGCATTTATCGAAATATCCTTTATCTCACTTAACAACGTACCGTCAGACAAAACGATGCTGACGTTATCGCCTTTTTTAACTGACTTAGCCGACTCGACAGCCTTGCCGCTGCCGTCACATACATAGGAATAACCTCTGCTCAGGACATTATTCGGATTAAGCGCATCAAGTCTGACCTTCAGTTCATTTATCTCTGACGACGTCTGCTTAACGAATCTCATGGAAAGCGCATCAAGACTTGTCTTAAGACCGTTAACGACCGCGAGCTGCTCTTTTGCGTAATATGCAGGCGAATGAAGCGCCTTGTGATTCTTATAAACGTCCAGAGCTTTTCTTCTCGAATCAACAAAACTGTTGATCGCTATATCAAGATTAAGCGCAAGATTATCGATCTCCTTCTGCTGATCATCGTATGATGCTATTACCATCTCACCCGCTGCCGTCGGAGTAGCTGCACGAACATCTGCAACATAGTCGATTATCGTGTAATCCGGCTCGTGACCGATTGCAGATATTACGGGTATTTCACTTGCAAACACCGCTCTTGCGATGCCTTCATCGTTGAAGCAGAAAAGTTCTTCATAAGAACCGCCGCCTCTTGCAACAATGATGACATCAACATTCTTCTCTTTATTGAAGTATTCTATGCCGCTGATGACCTCAGGCGGACATTCCGCACCCTGGACACTTGCAGGATAAAGAAGGATGTCGTGGTGGGGATTTCTTTTCCTTATCGTGTTGACGATATCGGAAATAACCTTGCCGGAGCTTGAAGTGACAACTCCTATCCTTTTGGGCAATATCGGTATGGCCTTCTTTTTCGAAGGCTCAAAAAGACCTTCATCCTGGAGCTTTTTAAACAGCTTGTTAAACTGCTCATGAAGATCACCGGCGCCCTTATCTTCTATATTGGTAGCAATAACCTGAAGCTTTCCGCCTGCTGTATAATAATCCAGCCCGCCTGTAACCTTGACCTTCATCCCGATCTCGGGCTCTATCTTGAGCATTGATCTGGATCTCGAAAAGATAACGCAGTTTATTACCGACTGATCGTCTTTTATCGAGAAATATGCATGATCTCTGGAAGACACTGTATATTGTGATATCTCGCCCGTAACAGAAAACTCGGCAAGATAAGGGTTGTCCTGAAGAGACTGCTTTATGTAGCCGTTAAGGTGACTTACACTATCAAAATCGAACATGATTTAGATGCTCTTTACGAAGTTGCTCAAAACACCATTGATATATGAAGATGAACTGTCTGTACCGTATTTCTTGGCAAGCTTAACAGCCTCATTGATGGAAACGGAAGTCGGGATATCTTCGACAGTAAGGATCTCATATACCGCAATCTCAAGTATGATGCGGTCAGTCACAGGAAGACGCTCAAGCTTCCATCTCTTAAGGAATGGAACAAACCTTGCATCAAGATCTTCCCTGCTGTTGATCACACCGTAAACGATATCAAGGAAATAAGCTTCATCTTCGATGATCTCCGGATATATCTCCCTGAAAAGATCGATCTGATCAATTATCGGATCATTTCTGAAACCTATCTGGAACAGAAGCTCCATAGCGTGCTCACGTGTCTCGATTCTACTCATCTGTACCTCCCCGGAGGCAAAATCCTGTCAAGAAATTTCTTGAATCTGCTCGTATCGGAAAAGAGGAACGAACCCACAAAAAAGCCTACCGCTGTCATCAATAAAATAAAGAGGGTCTTAAAGAACCCGAATATACAAAGTAAAAGTCCTATTATGAAAAACAGGACAGCAAAAACAACACCAGCTTTGGTATTTCTCAGTTTCTCGAAAAGTCTGGATAAAAACCTTTCCATTCTTACCTGCTCTCAACCTTGGCCTGAGCCTGCTCGACCTTGGAAACTCTGACGATAACCTGCTCGACTGCGATACCGGTAAATCTCTCGATATCCTTCTTAACCTTCTCCTGAACCTTTGCCATGGATGAAGGGATCTCGACATTGGAATAAAGCTCAGTTGAGATCGTAACTCTGAGAGTCTGGTTCTTGGCAGGTGCTACATGGCATCTGGCACTCTTGATACCAACCTGTGCAGATTTTGCGGCATTAAGTGCAATACTCTCGATGGCATCAGGTCCGATATCAACAGTTCCGATATCATTCTTTCTAAGTCTGGTACGGTTAAGTCTTCCCGTTGTGATAATGTTTGTGATCGAGACAATAGATATAATGAACAAAAGCAACAGCACGCCGATATAGATATATTTGCTGACCGGGCCGGTTGTTAATGCATTAAGATTCTTAAGGATATCGGAAAAGATTCCCTCATCTACAGTCGCATATAAAAGCACGACCGATAATACGGCTATTACAACAGAATATATGAACAGCAATGCTCTGACAAAGGAATTCATGATACCTCCTCAACCCCGCAAACATAAACGTCGACACTCTCCACCGTAAGTCCGGTAAAGCGTTCGACGTCATTTTTTACCTTTTCCTGAATCATCCAGGCTATCTCGGGGATGATCAATCCGTATTTGACTACGGGATATACGGTGATCGATACTGAGCCCTGATCGGCATCTCCGAAAATAACTCTTACCCCTTTGCCCTCATGGACAACACCCGCTTTTTCCTTAAGTGCGACCGCAAAAGAAGGAACCAATGACAAAACACCGTCAATCTGGAGCGCAGCTTCAGATGCATACTGGGCAACAAAGCCCTGTGTCATTGAACGATCGCCTTTTATGGATTCGATGTTAGTATTTTCTTCCATATCGGTTCCTTAAATGATCTGAACTTTAAAGGTGCGGATAAACAACTGCCACAAGCGGGAATATCCCGCCTGCGGCAGCAAAATAACAAAATCAAGCTCTCTCGAGATATTCGCCTGTTCTTGTGTCAACCCTGATCTTCTCGCCCTGGTTAACAAAGAGAGGTACCTTAACTACAGCACCTGTCTCAAGTGTAGCGTACTTGGAGGCATTGTTTGCTGTATCGCCCTTAACACCGGGCTCACACTCTGTGATCTCGAGCTCAACAGTGATAGGAAGCTCAACCTGGAAGATGTCGCCCTTGTAAGATACGACCTTGCAGATCATCTCTTCCTTGAGGAACTTGATGCCGTCGCCGATCTTATCCTGGTGGATAGGTGTCTGCTCATATGTCTCCTGATCCATGAAGTAGCAAAGATCGCCATCAGCATAGATATACTGCATATCCTGTCTTGTAAGCTGTGCCTGCTCGAACTTCTCGTTAGGGTTGAATGATCTTTCTACAACAGATCCGGTCTTAACATTCTTGTACTTCGTTCTTACGAATGCCGATCCCTTACCGGGCTTAACGTGCTGGAACTCTACGACCTGATATACCTGGTCGTCCATCTCAAAACACATTCCGTTTCTGAAGTCTCCTGCGCTAATCATAAATATTTCTCCTTTTTAAATAAATAAGCGTTTAACTGACTAATTTTACTTGAAAGAGTATTTCTATGCAAGTATCCAAATTATGCAGGCAAAAAACATTAAAACTTACCAAACAAACGGACGAGTTTCTCGAATGGTCTTTTAAGAAGGACATACCAAATCTCCTTCTTATAAAGCTTCTCGACCATGAAAGTCCTTACCCCCGCCCTGTTGCCTGCAATAACGTCTGTAAAGACCTGATCACCGACCATGACAGATTCGGAAGGATTGGACTTCATAAGCTCTATTGCCTTGAAAACACCTGATGTGCCTGGTTTGTTTGCATAGGTAACAACAGGAATATCAAGCATCTCAGCGATCTTTGCAGATCTGCCGGATTTGGCATTGGATACAAGGCAGCACTTTATTCCCTGCTCTTCTATCATCTTTACGCACTTGTAGCTGTATTCCTCAGGTTCTGTAGCGTGATCAGGTCCCAGTGTGTTGTCAAAATCAAGTAGAGCTGTTCTGATTCCGCTCTTATAAAGACTGTCCCAGGGGATCTGGACAAGACTTTCATATACTTTTTCCGGCTTCATTGCTTTGAAAATGTTCAAAGATATTCTCCTGATAAAGGTTTTAGTATTACAGACTGACTAATTTTCGGCTACAAAATAATTATAATCATATATTTTCGCGCTTGTGATATTATATTTAGGCTAAATGACAAGTCAAGGAGCACTAAAACTATGAAAGTTACAAAATTCGGCGGATCATCTCTTGCCAATGCATTTCAGATTCAAAAGGTCTGCAACATTCTTTTAGCAGACGAAGACCGCAGAATCATGGTCGTATCTGCGCCGGGCAAGCGCACCAAGGACGATACAAAGGTAACGGACCTTCTCATTTCCGTTGCCAAAGCAAGACTCGCAGGGGAATCATACGACAAGGAAGTTGCCGCTGTTCTTGCCCGCTACGAAGAGATCGCCGAAGAGCTCGGCATCAAAGAGATCCTTCCCGACATCGAGAGCAAGCTCTTAAAGATCGTCGAAGCAGATTATACCGAAGACATTGCTTACCTTGATTCAGTCAAGGCAATGGGTGAAGACTGCTGCGCCAAGCTTGTAGCCTTCTACCTCACATCGGCAGGACATCCGGCCAAGTACTGCGATCCTGAAGTTTGCGGACTCTATCTTGAGCACGACGAAGCAGGCAAAGCAGTTATCCTTCCCGAGACATACGATAATCTCGCAAAGCTTAAGGATGAAACAGATCAGATCCTCGTATTCCCCGGTTTCTACGGATATTCCAAGAGCGGCAAGATCATCACATTCTCAAGAGGCGGATCTGATATCACAGGTTCTATCCTTGCAGCTTCCGTAGGTGCTGATGTTTATGAGAACTGGACAGACGTTGACAGCGTATTTGCCGTAAATCCCAATCTCGTTAAGAATCCATTCCCTATCTCCGAGATCACTTACGATGAGATGAGAGAGCTTTCATATGCCGGATTCACGGTTCTTCACGAAGAAGCCATCTATCCTGTTTTCGCGCGCGGAATACCGCTCAACATCAAGAATACAAATAACCCTTCCGCAAAGGGCACTTGGATTGTATCCAAGCGTTCACACTACGATTCTCTCGTTACCGGAATCGCCGGAGACAAGGGCTTCTGCACTGTAACTGTAAGCAAATACATGATGAACAGGCAGGTTGGTTTCCTCGCTGCTCTCCTCAAGATCTTCTCAGATGAGGCGATCTCGATCGATCACATTCCTTCCGGGATCGACACTGTCACGATCGTTCTCCGCAAGAAGTACTTCACTGAAGAGAAAGAAGAGAAGATCGTTAAGAGGATCAAGGAGGAACTCGAAGCTGAAGTCAGCGTAGACAGAGACCTCGCAATCGTAATGATCGTAGGCGAAGCTATGGCAAACTCCGTTGGTATCATGGCAAGAGCTGCTTCAGCACTCTCCAATGCAGGTATCAACTTGAGGATCGTTAACCAGGGCGCATCCGAGATCTCAATGATGTTCGGCGTCTCAGAATCCTATTGTTCATACGCTGTAAGAGTTCTCTATAAGGAATTATTCCGTTATTGATAAACTCTTTAACCTGAAATCAAAGGGGCTGTGAAAAAACCTCGGTTTAAGAATCGGGGGTTCACAGCCCCCTTTTAAAGAAATTAAAGGCTCGGGGAATCGAACCCGGAGCCTTTAATAATGGTAGTATATCTTTGTTCAGGAGATATATACCATGTGTGA
>JAFRRJ010000009.1 GCA_017428155.1 Clostridiales bacterium | reverse complement strand
ATTAATGCTAAAACAAAGACCGGATTTGACTCCGGTCTGTTTGCTGTGCCTAGTTGTTTCAAAACAAAAACCTGCCAACAGGCTATTGATTTTTGTTAGCAGGTTTTTTATCTTGAGAGGGAGGCGGATTTCGGGTCACTGCGCGGAAGCACTTTTTGATGGTGCCTGCTTCAATGCTCGGTGTCACATTAAATGCTATTTTTCTTCCAACTTTTTTGCATAAAAAGTTGGAAAAAAAGTTGGAATTAAGCAGAATCCAACATTTGCTCCAACATTTTCGGCAAAAAAGTTGGAAGAAAGTTGGACATGATGCGACCCGTCAAAACCGAGTCGCCGACCGACTTTTCGAGGGTAAAAAGTCGAGCATCGGAAAACTGTTGTGGCGGTCGGCTTTTTACCCCGCGCGAAGTTTTGTTTTAGCTTCCGGGATTCACTTCATAATCAGAGTATGAAATGTCATATTTTCGAGCGCTCGAGAAAAGAACTCTCCAAGTTCACGAGTATAATCCTCCCAGGAACTCAGTTGCAAACTGGATCTTGGTGGGATTGAACACATCGCGGCTCTCGTCTGTCGGATAGATGAAGAATGTATCATCATAAGTCGACAGCGTGACGCACGGTCCGAACTTGCCCCTGTAATCGTATTCAGTGTGAAGCGATACCATGGACTTGGCCGGGAACTTTAAGGTCTCATATTTCTCAGTCCTGTAGTTATTGAACGTCAAAGCAAAACCTTCATTATCCTGAACCAGTCTTCCCTCTCCGCAGTCGATGAAGTTCACGGAATTAGGCAGAGCTTCCACACGGACAGGAATATCAAGCTTGTAACGGCCTTCACGTATCTCCTCATGGACAAAGCCTCTCTGCCATTCATACCAGTCAGGGATATGGATTATCTCACCGGTGGAAGAATGAAGCTGGCCAAGTTCATCCATCTCATAGGAATCGCCGCAGTACTTGCATGTGATCTTGCTGCCCGATGAAGTCATGGCAAAGTCTTTGCCGCACTTCCTGCATCTGTACAGAGGGTAATGCAGGCCCTCGGCTCTCCAGGGATCATCGATGACGATATTGTTTTCGAGCTGGTATTTGTATTCATCGTATGTGAGTTCTTTTGAAATGCGGGACAGGATCTCGTCCACGGAAAGCTTGCCGATCTCATCCTGAGTTACGACGCACTTAAGCTCTGCGTGAAGTCTTGCACCCTTGCGCTCTTTGAGATTCCAGATCGGCTGCTGAAGATAGTTGCCCTGCATGTTCAAAGTAACAACAGGAACTTTCAGCATCTTTGCAAGCTTGGCAATGGAAGGAGTCAGGTGGGAATTAGTTCCGACATTAGCATACCTTGCCTCAGGATAAATGACCATGATGTCGCCACGCTTGATGACACGGGCGATGTTCCTGATAAGGGACTGGTCATTGATGAACTTGCGCGTTCCAAGGCAGCCTGCCTGACGGTAGATCCACTCGCCGAAATTCTCGAATCCCTCAAGCTCGGAAATGTAGTTCGCGCGGTAAGGCTTTAATGCCAGAGGCGTTACGTAAAAATCCATGAAGGAATTGTGAGAGCCGTATACCAGGAACGGAGGCTTAATGCCTTCCATGTTCTTCTTCCCGATCTTGAGCTTATAAGGAGATACGGCAAGCTTGCAGAGGAGCCACATCAAAGGCAGGAAGATAATGTTCTGCCTCGGCGGCACCTTCGCTCTGTCAAAAGGCTTCTTGTCAGGGCTTGCATAAGTGTCTCTTCTGACATAACGGCGGATGCCCGGGATCTTGCAGAGCAGATAATACAGGATCGCCGTGAAGAAAAGTGACGCGCCTGTCGGAGTCAGCATGAAGAGCAGCTTGTTGTGAACGACACTCTTGATAGGATCGTAAATGATAAGCGAGAACGCGAAGCCCAGCGCAAGGCAGACCGCGCCTACGATATTGAATCCCTTTGAATAAACATATGCGTTGTGGCCTTCCTCTTCATATGCGCTCTTAAGGTCTATCTTCTGTTTCCTTACGAAGAAGAAATCTACAAAGAGCAGCGCTGCCAGCGGTGCATAAACACATGCGCTGATCGTAAGGAAGCTTCCGAAGTACTCTTCGATCTTTCCCCATACGCAAAGGATGCCGACATATAGGCCGAGCACAAGAACGAGGACTTTATAAGACGATTTCTTAAAAGTCGATTTGAGCATTACGCCGTAGATATATGAACCTACAGCCTGCGTACCGATATTCGCAAAAGCTACCAGAAGGAGTGACGCAAGCGCGAGGATCGGAGTTGATAAAGTAGCCAGCATGAGCGTAGGGTCTTCAACCATCTTGCCGGTTACATACTGCATAGCGATAGCCATGACTGCGCCGACTACAACGAAGAAGGATCCTGCTGCACCCTGTCCGAGAACACCTGCGTAATAACCTGATTTCTCGGATTTACATAATCTCGGAACTTCGGCCATTCCTCCGACAAGCGTTATGACGAATGCAAAGTTCGCTTCGATATTGAGCACATAATTAACCGTCTTGTCAGCATCTCCGGCAAGTTCCGGCTGGTAATTCCAGATGACATCCATTGGCACGGAAGTAAAACCGACAACAACGACTGCCACGCCTACGAGAAGGAGGAGAGGCACAAGTATTCTCGTGGTCCATGTGATCGTTCCGACACCCCTTAACGCGATGATAGTTCCGATCACCACGCAAGACAGGCTGAGCACTAAGTGCGCGCCGTTAAACAGGTGTACGCCGAACAGCGCCAGAAGGTTTTCCATCGAGCTTGCGAAAAGCTCACAGCACACCGCATACCACGGGAAATTCACGATAATGATGATGACCGTTACGATCTTAACACCCTTTGTTCCGAACACGCTTCGAAGCCATATCCATATATCTATTCCGTATCTGACTGACATGATTACCGGAAGCTGGTAGATCATTAGCATGAATATCGCTGCGAGGAATGCGCCGATCAAAAGCTGTTTAAATCCGACGAGAGTTGCAAGGTAGGAACCCTGTGTATAACTCCATGTTGCGATGCAGTATCCTGATAAGACGAGGAGCGCATCTATAAATCCATATTTTCGCTCTTTGGGAAGTACGGGGAGCGTACCGCAATAGACTTCATTCTCTATTTCTTTGTTTACATCATGCTTAAGACTCATAAGAAGAACCCCCAGATTATGCCTATAAGCGAGAGTCCGGTAATGACCGCGGCAATGATGTAGTCTCTCTTTGTCATGCGGGGGATCTGATTCTCCTTCTCCGCACGAAGGACCTCGTCGATCCTTGAATTGAGTTCTTTGTAGTCTTCCATAGAATTCTCCGTCTGTTATTTTAAAATGTGTTCTTTATATTGTTCCATCGCGAAAACGGACATCACAAACACATGCTACCCCTTAAAGATAACATAATCCCCTCTTATTCAGATGCGCCGGAATCTAAAGAGTAGAGGCTGCCCCACCATCAAGGCAGCCTCATCCACCCTTATCCCAAAAACTTACGAATTAATCTCCAATACTTTGAACCTGATCGGTTACCTGTCCCCAGGCGCCCTTCCAGTCATACTCCATTGCCTTGCCGCCAAGCTTGATCGCGTAAAGTGCAATTGTAATTATTCCAAGGAAGCAAGCCAGGAAAAGAGCTATTGCACCGGTAATCAATAATTTAACATCACCTTTACTCATATTAGTCCTCCCCCAAGCCGTAGTTCCATACGTGCTTGTTCCATCTGATATATGCCTTGAGTCCTCTTCCGTAATACTTGATTCCGAGTATCAGCAAAGCAATAAGGAAAACTGCAATGCAGAGGAGTGTAAGTATGAGGAAGATACAAGGAACTATAAACTCCGTGATCTTGCCTAAGATAAGTGAAGCCACAAGCAAGCCCGCAATTCCGAGGTCACCTGCAAGGAACATGAATGCCGCAACGATAGCTGCAAGGAGTATAAGCCATGCCCAGATACCGACTACTGCATTCAGTATGATCACGAAGATCCTTCCTCTGCCGTCAGGTCCCTTGAAGGAATCAGCCATCCTTCTGCGCTTCTTCATGATCTGATTGAACTTGGCACCATCCTTGAATTCAGCTGCCAGATCCTTGGGATCACCAAGGCTTTCAGCGATCTCTTCCTCGCTTCTGCCTTCACTCAAACCTTCGTCAAAATGCTCTTCAATCGATTGAATGATGTCTTTTACATCACCATAGGGCATGTGCCCTAATTCATCGCTGAGCCTTTTAAGATATTCAGTCTTATTCATCGGCTTTTCCTCCAGTCTCTCCCTCAAGTATTTCGTTTACTTCCCCGCAGAACTTGATCCATTCCTCACGTTCGCTATTCAGCTTTTTACGTCCTGAATCAGTGAGATGATAGTATTTGCGCGGCGGCCCGTTTTGTGATTCCTGCAGGTATGTGGAGACTATACCTTCAGATGCGAGCTTGCGCAGTATCGGATACACAGTGCCGTCTGCTACTTCGACTTTGCGTGCAAGGCTACCTGCGAGGTCGTAGCCGTAACTGTCACCCTTCTCGAGCAACGCCAGCACGCACAAATCGAGAATGCCCTTCTTGATCTGGCTATTCATTGGCAATACCCCTTTCATTCCGATTTGGCGGGATTATGAGGCGCCCCCTATTCCTAAGCACCTCACCCGTCAGTATCAGTTATAGCACACTACTATTCATTGTTCAATACTAAATTTTGAATAATTCCCGCATCTCGAAAACATTGCATCAACAATGCCGGATTACGGGATTTTGTCACAAAGATAAAGAGTGTTAATATCTTCTTTATTGGAGGATCAAATGCCCGAAGACAACAAGGCCAAATTCAAGCAGATCTTATCCGGGCTTCCCGAAGACAAAAGGAAGCTTCTATATAAGCGCCTCCATAATATGCCCGAATCCGAGCGTGAAACCTATATCGACGGTTTTGTTAAGAAATACTATTCCAAACCGCCAAAGCAGGCTCAGCAGAAGAATGCAGCCCAGAGCATAATCCTGGGCATACTCTCGGCATTTGTTATCATCGGAGTCCTTTATTTCATATATGTTTTCAATAAACAAAAGATAGACAACAGATTTAACGAGATGTTCGGCCTTCAGACAGAAGATACGATCAGCACAGGTGATGACGGAAGCGGAATAGAAGGGCCTGCTCCAAGGCACTTCCCTACCGATACGCCTACACCCGTTCCTGCAACACCTACTCCCTCTCCTGTTCCTATAAAGGAAGATCATCCTGATCTTTCAGGGCTCGTGATCGTTATCGACCCGGGTCATCAGGCTGAACCCGACACGGAGCTTGAAGAGTCTATCCCGGGCACGACGGCCGAGAAAGAGAAAGCCACAACAGGCGCTGTCGGAATAGACAGCGGTGCCAAAGAGTATGAGATCACGCTTCAATATGCGATCGTCATGAAGGAATATCTCGAAGGGTGCGGCGCTGAGGTCATCCTGACACGTTCGACCAACGAAGAGAATATATCCAATATCGAGCGCGCGCGAATCGCGACCGACAACCAAGCCGATTACTTCATCAGGCTTCATGCCGACAGTGCACCGGACAGCGAGATCCACGGCGTTAAAGTCTACGTTCCTTCAACCGGCAAATTCGCATCGTCCGCATCTTCCGACGGCAAAAAGCTCGCTGAGACTGTCGCTTCAGAGATCGATTCGACCTCACTTGGCGCTGTTCAGTCCAATATGTATACAGGTCTTAACCATGCTGATTCGGTAAGATCTTATCAGCTTGTAATAGGATACCTGTCCAACAGCAGCGATGACGCGCTTATAAACAGTGAAGAAACAGCGTATAAGACGGCCGTCGCAGTATCGGAGTTTATAGGATAATTGCAGGGCGGTAATTTTTCGCGATGAAAAATTAAAAATGTTTGTTATATTAGATTTGGGAAGCATATTTAGATCATAAATCTAGGAGGTAGGCATTTATGAACGATTTCGATCCTAAGCTGATGAAGGATATGGCCGGGCTTAAGAGTGCAAACGAGGCTGATGAACTTCTCCGCGGTATCAAAGATCCAGGTAAGGAGAGTGAGATCAAGAACGAATATCAGTCACTCAAAGAAGTCGAAGAGTTGAAGAAACTCGTTGAGAAGCAGTCTTACATGCTTCACGCTTTCTGGCTCATGCTGAAAGAACACGGCGCTGCCAACGAAGATCTTGATAAAGCTTTGAACGAGGCCGTTCTTCTAGAGAAGAGAACCGACTACAAGAATGCCTCTGTATGCCCTAACTGCGGTAAGGGACTCCAGTCCATGGAGAACAAGCCCTTTACTTCCAAGTGCTACTACTGCGGCATCGAGATTCTTGATAACCCTTATAAGAAGTATGACGGTCTTGATCCTTATAAGACCGGATACGCAGGAAACAATCCTGATCAGCCTTCAGCATATGTTTCCGATAATGAGGCATTCGAGCAGGAATACAAGGATGCCCAGGAAGTTATAAGCCAGAGCTTTGAGCCTTACGACGTATCAAAAGACTTGAATTTCGACGACGAGAATGTATAATCTCGCATAAGCTGAATTACTTCGGTGCTCCGGATTCAGTCGGATCCGGAGCATTTATTTTCTGAGTTCTGTGGCCGGAGTAATAAGCTGTCCGATTTGGGGATGTACCGGTTTCGACGGGGCTTCTGAGGTCGGGAAAGCGGGTGGAGGATCCTCGTTGTGCCTCCTTAAAAAACGAGGAACTGCAAGTAATTGCAAACAACACAGAGCTCGTAGCAGCCTAAGGCTACCGTCCCCGCGCCTATCTTCTCGCGCGGGTGAATGTACACCGAAGACCTCGCCTGAGAGAGGTTAAGCAGGCAGTCCTCCCGGCTAAGCTTTGCACCGGTCTGCGACTTTAATATTCCATGAAGCTACAGGAACCGCAATCTGTCAGCAGATGACGCGGGAATTGGAATAATTCAAATACTGACTGCACCCGGAGATTGTCCCGGAGGATGAGGTTTCGGACAGGGGTTCGATTCCCCTCATCTCCACCAAAAAAAGAAACGACTGGTTGAATCCAGTCGTTTTTTATTTGAATACCCATTACATTTCGTTCGGTTAATTGCTAACAGATCAATGCGTATTCTCCTTTGCAAGCAAAGTGAACGTTTGAATATCTTGTATGCAAAACACAAATCTCAGGGACAAAGTAAAAAATGGCAGGCGAAATGATGCCTCCCTCCAAATTACTTTGATTATCAAACTATTACCACACATTTGCCTAAATTGCTTATATTGCGGAAATAAATCCGGCGGTAATATGACGACAGAAGGACAGGTCAGATTATCAAACGATATTTGTACACAGAGCCTTCCCGGAGAGAGGTAAACAAATGAATTACAAGATATATAACAACAATTCCGAAGAGTGGGTTCTTCTGATCCACGGTCTGGGCGGGAGTATTAACACCTGGAAATATCAGATCAAAGACCTTAGCGAATACAACGTAATTGCCGTCGATCTTGAAGGCCACGGCGGCTCCTCTTTTGAGAAGCGAAGACGTTTATTAACCAGATCCGCATCAGAAATCTACGACGTTCTCGAAAAAGAGAATATCGGCAAGGTCCATGTCATAGCATTATCGCTCGGCACACTGGTTGCAATGGAATTTGCATACCTTTATAAAGACAAAGTTAAGTCGATCGTGCTCGCAGGTTTTGTTCTCAACATGAACATTGGTTACAAATCACTTCTTGCATTTCTTGAAGGCATCAAATACATCGTTCCTAAAAGAGTCTTCTATCCCCTTTTCGCGAACGTGATGATGCCATGCAAAAACCACAGGAAATCAAGGAACATTTTTATAAGAGAATCGGTCAAGATGAGATCTTCCGCATTCAGAATGTGGCTTAGTGAATTATTCAGAACGCAGTTTAAATTGAAGGAATATCTAATCACGATAAAAGAGAACAACCTGCCCGTATTGTTCATATCGGGAAAGCAGGATTATCTCTTCGTTAACAGCGTAAAGAGAACGCAAAAGAAGATCAGTGACGCGACGCTGTGCTTCATCGAGAAATGCGGTCATGTCTGCAGCATCGAGAAGTACAATGAATTCAACGGACTGGTAGTAAATTTTCTTCACGCCTGTTGAAATGAAAATCAAATGAAACAAAATTGACGGTAAAAAGCACTTTTTCGCGCCTTCATGCCCCTGTTTGGTGCGTTTTCGGTACGATTTATATTGAAAATGCAGTGAAAATCATCTAGATTAAAATTGGAATAAGTTTAGGGGATTTTTCCGGTACACACCTGGAAATGTAGGATTAACGGGGGCGATCTTTATGCCAAACACAACAGACTGTAGTTACAGCAGAGACTGATTCTGCTGCTTGCTTGAAATCTACATCTTGTGCCGTTCACTGCAATAGAATAACAATTGCTTTCACAGGTAAATCATATTTACTGAACACACTTTTCAGCAAGACAATTTAAGATGGGAATAGATGACACGATCACAGGGATAACTATATCCTGTGACAGTTCTTAAAAGGGGTAAATTACTATGAAAAACAATAATATCAACAATACAAACAACAATACAAATAACAATGTAAAATTCCATTTCCGCGGACCTGAGCGTTATTACGCAGTAGCAGGACGCCAGCTGGATGAGGCAACGAATGACGGAACAGATAACTATCTCACACCTCAGTCATCGCCTTTAAAAGTAACGATCATAACACTTCTGGTTATAACAATACTGGCTTTTATCATTATCACTCCCGTTGCACGCGGAACCTTTGTATATAAGGCTCACAAGCTTAACAACGACTACACGCCGGCTGTATATGACGATGCGGGAATTATCAATGACGATGAAGCTCTTACAAAAACACTTGAAGAATACTATGATCTTACAGGTATCTGCCCTGTAGTTTACACAGTTGATGAATCCACGTGGAAAACCACCCACACAGAATTGAAGAATTATACACTGTGGAAGTACCATAATAACTTCAAGGATGAAGCTCATCATGTAATAGTATTCTCAGCAAAACAGGTTTCATCTGAGAAGACCACATACAAATATGCAGGAATTCTGGGAAAGGATACAGTTTATACCATTACTTTCCCTACGACTCTGATCTTTAACGGCAAGATCAGCTCCGGAATCAACAAAGGCCTTAGTGTAGATGAGATTCTGAACAGCGCATTCGAGTTTGCAATGAAGGACGCAAATAGCAGAATAAATCCTACAACCAAAGACAAAATAATAAACGGTTTTGTTGAATTACTTCCGTTAATTATCGTTTCAACTGCATTCATCATTATCTATATCGTAGTGATCAAAAAATACATCAAAGAGAGAAATGCATGGAAAGAAGATGCAATCCGCAATGATTCGCGTCTTGCATAAACAGTCGTTAAAATCCGGAAAGAATTGAAAGAGTGGAAAAATATATGTCATATGATCCTAATGGTGATGCACTCAGCAGCAATAACTATATAAACAAATATACAAAACCTAAAAAGGAAATGCCCGGATCAATAATATTCACAGTGCTGCTGGCTGTAATCGTGATCGGACTGGTTTGTGCAGGTACTGATCCTTCCAATCCGAAGAAGCTTGCACCTGGTGCTAAAGCAAATGTTTACGTAGCAGATGACGACAGCGGTTCTGAAAAGCCGGAAGCAACCTGCTACTACGAGCCGACCATTGTTGATAAGGCTGGAGTCCTTAAAGAGCCTGATAAGCTCATGGCAACATTTAACGAACTCTATGATCTTTCCGGAGTATGCCCTGTTTTCATCTCGGTATACGACGAAGACTGGGCTAAAGCAGGATATGCTGATTTTAGCAAATATGCTGCAAGATTCATGACCGTCACAATGAATCAAAACGCTTACGTTATCTTATACTCTGTACCGGGCAACGTAAATCAGCGCACATATTATTCCTTTTTGGCAATTCAGGGCGATAAGGCGAAAACATTCATGACGGAATCAGTATGTGACCACTTCAACAAGATCGTTCTTGACGAGACCGCAAGCGGCACATCCACGACCGATGCTTTTGTCGATGCATTCGAATATGCGATCCAGGCTGCAAACAGCAAGATCAATCCTACTCAGCAAGAAAGGGTTTTATATCTGTTCAAAGCCTATATGCCTGCGATAGTAGCGACAGTTATTTTCGCCATAGTCATTACCATCCTGGCAGTTAAATACAGGAACGACAATAAGACTGTAAAAACTGAAGCTCCGCGCAATGATTCGCGGTTCAAATAACTGACAGAGAGTGACAATCCGCATATGAGATCATAAATTTCAGTTCATGGCGGTAGCTGTTTGCTTCCTGCATTGCTAAAGCTCCTTTACCTGATCATCGCTTTTACTTACGATTTATAACGGACAAACTTTAAATCTACTTAAAAACATTCAGATACACATTCTCCCCAAGCCGGAGCCGCAGGATAAAACATAAGAAATATATAAGTTTATATCTTCAACTTTGAGAATTTTTGCGCCAAACTTGCCTATATATTTAGTGAAGAAATCTAAGTCTTTCTTATATATTAAGTCCTGTGCATGTAGTATTATTTTTCACCGAGACCCGGGGAATATGTAAGCATTGATAATTATGGGAAGATCTCTTAACAGTAACAGAACGATCAACATTGATGAGAAGACTCCGCTTCTTTTGCTTGCGGGGCCTATGTTTCTCGAGTTCTTACTGAACACGATGCTCAACAATGTCGACACGATCATGCTCAGCCACTATGATGAGGCTGCAGTAGGTGCAGTCGGCAATGCCAATACGATCATGTTCATGATGAACATTCTTTTCAATGTCATCGCCACCGCTACGAGCGTCGTTGTCGCACAATATCTCGGTGCAAAGCGGTTCGACAAGATGAATATGATCTACACGCTTTCCATAGCCGTCAACTTCGTGATCGGTGTGATACTCAGCGGAGCATTCTGTGCCGCTAATCCCCTTATAATGAAGTTCCTTCATGTCTCCGACAGCATGCGCCCGTACTCGATGACCTACATCTATATCGTCGGCGGCACAGGATTCCTGTCAGCTATATTTAACGTAATGCTCCAGATCTTAAGATGCAACGGATATACCATGATAGGCATGTGTGTTACCTTTGCGATCAATATCTTAAACATATTCGGCAATTATCTTTTCCTTTACGGACCTTTGAAATTCCTTAACATGGGGGTCGCCGGTGTCGCGATATCGACTGTTGCGGCAAGAGCTATTGCGGTTGTTGCCGTCTTTATATTCTTCTTCGCAAGAAAGATCGGAAAGATATCTATTACGTATCTCAGGCCGTTCCCCGGAAAACTCCTCGTCAAGATGATAAAGATCGGTCTTCCGACAGCCGGTGAGAACCTTACATATAACCTTTATCAGACCACGCTTCTTTCCTTTGTAAATGCAATGGGGGATGATGCAGTAAATGCAAGATCATACTGCAATACACTGATATCCTTTGCGTTCATATTCTCAAATGCCTGCGCTATGTCCACACAGATAATCACAGGACACCTTGTAGGCGCAGGCAAACAGGATGAGGCTTATAAACGTGTATTCCGCACTTTGAGGATCTCACTTCCGATAACGATAGCATTAGCTTCGGTCAATGCACTGCTCTGCAGGTACTCCCTGCAGCTCTTCACACAGAATCAGAACATAATAATACTGGGTCAGATGATCATGATCGCCGATATTTTCGTTGAGACCGGGCGCTGCCTTAACATGACTTTCGTAAACAGCCTTAAAGCCGCGGGAGCATATATATTCCCGCTTATAGCAGGCATATTGTCCAACTGGGGGCTGGGGCTTTCGACAGGTTATTTCCTGGGCGTTTTTGCCGGCATCGGTGTTGCCGGGATCTATCTTGGAACTGCAACCGACGAATGCATCCGCGGTCTCATCGTAATGTACTACTGGTACAAGAAGAAATGGTTTGGCAAATCTGTTGTCGAAAAGAAAGACAAATTGCTTCTGGAAGAGGAATCATCTTAGCCTTATAAACCGGATTGTCTGTTCCCCTCCCTGTATATCAGCAGGAATCGTCACCGCTCTCTTCTTATAATTTATTAAATTATCCCTGTCATGCTATAATGTTCAATTATTGTTGATAGTCAGGCTTAAGGGATATGTCGTTTGTTGATGTTATTTATTCTCTTATAATCGAACCGTTAAGACTTCTGTTCGAATTCGTGTTCTTTTTTGCTTTCAAGAGCACGGATAATGTCTGGCTGTCCATCCTTATGATGAGCCTTGTTATAAACATTTTGCTCCTCCCTCTTTATTTCCGTGCCGATATGCTCGAGAAGGAGCAGAATGCCAAGAAGAAGCTCATGAAGCCCTGGGTCGATAAGATCAAGACAACATTCAAGGGCGACGAGAAGATAATGATGCTTCAGGCATATTACAGGGAGAACAACTATAAGTCCACTGATGTGCTTAAAGAATCTGTCTCTCTGTTCCTTCAGATTCCCTTCTTTATTGCGGCATACAGCTTCTTATCAGGTCTGTCACTTCTACACGGTACTTCTCTGGGTCCGATAAAGGATCTCGGCGTTCCGGATGCGCTTATAAGCATAGGCGGGTTTACCGTAAACCTCCTGCCAATTCTGATGACTGTGATAAACATTGTCTCAGGATTCATTTATTCGGAAAAAGGTGCATTCAAGGACAAGATCAAGCTGATACTCATCGCTCTCGTCTTCCTGGTATTGCTCTACAACTCACCTGCAGGACTGTCTTTTACTGGACATTAAATAACATCTTCTCGCTTCTTAAGAACATCGTGACCCACTTCATTAAGCCTGCACCTAAGAAAGCAAAACCCGATATCTCCGGCTCCCACAGCAAAGAAATGGCTCTGATCTATCTGTGCTGCACTGTCCTTGCCATCATGACAGGCCTCATGATCCCTTCTGACATCATAGACAAGAGCCCGCTGGAATTTATCAATACCTACATTGACACTCCTCATTCCCCGATGACATATATCATCAACAGCACGCTTATTGCAGCAGGAACGTTCATGATATGGATACCTGTTTTCGCGTACCTGGTAAAAGGCAGGCACGGGAAAACGCTGTCTTATATATTTGCAGCTTTCACGGCTTGCGGAATGGTAAATTACCTTGCCTTCAACAAAGCGTTCGGAATGATGACTTACAAACTGACATACGAGAAACCCATGGTGTTTGAAGCAAAAGATATCATTCTCAACATCCTTGCCGACATAGCTGTTATTGCCGTTGTCATGGTGATCGGATATAAGCTTAAGAATTATATAACGAAGATCGTTGCCGTAATACTCATTTCCTCGGTCATATTCTCGGGTACGAGCATCGGCTTTTTTATCTATGCATATCACGGCACAAACTACAGTGTAAATTCGGCTGACGAGATCAGCTTCCGTATGACTTCGACCGGAAAGAATGTCGTAGTGCTGATGATGGACATGATGATCGGCTCGTATATTCCATATGTATTCACGGAGCACCCTGAACTTGTAAATCAATTCGACG
The DNA here is from genome assembly GCA_017428155.1 of Clostridiales bacterium. Taxonomy (GTDB): domain Bacteria; phylum Bacillota; class Clostridia; order Saccharofermentanales; family Saccharofermentanaceae; genus Saccharofermentans. The sequence goes on along the minus strand of JAFRRJ010000009.1, from coordinate 47,770 downwards.
GATTCACTTATTACCCTAACACGATATCATTCGGGCCGCGTACCAATATGGGTTCGCCGGCGCTTTTCGGAGGCTATGAATACACACCCGCCAGGCTCAATGAGAGATCAAACGAGCTGTTAAAGGATAAGCACAACGAAGCCCTCCGCGTTCTTCCCACAATGTTCTCCAATGAAGGATGGGATGTTACGGTAAGCGATGTTCCGTATACGAATTATTCATGGCTGTTCGATGCAAGTATTTACGACTACGATGACAACATCAACGCATTCAGCATGTCGATGGCGATGAAAAACGATGAGCTTACGGCTGTCGGAGCCGACATGGAGGAGCGCCTTAACAGGGATCTTTTCTGCTACGGATTGATGAAGATCCTGCCGTGCTTCATTCAGCCTCTTATCTACAGTGACGGTTCATACAACTATTTGAACAACAGTACGATACCGGATAATCTTTTGGGAACTTACGTCAGAGAACACACTGCTCTGGCTTCTCTCGGCGGATTTACCGATATATCCGATTCACCGACGGACTGCTTCATAATGTATAACAACGGTACCGCTCACGATTTCTGTCTGCTTTCGGAAGATAAATACGATACGCCTCCGACAGTTAACGGCGTTCCCATGTATCTTGATGATGAGGAAGATTACAAGCACTATCAGTGCGTCACCGAGGCATGCATCCTGATTGGCCGGTGGCTTGATTTCCTGCGCGAAAACAATATCTACGACAATACCAGGATCATTATCGTTGCCGATCACGGTTCGGGTCTTAACAATTTTGATGATCTCATCAGCATGGATCTCGGCTTTGATGCCGAATGGGTAAATCCCGTCCTTATGGTAAAGGACTTCGATCAGGAAGGATTTACCGTATCAGATAAGTTCATGACTAATGCAGATACACCTTTCATGGCAGTTAACGGCGTCATAGAAGATCCGGTAAATCCGTACACCGATAATCCGATATTAGAAAATGACAAGTCAGACGAACAGCTTGTCTATGTCTCACACGAGCACAACACGATAACAAATAACGGAACACGCTTCAAAGATCCTAACGGCTACTGGCTGACAGTAAAAGACAATATCTATGACAGCAGCAACTGGAAAGCTTACGACGGAGAACCCGGAACATGAGGAAGTGCCATAAATGATCACCAAAATGCTATACATCGATCCCGGAACGGGGAGCATGCTTTTCTCGATCATCATCGGAATTACCGGTGTTCTTGTCTTTGCCGCAAGAGCATTACTTATCAGGTTCAAGTTCTTCATGTCAGGCGGAAGAGGAAAGACGGATGACAAGGATATGTTCCCGATCTGTATCTTCTCCGAAGGCAAACGTTACTGGTCAGTATTCCGTCCTGTATGCGATGAATTCGAGAAAAGACAAAAGGATATCTGGTATCTTACCGCAAGCCCTGATGACCCTGCGCTGAATGCCGGCTATAAATATGTGCATGCCGTATTCATCGGTGAAGGCAACAAGGCTATCTCCAGAATGAATCTCATCAAGGCAAAGGTCGTTCTTTCCACTACACCGAGTCTTGATGTTTTCCAGTGGAAGCGTTCAAAGACTGCAAGCTGGTATGTGCATATTCCTCACGCAGCAAATGACATCACGCTCTATAAGATGTTCGGTCTGGACTTTTACGATGCTATCCTTCTGTCAGGTCAGTATCAGATCGATCAGATAAGACGACTTGAAGAAGCCCGCGGCATTCCGCCAAAGGATTTAAAGCTTGCAGGCATTCCCTACATGGACAAGATGAGGGAACGCCTTGAGGCATCTTCACCAAAAGAAGGAAAAAGCGAGCCCGTAATACTCCTTGCTCCATCCTGGGGCACTAATGGAATCCTGACGGTATACGGCGCTGAATTTATAGAGCAGCTGATCAAAACAGGCCATAAGATAATAATCCGACCTCATCCGCAGTCTTTTATCTCAGAAAAGCCTCTGATGGATGAGCTTATGAATAAGTTCCCCGAGAGCAGTAAACTCAGCTGGAACAAGGATCCTGACAACTTCAATGTGCTTAGCGGAGCAGATATCCTGATATCCGATTTCTCCGGTGTGCTCTTTGATTTCTCCCTCGTGTTCAATAAGCCTCTGATCTATACCGATCCTGTTTTCGACAGATCGGAATACGACTGCTCATGGGACAGCAAAGAGCTTTGGACTTACGATATCCTCCCTCACATCGGTAAACGCTTAAGCAAGGAAAACATATCTGATATCGGAAACCTGATCAAAGAATATCTTGAAGGCTCATATGCTGATGAGCTCAGCAAAGGAAGAGACCTTGCCAGAGAACAGACCTGGTGCAATCAGGGACAGGGAGCAGAAAAGGTCTCTGACTATCTCCTCGCCAAATACGATGAGATTATTAAGCAGGAATCCAAACAGGAGTCTAAAACAAAAAAACGTTTATCCCGTTCAAATAGGATTTAATCATTGTCTTGTTTTTTCTTATTGATTCTGGCGAAAAACCGTGAAATCCTTTATTTTCGGCTTTTCTCTGATAGAATCTTCACATGCTCAACGAGAAAGACACATCATTTAGAAAGAAACTGATATCGCTGATACTGCCCATGACCCTGCAGCACTTTGTGTTTGCGCTGGTTCCGGTATCTGATGCTATCATGCTGCTCTTCCGGTCCCAGGAGTCAATGGCGGCTGTAAATTTAGCTGCACAGGTCGTACTTGTTCTTACTTTGTTCTCGATGTCTATAACAGCAGGCGGATCCATGCTTGCAGCGCAGTACTGGGGCAAGGGCGATACCGCATCTATCGAGAAAGTATTCGGCTATATGTTCGCGTTATCTCTCCCTGTAATGATCGTCTTCTTCGGATGCTCGATGTTCATTCCCGAAGGCGTTATGAGAGTATATACGAATGAGCCTTTGCTTATAGAGAACGGTGTCCCGTATCTGAGACTTGCGTCTTTCTCTTATGTCTTCATGACACTTGCTTATATTTTTGAGACACTTCTTAAGAATGTAGGATACGTTAAGCAATGCACTATAGCGAGCGTTGTTATGGTGTTCCTTAATATATTCCTTAATGCGGTATTCATATTCGGACTTTTAGGAGTTCCCGCGATGGGCGAGGCGGGAGCGGCACTTGCCACTTCAATATCCAATTTCACGGGCTTTATAATCTGCCTGATCTTTATATTCAAACTTACCAAATTCAGGCTGAGAATAAAGAATGTATTTCATGTCGATCCGGATCTTCGCAAAAGATTCTCGAAGTACACTTTTCCCTATTTCCTGAATCAGCTGCTCTGGGGCTTCGGCTTTACAATGATCACTGTCTTTATGGGGCATCGCGGCACCGATGCAGCAACCGCCAACAGTATCGCATCAATCGTAAAAGATCTTGTATCATGCCTCTGCTTTGCCATTGCCGGCGGAAGCGTTATCGTTATCGGCAACGAACTTGGTGCCGGCAGATATGACACAGCCAAATTATATGGTGACAAGCTATTGAAGATCACGATAATCTCAGGGATCATCTTAGGACTAATCGCTGCCGCGTCTGCACCTGTGATCCTCTACTTCGTACATCTCACCGATCTGGCTGAACACTATCTGTTCATTATGCTCATGATGTGCAGTTATTACATACTCGGAAGGTCTATCAACTCAACGCTCATCGGAGGTATATTCTCCGCGGGCGGAGATACGAAGTTCGGCTTTATATGCGACACATTAACCATGTGGGCATTTATAGTCCCGGTGGGCTACATAACATCCACCGTCCTTCAATGGCCTGTAATGGTAGTCTATTTCCTGCTTAACCTCGATGAGATCGTTAAGCTTCCTGCTGTTTTCATTCACTACAGAAAATACAAGTGGGTCAGGAACATAATCAACGACGAAATGTAAATTTCCCGGCCTGGTATCAGACAATAAAAAACAGCACATTTCTGCACTGTTCCCGTTAATCAATTACCTTGCGTAATCAGTATTCTTGAAAGATTCATAGAGGCTTATTATCTCAGGCTTCAAAGAGATAAAGATACGCCCGAGATGAGGATCGAAGTGATGTCCGAGTTCCTGTCTGATGATCTCGAAAGCCTCGTCATATGACATAGGTTCCTTGTAATAACGTCTGCTTGCCAGAGCATCGAAAACATCCGCCAACGCCATTATCCTAGCCTCAAAAGGAATATTCTCTCCTCTTAAGTTGTCGGGATAACCGGTGCCGTTATATTTCTCATGGTGATAATGGGCAACATTGGTAGCGACGGAAACGAATTCCTTGTCGTCTACATCTTCAAGGACCTTGCTCATGATCTTGGCGCCGTAGGCTGCGTGTACCTTCATCTTCTCGTACTCTTCGTCAGTAAGACCGGAAGGTTTTCTTAAGATTGCGTCGTCAACCGCTATCTTACCGAGGTCATGGAGAGGCGCGGCGTTGATTACCGAATCCCAGTAATTCTCGCTCATGTTGTAGTCATCGAGTTTACGGAGATGCTCAACGAACAGAGCTACGCAGGCAGATGTTCTGTTGATGTGACCGCCGGTGGAGTTGTCACGTGATTCGATCATTGCCGCCATGCCGAGAATAGTTGACATTTGCATCGATTTGGCTCTCTTGGTCTGACGCTCAACCTCACGCTTAAGGGATTCACCCTTGAAGCTCATAGACTCGATCATGTTATGCTGCTCGGTATCGTCAATGATCTCAACAAGATAACCTGAGACGTGGTTCTCGAATCCGAAGTGGATAAAGCTCATCTCACATTCAAGATGCCGTCTCTCACTGGGGCTTCTGTCATTTATCACGATTGCCTTCTTGTACTTACCCTGCGTCTGCTTAGCGTCAGCTGCTTCTGTGGCACTTTTTGTGATCCACTTGAGAAGATCCTTAAGTGCATAGTCTTTTGCGATTATCTTAGAGTCGATCCTTGCATTCGCGATCTCGGGGAAGAATTTGGCGGATACTGCATTGGATCCGACATATCTGAACTTCCTGTCAAATACGAGATAACCGTATGTACTGAGCTCATTTATCTTCTCCTGGACACTCAGATTAACATTATAGATAGTCGATCTTGTGACTACATAGTCAAGGACACATGTGCAGATAAAATAGAAAAACGGCAGAAGATCGTACTTGAGATCGAAGATGCGCTTTGCAAGATAGACCAGAATCGCTCCAAGAAGGGACCCTGCATAGATCATCATGATCCTGAAGGAGGCATTTCTCCTGCCGAGATAGGTAAGGATCGTAAAGAAAGCAGCAAGACCGACTTCAACGGCAAGGATAATGTATCTGATGTAGTAAAGAGAACCCGGTTCCTTGATCATTACAGAAGGATCACCCGGAATAAATGTAATCGACGAATAAAACAGCTGGCTCCTGTCAGCAAGCAGAGCTGAAACAAAAACCGCTAAATTCATCAGAAGGATAACAACCGAGAACCATGTAGGAACCTTGGAATCGGAGTAGTCGATAAGGATATATACGACAAGCAGAGGCAGAAAGATCCCTCCTACATAACCTAAGGCATTGGCAATAATGGCTTCTTCAACATTGCGCGAACAGGAGAGGATAAAGTATCCCGCATTGCTTATCGTGATACAAACGGAGATAAGAATCTCAAGTGTATTGGCGCCTCGTCTCGAGAAAAGAACGAGCGCAAAAGTAGATAGCATGCTTAGCAGCATAACTACTGCCAATATGATCGAATATATACCCATGTTCACCCTAAACGCAAAATTTAAGCACTATACCGATAATATTTTACCGCAGATTCGACTTTAAGTGTTATTATTTTTCCTAAATATATATAAGCAATGTCAAATTTAAGCGATATTTATGACAGAAAGGATGCCGGATGCTTAAAGACGAAGTTCTGAAAATATTATACCTGGAGGACGGTTATATCTCGGGAGAGACTATAAGCCGCAAGCTGGGTGTTACCAGAGCAGCTGTTAATTCGGCTGTAAAAGCATTGCGGGATGAAGGTTATGAGATCACTTCCTCAACCAACAGAGGCTATCTTCTCGTAAACAGCCCTGACGTGCTCACAAAGGGTTCTGTGTCTGTATTTCTGCCTGATAAACTGTCAGCTGATCTTTATGTTTTCGATTCGGTGGACTCCACCAATAACGTCCTTAAGGAGATGGCCGGTAAAGGTGCGCCTTCGGGAACTGTTGTTATCGCTGACCATCAGACTGGCGGAAAAGGCAGGCTCGGCAGGAGTTTTTCTTCTCCGTCGGGCGTAGGGATCTACTTATCCTTCCTCTTCAAGCCTGATTCAGGCCTTAACAGAATAGCGGATCTTACAAGCTGGACAGCTGTCGCAGTCTGCGATGCAATATATAATGCCTACGGGATCGATACAAAGATCAAATGGGTAAATGATATAGTGCTGAACAGGAAAAAGATCTGCGGTATCCTTACAGAGGCTACAGTCGAAGGCGAGAGCGGAATGATCGATAACTGCATTATCGGCATCGGTATTAACGTCAACGAGTCATCATTCCCGGAGGAACTGTCACAGATCGCCACTTCCATATCACTCGAAAACGGTCAGAAGACCTTTGACCGTTCAAAACTTGCCGCAGAACTGATCAGGTCACTGAATGATATCCTGTACAGATGGCCGGATGATCCTTATTATCTTAACCGTTACCGCAAGAGCAATATTACAGCCGGAAGCAGGATAGTGGCTTATCCGAGACTTGCCGAGAACAGCACCGGACGTCCGGGCACGGCTGTTGAGATCAACGATGACTTCACTTTAAATGTACGGTTCGATGACGGTTCCACCGAGGACCTCAGAAGCGGTGAAGTAAGCGTCAGAGGACTTTACGGCTACACCTGATAATCAGACACATATATGGTCCTTTATCCTGTTGTACTTGGAATCTCCGATTCCGGTAACGTTCTTTATGTCTTCAACAGTCTTAAACGGGTTGGTCCTTCTGTATTCCTCTATTGCCTGTGCTGTCACCTCTCCTATTCCGGGAAGGCTCTTAAGCTCATCTACAGTCGCTGTATTGATATTGACCATAAGCCTGTCCTGCTGCCCGCTGCCGGCCTGTCCGCCAGCTCCGCCGGATTCAACGCCCCAAACATAGACTCCATCCTTTCTTATTATGTCTCCGCCGCCAATGCCCTTTGTTATCTCATCTTCCGACGGTATGTAGACCGACATGTTACATTCCACACGGTAAACAAAATTGATGTTGTTAACCGAGGCATTTTCCGTAAGCCCGCCGGCGTCTTCGATAATGTCATTCAGCAGTACACCTTTGGGCACTTCGTAGATACCCGGCTCTTTTACCTCTCCGCAGATATATATGCTTATCAGATGGACAGTCTCAGAAGATGAAGGAGCTTCATTCTCAGCAGAAGGAGATTCTGAAGAATCTGCCGTGATCACCGGCACATCACAAGTCTCAATAACAGAAGCTGTCTTACCGCTCTTATATGCCTTCAGCCTCAAATCCCCGTTGCCTTTGAACACAAACTTATACAGGGCACTCAGTATAACGATCAGTATGAATGCCAAAGGATATATCAGTGTCTTAAATTTTGAAGCTGTGCTTTTCTTTGCCATAAGCAAAGCATATCACCGTTGTTTGTCGTATTTTACCGACAAAATACGACAAAACCGGCAAGGATATTTCCCTGCCGGCTCCTGACATTATTTTAAAATAATATACCAGTTACTCTTCGCCTTCTCTGCGCTTGGTCTCCCAGAACTTCTCGATGCTGTAGTTCTCTCTTTCTTCCCTGCCCATGACATGGACAACAACGTCCTTGTAATCGAGAAGGATCCACTTGTCACCGGCACGTCCCTCGATGTGATCGGGAACGATATCAAAGTCCTTCTTTAAGACATACTCCACCTCATCTGCAAGAGCTCTGATCTGTGTAGTGGAATTACCGCTTGCCAGGACAAAATAATCTGCAAGGACGGTCTTTCCGGTCAGATCAACTGTCTCAATATCGATACCCTTCTTGGAATCAAGTATCTCAGCGATTTTTGCGGCTAATTCTTTACTTTCCATAAACATCTCCTTGGTTTCTTTAATGCTTTGATTCTAACATAACCGGGGGCTTATTCCATTCCCAAATCACGCATCATGCTGAGCGTAGCACGGTGGATATCCCTGCCCTGCGAAACGAACTTGTTATTAATTGCCTGTGCGGTAAGTCTCACTGCTTTATCGAGATCTTTCTCCGCCGCTGCCCTGATCGGTGCAAGATCCATGTAGTCTCTCGAAGGTTCGATCTTATCAGCCAGATAAACGATCTTCTCGAGAAGGGTCATGTCACCCCTTCCCGTCGTGTGATAGCATATGGCATCCAGGATTTCTTTATCCTCTATTCCGAATTCCTCTTTGGCAAATGTAGCACCGGCCGGTGAATGAAGGAGCTTCTTCTCGGTAAACAGGTCTCCGCAATACTTCTTTGCGAGCTCCTGCTGCTGCTCCATCGGAAGCTCTTTCGCACAGTCATGCAAAGCACCCGCAATCAATGCCTTATCCTTGTCGCTGCCGAAAAGCTCAGCCATATGTGCAGACAGATAGCCGACATTAAGAGTGTGCAAAAGCCTCTTCTCGCCCAGATATCCGTACATCCATACGGAGCTCTCGAAAAACTTTATCCTGGCTTCCTCCGACACACCCTCAAGCTCTGTGTTTCCGGTATAGAGCGCATGCTTTGCAATGAATTTCCTTGCAGGCTCCGGTACCATCGAAAAGTCACCGGATGTAGTTATCCCTGAAGATGAACAGTCAAAGCCGTTGAGCCTGAATATCTCGACTCTGCCTCCGAGATTCTTCCTTATCGAATCCGCTGCTTTATCGACATCGGTATTATCTCCGGGCCTTACCGCGGCCAGAAGCGATGCATGATTAAGGATCTCTCCGGGGTTATACCAGCTCTCAAAAGTGCCCAGCGTATCAGAACCCATGATCCAGAAAAACTCATGGCTTTCCTCAGCCTTCTTGCGCTTAATACCGTTTGCGGTAAGAAAATCTCTTATGTATTCATCCGAAGTGAGTTTCCCCAGAACAACTGCGGTATAACTTACGCCTTCAATGCCGTATTCTATATCGCTTACATAGCAGTCCCTGATGCCAAGGCCTTCTATGGTCTCCTTGACCATGTAGTAACGGTACGGTGGCGGAAGCTTATTTGCATAGAGTTTGAAGTTATTCCTGACAGAAGGTACAACGATCACAAGGTCAATGAATCCGCTCTTCAACGCGGAATCTATCATTGCTATGTGACCGTCATGAACGGGATCGAACGAGCCTCCGTAGATGCCTATTCTCATTTATTAACCGAGTGTCCTTCCTATATCGTGGCGGAAGTGCATATCCTTGAAGGAGATCTTAGAGACGCCTTCGTAAGCGCCGTCGATCGCCTCATCAAGGGTATCAGCCTCATCGTATACGCAGAGAACACGTCCACCTGATGTAACGAGCTTGCCGTCCTTAAGTGCGGTGCCTGCCTGGAATACGATCTTGCCGCATGTATCGATACCTGTGATCTCGTAACCTTTGGTATAGCTCTGCGGATATCCGCCTGAAGCCATTACGACAACGCAGGAACACTTATTCTTCCATTTGAATTCAACCTGATCGAGCTTGCCGTCGATAACTGCATCAACAATGTCGAGGAGGCTATTCTCGAGAAGCGGCAGAACTGCCTGAGCCTCAGGATCACCGAAACGCGCATTGTACTCAACGACCTTAGGTCCTTCAGGTGTAAGCATAAGTCCGAAGTAGATAACACCCTTGAAAGGTCTTCCCTCTTTCTTGAGAGCTTCGACAGTGGGTGTGATGATCTCGTTCTGAATACGGGTCTTAAGCTCGTCAGTCATATCGCAGCCGGGTGTAACAGCGCCCATGCCGCCTGTGTTGAGGCCTTCGTCGTGATCGTATGCTCTCTTGTGATCTCTTGAAGATACCATCGGAACACAGATGTTGCCGTCAGAGAAAGCAAGGACTGTGAGCTCGGGACCTGTCATGCATTCCTCGATAACGATCGTGGAACCTGCATTGCCGAACTTTTTGTCTTCCATCATGTCCTTAACGGCCTGCTTAGCCTCATCAAGAGTCCGGGCTATGATAACGCCCTTACCTAATGCAAGACCGTCACACTTGATAACGATAGGCATAGGCTGCGTCTCAAGATAAGAGAGAGCTGCCTGCTCGTCTTCAAAGATCTCATACTTTGCAGTAGGGATCGAATACTTCTTCATGAGCTGCTTGGAGAAAGCCTTGGAACCTTCGATGATAGCTGCATTTGCCTTAGGACCGAAGCTCCTGATGCCTGCCTCTTCCAGCCTGTCTACCATACCAAGAGCGAGCGGATCGTCGGGAGCAACGAAGACGAGATCAAACTGCTCTTTCTTCGCAAAATCGACCATACCGTCAAGATCCGTAGCCTTAATATCAACGCATGTAGCGATAGATGCGATACCGCCGTTACCGGGAGCGCAGTAAAGCTCCGTTACCCTGGGATCCTGCTTGAGCTTCCAGCAGATAACATGCTCTCTTCCGCCACCGCCTACTACGAGTACCTTCATTTAAATATTCCTCCGAATGTTTTTCGATTTATTTAAGATAGTGCATCCAGGACTTTGCGCCTGCTTCACTTACAAGTGCTGCAATATCCTTATGCCTGATTCCCTTGACAAGAATAGCTTCGTCAGATAAGACTTCGCATTCATAAGCCTCAGCTGCACCGATAACCTTTGCAGGAACATCAGCTCTTATGACGATATCAGCCGCGATCTCGTCGTAAGGTGTGATCTCAACGCTCTCTTTTGTCCAGTCCCTGTTCTCGTAAGGTTCGCTTACTGCTGCCTCGAGAATGTCACCGCATACAGCGGATGCCGTAGGAAGCGTGCCTGCGCCCTGACCGTAGAACATTGCCTGGCCTAAGCTGTTGCCGTCAACCATGATAGCATTGAATACGCCGTTTACGTTATACAAAAGATTGCTCTTATCAACCAAAGCGGGCGCAACGTATGCGACAGGCTTTTCGCCTGCTTCGTAAAGCGCAATGAGCTTGATATCGCAGCCGATGGATGCAGCGAAAGCCATATCATCTGTCGTGATCGCGGAAATGCCCTCTGCAGAGATTTGCTCAGGCGCGATATAATCGCCGTCGTTTGCGATCGTCGAGAGGATCGAGAGCTTTCTCTGTGCATCGATACCATCGATATCAGCAGAAGGATTAGCCTCTGCAAAGCCGTTCTCCTGAGCCTGCTTCAAAGCAGTAACGAAATCCAGACCCTCATCCTTCATCTGGGAGAGAATGTAATTCGTTGTACCGTTAACGATACCTGCGATCTTCGTGATCTTATTTGCCGCGAGGCACTTATAAAGAGGTCTTATGATCGGGATACCGCCGCCGACTGCAGCTTCAAACAGATAGCAGCAGTTATTGTTCTTTGCTATCTCGATAAGTTCAGGACCCTTTGTGGATACGAGTTCCTTATTGGAAGTAACAACGCTGATACCGGATGAAAGAGCTCGCTTTGTGTACTCATAAGCTATCCTCGCGCCGCCAATAGTCTCAACTGCGATCTTGATGTCTTTGTCTGTGAAGACTTCATCAGCATCGAGTGTAACGAGATCTGCGAATCTGCTCTCAGGGAACTCCCTGACATCAAGGATGTGCTTTACGATGATCTCTTCTCCTACGCGCTTTGCGATAACATCCTTGTTGATATCCAGAGTCTCGGCTACGCCTGAACCTACCGTGCCGAAGCCTAAAATTGCGATGTTAATTGCCATTTCTACTTTCCTTACCTTTCATTATTCCCTGCTCAGGATCGTGCACTTGCGCACACCGGCGAGCTTGGATATATCATTAATTATGTCATCAACTGTACCATACATTGACACTGTCTCAATGGATATCGAGATATCTGCAAGGCCGTTGATCGGGATATTCTGATTGATAGTCAGAATATTTGCGCGTGACTCCGCGATAGTCCGGATGATCTCAGACAAAATGCCCTGGAAATTCTCAACAGAGAGAAGGAGCGTAACCTTCTTTCCGCTTGCTGCCTCATAAAATGGCAGCACGGAATCCTTATACTTGTAGTATGCGCTTCTGGAAAGACCGGTCTTTCTGACCGCTTCGTTTACGGAAGTGGATTCACCGGTGTTAAGACGCTGCTTAACTTCCATTACCTTAATGAAGACTTCAGGCAAAACTCTTTTGTCGACGAGGAAATATTCGGGGTTATCCTGATGCATAAGGTCAAGACCTTTCTATGAGATTTTGCGCAAAAGTATACTTCCACAGACGGACATTTGTACGCGCCTGACAATATTATCACGATTAAGGTGTGTTTTCAATAAATATAAGAAGAAGGCACGCTGATTTATTGCGTTTGCAGATTATCGTTCACCTTCAGCCGCGATTTTCGTCAGAAAAGCAAAGTTTCTCAGCCTGTTTCCTCTTTGAGCTTTTCAGCCATGGCTCTGGAAGCCTTGCCTCTGTGACTGATGGAATTCTTCTGCTCCTTGGTCATCTGGGCTGTGGTCATGCCGAACTCAGGCACATAGAAGATGGGATCGTAACCGAATCCGCCGTCGCCCACGGGCTTCTCGTGAAGCACGCCGCAGATCTCGCCTCTTACGGTAAATTCGGTACCGTCAGGCCTTACGACTGCGATGCTGCATACAAATTTAGCAGTACGCTTCTCTTCGGGAACGGCCTTCAGCATCTCGAAGATCTTCTTAAACTTCTCGGGATACGTGGAATCCTCGCCGCAGAATCTTGCAGAATAGATTCCCGGAGCACCGTCTAATGCATCGATGCAAAGTCCCGAATCATCTGCCATAACATAGGCATTTCCGGCAAGCTCATGAACTGTTCTTGCCTTGATCAGGGCATTTTCCTCAAAAGTACTGCCGTCTTCTACTATATCGGGATCAAAACCTTCTTCTTTCATCGTTGTAACGACGAACGGCGTATCCTTCAATATCTCCGCTATCTCTCTTGCCTTATCCTTGTTAGATGTCGCAAGAATGAGTTTGAATTCTTCTGTCATATAAGCCTCCATGCCTTGGGATACATATTTTTTGCAGTATTTCCGTTTATCTTCGCAAAGCCCAGCGGGAAATCCTCTATGCCTGCGATCACCGTACCTGATGACTTCAGACCGTCTTCAGGGAACACGGATATCGTCTCACCTCTTAAATACTTAATAAGCCTGTCATCATCTCTTTTTAACTCAAGATACGAATCATCCCTTATCTCGAGCCTGTTAAGCGCGAGTGCTATGCTGTTTGAGGGCTCGAAAACTTTCTTCCCTGACTTAAGCGGCTTTATATCGCCGACATAAAGTCCTGTCTTAACGACTTTAAGTCCTTTAAAGAGACGTTCATCAAATGTCATCTGAAAAAGACCTGTTCCGTGAGATATGAGTCTTCCTTTCAAAAGCCCTTCCCTTCCGCTTTCCGACAGCACTTCTTCAAGCATATTCAATGCTGCTTCGATATTCTTATCCTGATGCCTGCCGCCGTCTTTTATAAGGTAATCACCGGCTGACTTAAGGTCTTTTCCCTCACCTTTTACGATATGAACGCAGAAATGTCCGTCACCTTCTGACATGTGAGGCCAGATCCTCATCGAACCCGGAAGAACAGAGCCTTCACCGGCATGGCTGACGCCTTTGATCTCAGGGTGTGCTTTTACATGGTATTCAGGATGACGCTCAATAAAACGGGCGATCTGCTCCTCGTCCTCATCCGTACAGAAAGTGCAGGTCGAGTAGACAATGGATCCGCCTTCCTTAAGGCATTTATCGGCCGCTTCAAGGATCGATTCCTGCAGCGGCACACAGACTTTTGGTCCGTAATTCATGTAACTCTTTACGGCTCCCGGATCTCTTCTGAACATTCCTTCACCGGAGCACGGCGCATCGATAAGGATCTTATCGAAGAACAAAGGCAGCTTCGAAGCGATATTCTCAGGAGTCTCATTAAGGATTACGGTCCCTCTGATACCTGAACGCTCGATATTTCTCAAAAGAGCCTTTGAACGTTCAAAACTGATCTCATTGGCAACCAGGATCCCTTCACCGTTCATATCCTCGCCGAGTCTGCAGGCCTTGCCGCCGGGTGCGGCACAGAGGTCTAATACTATCTCTCCGGGCCTGGCGGCCATAACCTGTGCAGGAAGCATTGCAGAAGGCTCCTGCGGATAGTAGACGCCTGCGTGATAAAGGGGTTCTCTTCCGGATGATTCGTTCTTTGTATAGTATCCGCCGGAACACCAGGACACGGGGTTTATGTCTTCACCAAGCTGACCTAACAGGCGTTGTTCTTCGTCTGAAGATCTTATTTTCGAGCGCGAGAAACGGATGCCTTTCAAAGGCTCTTTATCAAAACTCTCATAAAAGCCTTCCCTCTTCACGTCATTCTGACGCGAGAAGAAATCATCCATCTCATTGATAAATCCTTCAGGAAGCCTCATCAAGGACCTCACAGACTAAGGAAGTCTGAGCACTTAAATGCCAGGAGCTTTATTACATCGACGTTGAAAGGCGATTCGATGCCTGCGCGCTTGATGAGATTTAAGAATGTATCACTTCCGCCAAGCTGGCAAAGGGTATTGTATTTCTCGAGCGCGGCCTTCATATCTTCCCTTGATTCGTCCCAGAGCTCAAGAGCACAGATCTGTGAAAGGCAATAGTCGATATAATAGAAAGGTGTCGTGAAGATATGGTCTTTCTTCATCCATGCACCGCCCATAGCGTGGAAAGGTGTGTCATTCTCATCGTAATTAATGAAGGGCTGGTATGTCTGTTCGAGCATTCTCCATATCTCATGACGCTCATCAGGTGTCATGTTGGGGTTATCGTAGATTATGTGCTGGAATTCATCCACCATACATCCGTAAGGCAGGAACAGAAGACCGTCGGTCATGTGGAGTTCACAGTACTGTTCTGCCTGTTTGCCGTAGAAGATATCCATGAAAGGATATGACATATATTCCATGGATGTCGAGTGGATCTCGCATGTCTCCAGAGTCGGTGAAAGGCACTCGACAAAAGGAGAGGATTCGGCACCCGCAAGTGCAGCATAAGCATGTCCGCCCTCATGAATAACTGTTGCGACATCGTCGAACGTTCCGTTGCCGTTCATAAAGATAAACGGGATGCAGTAGTCCTCAAGATACATGCAGTAACCGCCCGTGGACTTAACGGGTCTTGAAAGAAGATCAGTGTATCCGTGATCTGACAGGATATCAAAAAAGCTGGGGTTGGCTCCGAACATCTTTCTGAAGAACTTTCCTGCTGCTTCCTTATATGTCTCCTTGCTTACGACAGGTGCAGGATTGCCCTCTTTAAAGAGGCACGGAAGATCATGGAACATAAGCTGATCCACACCGAGTCTTTCCTGCTGAAGCTTTCTGATCTGGACAGTAAGCGGAACTATATATTTCTTGATGTTGTCCCTGAAGGAGGCAACATCTTCTCTTGTATAGTCGTAGCGCTCCATGCGCTTGTAGCCGAGCTCGGTAAAGCTTGAATAACCGAGCTTTTGAGCTGCAGTTGTTCTTACTTTTACGAGGTCATCGTAGATCCTGTCGTAATCGTCTTTTCTTGTTGTGTAATACTTATCAAGAGCAATGTGCGCATTGCGTCTGACATTCCTGTCAGTTGACTGGAGATACGGCTGTATAAGGCTTAGATTTAGTGTCTTTTTGCCGAATGCGATCTCGGCTTCCGACTGCTTCTGGGAATATTCATTCTCGAGCTTGGATTCCTCTGTAAGATCATCTATTACTTCGCTGGATATGATCTCCCTCTGGTTCTTTGCCTTGCGGAAGATCATAGGGCCGTACTTTACCTTAAGACCGTCTGCACAAGGCGAAGTAAGAAGACCTGACAATACTGCAGAAGAGAGTTCCTGAACCCTTGCCGATGCCTCATCGAAAAACTCGAGTTCGGTGTTATAGAATTCGTTCGAAGTATCAAGGTCATGAAGGATCTGGCAAAGAGCGTACTGGGTATCGAAGTTGCTTATAGCGATCTCATATTCACCAAGAGCCTCATCAGCGGCCTCGATAGTCTTGGAGGTCATCAGTCTGAGTCTTACATTCCTTACAGTCTCTGTGAACTTATCAAGATCCGGTCTTGTGTAATTAAGTTCCTTAAAATCCGGTACCGAGCTGTTCGCAGTGTTCTCCATAGCTTAAACCTTTCTAAGCTTACATCTTCTCGACAACGCCAATGCCGAGCATATCAAGGCCTGACTTAAGGCAGTCTGCAACTGCCTCACAGAGCTTGAGCCTTGCATCCCTGAGCGCTTCAGAATCGCAGTTAAGAATCCTGGAATTATTATAGAAACGGTTGAAGTTCCTTGCGATAAGCGCTATCTGACGTGAGATCATGAAAGGCTCATAACTCTCAGCCGCCTTAACTACCGCATCCTTGAAATCAGCAAGGCTTCTGATAACAGCATATTCGTCTTCTGCAGTAAGCTCTGAAACTGAATCGGAAGAAGCTGAAATGCCCTGATCTGCTGCTTTTCTCAAGATCGACTTGATCCTTGCATAAGTGTAGATAAGGTAAGGTGCCGTATCGCCTTCGAAATCGAGCATATCATCCCAGTCAAAGAGGATATCCTTCTCTCTTCCTGCCTTGAGATATGTGTAAGATACAGCTCCGAGTCCGACAACTTCGGAAACCTGAGCGATCTGCTCATCCGTCATGTCTCCGCCGCGAAGCTCGCTGTTCTTTCTGATGATCTCAGCGGTCTTTTCAGTAGCCTTATCAAGGAAATCGTCAAGCTTTATTATGTTTCCGGAACGTGTTGAGAAAGCCTCAACGATCTCGTTGCCGTTCTCATCCTTCTTAGGCTTGAACTTCAAAAGTCCGAACCCTACGTGTACGCAGTCATCGGCACACTCATAGCCAGCCTTCCTGAGAACCGCGAAAACCTGCTTGAAGTGGAGCTGCTGGGGAAGTCCTACTACATAGATATTCTTGTAGAAATTGAATTCTTCGTGTCTGTAGAGAATTGCCGCAAGGTCTCTTGAAGCATAGATAGTGGTACCGTCGCTCTTAACAACAAGGCACGGCGGGAGGCCTTCATCGTCGAGCTTAACGACTCTTGCACCTTCGCTCTCTTCCAAAAGGCCTTTGCTCTCAAGCATGTTAACAACAGAATCGATCCTTGATGAATAGAAAGACTCGCCGTTATAGTTATCGAACTTGATGCCCATTCTCTTATATGTCTTCTCGAAAACCTCAAGACTCAAGTCCCTGAAACGCTTCCAGAGAGCAACTTCCTCATCTTTGCCCTCTTCAAGCTTTCTGAAGTTGTCTCTAGCTGTGTCTTCGAGTTCCTTTTCGCGCTCTTCGCTGACTTTGCACTCATCATGGAACTTTACATAGATTCTCGTGAGCTCGTCGATAGGGTTTTCTTCCATCGCCTTCTCATCGCCCCAGAGCCTGTAAGCTGTAATGAGCTTGCCGAACTGTGTGCCGTAATCGCCTAAATGGTTGAATCTGATTACGTTATATCCGAGTCTTGAATAGATGTTAGAAAGAGAGTTGCCTAAAATCGTCGTGAAAGCATGTCCTACATGGAAAGGCTTTGCAATATTGGGCGAGGAGAACTCGACGATAACATTCTTGCCGCCGCCTATATTCCTGTTGCCGTATTGGTCGCCCTCAGAAAGGATCTCGGAGATAACTGTCTTTGCGAGAACTCCCCTGTCGATCCTGAAATTGATATAAGGGCCTGCGGCATCAACTGTAACTGCACCGTCGAAGCCCTTGGTAAGCTCCGGAGAGTCCTTAAGCTCGTTAGCGATCATGGGCGGAGCCTTATGAAGGATCTTGGCCAGAACAAAGCACGGGAAAGCAAAATCACCGAGCTCGAGCTTGGGCGGAATCTCAATAAGACCGGATACCTGATCCTTATCAAGGCCGGTACATTCGTGCAAATTGGAAGCGATCAAATCTTTGTAATCCATGGTAAATACTCCTTATAACAAGAAGATATGTTAACATATTTTGGCCAATCCTGACGAGGATTTTGGGTTGATTTATTGAACAAATAATAATTTTCTTCTAATGTTTTATAAGGTATAATGCTTGTCGTCGTAAAAACCTTGAGCGAGGGTATTACTTAATGGATCTAATCTACAAAATGGCCATAGGCCTTGTTGCAGGCTTTGCCATTACATTTGTTCTTCTTAAGTTCCTTCCGGGCGAGAAGATTATTCTGGGTCATGACCGCGGACGCAAATTCGCGCAGGGCTCGGAAATCAACATCGGCAAACCCACAGGTGTCGGTTTTTACTTTATTCTTGTTTTTCTTGTGCTTTCTTCCGTAATCTGCTTTTTCTTTAATCCCGTATCTTCGGAAAAGGGGATTTTCGAGAGCGGAAATGCAGTATCAGGATTGGCTTTCGGCCTTTTGGCAGTCCTTGCCGAGATGGTTACGGGCTGGCTCGACGACAGGTCAAAGAATCCCTGGAACGAATATGTTAAGGGCGCGCTTGATGTTATCGTGTCTCTTATCGGAGCATATGTCTGTGTCCATTTCTTCGGAACAGACGTCTATATTGCTCTTACAGGCTCCTATATCGAGTTCAACCCCGTTCTGTTTTACATCCTTGCATTTATCCTGTTCATTGTCTCTATAAATGCCACGAATGCCACAGACGGCATCGATGGTCTGTCGGGCACATTATCCGTGCTTGCCGTGTTTACCACTTTCCTTCTGGCATTTATCGCAGGCTCGCTGCCTGATTTCAATGCAGTCTATATTACGGTCATCTTCGTGCCCGTAATGCTCGCATATCTTCTTTTTAACTTTAACCCGTCGAAAATGCTCATGGGCGACGCTGGCTCAAGATCTCTGGGCTTTCTTATCGCCTTTTTTGCGATCTACTGCAAGATTCCTTTCATTTATCTTATCATCGGACTGCCTTTCCTCTGTGACGGCGGTATATCGATCCTTAAGATCACCGTCGGAAGACTTACAAAGAAAAAGATCATCCTCTTCAAGAACATCACCACCCCTTTACATGACGAGCTCCGTAAGAACAGGAATTTCAGCGTCAAGCGTGTCTGGCTGGTTCTTGTCCTTGCAGCCGGCATGATCGATTTCCTCTATGTGGTCATCTGCAAGCTCTTAAGAATGCTGGGTGCAGTCTAAAGCTATATCTCCCTGATATATTTTGTCGTCCTGTCATTCAGGATCTTTATTACATCATCAAGAGACCTGTCTCCTGCATAGTATGGTAAAGTCTCTTCCCTGATGAATACATATATCTCATCATCTTCGTAATAGCAGTTGGAGATCGTCGACATGCTGCTAAGGAAGCTTTCCAGCATATCATCCGTTGCAAACTTATCGCCTTCAGCCCTTTCCGCGCTAACATCAACTCTGATCACCCCGGAATCTTTCGACTTAAGATACTGATCGTACACCTCGTTATTGCGTTCCGTGAGGATTTCAGTATTTCTGCTCATGATCTCCTTGTTAGTAACTATATTCCTGAAACCGCATTCACCGGAATCAAAGGCTTTTCCCGCGAAAAGGAAATTTATGAATTTGCTGCAGCCGTCTTTTACATCAGTACCGGCCAATACAGAGACAGTCTCAACAGCATTAAACCTCGGACCTGATGCATCAGTAGAGGGGGTTCCGATAATGACATAGTGTCCGTCCTGCTTATAGCATGCGGTTACAAAATCCAGATAATCCGTTATTTTTGTATAACAGCATTCGGTCTTTTGTCTGTGCTGATAATCATATGCGTATTCAGCAGGGATGCTGAGCACGTCGTCATAAATAAAGTTATCTTTTGCGTATTCGACAGCTGAACGGAACTGGTCTGTTCCGAATTCAATAGTATCTCCGCTGACAGCGCTTCGGGTATCTATGCAGGATCTGACAAACGAAACTTTATTGTAATCGAAAGAATAAGGATAATCATAAGGACAGAAACCGTTAAGATCCTCTTTTATCATCCTGTCGAATTCTTCGAAAGTGATTCCGGATGCACCGTCTTTTATAAGATCCGCGTTAATAACCAGCCCTTCAATCTCAAGGACCACCGGAAGGAAGCTAAGCTCGCCGCCAGTCCTCCCTGCCTCAATGATATTTCCGTACTGTTTTTCCATAACTTCAGGTTCAAGGAATCCGGTCAGATCCATAAGCACATCATCCTGCATCGCTAACCGGTTCGGTGCATTGATAACGATATCCGGTCCCTCGATGCCTTTGACATCCTCGAGGAGCGCATATCCTTCCGATTCATCACTACCTGCTCCTACGAATCCCGTTCCTAATGTGTATCCGGACTTATGCTTATCCCAAAGCCTTATTAGGTATTCATTGTCTGCTTTGTTGAACTCATATATTGCCTTAGACAGATAATCCGAGACTCCGGTATATGCAAAGCAAAGAGCGATCTCAATGATCTCCTTGCCAGCATGAGGATTCCTTTCTGCTTTCTCAAGCACTGTAATGTACTCATATGTTTTTGAGTCGAACAAGCCATATGATTCAGTGACACTGTCCAGAATGACCGTTCTGTCATCAGTACAGCTCAGGATTCCTGTAGAGGTATTGATATCTCCAGTAAACAACGGATTACAAAACGGTGTGTACCATGTGGCATCGATCACAGTCTCCGGGATCATTGTATTAATATCGGCTTTCATTATGTTCCCTGAAGAATCAAGTCTGCAAAGATCACCGTTGCCGGTCGCCCTGTATTCCGCTATATTGGCCTTCTTATCATCCGGATCTCCGGGGTGTCTTTTGTCCTTAAGCTTACCGTTATTCAGATCAAATTCCATGATAAGGTTTTCACCATTTTCCAGACCGGCCACATATAATGAATCTGTGGACTGATCTATCGAGACGCCTTCATAAATGTAATTGATGTGAACTGCCGACATATCCAGCTCACTTACTAATTCCGAATTCTTAAACAGTATCATGGAAAAAGATAACTCCGGTTTATTGAAGCTGTCATCACATGTCACGACTGCATAATCTCCTGCAAGATCTATGTCCCAGACATCGTTTAAGAAGGTATTTCCTTTTTCAAAGATATCTTTTATATTCGATACAGCACCTGTTTCCGTATCGATATCAATAAAAGCCTGAAAACGTTTCCCGGAAGAATTCAGGTAAACACCGGCTTTTATGGTTTTACCTTCAGGATCGGAACCGGCAGAATATATGCTTTGAACACGGAAGCCGTCAGGACATGAGAGTTCCTTACGCTCCAGCAGATTACCGGCAAAATCATACGTATCAAGAACGGTTCTGCATGAGCCCCACGTATCCTTGGTCAAAGGATAAATGGAGAACAGGCGGTCATTACTTGTACAAACTTCAGAATCCCCCACCGTCTCATATTTTCTTATGTCTTTATCAAGTTTGAATCTGGTCGTTTCAAACCACGGATCATCTTCTTTGACCACATCTTTCTTTGTCTTGACACCCCGGCATGACATAAGCGCCGGCATCAACATAACAATAGCCATTACAACAGCTGGAAATCTTATTTTTCTTATATCAAACTCCCCACTTTCATTTTATCCTCGAGTATTTTTTCGAGCTTAAAGGATCAAATGCTCCATTAAGCGGTTACATCTCTCTAACGTATTTGGACACTCTGTCATTCAGATACCTGACAACATCGTCAAGCGAGCGGTCGCCGGCATAGTAAGGTGCGATCTCCTCCATTACAAATCTGACGATATCGGTATCCTCGTAATTATATGTAGAGATCGTTGACATACTGTTCAGGAAGCTCTCACGCATATCATCGGTTGCATACTTATCTCCGTTTGCCATTTTCACATTCGCAGGGACGATTATCGCCGCACTTTTTTCAGCAGACAGGAAACTGTCGTAAGCATCGTTATTATGCTTTGAGAGTGTTTCTATGTTTTTATTCATGATCTCTTTGTTAGTCACTATATTCAGGAAATCACAATCACCGGAACTAAAGGCAGTCCCCGAGAATAGGTAATTCAAAAACTTCCTGCAGCCTTCCTTTACATCCGTGGTTGCAGATACAGATATCGTCTCAAGAGCTTTAAATCTCGGTCCTGTTGCATCTTCTGAAGGTGTTCCGATAATGACATAATGACCGTCAGACTTATAGCAGGCATGCACAAAATCAATATAATCACTGATCTTTGCATAGTAACATTTACTTCTCTCCCTGGTATCAATATCAAAAAGATATTCGCGTGGTGTACTGCTGAGATCATCGTACTGGAAGTTGTCTTTAGCATATTCTGCTGCCTTACGGAACTGATCCGTTCCGAATTCGATCTTATCTTTGTCAATAGCACTTTTCGTGTCTATGCAGGACAGAAGAAATGATCGTTTGTTATAAGCCTCCGAATAAGGATAGTCATATGGCGAGAAGCCGTTAAGATCTTCTTTTACCAGCTTGTCATATTCATCAAAGGTTAAGCCTGCAGCACCGTCTTTCAAAAGCTCTGAATCTATGACAAACCCCTCTATCTCAAGCGTTACCGGAAGAAAATACAGTTTCCCGTTGATCCTTCCTGCCTCGAAAATATTACCGAACTGTTTGTCCATAACTTCCTGATCCAGGAATCCCGTAATATCCATAAAGACATCGTCCCGCATTGCATAATTCTTCTGGATTCCTACGGCAATATCCGGTGCTTCATCGCCTTTAAGCTCCTGGATCATCCCGTAAAGTTCCGCATCACCATTCTCGGAAGTTTCAATGATCCTTCCTAATGTATATCCGGTCTTAGACTTGTCCCAGACCCTGATAAGGTATTCATCATCTGTTTTATTGAATTCGAAAACCGCACTTGCAAGATAGCCTGAGACTTCAGACTTAGAAGGCAATGCAAGCTCAATGATCTCCTTTCCCGCATGGGGATTCTTTTCCGCCTTAGTGAGCACTGTTATGTAGTTATAGTAGAAGTAGCTCCAATCCGAATATGCTCTCGACTCAGTTCCCAGAATGACCGTCCGTTCACCGGTACAGCTCAGGATCCAGGAATAAGAACCATAACCTTCTGTGTTTAAAGAACTGAAATACGGCGTATACCAGTTGGTATCTATCACGGTCTCCGGAGTCATTGTGTTCACATCGACCTTCATTATGTTTCCGAGCGAATCGATCTTACACAGCTCTCCGTTGTTCGTTGCCGTGTATTCGGCCAAGTTGATCTTATTATCATTTGAACCTTGAGAGTTACAATGGTTCTTCATTTGTCCGGTTCTTAGATCAAACTCCATAGAGACGACCGCACCACCGGCTTCAAAACCTGCCGCATACAGGGAACCGGCAGATTCATCTATGGAAAAACCGTCAAAAAAGTAAAGGATACTCACTGCTGAAAGATCAAGTTCCGTGACATACTCCTTATCCTTGAAGAGCATAAGTTTCCAACCGGCTACTCCGCCGATAATATCCCCCATCAACAGCACTACTGTATAATCTCCCACAAAAGAAATAATGTCAGTCGAGTAACTTGTCCCCTTTGCCTTTTTTGCTTTCCCGCTGTACAGATCCTCAATGTTTGACACAATGCCGGTCTTAGTATCAATGTCCGCAAAAACAGCTCCGTGTCTGCCGGGAGAATTTACCTGAAGGACAGCATTTATTTTTCCTCCTTCATTATCGGCTCTTAGAGCATAGATCCTCTGCACATAGAGATTATCCGGAAAAGATACCTCCTGCCTGCTGACCATAGCTCCTTCGAAATCATACATGTCAAGAACAGTTCTGGAACTTCCCCACATATCACCCGAAGCACAATAAAGCGCGAAAATGTTGTCACTGCTTGTACACACACCGGTATCAACGTCATCGTTTGTCCGGACGTCTTTATCAAGTTTGAACTTGACCGAATCGTACCAGGGATCATCTTCTTTGACTACCTTACGGCTTTTCTTCTCAGCCGAACAGGATGCAAGCATCGTCATAAGCATGGCGGCAGCCATAGCCAAAGCAGCAAATCTGATCTTCTTCATAAACAAATCCCCCATCCGGTTTGGTTTAGGATTCATAATGGCGCCCGTTGTCTGAACAACGGGGCTATTCACACATATGTGTTCCCTATGATCCGAGTATAGAAATAAGTTGTGTATTTTTTGTGTCAGAACCGGAGAAAACGCGATTACGGGAATGATCAGAACGGCTCGGCATTCTTTAATGTCCTGTTTCCCGCAAACGCGATACACAGAACCTTTGCCGCTCCGGCTTTATATAGAACTTTCGCCGCTTCATGGAGTGTTGCGCCGGTTGTTGCGACATCATCAACAACAATTACAGTAAGCCCTTCTACATCCCAATTACTGCCCGCGTCAAAGGCTCCCCTCACATTGACGGCACGCCTGTTAATATCTTTTATCTCCGACTGTCTTCTGGTATCTCTTGTCCTTATAAGGCAACCGTCAGCAAGCGGTATCCCCGCGATCTTTGATACGAGGAATGCGATCTCATAAGCCTGATTAAATCCTCTCTCGGCTAATCTCTCCTCCGACAGAGGTACCGGAACGATCAGATCCGCCCTGATCCCTTCACTAAAGATATAAGATCCGAGTATTGCTCCAAAAAGCCTTGCAAGTTCGATCTTTTTGCCGAACTTTATCTCAGGGACAGCCTTCTCAACCAAACCCCGGTACGGGAAAGGCATATACAGTGGAAGTCCCGGGCAGGGATCATTCTCGACAGGGTTGGAAAGACAAAGGAACCATCTTTTGCTCTCCTCCAGGGGATTAAGCGACGACAGACATTTGCCGCAGATATGAAGCCCGGATCTTACGCCATACAATTCCTCATATAGTCTGCTGTATTCTCCGAAGCGTTCATCCGTATCCGATACACTGCCGCAAACAGCACACTTATACGGAAGGATAAGATCTACAGCCCCCTTATATGCCTGTCTTATACTTTCTGAAAGTGAATAAACGCTGTTCTCATGACGCGTGCCTGTCATTTATTTCTTCTGTAATCCACTGTCTTAAGAAGATCTCTTAAACAGGTGTCTCTTGTATCACCCTTGGGGCTTCTTAAGAATTTGGCAAGTGTTCCTTCAAGTTCTACAATTGTTACGTTCATCTTGCCACGCGTAACTGCCGTATAAAGCAGACTGCGCTTATAAAGGAGCGGATTCATCTTGCCAAGAGCGATTATGACGCGGTCAAACTCACAGCCCTGGGACTTATGAACCGTTACGGAATATGCAAGGTCGATATTCTCCAGCATCTTGCCTTTGTACTCGGCTGTCTTTCCTTCATCGAAAGTAATGGTAACACTTGATTTAAGGGGATCAATATCCGTTACCACGCCGAGCTCGCCGTTAAAGATACCCTGAAGCACCTCACCTGTCACGGGATCTATCCATTCAGTAGAATAATCATTCTTATTCTGCATAACCTTATCGCCTACATGGAGTACAAGACTCTGCCCCCTCTTAATGACTTTAAGGTCGTCTTTGACTTCCAGAGACTGTATCAGCTTATTAAGCTGCACAGTTCCCAATAA
The DNA here is from genome assembly GCA_017428155.1 of Clostridiales bacterium. GTDB lineage: Bacteria > Bacillota > Clostridia > Saccharofermentanales > Saccharofermentanaceae > Saccharofermentans. The sequence continues at coordinate 22,234 of JAFRRJ010000009.1, read as the reverse complement.
AACATTCTCGTTCTTTGTCGGAGTAAGACAGATAAGGTCCTCTTCTTTATGCTCAAGCATCAGCCTTACGATAGTCTCCTGAGCCTCCTCTTCGCTACCGCAGCTTATAACCTCAAAATCCTTATCCATGCATTTGGGTTCATGCCCTTCAAGTATGAGCCCTGCATTGGATGCAATGCTGCCGTCGTCAGATTGTCTGTGAAGAGCCTCGAGCTTAACCTTCGGTATCGAACCGCAGGATAAGAGATCCCTTAAGATATCTCCGCAGCCGACTGATGGAAGCTGATCCGGATCTCCGACAAGTATTAACGATGTACCCTTGTCTGCTGCATCGAGCAGATGTCTGAACAGCATTGTGTCGACCATGCTCATCTCATCGATTACGATAACGCGGCAATGTATAGGATTATCTTTTCCATGAACGAACAGCAGACTGTTGTACTGTCCGGCCCTGTCAGCCGGAAGGAGTTCCTCGTCGTCTGATTCTATAGTCTTCCTTACGCCAAGCAGCCTATGTATAGTTGAAGCCTCGCTTCCGCATGCTTCAGAGAGCTTCTTTGCAGCTCTTCCTGTCGGCGCAGCAAAAATACAGCTTATCTTATTCCTCCTGAAGTATTCGCCCAGCACACCCATAATCGTGGTCTTTCCGGTACCGGGGCCTCCGGTAATAACGCTTATCGGGCTGTACATACACAGATAGAGAGCATCAAGCTGTGACCTGTCCGGAATTATCCCGAGGTCTGATGCGACATCTCTCATTATCCTGTCACTCTCGTCTCTTGCAGGAGGAACAGTCTTCGTCTTCAGCATCTGATTGATCCGTCTCTCTATCGCAAGTTCGGAAGTAAAATAACTCATTGTGGCAAATCTCGCATCAGGATCTTCAACATCACAGATCGCGCATTTTCCGGAATCGTACTTGAATACCGCAATCTGCTTTGCATCTATTGCAAACTCCGCAGCTTCCCTGAACACTCCCGAGAACTGCTCCGATGTAAGCTTTGCCTCACGGTTATTTGCATATTCGAAAGCTCTTTTGCGCACGTCCAAAGGCTTAAGCGAAGTTGACTTTGTGTCTTCGTGAAGAGTAATGCAAGCCTGATAGACCGCCGCTGCGATCCTCTCTGCTGACACCTCGGATACGCCTTCGGAAGAAGCGATCCTGTCGAGCAGATCAAATCCCGCTATGCCGTGTCCCATCAGGTCAAATGGTGTCTTCCTTATGTTCCCGCAGTCAAGCCTGCCGAGATTCTTAAGAAGCTTTATCTGAGCCTGCGAAAAGCCCAACAATCTGGCTTCCAGCCCCTGCTCATAGAAATCAAAATCCTCGACCAGGCAGTCACAGATCTCAATAGCTCTTTCCACAGATAAACCCTTGATCTTTGAAGCGGCAATCTCGGGAGTCTCAGTTAAAACCTTAAGGATCTCCCTTCCGAACATCTCCGCCAGAGATTCAGATAAAGCCTTGCCGAGACCTTTTACATTATCGGCAAGAAACGAAGCTATGATAAGGCTCTCTCCGGCATCTTCGTCAGCAGTTATCTTCTTCAAAGTAACCTGCGGCCTGTTGTTCCATTCAGTTACCTTGCCCGAGATAATGTATGTGCCGCCCTCGACAATATCGACCTTCGACTTGCCCGCCACAGTAAATCTGCCGTCACAAAGAAAGGAGACGAAATCATTCGCCTTCCTGGGGCAGAACACCTTAATACAGGTGACCTTCTGATCTGTGATCTCACTGCCGATATCATCAACCGACAAAGTAAGAGTCTTGCTGTCTCCCGGTTTCTTCTTCATTGCACGGCTTCTTTTGAGAGATTTTTACAAATGCTAACAATAAACCCGGCACAAAACAATAAGCCCGTCTGATAATGACACATCGGACGGGCAGATATATTCTCAGATTGTCCTCAAATCAGATTCCGGCAAGCTTCCTGATTTCTTCAGCCTTGTCTGTCTTCTCCCACGGAAGATCCACATCAGTTCTTCCGAAGTGGCCGTAACTTGCGGTCTTAGCATAGATAGGTCTTCTGAGGTCAAGATCCCTGATTATCGCAGCGGGTCTTAAGTCAAAGACCTTATTAACGATCCTGGTTATCTCCTCATCCGCGATCTTTCCTGTCTCAAAAGTATCGACCATTACGGATACCGGCTTTGCAACGCCGATAGCATAAGCTACCTGGACCTCACACTCTGAAGCAAGACCGGAAGCAACGATGTTCTTTGCAATATAACGCATCATGTAGCATGCGGAACGGTCAACCTTCGTCGGATCCTTGCCGGAGAAGCATCCGCCGCCGTGACGGGCAAAACCGCCATATGTATCAACGATGATCTTTCTTCCTGTAAGACCGGAGTCACCCTGGGGACCGCCTACAACGAATCTGCCTGTAGGATTGATATAGATCTTTGTATTCTCATCCATAAGATCAGAGGGGATAACAGCATCAATAACATTCTTCCTGATGTAATCCTCAAGATACTCGAGAGTAACGTCCGCACTGTGTTGTGTCGAGATAACAACAGCATCGATCCTCTTGACCTTGTCATTCTCATACTCGACCGTAACCTGTGATTTGCCGTCAGGTCTTAAGAAATCAGCGCCGTTCTTACGAACTTCGGTAAGTCTGATAGTAAGCTTATGCGCAAGAGAGATCGGCATAGGCATTAACTCGGGTGTGTCATTGTTTGCATAGCCGAACATCATGCCCTGGTCACCCGCACCTGTATCGAGTTCCTTCTCACCGCCGTGACGAGCCTCGTAAGACTCGTTAACACCCATTGCGATATCGGGAGACTGCTCGTCGATAGATGTAATTACTGCACATGAATTGCTGTCAAAACCCATATCGCTGGAGTTATAGCCGATCTCCTTTATCTTGTTCCTTACAATTGAAGGAATATCGACATATGCAGATGTTGATATCTCTCCCATTACGAGTACCATGCCGGTTGTGGTGCAAGTCTCGCACGCAACGCGCGCAGCAGGATCCTGCTCAAGGATCGCATCAAGAACGCTGTCAGAGATCTGATCACAGATCTTATCAGGATGCCCCTCCGTAACAGATTCAGAAGTGAACAGCCAATTACCTTTTTTATTTCTCATTGTCTTTCCTTTCCGTTCAATGCCTTAAATAAATGAAAAACCTTCCCCCTGAAAGGAGAAGGCCGACGCTTTATATAAACGATCCTCATCTTTCAGGTTTCCCTGCCGGAATTGGCACCGCTGCTTTCCGCGGTTGCCGGGCTCTTAACGGGCCGGTCCCTATAGCCACTCTTGATAAGCAATGAACTGTGTTTTTTGCGATTTGATTTTACTTATCAAGCAGGAGTTTGTCAATTGCTCCTTCAAACTTGCGGTTTGAACATGGATTCATCATCCAAACATCTGACATACAACGGATTTGTTAATAATTAATATTAATTTATTAGTCCCCGAAAACAGTATTTTCCCCCTGTTTCCTTGTCGGAATTTGTCGTTATTTGTCGCTTTAATCCGGCATTAACGGGCTTTACAATCCAAATCAGGAACTATTTGAATCAAGGGGGAAAAGGATATGGCTTTTACTATCAAGATCTACGAGAAGAATGAATATATTTTCGCGCTGCTCAAGAAAAGACTCATGAACTTCTACCCCGATGCTTATATCATTAATCCTTATCTTGAAGACAACGATCAGGATGAACGATTCAGTAATTACACGTGTGTCTTATATGACCCAAAGGATACAGATAAAGAAGACATCTCATCCCCAACACCCATCAGGCTCACGGATGACGGCGGAATTGTTGATTGTGCAAGGCTCATAACACTCATAAAGCCCACAGACGACGCTCCCTCTAACATTATACCCGTCTCAGGATCTCTTTCCGCCGTCATCCCATTTGTCTATGTTGATGTCAGGGACCGGTACATAAACAGTATTCAGAAAGAATTATCAGGAGCTGACTTCAACATCAGGCTCGACTTTACAAGCAAACTCAGAGCCTTGTGGAAAGGCTCCTCCGGCTGCAACATGACGCATCTTCTCGAAGCATGCAGATCAAGGAAGTTCGTTCCCGAAGACATCCTGAAATACTGCAACATGGATAATACGGGATTTCTGACTCCGGGCAGTTCGACCAATTACGACGATGTTTACGATATGGGGATCAACCGTTCCATAACTCTTATGAACCATGCAGCTAATCTTGCACATTCAAGGGACAGATCTGTCAATGTGCTTGCAGTAATAGAAGGATTCAGGACAGGAGATCTCCCAGACCTTTTGGCAGGGTGTGATAAGGTGACTGTCCTTCTGCCGGCAAGGAGCGCCGGCGAAGACATTGGTGCCAGTGATCTTATCTCCATGCTTACACAAAAGCTCGGCAAAGAGCGGATAAAAGTTGTTTACGCAGAAGAATACCAGGCAGAGGAAATGTGTGTTCCCGGTTCTTTTAACAGGAGAATGGCTGTATGACTGATACCGCGAACAACACAGATACCATTAAAGAACAAATAACTTATTGTGTTCTGAATTCAATGTCCGGTGAGACGGATCCTTCTGATGAGAAGCTTAGAGAGATAATCTCCGATGTCATATCAGAGAACACTTCCTTCAAGATGAATCTTGAACAGAAGCGCGAGATGGCACAGTCGGTATTCAACTCATTAAGACGCCTTGATGTTATCGAACCGCTGATGGAAGATCCTTCGATAACCGAGATCATGGTCAACGGACCATACAAGATCTTTTACGAGAGAAGCGGAATGCTTTATAAGTCCGATCTCAGATTCCGTGACGAGGAATCCCTAAAGACTTGTATCTCATGCTTCTTTGCAAATCAGAACCGTCCGCTTAACGAAGCTAATCCTATAGCAGACTTAAGGCTTCCCGACGGATCGAGAGCTAATGCCGTCCTCCCGCCGATAACAAGAGAAACCACAGTTACGATACGTAAGTTCACCGGTATCACGCATGACATTGTATCTCTTATCAGACAGGACTTCATAAGTGAAGAAGCGGCAAGGTTCCTTGCCGAATGTGTCCGCAATAAAAGAACGGTATTTATCTGCGGAGGAACAGGCTCGGGAAAGACAACGTTCCTGAACTGTCTTTCAGGATTCATTCCGAAGAACGAGAGGATTGTTACGATTGAAGACTCGGCCGAGCTCAATCTCAAAGGAATAGACAACCTGGTAAAAATGGAAGCCCGTCTTCCGGGACCTGACGGGACAGGCGAAGTCAACATAGGCATGATGATCCGTGCATCACTGAGGATGAGACCGGACAGGATCATTGTCGGAGAAGTAAGAGGCAAGGAAAGTGCCGATCTGCTTTCATGTCTTACAAGCGGTCACCCAGGCTCCATGAGCACAGGTCACAGCAACTCCTGTCTCGAGATGATGGAAAGGCTTACCGCCATGATCATGTCAGGCTCCAGTCTCCCCTACGATGCGATCCTTTCGCAGGTATCAATGGGGATCAACATCGTGCTTCACATTATGAGAAGCCGTGAAGGCAAAAGATATATAGACGAGATCTGCGAGGTATTGCCTCCCAAAGATCACGAATACAGATTAAAGACGCTTTACAGAAACAAAGGAGGTGAAGGACTTGAGCGCATCGCAGACATTGGAGATATCCAAAGCGCAATGGAATACCGTGCGTAATAAGAGCAATCCTTTTGCCTTATTTCTGATAAAGACCATATGGATCTATCCGCTGTTTGCAGCGGCAGTGTATTTTGCATCAGGATTATTCATCGGTTCTGAGCTCATAAGAATGATCCTTGCAGTTCTTCTGAGTATCTTTCCTTGGAAGGAAGCGATGAAGAAGATCTATTCGAACAACTACAGACACATGAGGACACAGCTTCTTGTATTGCTTCAGGTGCTGTGCACAAGCGTATCGGGCGGCTATTCAATAGAGAAATCTTTGCTTTTGATAAGACCCGTTATAGAGAAGACATTCGGCAAACGCTCCATGATCTTAAAGCCTCTTATCAATCTTGAGAATAACCTGAAACTTCATGTAAGCCTTGCAGAATCACTGGATATCTTCGCAAATCAGATAAATTTTCCGGAGACAGTACCGGTGTTCCATGCACTTGCTATATCAGGAGAGATCGGCAACAACAGCCTTGCGATCCTAAGAAGTTCATGCCTGATGCTCTCGGAGCTTAATGCGGTACAGGGCGAGATACAGGCATCGAACGCCGGAAAGAATGCTGAAGCCGCGATATTGTGCGCCATGCCTTTCGGGGTGACTTTTGCACTTAATTACATGAGCCCTGAATATCTTGATATGGCCAGAAACACAAGGACGGGTTCTACGCTTCTCGCAGCTGCGTTCGGTATCTGTACAATCGCATGTGCAATGCTCCTCCGCTTCATGGCTCATGAATATGGAAGAAAAGCATACAGATCCGAGATAGCTGACCCGATCAACGGAAAAAGAGCTTCAGGGAACCCTCTTACAAGGATTGCTAAGAAGCTCCTTCCCGCAAGCTTCATAACTGCAAGGCATGAACTGTTCAACGAGCTGTCCGTAAATCCTGACAGTTCATATGAGCAATACTTAAGAAAGCAGCTTTTAACCGGAACCGTATCTCTTATCATCTCAGCTGCAATACTGTTCAGTCTTGATAAGAATCCTTTGTATTCTGTCTTTTTCTCGGCTGCAATGGTAATACTCGGAAGCTATGAGATCAGAAATGATGTGGAACGCAAAAGAGAAGATCTGATGAGCGATATCCCTCTATTTTTATGCCTGATCACAACTCTTCTTGAATCCGGCATGCAGCTGCCGAAGGCTATATCAATATGTTCAAAAGCATTTGGCAGGAACAAGAGTCTGTCCCTTGAGATAAAGAACTTACGGGCAATGATCTTAAGCGGTATTCCGGCATCTGATGCAATAGAAAAGTTCTCTTTAAGAATACAGATACCCGAAGCACAGGCAGCACTTCTGCTTATAGCAAGATACGGAAGACTCGGATCTTCTGAAGTACTCAACATGCTTAATCTCCAGGCACAGGCATGCTGGAACTTATGCAGAAATGCATCGCGCAAACGTCAGGAACGTGAAGCATTAGGCATGATCATCCCGATGACACTGGATTTTATCAGTGTACTTATGGTGGCAATGACCCCGGCGATTATCTCACTCGGCATATAAAGGAGGAAACGGCAATGAGAAGAATAACAAGACTCAATAACAAAAAAGGAATGGGAACCGTGGAAATAGTAATCATTATCGCGGTTCTTGTTGCTCTGGCTCTTCTGTTCAGGAAGGGACTTACCGAATACGGACAGAAGGTAATGAATTACTGTTTTGACGATGCAAAGATCGAATCAGCTTTCTGACCGGTCACAACATATATAACACTTCGCTTTAAGGAACAACTACTATGCAGATAAGAAAGGGACCCTTCGGATACTACGCTTGTGAAAAGTTTGACAGTCCGGACAGAATATGTACATATGCCGAAGAGGTAATCTCCGGAGACAGATCAGACTTATATCTTCCGGTAAGCACCGAGTATTTCGGTTCGACCGTAATGTGTTCTTTTGAATTCTCGGGATATATAGGGGTAAACGACCCCGGGTTTTCCGTATTTCCCCCGAACGGTAAGTTTGCCTCTCATAAAAAGGAGAACATTGATCTGAATCTTAGACGTAAATCTGTCGGGGACCTTTTTTATTCTGTGATAAAGCTTCTGGATAATCTGGTATCGCCTTCATGTCTGGTATTAGATCCGTCTATGGTATTTACCGATCCTGAAGGCATCTCAATTAAGATGTGCTGTCTTCCTTTAAAGAGCAGTCCTGATGACTTATGTCTTTCTTCGTTAGGAGTAACGAGACTTGAAAGACTCTTAAACTGTGATTTCTTCAAAAAAGTGATCACCGGCGACGAGATAAATGCACTGCTGTTCAGCGTAAAAGAGAATAACGAGGACATGTTTCTCAAGATCGCAGGCATCATAAGAGGAACCGATGATGAATTATCACCATTGAACAATAATGAGACTGCCGGTACCGGAACAGAACATGCACCGAAGAAATATACTAAGACCGAAAAGGATCTGTTTATTTCATGCATTTCCGCGTTCCTGTCAGCTATATCAATCATCAGAAGTGCTTATCTCCCCTGCCTTCTGTTCTTCATACTATCGCTGATCATTCTGTTAACTTCTTGTTTAAACAGGAAAAAGCTGGAAGAAAAACAGCGGAAAGAAGAAAACCGGGAGATCTCAAGACAAAGAAGTTCCATATTATTCTCTGATGATGAAGGAACAATACAAATACCGGATCAGGGCATTTCAGAAGAACCTTCAGCAAAAAAATATAAACCCGTTCTTTCAGGACATCTGAACTTGATCTCTGACAGCAGCGGAGTCAACCGTCAGTATTCTGTATATCTTGATGAGACTTGCATCGGATCAGATTGCTTTCTTTCAGACATAGTATTGGATGATCCTGAAATATCCCCTCTTCATGCAGTGATCAGGCATGAGAACGGCTCATTTTATCTGATGCCGTCCAAAGGCAACGGCAAAACATATATTGAGGATTCTCCGGTCGAGAACGGCAGATCATATGAGATCAAGTCCGGACAGAAGATAACCATTGGCAGTATTGAATTCAGATTCGGAACAACGTAACCAGACAGAAGGTTACCCGGGCTGTTTGTTCTTTGACTTCTTCCCGACCATTACACGCTTTGCGAGTTTGAGATAGATCTTCTGGTAGAGCGGGCGCAGTGCTTTGTCTGCTTCTACCAGTTTCTCGCGGATCGGAATATTCTGAGGACAGTGCTTTTCGCACTTTCCGCATTTAATGCAAAGATAGGCTTCGCAGGGATCTGATCTTAAGGCTATGCTCTGGAAGTACTCGAGCCGTCCCGAGCGCTTGCTCTCGGAATACATGTGGTTGTAACAGGAGAAGATTCCGGGGATATTTACGCCTTTAGGACAAGGCATGCAGTAACCGCAACCTGTGCAGCCCACTTTGGTGGTATCAAGGATACACTGCTTTATTCCGGCGAGGAATTTTATCTCTGTATCGGTGAATGAACCGGCCTTGGCTTCTGATGCGACCCTGCAGTTCTCATCTATCATCTCTATGGAATTCATTCCGGAGAGTACGCACGTAACATCCTCCTGATCCCAAAGCCATCTGAATGCCCACTCAGCGGGTGACCAGCCGTGAGGGTCGTCAGCTATCTTCTGCTTGGCCTTCTCGGGAAGGAGATCCACTAACTTGCCGCCTCTTAAAGGCTCCATTATCATTACGGGAATCCCCTTCTGCGCAGCTGCATGTACACCGGCCTTTCCCGCCTGTGTGTGCTCATCAACATAGTTATACTGAACCATGCACATTTCCCAGTCATAGCTGTTCAAAATCTTAAGGAATTCTTCTGTAGTTCCGTGGAAAGAGAATCCTACATGACGGATCTTGCCCTGTGCTTTCTTCTCAGCTATCCATTCCTTTATTCCCAGATCGACAAGCTTTTCCCACTGCATATGATCTGTCATGTGATGCATCAGGTAATAATCGATGTAGTCTGTTCTTAAGCGCTTTAACTCCTCATCAAAGTATTTGTCCAAAGCAGTTCTGCTCTTAACAAGATACTGCGGAAGCTTTGTTGCGAGATTTATCTTGTCTCTTATATTGTTCTTCTCGATTATCCTGCCGACTATCTCTTCATTTCCGGGATAGATATAAGCGGTATCGTAGTAGTTGACACCGAGTTCTAATGCATGCATGAATTCTTTCTCGGCTTTGTCAAAATCGACTTTGCCGTTTTTGGAAACAAATCTCATGCATCCGTATCCTAATACGGATATTCCTTTTCTAGTCTGCATAAAACCTCTGTATTACAGGTTATTCCTGAAGTCTGGGGAGAACACCATTGGGGAATTCACTTTTCTTGTAATTGGAAAGTCTTTCCCTTTGTGCATCAGTGCCGTAATGTTCAATGAAACGCATTCTTGCAAGAGCACGTTTACCTTTGGCAATGCTGTCTTCCGCAAAGACCTGCCGTCCGTCTTTGTCCTCGTGAGTCTTTAATTCCAGCAGCGCTGCCTTATAGGCTTCAACTGTTCTCCTAAGTCTCATGTTTTCGGGCCATTCGGCTGAATTGCATACGATCAGTGCAAGATTTGCACTGATCTCGCAGTAGCCTTCCGAGAGCATGCAGTGCCTGATCTTATCATCTATCCTGAATGTACAGGCTCCGGGTTCCAAAGCAGCAACAAAGGGAGTATGTCCTGCCATGAAACCGAACTCACCGTCTATGGTGGGAATACTTACACTATTGACCGGTCCCTCAAAGAAATCCTCATAAGGGGTGACAATAAGCAGATTGATCTTGTGAGCCTCGTGTTCTGCCATAGGAATATATTAAGGAGTCATATCCTTATATGCTTTGATGACGTCATCCAGACCGCCCTTCATGAAGAAGCACTGTTCGGGAATGTGATCAAGAGATCCGGATATCAGTTCTCCGAATGCTTTTACAGTCTCTTCGATAGGAACATATCTGGGTGCGAATCCCGTGGAATCGGCCGTTACGAAGAAAGGCTGCGAGAGATATCTCTGGACCTTACGGGCACGTGATACCATGATTCTGTCCTTCTCGGAAAGTTCCTCCATTCCCAGGATGGCGATAATGTCCTGAAGTTCCTTATAACGCTGGAGCATCTCCTGAACCTTACGGGCAACATGGTAATGCTCCGTGCCGACTACATCTTCAGTAAGAACTCTTGAAGAAGATTCGAGCGGGTCTACCGCAGGATAGATACCGAGTTCCACGACCGCACGTGAAAGAACGATATTGGCATCAAGGTGTGCAAATGTCGTTGCAGGAGCCGGGTCGGTAATATCGTCAGCAGGAACGTATACAGCCTGGATTGAAGTGATAGAACCGTTGCGAGTGGATGTGATCCTCTCCTGAAGCTCACCAACCTCGCCTGCAAGGGTCGGCTGATATCCGACGGCTGAAGGGATACGGCCAAGAAGGGCTGAAACCTCAGAACCAGCCTGAACGAATCTGTAGATATTATCGATGAACAGGAGCACATCTCTGTGCTTCTCATCTCTTAAATACTCAGCCATGGTAAGACCTGTAAGAGGTGCTCTCATTCTGGCACCGGAAGTCTCGTTCATCTGACCGAATACCATGATGGTCTTATCAAGAACGCCGGAAGCCTTCATCTCGTTCCAGAGGTCATTGCCTTCACGTGAACGCTCGCCGACACCGGTAAATACGGAATAGCCGCCGTGCTCGCTTGCGATGTTACGGATAAGCTCAAGGATAAGGACTGTCTTACCTACGCCGGCACCTCCGAACAGACCGATCTTTCCGCCTCTCGAGAATGGAACAAGAAGGTCAATGACCTTGATGCCTGTCTCAAGCATAGTCTCAGCCGGATACTGCTCCGTAAAGGAAGGCGCGCGTCTGTGGATCGGCCATTCTGTGTCACAGTTAACTTCTCCCTTGTTATCAATAGGATGACCGATAGCATCAAAGAGACGCCCTGTTATGTTCTCACCGACAGGAACCTTGATCGAAGAACCCAGTGATTCGCATACAAGACCTCTTGTAAGGCCTTCGGTCGCATTAAACGATACGCATCTTACAACACCGGAACCTCTTTGCTGGAGAACTTCTGCATAAACGTCGCTGTCACTCTCGATGACATCCTGCTCCGAAGGTACAACAGCATCATCTGTCGAAACTGCAGGAGTCTTTCTCATGATCCTGATAGCCTCGTTGATCTTCGGTATCTCGTTCTTACCGAATTCGCAGTCGATTACAGGTCCGATTATCTGTATTACCTTGCCGTATGCCATATCTTTATCCTCACATCTTCTCTGCCTGCTGGGCACCGTTGACGATCTCTGTCAGCTCCGTCGTGATCTTTGCCTGACGTGCACGGTTGCTCATTAGTTCGAGTTTCTTCATCATTTCTTCAGCGTTGTCTGTCGCATTCTCCATAGCGGTAAGTCTCGCTGTCTGCTCACTCGCATAAGCATCGACCATTGCACCGTATACCATCGCATTCGTATATGAATCGATAAGGTAGCTGAATACCGCACCGGAGTTAGGGAAATATTCAAGTTCGGAACCGCTTCTCATTGCCACTCCGGCATCATCCAGATTATTCGGGAGAAGAACCGAGATGGATTTAATGTCAACCGGCAAAAGCCTTAATGCAACAGGCTCCATCTTGATCGAAGACTCCATGCGTGTATAGAGCAGATACACGAGATCGAAATCATCATTTAAGAAGCGGTTTCTCATGATCGCACTAACCTTTCTTGCATCATTGTAAGTAGGTTCAGCGATCGGGAATGAGAAGTCATTATTTACGTTATATCCGAATCTTGCCAGTTTCTCTCTTGCCAGGCGCCCGAAAACATTAAGCTCATACGAAGTGGAGATATTCTTCTGAGTATTCTCCATAACTTTCTGTCTTATGTGATCTTCGGTGATCTTTACCATGTTATTGTTGTATGCACCTGCAAGTCCCTGATCTCCCGAGAGAACGTAATAACCGATCTTCCAGGTCTCACCTTCCTGCTTCTGTTCAAGAACGAAGAAAGGATTGTCGAGATGCTCATTATTTCTGATCATCTCCTGCATGCTTTCAACGCAGAAAAGGAAGAACGGATACATTGAATCGTGCAGCATCTGGGAGCGGCGCATTTTCGCGCTCGATACAAGCTGCATCGCATTAGTCATCTGACTAATGTCATTGACGCTCTTCATTCTTTTCTTGATTGCGGAAAAGCTCTCCATAAGATCAGTATTCCTCGGCGTACTCCTCGTGATCGGCGAGGAAAGCTTCCTTATACTCCTCATATGCCGAATCTATCTCGGCCTTGATCTCGTCAGTAAGTTCCTTTCTGAAAGAAAGTTCCTCAAAGATATTCGGATGACGGAGTTTGATATCAGCCATAAGAGCCGTATAGAATTCGGTAATATCCTCTGTTGCAAGGAAGTTGAATTTATCTGTAGTTGCGCAATAAAGAAGAACGACTTCTCCGGCCATCGTAAGAGGACTGAATCTTTCCTGCTTTAATACCTCATTAAGAACAGTTCCTCGCTTGATCTGAAGCTGTGTATTCTCGTCAAGATCCGAACCGAACTGCGAGAAGGCAGCCATCTCACGGGCCTGTGCCAGAGAGATTCTCAAAGGTCCTGCAACCTTTTTAACAGCCTTGGTCTGCGCGGCACCGCCGACACGGGATACAGAAAGACCGACGTTAACGGCAGGTCTCTGACCCGAGAAAAACAGCTCAGGAGACAGATAGATCTGGCCGTCCGTAATAGAGATAACGTTAGTCGGAATGTATGCCGAGATATCGTTACCCTGTGTCTCAACGATCGGGAGAGCAGTAATTGAGCCGCCTCCAAGTTCGTCAGAGAGTTTTGCAGAACGCTCCAAAAGTCTTGAATGCAGATAGAAAACATCGCCCGGATAAGCTTCTCTTCCCGGAGGTCTTCTAAGGAGCAGTGAGATCGCTCTGTATGCCTGGGCGTGCTTTGAAAGGTCATCGTAAACGATGAGCACGTCCTTGTGATAGTCGTACATGTATTTCTCTGCGATAGCGCATGCGGAGAAAGGTGCGATATACTGCATGGCTGCAGACTCTGAAGCAGAAGCGGCTACGATGACCGTATGGTCCATGGCGCCATGCTTTTCGAGCAGGCCCGCAGTAGCAACGATATTGGACATCTTCTGGCCGATGGATACGTAGACGCAGATAACGTCCTCATCCTTCTGATTGATGATGGCATCCAGTGCGATTGATGTCTTACCGGTCTGACGGTCGCCAATGATGAGCTCTCGCTGACCTCTTCCGATAGGAGTAAGCGCGTCAATAGCGGTAATTCCCGTGAACAGAGGTGTGTCGACAGGTGCTCTGTCTATTATGGTCGGAGCGGGCGACTCAACCGGGCGCTCCTGTGTATATCTGATGATGCCCTTGCCGTCGATAGGATGACCCAAAGCATCTACAACTCTTCCCAGAAGGCCCATACCTACAGGGACAGAGCATGTGGTCATAGTACGTGTGCAGCTCATACTCTCAACTACAGTGTCTTCACCGGTAAGGAGAACGACGCCGACCCTGTTCTTCTCAAGGTTCATGGCAATACCGGTCGCACCTGAAGCGAAAGATATTAACTCATTGAGCATGCAGTTGCGAAGACCGGTAACGGAAGCAACTCCGTCTGATATGGAAGCAACCTTACCTACCTCGTCTTTATGCTCCGAGAACAGGAAGGCATCTTCAACACGCTTGTCGAGTTCTTCGTCATTCAGTTCGTTTATCTCAAGATTGTCTATGCTGAGATAATGAGACTCCGGGAATTTGTCAAGGGCCTTCTCAAGGTCTTCCTTGACTTTAGTCGCAGGGAAATCCTCCTTGGAAACAGCAGCTCTTGATTCCTTGGTCTCTTCGTCAGGGTTATCAAATGAACGGGTCCGCTTGATAAATGAGCCTATCCTGTTGAGCTGACCCTTAACAGAATAGTCGTAACGGATTCCCTGGAAGTAAATAATAAAGCCGCCGATGATATCATCTCGCTGTTCGACAGTGACACGGTAATCTTCGATCTCGTTGACTTCCGCAAACTTGGCAGCAACCCTGAGGAGTTTTTCTTCAGGAATATCACCTGCAGTCTCGATCCTCAAATGCGGACCTCTGGCTTTTGCCTTGTTCTGCAGCTTATTATCTGAATTGTCAGATGTAGGATTACTCACTCTTCGCTACCTCTTGTCCGAGGATCTCTTCTGTATGCTTGGCGGCAGATTTCACAAGTTCATCTTTTGATACGGCATCACCTATGATGTGACCTGCGATCTGAATAGAAAGATCCGCGATGTCGTCTTTCATGGTCTCGAATGCGTTACGCTTCATCCTTGCGGCATCATCTTCAGCTCTTTCGATAATCTGCGAAGCTTCTTCATTTGCCTGATTGATAACTGCCTTGCTCTGCTTATCAGCGTTAGCCTTGGCTTCTTCCATGATCTCTGATGCCTTGCGTTTTGCATCATCGATAGTCTCTTTGGAAGAATCTACTATTGCCTGTGCTTCCTCCTTGGACTTCTTCGCAGCATCAAACTCCGCGTCAAGCGCTGCCTGACGGTCATTGATCAGCTTCATGACTTTCTTGTAGAAGAATATCCTGAACACCAGGAATACCAACAAGATATTGAATATGGTAATAACCGCGGTTACGGCATATCCCGCAAACTGATCCGGCGAGAAAAGGCTTGTCTCAGCTTCTGCTTCCAATAACAGCAGTGTTGGTACGTGTGCCATATTTCTATTGCTCCCTTTTTATAATTCAATAGCCCTTGCTTACTGGACAGTGAAGATCAAAAGGAATGCAACAACGAGTGAATAGATACCGATCGACTCGATGAATACGATCGAGAGAAGGAGCATTGTCTGGAGCTTGCTTACGATCTCAGGCTGTCTTGCACCTGCTTCAAGAGCTGTGCATGCTGCCTTACCCATGGCAAATGTTGATGCGAATGCACCGCAGGAGATAGCTATTGCTGCTGCAATCGCTGCGATACCTCTTGTCTCCAATGCAGCGATGATGGGCAATGCTGCTACAAGAATGCTGTTCATAATATGTGTCCTCCTAATTAATTATCCGTATTTATTTCTGAATCAAGCCGCTACAGTCTTGGACTTTTTGGCCTTCTTTTCTCTCTTCAGTCTCTTCTCCAGCTCGCGCTCTTCAGCACTTTCGTTGTACTCATTAACCGATTCTACATTCTCACCAATATAAGACATCGTAAGATATGAGAAAACTATAGCCTGGATCAGACCGTCGACGATATCGAACCAGAGTCCGGCAACACCAGGCAGTATAATCGGAACAGAGATGGATAAGAATTCCATGAATATGAAAGCAGCGAAAACGTTACCGAAAAGTCTTAACGCAAGAGACAAAGGCTTAACAACATAGTCAAGGAGCTTAAACGGGATCATGACGACGATAGGTGTCGTAAGTGTGATCCAGAAACCCTTGGGACCAACGAACTTAAACGTCATAACGATAACGTAGATGATAGCTGTGATGGCACAGCCAATAGGGAAAGCTATATTCTTTGCCGGCGGCGGAAGATGGAAATACGAGATAGAATTGCATGCCGTGATGACAAGACCGAATGTCAGTATCATCGGTGTGACTTCCTCAGCCTGCTTACGGTTCATGCCGAAGCTCATTGCCGTGGAAATAACGAGTTCAGTCAAAGATACTACTATTGCCTGACCTTTTGTAAGCTTAAGATCTTTGGAAGGTTTTCCTATCAAAAAAGTCAAAACTATGAGCATCGCAATAACTGCAACCCAGGTTACAATGATCGCATCTGTAATAAGGATCTTATAATCCCCTACATTGAAATACATCTTGACCTGCAAAATGGCCTCGCTTATCTCAGATCCGATATCCTTATCAGAACTGAATCTTTCAGCGAACTTCTCGGCAAACGCCGCGAAGAACTCAGAAAGCCACGAACCAGCCATAATCAATGCCGTTGTCATGTAAATTATCGCCTACCCCTTCTTTTATCTACAGACATTTTACGCCTATATTGATAAAAAACTACCTTAATTAATTAATTACTTAAAATGACGCTCCTCGATATCTTTGATTCCGTTAACGCGGACAGAATGTCGGCCGCCTGCGAAATCCTCTTCAAAGAAGGCATCGATCATGCCGAGAGCAACGCCAAGACCAACTACACGCTCACCGAAAGCAAGGATCTGAGCATCGTTATGCTGTCTTGACATCTTTGCCATGAATTCATTAGTGCAGAGAGCGCATCTGATTCCCTTGTACTTGTTGCAGACAAGAGAGATTCCGATACCTGTACCGCAGATGGCGATACCTCTTTCTGCCTTGCCGCTGGATACGTCTTCTGCGACCTTAATGCCCGCGTCTACGTAAGAGTAGGAATCAGTTCCGTTGGGCGCACCGCCGTCAAGGACCTCAAAACCTTTTTCTTCAAGGTGCTTTATGACCTTTTGTCTCAATTCATAGCCTGCGTGATCTGATGCGATGGATACAACCATTTTATTGCCTCTTTCCTTTATTAAATCTCATGATGAATGTGCTTGAACTTCTTGGAGCCGTCACAATAAGGCCCTACGATATCGCCGTTGCCGACCAGACGGTACTTGTAAGAGACAAGTCCCTCAAGGCCAACAGGGCCTCTTGCGTGAATCTTGGAAGTAGCAATACCTACTTCAGCGCCGAATCCGTAACGGAAACCGTCAGCAAATCTCGTGGAGCAGTTTACCAGAACACTTCCGGAATCTACCATGGTCATGAAGCGTTCAGCAGAAGCCTTGTTTTCTGTAATGATCGCGTCTGTATGACCTGAACCGTAGTGATTGATATGAGCGATTGCCTCATCGACATCCTTAACTATCTTGACAGAACACTTCATAGCAAGATACTCATGGTGCCACTCCTCTGCCTTGCCGACTCCGAAAGTCTCTGATACATATTCATCACCGAATACTTCAACACCTGCATCCTGAAGAGCATTAACGAACTTGGGAAGGAATGTCTCCTTCAGCTCCTCATTTACAAGGAATGTCTCTGTAGCGTTGCAGACGGATACATACTGAGTCTTGGCATCAATAGCAACCTTCAAAGCCGTCGAAGGATCTGCATCAGCGTCAATATACGTATGGCAGACACCGTCAGCGTGCCCTAGAACGGCGATATTGGTGTTCTGCATGATGTACTGAACAAAAGCATTGGAGCCTCTGGGGATAATGAGATCAATATATTCGTCGAGTTTGAGCATATCAGCGATCTCGGAACGGAGCGTAAGGAGATTGAGCCATCCTTCCGGGAGTCCTGCATCAATGCCGGCCTTGCTGATAACCGAAGCCAAAGCCTTATTGGTATTGATAGCTTCAGAACCACCCTTGAGGAATACGGCATTGCCGCTCTTTATGCATAAAGACGCAATCTGTACGAGCGCGTCCGGTCTGCTCTCGAAAATAACTCCTATAACACCGATAGGACATGTAACTCTCGTAAGCTCCAGTCCGTCATCCAGCGTAGTCCTCAAAGTGATCTTTCCTACAGGATCATTAAGATCGATAAGGCTCTCGATACCGGATACTACATCATAAAGCTTATCTTCATTGAACTTAAGCCTCTTAATAAGCGGGGTCTCAAGGTTCGCCTTCTCAGCCTCTTCAAGATCGATCTTGTTTGCAGCGAAGATCTCGTCCTTAGAAGCCTTAAGACAAGAAGCAACATTTGCGAGTGCCTTATTCTTTACATCGCTTCCCAGCGAAGCCATGATGTAAGATGCATCTCTTGCAGTCTTTGCAATATCATGGAGTTCAGACATATTATCCCTCCTGTTTATTCTTTAGAAAGAAATAATAACACACATTATAACAACTTGCTTATTATAACGATGGCGATTTCGCTGTGCTTTCAGATCGAAAAGTTAGCAAAAAATCGATTATGAATTGAATTTTTAAGCGCTAAAAACCCAAATAAAGAATCTACAAAAATGTTCATAATGTTCAAAACTTTGTTTATAACTATAAAAACAAATGCTTTGATTTTAAAAATTCCCAAAAGCCTTATGTACATTGAATTCGAGAATTTATTACCATTTGTTGACAAAACAATTACGAGATGTTAGCAAAAGTCTAAAAGTCAATAAATCAAGGCATTTCCAGACTCGTTGAATCTATGTTCGTCTATGGGTGTCCACGAGAGAAAAACACCCAAAAATCGAAATTGCTACTTGACAAGGCTATTTGATAAAAAACACAAAATAGCAATTTTTGCATAACAGATTCCGCCGTTTAAGCAAGTTGAGCATTCGTTTGTTATAATTCTTCCTATGAATATAATTATCACCACACTATTCGGGCTTGAATCGCCAACCAAAGAGGATCTTCTTGAGAGGGGATATTCCAAAGATCTGATCACCGTCAGCGACGGTGTGGTCACTTTGGAGGGGGATTTCCGGGATGTTGCAAGGGCAAATATGTGGGTTAAACACGGCGAGAGGGTCTTTTTCGAGACCGGAGAATTCGACTGCGGAAGCTCTGACGATTCCAATACCAATTTCAACGCATTCTTTGAAGGATGCCGGAAGATCAAGTGGTCGGATTTTATTCCGGCCGGCTGGGCCTTCATTGTCAACGGCTTTTCACGAAAATCAAAACTCTATGGTATTCCCGCTCTCCAGAAACTGGCCAAGAAAGCTATAGCTGAGAGCCTTGCTGTATCTAGAGGACTTGGACCTGACGCGGTCATCAGTGAACACGAGGAGCTTGGCACGGTTAAGATACAGTTCGGGATCGTTAATGACACATGCCGCTTCATGATCGATACCACCGGCGACGGGCTCCACAAAAGAGGATACAGACCCTTAACTCATGAAGCGCCTATAAGAGAGACTCTGGCGTCCGGCATGCTCACTTATGCAAAATACCGTCCATTTGGCAACGAGGCTCTCGCAGATCCGTTCTGCGGATCCGGAACGATTGTTATTGAGGCTGCCAGAACCGCCTGCGGCATCGCTCCCGGCAGAGACCGCCACTTCGCTTACGAAGATCTTCCCTATATTGGCAAAGCTCCCTACAAGCGGGCACTTGATGAAGCCCTTGCAAATGAAGACACAGAACCTTTGGACGACTGCTACTTCTACGGTTCTGACATCGATCCTAAGGCAATCGAATCCGCAAAGCATAATGCTGAGGCTGCAGGCGTCGGCAAACTTACGAGATTTAGAATCTGCGATGCCTCCAAGATGACCCCGGAATATCTGGAAAAGCTCACTTCCCTGCCCAGACAGCTTGTAATTACCAATCCGCCTTATGGCGGACGTCTCATGACACCGGAAGAGGCTGCCAGGATATATAAGCTTATAGACCGCAATTACCTTACAAAGGACGGTTTCTGTAAGAAAGGAATAAGACTTTCCGTCATCACACCGGAAAATGCCTTCGAGGAAGCAACCGGTCACAAGGCAGACAAGCGCGTTAAACTCTATAATGGCGCAATAGTCTGTACTTTGAGCAATTACTTCAGATTAGGTAACAAAGGCAATGGTAACCGCTAAAATCCCTTTTCTCGATCTTGCCAAGGTTGCAGATTCAGGTCAGGCCTTCAGGATCAAGGTCATCGACAGCACACACGCCGAACTGGTAGCGTTCGGAAGATATCTTCAAATAGCTAAGACAGGACCGGAAGAATTCGCTTTCTCCTGCAGTCAGGATGAATTTGACACCATCTGGAAGGCCTATTTTGACCTTGACCGCGACTATGAATCAATCGTTAAGTCCATAAATAAGAACGATAAATACCTGCTGTCGGCAGCACAATTCGGTAAAGGTATCAGGATCTTACGGCAGGACGTTTTCGAGACCACAATAAGCTACATAATCTCGCAAAGGCGCTCAATACCGTCGATCACGACATCCGTCGAGAGGATTTCACGCCTCTGTGGCAATAAGATCGTGGCTCCCAAGCTTTCCGGACCGTTCGAAAAACCCCTTTGCAGCGAATACTATGCCTTTCCCGATCCCCGTCAGTTAAATGACCTCCCGTTCGAAGAACTGGAAAACACCGGAGTCGGATACCGCGCCCCCTATATATCCGGAGCCGCCCGTGATTTTGCTGAAGGCAAGCTGGTTCCCGCCTCACTTTCTCTTTTATCGGACGATGAGCTTTACAAAGTCCTTACATCCATGTACGGAGTCGGAACAAAGGTTGCAAACTGCATTATGCTGTTCGGTTTTGCTAGAACAGGGAGATTTCCGGTGGACGTCTGGATTCAAAGAATAGAAGACAAATACTACGGCGGTCACTTCGACTGTACCCCCTACCCCGGTACCGCCGGAATCATGCAGCAATTCATGTTCTTTTACGAACGAAGAAAAGACTTTCTCTAAATCTCATTTTGGCACTTGACACCCCAAACGTCAAAACGTATAATTACAAAGCTTGCTTCAAAGCGGCATATGCGGCCGTGGCGGAACTGGCAGACGCGCACGTTTGAGGGGCGTGTGGGTAACTCCATACGAGTTCAAGTCTCGTCGGCCGCACCACACAAGAGGTTGTCCACAGGGCAACCTCTTTTTTTCATATTTCAGTATTACAAAATAATACCGCCCCTCCGTATTCTGAAAAGGCGGCACTATTCCTTATTCACTATTCGGAATCAGTCGTTTTTCTTCTTTATCCTGAATACACCAGAACCTGTGAGGCATACAGAAGCAAGGATAGTTACGATCAGACCTGTAACTACCGAGAAGTTATTCTCCTCTCCTGTTGCCGGGATCGACTTAGGATTACGGTCAGTAGAGATAACGCTTGTGCCTCCTCCCTGTTCATATGTAGGATCAGCCTCATCAACCATTATGATAGGCGAACCGGCAACAACCAGTTCTGTAAGGTCCTCTCGGTCAGCATCTCCATTGTTCATGAGCGAGAAGGTAATTGCTTCTGCCGTCAAATACGCTTCAGGTGTAACGGTCTCCTTAAGCTCATATCTTCCTGCTCTAAGTCCCCTGATAATCGACTTATAAGTATCTACCGTATCAAACGAGACAGATGTCTTGTCATCAGAGATAGTAATTTCAACAGGTTCGCCATTCTGAGTTACGATTACTCCTGACAGATCATATCCGTCAAGGCTGGTTAACGTAAGTTTAGCCTCAGGAATCTCATCACCTGCAATATCCTGCTTGGAAATCTCAATATCAAGATTCCATCCGGGTCCCGGACCGAATCCGTTCACAGGAGTAGGTGTAGGTGTTATAGAGGTTGATCCACCGGTTGGTGTAGCTGTAGCACCCGTACCTGTAGTAGGTGTAGGCGTATCAGACGTTCCTTCGCCTGTCGTAGGTGTAGGTGTATCTGACGTTCCTACTTCTGTAGTAGGTGTAGGTGTGTCTGACGTTCCTACTTCTGTAGTAGGTGTAGGCGTATCAGACGTTCCTCCTTCTGTTGTAGGTGTAGGCGTATCAGACGTTCCTACTTCTGTAGTAGGTGTAGGTGTATCAGACGTTCCTACTTCTGTAGTAGGTGTAGGTGTGTCAGATGGTGTCAATGAAGGCGTTACTTCAGCATATTTGTTGGTGAAGCTTACTGTTGTTGCGTTTGCTGCATCGTCACTTACCGTTACTAATTTTGCAACCGCGCCTTCATTTTCACTTCCGCCATCAACT
>JAFRRJ010000008.1 GCA_017428155.1 Clostridiales bacterium | reverse complement strand
TCTTCGATATAAGGATTCAAAGAGGCCGCACACTTGAGTGTGCGTGTCAACCCCTAACTGCAAAAATCACTCAAAAAAAGACCCCCTTACCTTTGCGGTATGAGGATCTTTGAAGAGGCTGTCTTAACTTAATGACATTGCCCGGATAAAAGGGGCAGCCCTTGCTTTTTGAGTTCATTCAGTGTTTATAATATGAAACCGGCGAAAACTGTCTTGTACGGGGGATTGTTATGGGGCGTAACAGATACGAGCTGAGACTGGCATTAAAAGTAATGATCTCGATCCTTCTGATCGTAATGACGATATTGTCTTTTACCAATTGCGTTACGGTCGTTCACCATGACGAATTTAATCCCTGGGCCAGCCTGTCGCTTTGGAGCAAGAACAGGGAATCTGCGCCGTTTCAGGAATCTTTCTCGCCTCTGCTTTTTACCGTACTAAGCGTCATCGAACTGTTCCTGATATGGATAGCAGACAAGCGCCTGCTCAGTTTTCTCGCTTCGGTCCTGAATGTTATAGCAACGGTCTTTCCGATCTGGTCAAGATACGCCAATCAGCACTGGGGCGAACATCCTATCATGTCTGACTATTTTCCCGCTTATAATGAATACACCTATGGCGTGGCTGTTTACGTCATCATTGCAATGGGAGCAACGGTTTTTGTCACTTACATAATCCTCTTTTTCCTCTACGAAGATACTCCCGCGCAAAAGATGACTCTTGGTGACTTTATCAAGGATGAATCAACGCGTCGTATATGGTAATGCTGATCTCAATTTATCTATAAAGATCCTGTCCGCATACTTTACCGTCGGTATGTGAATAAAGACTGCTCTTCCGTTATATTTCCTGAGCATATGCCAGTACGCTTCGTTACAGAGACTGAGCTTGGGACTATCTGATATCACAGCTTTTATTCCGGCGGCCGAGATGGTTCCGGCGAGCTTTTCGAGATCCAGGCATGAGACAAGCTTCTCGCCATTCACGGCAGCGGACTGTTCGATCCTTACAGCTGCACCTAGTTCCTTGTCCACGCCGAACATCATGACATAACCGTACTCTTCGCTGATCTTATCGATGTCCTTTTCAAGTCCGGCAAAAGAGTTGGTCAGGAGGATGTAATTGCATCCGGTCTGTTCCGCCAAAATGCTTGATGCATTATTCTTCCCTTTAAAGCCTGTGAAAAGCACCTTATCCATCTAACGCTCCGCAGATCAATATCTTCACAATTATTCTCCCATAATATCCGAATTTACTTTGATTATAAAACTATTTTAGGGTAATGGTGTGGCATTACCGTTCTCAAGGCAATCTAGGATATAAAAGGATTATCAGTTATCATATTAAAGTTACTCAGATAAATACGGAGGACACGATTATGCCCATGATGGAAAGACCTGTTGTCAGAGAGTGCAAAGGCGGAAAATGCTGGGAGCATGAATTCCCGTCATTCTTAATGAAGGTCTTCGTTCCTGATAATGATCTTGACGGACAGACGAACAACTACGGATTCAGGGCGCCGCTGCTGCTGGTTTTCGAGGAGGAAAAACAGGACATGGAAAGTGCGGTGGAATTTGCTCAGAAGACCGGTCTTTCAGATATCGCGGCGCGTTACGATTCGAGCGTTCTGTTCATCTACCCTTCCTGTGAAGGCGGATGGGAAGGCGCAGACAGTTCCCTTTATGCCGACGTGATCAAGGAGATCAAGATGATCACTGTCTACAGGGACGGTATAGTCGAGAACTTCAATTTCTTCACAAAGACTTTCGAAGGATTTTTCGCGCGCGGCGCCAAGTTCCGCACGGACATTTACAGCTACGGCAAGTCGGCTGATTACGTTGCGGCTAATCTTCTTAAAACGCTTGAAGGCGAATATCTCTGGGGTCCCGGAGAGATCACGCCTGCTATGTGCTTCATGGAAAACTTAAGCGTCACGCCTGTTGTCGAGCGCAAGGACATCGCTGTCTTAAGCGTCGGCAACAGTGATGAGATCAACCGCGCATTTGACGGCTGTGAATACCTCCTCATCAAGGATAAAGCTGACTATATAAATGACTACGATTCTTTTGTAAAGAAGTTCAAGATGTGGTGCGGCAAGGTGGAGTTCGAGCCTGATTTCGCTGAGCTCGGCATGACTGAAGACGTCGGTTTTGTCACCGTCAAGACGTCTCCTGACAACGAATTCCTACCGGTAAAAGTGCCCGAGCACAAGGTCGGCTACTTCGCTTACTACAACAACGGTCTCTTCGATAACAGCCCCGTTCCGCTCGTCATCGGATTCCACGGCGGCGGCGATTCCTCAATGTATCTTACTTACGTTGCAGGCTGGTGGGACGTTGCTCGCAAAAACGATTTTCTTTATGTCGCGATCGAAAACCACCAGTTCGTGACAGCGACTGAGGCAAAGGACATCATCGAGGTCCTGAAGACCCGTTATCCCATTGATGCAACACGTATCTATGCGACAGGATTTTCGATGGGCAGCGGCAAGACATGGGACCTTTATCAGGAATATCCGGAGATCCTTGCGGGCATCATGCCGGCGAGCGCGCTCTTCCCCGTCTACACGACTTTCTACGGCAAGCCCGTTACGGAGAGGCTCAACAAGACCATCTCCGTTCCGGTATTCTATTCCGGCGGCGAGAAATCTCACCTTCCCGAACTCCCTTTTCAGGCTGACTCATCTCTCGAGCGCGTTAAATATGTTGCCGAAGTAAACAAGCTTAAGAAATCTTTTGCTGACGTTGCTTTTGAGAACAAGGACAACTGGGAAGACCCTATCTGGGGCATTCCCGGCGACCGCATCGAAAAGGTCTACGACCCGGTTAGAGATGCTACACTGACGATCCATTATTTTGACAGCGAGGACGGCGTCTGCAGAACGGCTTTCGCGAGCGTGAGCAACCAGATCCACGAGTGCAGGCAGCACAGCATCGAAAACGCCTGGAAGTTTATCTCGCAGTTTAAGAAAAAAGTTTGAGGGCGACCGGTTAAAGACGGCTGAGGCGGCGGTTAAAGTTATAATCACTCCAGAGTATACGTGTCTCTAACCATCGCATAGGCGTCAATGTCAGAGAGACTATAATCAACTGCAACACCGTGCAGATAGTTATCGTTGTCTGCAAAGAGCCAGACCGTCATGTACTCATCGTCCTGATAATCTCCGGTCATGACATAGGCATCATAGCCACCGATGGTGGTCTCTCCGTATTCCGTTATTACGGCGCCTTCATTTTCCATGCTCTGCCTGTTGTTTTCGACAAATTCCATAAAGGAATCATCATCAACAACATAATCAAAAGTCATAAGTCTGATTATCGTTTTTGTATCGACATTTTGCATCTGGTGATTTGCTATAAGAGAATCGACTTCATCAGCGTCACCGCCTATCCATGGTTCCCATGTACCATAAGCCAGGGTAACGGTTCCGTTAATGCTGTCACCCATTTTCGGCAAATCATCAGGTTCAGTATCTCCGGCGGTATCTGAAGTCTCTGTGGACTCATTTTCGCTGCTATCAAACGTAAAATCAGTATCAACAGGAAAAGTCGGTTCAATCCCAAACAACGGATCAGTAACAAATGTGCCATTGTTATCTACAACCCTGGTCTTCCGGGTGCCGGTTGAATCGCTTGATATCTCATTAACCAGATTCGTTACAGGCTCTCTCAAGAATGCATAGAATAGACCTGCTCCGGCGATCATGATGACGGACATAATGATTCCGGCAATCGCTTTGCCTTTGCCCTTTTGCTTCTTCTTACCTGCAACGATCAAACCGATGACCGAGAAGATCAATCCCAATATGCTTGTAATTCCGAAAAGGAATAGGCCTAACAGTGAGAGCACAAAACCAGCTGTGCATAAACCGTTGCTCTTGGCTGCCGGTATGCTCTGAACAGGCTGTACGGCAGGCTGCTGGTATATGGGTTGCGGCCGGATTGGTTGCTGATACACCGGCTGAGGCTGAATCGGCTGCTGTATGGGCTGCTGGTAAGCGGGCTGTGGCTGGACAGGCTGAACAGGCGCTTGGACCGGCTGTTGGACAGGCGGCTGAACAGATTGCTGATATACAGGCTGAGCTTGCTGCTGAACTGCAGGCTGAACCGGCGCTTGGACCGGCTGAGGCTGAACTAGTGCTTGAGGCTGTGCGGCCGGTAACGGACCTCCGCAACCGCTGCAAAATCTTGCTCCAACGTTATTTGCTGAACCGCAATTGGGACAAAAAGCCATAAGTGCTCGCCTCCTTATCTGCCTGTATAGCTAAACCACAAAACCGTAGTTTTCTCCTTTGCCTCTGCTCTTCTATACTTGTGATTATAGCAAGCAGCACATTTGATAATCAACAGAAGCGGGAAAGTGGTGCTGACTCAAAAGGCTGGCGACGCGATTTTATTGTGAAGAATCCCGTGCCTCATTGGGGCGCGAAAAGCGTGGTGACGAAATGGTGATGAGATTTGCCATTTTTCATCACCGTTCCGTGCACCATTTCGCTCAAAAAAATGAAAAATGGACTACATAAACGCGGAATTTGTAGTCCATTTCCTTAAATTTTTCGCGTTTTGGTACATCGTTAGAAGTCAGTCCGGGATTTGCTGCATCCGGCGTAAGGCATTTGAATGATGTAGTGGATTTGGATACGTTTTGTAACACTATCGTGTCCAAATCCAACTTCGTGTCCAACATTTCAAGCACAAAAAGTTGGACAAAAAGTTGGACATCGGAAAACCAACTTCATGCTCAACATTTCAACCAGAAAAGTCGAGCGCTGAGTCGAGCATTGAAAACCACCCGGTTGAGCAATCAACAGTACACACTGAGTTGGGATCACCGGCTTCAAACCGCCGACCCGGCTTAAATCAATCCGCCCCGAATTACATTATCTGCACGATATTCCCGTTCGCATCCTTGGTGTAGTGATGCGCGGGGAGTGCTGCACCGCAGTGCGGACACTCGGTATGCATGCCGACGATGTAGACGCCGCCGCAGTAGTTGCAGGCTTCCTGATAGACCGCAGTGAGGTTGACAAGTTGGGCTTTCTTGTATTGTTCGGGCACTTTTGTTTTTGTCCCGGAGGTGGCCTGGCTGTATGCCAGGATGCCGCCGAAAATCAGGAGCGTGACCAGGAATGAGAAGAACAGTATCTTGTTCATTATTATGTTCATCATTTGAGGTGTGTATTCTTGAAAAGTTGCGGCGATCGCTTCGTCGACGGAATACTTTTCGCGCTGTAAAAGGCGCTTATGAAGTGACTCGGTGAACTTATTGGCACGCTCCTCAGTAAGGACAGGGTCGGTCCTGTCACCCTGCATGCCTTCCCAGTACCAGTCGTTGAAGCCGTCGGGCTTAATCTCTTCTGAGTAGACGATGAGCCAGTGAGCTTCGTCGGGGAAGCGGTCGACGTAAACGTGGTAAGCGTACCTTTCGAGACTGGTGTAATCCTGATTCCAATCTTCGTTCCTGACCGTAATGACAGCGGGAACGATGCCCGTCTCATCAAAGAAATCCTTCATGGCCCGCTTGAGGCTCTTCTCGTCTTCAAAGATCCCGAGGTTGTCCTCAATGATTATGTCAGGCTTTTTATTATTGTAATAGCTGATCTTCTCCGGCTTCTTGAACGATAAGACCATGCCCACGATGCACATCACAAAGATCGGCACGAAAAGGATCACGAGAACGATAAGGCTTGCGATTATGCCTGATATTTCACGTTTGCGGATGTCGTAGTTGGAATAAATGAAGCGCGGCTGGCGATCCTGATAGTAAAGATACATCTTGGAGCCCGGAAAAGGCGTGCTCGATGTGCGTCTGTTGCTGTGATATCCGCTGCTGCTTCCGCCGCCACTGGAATGGCTGCTGTACGAAGAACCTCCGCTGCTGTGGCTGCCGCCGCTGTGAGATCCGCCTCCTGATGAATGTGGCATGTTAACACCCTCCTATCCTTACTCCCTATACCATTATAACAGACCCGTACTAACCATTTGGGATACATTTACCCCTTCAAAAACACCCCAAATCTTCAATTCAAAGCATTTGGGATGCAATCTGCCCTTCGAAAACACCCCAAATCACAAAAACTGACCATTTGGGATACATTTGCCCCCTCAAAAACACCCCAAATCTTCAATTCAAAGCATTTGGGATGCAATCAGCCCTTCAAAAACACCCCAAATCACAAAAACTGACCATTTGGGATACATTTGCCCCCTCAAAAACACCCCAAATCTTCAATTCAGACCATTTGGGATACATTTACCCCTTCGAAAATACCCCAAATCTTCAAAAAATCACATTTGGGTTGCAATCTGAAAAAAGTATCCCAAATCACAAAAACAAACCGTTTGGGATACAATATCACAATAAAATACCCATTTGAGATATCGGGCATAATTTTATACAGGAAGAATCTGACGGGGCGGCATTTTAGCAATATCAGCTCCCCTTAAACAGATTAGATTAGGATCATTTTAGCAAGGTCAGCCCTCTTAAACGGATCAGATAGGATCATTTTGACAGGGGCATTCCCATCATTCATTCCCATCAGTCATCCCCCAACAAGCCCTTATCAGCCCCAATCCTCATTAAAGTCAGTGTAGGGATCGTTCCAGTATACGGCCTCGTCACCTTCCCGGATACCGAAGTTTTCACCGTCGTAGTAAAAATTGTCAACATAAACGTCGTATGAGTCGTCATAACCGTCATTGGGATCGTCTACATATCCGTCGTAATCGTTATATGAATCGTCTGCATATCCGTCATAACCGTCATATGAATCATCTACATAGCCGTCGTAATCGTCATAATAATCGTCAATATAAGCCTCGCCATAGTAGGACTGGTTGTAGCTGGCGCGCTCAGGATAGAGGGCTTCGTTGAAGGAGTGATGGTCGTCACCGATCTCCTCATCCGTGCACATAAAGTACAGGTCGGGATGGTCCTTGAATACTGTGGCATCGCAGTGATACCATTCGCCGTTGAGCTGAACAAGATTCCAGTAGTGACTGTTCGTGTATACGGGGTATCTTTCGACCATGAGGTTTGGGATGCCTGCACAGTCGAGAAGCATTTTCGAGCACGCAAAAGAGACGAAGCAGTCACCACTGTGTCTTGTAAAGCCCTGGTATGCCGCGTCTTCAAATGACATGGTCTCGAAAACAGGCTGATAATAGACATTCGAGTGGACCCAGTTGAAGATCGACCAGGCAGTATCGATATCGTTGTCGCATTTAAGCACAGCCATTACATTCTCTGCCGCTTCGTATGCAGGAGAGGATTTATCATAGGATGTGCGCTCAGCTGTTATCCTGAAAGCCTCCTCAGAAGACTTTTTGGGCAGATGGAGTGCATTGTCCTTCGAATCAGTGCCGCCGGCAAATGCATTTGTCATGAGATTTGTGCATGCATCAACAACTGCGTCCTTCAGAAGGAGTGCCGCGATTGCAACAATAAGAATGCAGATCAGCGCGAAAAGGATCCTTGCGGCAATCATTTGCTTCTTTTTTGCAGCTCTGGCTTTAGCAACGGGGGCTTTTCGTACAGTTCTCTTATTAACCTGCCTGCGGTTGCCCTGTGCCGTGAAATCAGTATAGCTGCTGCCGCTGTTTGTAAAATCAGTATAACTGCTGTATCTCTTGTTATTCTCAGTTAAATACCAACCGTTAATACCCATAGTTCCTTCCTCTGTCTGCTTGTTTTTCATACCGGCATATGCGCCTTCTATGTGCTTAATACGTGCCTTAACTTTTGGTTTCCGGTAAAAGATTAGTCCACGGGAATTTCAAATAGTCTTCATTTCAGCATCAAAAAATCATCAAGAATGAGGGAAATGCACGGCACACCACTTCCTAAAAACTGCCAAGCACGCCTTTGCAAAAACACAAAGCACACCTTCCAAAAAACTGCCAAGCACGCCTTTGCAAAAACACAAAGCACACCTTCCTAAAACACAAAGAATACACATCCGCTCAATATACTTGGAGCAAAGCTGGAAGTATTTAAACTGATTCATAGTATGGAGGGTTTATATGGGGATTCTTAAAAGAACAATTGCAATTGCGCTCGCCTTGATCTTACCGGCATCGGTCTGTCTTTCAATAACATCATGCGGGAAAGCCAAAAGAACGGTAAAGACGGTTTCCGATACGGATCCGTGGTATGAATCGACGGAAGTCGAGCTTGATCCTATGGTCAATCCTGATGACTATCAGTCATTTAACCCGTTCGGACCATATATGTGCAATGACAAGTACGTTATGCTCTATGAAGAATTTATCAGGAGCAAAGATGAGACTGATTGTCTGGTAACTTCCGCCAAACAGATGGGCATTTTTGATCAGGACGGCAGCCTTCTTCATATGGTCGATCTGGACGCGATAATGTCGGTATTCACTGCTCCCTGGAATGTCTTTATGCCGACGTTATGCTGCGGATCGGAAAAAGGTATCAGATATTATTTCCGGGATTCCTTCACAGGTCTTTACTGCTGCGATATAGATCCGGATACAGGTCTTGTAACCGGAACACCGGAGCAGATCGATCTCGGTCAGCTTGATGCGGAAGATATGATCGTAAATCTTTACGTGATAGAAGATTATGAGCTTGTAATAATCGAGAACTTCAGCAGCGTGCGGACCAAGATCGTTGCCTTAAAAGACAGAAATATACTATATACTCTTGATTCCGCGAAAGAACTGGGGCCTGGAGTTTTGTCATATATATCAAAGGTCTTCGGTACAGGCGACGGCGCTGCCGTGATCACAGGCAGCGGGAAATCATTTTATGCGGGAAAGCTGGAGCTTGCTACGGGTAAGCTGACTGAACTTACGGATGAGCGGCTCAACGGTTATCCGTTAATCACAAATGCCCGGGACGGGGCAGCATATCTTACCAGGTCAAGCGGCATATACAAGTTTGAACCTGAGAACACCGATGAGGAGATAAAACTCAACTATGATTTCTGCGATATCAACAGGTTTGTGAGCTCAGTCACTTCTGTGCTCTATTACGATGAGAATAAGATCATCCTCTCATATTCCGATGACAGCACGATGGCTTTTTCGATGCCTTCACCGCCGGTCATCTATACACTCGAGAAGGCGGAAAAGAATCCGAATGCCGGAAAGAGAATATTAACAGTTGCAAGTCTTACCGGCTATCTGTCTTATTTTGAGGCTGAAGCACTTAAATCTTTCAATGAGCAGAACAGCGAATACTTTGCTGTACCGGTCTTCTATGGTGAGGACACATTCTATAATTTTGTTGACCCTTCGGCAGGGGTCGATGAGATCGACATCAACCGGTACAACGCCATGGCAATGACAAGCGGAAATCTGATCACTGATGTCCGTTCAGGAACAGGTCCTGACGTGATCCTCGGAGCGGCAGAGTCGGTCGATCTCCTGGACAGCTCTTATCTTGAAGATCTGACTTCTTATATTGAGAGCAAAGACTTCGATCCTTCCGCATACTATTCGAACATTATCGCTGCATCAAAGAAGGACGGAAAAACATACTATATCCCGACTGCTTTTACGGTCACGGGCATCGTCACGGACGGATCAAAACTCGGCGGAAATGTGTCCGGTCTGACATACGAACAGTACGCTTCTTTTGTAAAAGAACAGCTTAACGGCGTCGAACCCGTAACCCGGCGCTCCAGCCGTATGCACTTTTTTAATCTGTGCATCCAGAGAGACTATCAGGACTGGATCAAAAACAATAAGATCGACTTCAATAATGACGGCTTCCTTGAACTGGCCGGATTCTTTAAAGAGTATATTCCTGAGGGCAACACTTCAGGAACTAAGGGGGAAGAATTATCAAGCATTGTTTTCGTAGGCGGATCCAAGAACGGATTCAGAAATAACATTTTCAAAACCGCCGGTAAGCAGACGCTTGATCAGAAGGAAGGATTTACAGATGGCATAACGCTGCAAGAGGACGGTGAGCCGGACAGCGGTAATCTTATTAACACGTCCAATTCCAGACCTGATGCTGTTTTTCTCGAAGATCTTTATGATCTCATAACTCTTGCCCACAGCAACTATTACGGAGATAACATCCGGATGATCGGCCTTCCTTCAAAGGACGGAACCGGTCCTTCGGCAAAGATCGGCAATTCATTCTCAATAACAGCAGGAACACCTCTGGAAAAAGCTGCTTATGAATTCCTTGATATCCTTCTGAGTGAAAACATCCAGAAGGAGCTCAAAATGCAGACTGCGATCCCCATTAACCGTGCAGCCGTTCTTAAGAAGATAGAAAAGGAGAAAGCTTCTAATCTGGCCGTTTACAACATATACAAGAACTATCCTCCCGAGTATGGCTACTCATTAAAGGATCTTTGCCTTTCAAGCGGGGTATTCTACCCGGATTCGAAGCTCCCCGATATCTTTCTCGGAACGCTCGAAAACATCGATTCCGTCCTGATCCCCGACAATTCGGTCCTGATGATCGTATCAGAGGAGATCCCTCCCTACCTCATCGACCAGAAAGATATCGGCAGCGTGATCTCCGTTATCAACAGCAGGTCGCAGACCGTATTTGACGAGAGGTAGCCTTTGCTCTTAAACCGGAGAAATAATCTGATGGAGAAGCATTTATGATTACTGCAAAAAAGGTCATCTCATCAGCGCTTGCCGCGTTAATGCTGGCATCATTTACCATGTCATCAGCCTCCTGCAAGAGCAATAAGACCGGGACCAAAACCGTTCAGGCATCTGATCCGTGGTACACCTCGAAAAGAGTTGAGCTTGACCCAAAACTCGACCCGGAAATCTACAAGGATGTAATGCCTTCAGGACCATATCTTTGCCATGACAAGTACGTAATGACTTATCACGCGACAAGACTGAGGCCAAATCTTTCCGAATTCAGGCCAACGGATGCCGACCTGATGGGGATTTTCGATCTTGACGGAAACCTCAACTATCTGATCGATCTTCAGGGGATCATGGAACAGCGAAAGTCTGCCTGGGGCTTCTTCACGGTCGAAAAATGCTGTGAGTCGGAGAAAGGTGTCCGCCTGTACTTCAATGAGCCTGTATCTGCAAACATGTACTATTGCGACATCAGCACAGGTGCCGAGCCTCAGATCGATCCGGCCGTAAAGAACGATCTTGGCGACATGGAAGATGTGATTCAGAGCAGCGGATATTTCAGCGACAGCTTTGATCTTTTCGAAGGCTATGAGGTAATGGTTCTCCGCGCTTTGAACAACGCGCGTCTGAAGATCGCCGTTTTTAAAGATATGAAGGCTCTTTACTGTGTCGATCTCGAGAAAGAGTTTGGGCCGGGTGCGGTGTCCTTTATTTACGGCTGCTACGGCGGAGGCAGCGGCACCGTTATATTTGACGCGATCGGAAAAGAACCTTTATCGTTCAAGCTCGATCTTGCAACAGGAAAAGTCGGGAAGCTCACCGGTAAAATCCCTGTGTCATCAAATAAGATGGTCTCGTCGTTAAAAGACGGTACGGGTTATCTGACCAAGGCAACGGGCATTTATGAATACGATGCCCTGACAGGTGATGAGATATTAAGACTGGACTTTGACAGCTGTAATATCAACCGTTATGAGAGTCAGCGCTCAACCGTTCTCTATTACGATGACAGCAAAGCAATCCTCGGATGCCCGGTAAATATGAATCAGGTTTGCAAGTATAAGTCATGCGATCCGGCGGTAATCTATGTTCTGGAAAAGGCCGATGTAAACCCCAATGCCGGAAAGGCTATCCTTACTGTCGCAAGTCTCGGTGATGATCTCTCATATTTTGAAGGCGAAGCCCTGCTGAAGTTTAATGATCAGGAGACAGAATTCTTCGCTAAGCTGAGCCTGTACGATCAAGGCGATTATCTCTCTGCCGGAGACGACACTTATGAGATCGACCAGACTGACATCAACAGATACAGCGCGATGGCACTTGCCAGCGGAAGCCTGATCTCGGACATCCGCTCAGGAACAGGTCCTGACGTTATCCTCGGTGCGGCATCTTCTGTCGACCTGCTGAACAGCACATATCTCATGGATCTTTCCTCCTATCTGGAAAGCAAGGATTTCAATCCTTCGAAATACTATTACAACCTGATAGACAAAGCCCGGACAGACGGAAAGACCTACTTTATCCCTACCGCATTTACCGTCACCGGCATCGTTACTGACGGCTCGGATATTGATGCGTATCAGGCCGGATTCACATATGAACAGTATGCTTCGTTCGTAAAAGACCAGCTTAACGGTAAGGAACCCGTGACCTCCTCTTCCACCCGTATGCACTTCTTGAACCTTTGCATTCAAAGAGACTATACCGGGTGGATCAAAGACGGGAAAATGGATTTTGACAACAGTGAATTCCGCGAACTTGCAGGATTTTTCAGGGACAATATCCCTGAAGGCATGAGCAAATTCATTGATGTATATAATCCTGTTACAGACGAAATATATTCCTGGCATGAGCCGGAAGCTGCAGTGTTCAGCGAGAATATCGACAGCCTTTTCGAGCTGGCGCATATAAATTATTACGGAAAAAACATAAGGGTAATGGGCCTTCCTTCTTCAGACGGGACGGGGCCTTCTGCGAACATCACCAATTCCTTCTCAGTCACGGAAGGAACATCTGTGGAAAAAGGCGCTTATGCGTTCCTCGATATTCTGATCAGCAGCGATATTCAGAAAAAAGCAGATGACCGGATCCCGATTAACCGTGAAGCTGTCGTGGACAAGGTAAAGAACGAGAAGCTGATCAATGAGCCATATTACGATATGTTAAGCAGCTATGACCCCGGGAATCTTCTTCTCCCGTTGAGTGACATAATGCGTGCGGATTATGTATTCGATGCCAGTCTTGAGCTTGATCTTATCTTCCTTCAGATGCTGGATGATGTGGATTCTGTCATGCTGTCGGATAATCCGGTCCTGATGATTGTATCGGAAGAGATACCGCCGTATTTGATCGGACAAAAGGATCTGGACAGCGTGATCGGCACGGTCAACAGCAGAACGAGGATAGTATTTGATGAGAGATGATCGCGGCGTAAGGGGCGCTTCGTATGCCGGGCTTATCAGGAGGGCTTGCCGCCAAGTTTTAACTTAAGCACGGGAACCACACCGAGATCCGTTACCTTGAAATCGTTGAGTCTTTTCCCCTGCTTCCAGATAAAGTGCGGAATGTTGATCATCTCAACCGTGCTTCTGCTGATATCAGCGCGGCCGAGCAGTCCTATCAGTTCGGAATAACTTCTCTGGATATCTTCAATTGCTTCATATCTCATCCTGGCATTGTCAACGCTAAGCCTGAGAAGATACGGATCATTGTTATTGGCTTCAAGTGAGAACATGTTCATGAAGCCCTGGTATGTATAGAAATTGTAGCTTACGGGCTCCGCGTACGCACCGAGACCAGAGATTCCCAGATATAAAAGCTCTCCGCCGTCCTGTCCTTTATCGCCTGTGAGACTGATCTTTCCGCCCAGCGCCTGAGCAGCTATCCTGAGCTTAAGGAGCGGCTCGCCTTCCCAGTCCTCCGGCCACTCGAAGCGCACATCTTTATCGCCCGAGAAAGCGGTCTCGTCGATCAGAGTTTTCGAGGAAGGCATACAAACAGCACTCAGCATAAAGCATCCGCTGAATGCATAAGGACCGATCTCTTTTGCTGAATTCGGCAGCTTTAAGGCTACAAGACCCGTGCATTCGGAGAACGCGTAACTGCCTATCTTAATTGCCTGATCCGGCATATAGACCGCGCGGAGATTCGTGCAGCCGGCGAACGCATTGTCACCGATCTCCGTTACGGAATCAGACAGGCGGACCTCAGTGATATTCGCACAGTCCTCAAATGCCTTGCTTCCGATCGCCGTGATATAGTCCGGAATAACAACTGATCCGGAAGTTCCGTTGTATCTTATAAGAACGTTCTCATCAGTTACAAACTCCATTGATGTCAGGTCCTTGCAGTCTTCAACGTTGCTTGTGACGATCCTGATGTAGTTTTTTACGATTGCTTCTTTGACAACAAAAGGCTTGCTGCAGTATGTGCAGACCGCAGCACTTTCATCCGGATCTATTCTTAATCCTGTCCCGCATGAAGGACATTCCAAAGGAATAAACGGCATATGACCTCTCATCGCATTTTCTTTTATTCTATATAAAAATCCTCCGGGAATAAATCTCATTTGCTTAGTGATATTTTTACGCACTCGAAAAGCTGTTCCGGGGGCGCGCTCGAAAAGCTGCACCGGAAGTTTTGTTTTCGCGCTCGAAAAGCTGCGTTGAAGGCTTTGCTACTTTTTATGGGTCAAAAAGCCGAAAAGTAGCAAAATTTCGAAAATTTTGCTACTTTTGCCTCAGTTTTTCGAGGTTTGGTAGCAAAGGCAAACTCCACAGAATCTGACGGACATTCGCATAAAGAGCGAAGCCCCTGATTCTCCTAATAGAAGTCATGTTCCCTGCCATGCTATAATTGCCGTGGTGGGGAATTGAACATTTTCGAACGATCAGCTGTGTTTAAAATGGAGTAGAAAATGATTACTTACAGAATTGCTGACACCCGGGACCTGGAAGCTATAAGCAGATTATGTGCCGACGCTTTCATCGAATATGATTTCTACAGACCCTTTGTCAAAGACCCGAAGAAGAGATGGGATTTCGTCTACGACCTCCACGTCCAGTGCTTCAAATCCGAGATCCGGCGCAGCCAGGCCGTCGTCGGTGAAGAAGACGGCGAGATCGTAACCGCATTTTCTCTGCATGATCCGGGAAGAGATCAGGCCGGATTCATGGAATATGTTACATCCGGCGGAATAAAGATGCTCTTCCGTTATGGCGCGAAACCTCTTTCGTGGTTTGCGATGTACGATAAATGCGTAGCTCCCGCCGACCGCTTCATCAAAGGAAATCCCGACGTTTATTATGTTGAGATCCTTGCCGTAAGACCGGACAGGCAGCGGCGCGGAATCGGCACCGGCGACATCCAAGAATACATGGTTCCTTACGTAAGATCCAAAGGCGGCGGATACCTCTCCCTGATCACTAACTCCGTCGAAAACACAATGTTTTATGAATCAAACGGCTTTTCCTGTTTTGATCACATCAAGGTTCCCGCCGCCGGAACAGAAATCGGAAACTGGTGCTTCAGTATGAAAGTTGAGTCAGAATGAAGTTGAGGTTAATTCGATCACGTATTCGGGATTTGTGCCGTCAGGATTGGGCGCAAGAATTCCGACGCCCACCTTGCCCTCGATCCAGCCTGTTTCCTCATTATAGGTGCCATTGCCGCCGGTAAGCTCTTCGATAAGCGCCTTTGAATCTGACGCAGGCTTGAGGTCATAAGTCAGCTCAAACGCGAGGTTCTCTGAATTCATGCCCGTAAGATTTGCAGCCGCTTCGTCATCGTAGTTATAGATCTTCTTCACGACAACATTTGCTTCGGATATCTTATCGCCGTATGTCTCATCGAAATAATTCTTCATCGCAGCTTCGACAGCCAGCTTAGCATCTTCAGTCCTGTCCTTTAGCGGAAGGTTGTGCCCCTGGCCTGCGCCCATAGGATCGTCATTAACTGCTTCTGAGATTACGGCATCCGTACTCTCCTGAACCGCAGGGATCTCAGAAGCCGCCGTTATATCACTCGCTATTAAAGTTGCGCTGATTATTCCTGAAGAATCATCGCGCTGTGACATATCACCTGTGTTGCTCGAACATGCAGCCAGAGCAGACGCGCTGAGCATGATCGCCGCTGCAGTTATAATCGGTTTTCTCATATGTGTATCCTCCATATTTTATTTTTGCCTTAGTTCCTAAGCCTCAGCCGGCCAAGGCTTAATAAACAATTGGATATTAACACGCACCGGACATGGCTTCTGGTCAATCCTCAGGTCAAAAGCGGGAAGTTTATCGGCAAATGTCAGGCAGAAATGTGGGGGAATGGGCAATGATGAGGGTGTTATGTGTGGGCTTTGATGGGGGTTGCTTTGATGAGATGGTGCCCCGAGGGCTTTAATGGGGGATAGCCTCACCAAGCGGATTTGAGGGATACTCATGACCGGACCTTGCGGGCTTTGGGGGCGCAGACCCGAGGGCTTTGATAGGGCTGACACCGTCATTTTCCGCCCCGGCCTCGTCTGATTTGAGATCGATATCTTAAATGGTTGATTTTTGGGGTTTTGAGATATTCTGTACTCTTGGTATCGCAAATCGCAAAACCTACATGATTTATGATATTTTGAAGGCATTCCTGTATCATAAAATCCGGGAAATCGAGGCATTTATGATATTTTATGGGGCCGGATGTATCCCAAACGGTCTGATTTTGCTTTTTGGGGTGTTTTTA
The DNA here is from genome assembly GCA_017428155.1 of Clostridiales bacterium. Classification (GTDB taxonomy): domain Bacteria; phylum Bacillota; class Clostridia; order Saccharofermentanales; family Saccharofermentanaceae; genus Saccharofermentans. The sequence continues at coordinate 168 of JAFRRJ010000008.1, read as the reverse complement.
AGGGGGCGAATGTATCCCAAATGGTTCGTTTTCTTGATTTGGGATACATTTTTGATCAGAATTGTATCCCAAAGTTGTTATTTCAAAGATTTGGGGTGTTTTTGAGGAGGCAAATGTATCCCAAAAGGTCTGTTTTTCTTGATTTGGGATGTATTCCTCAAATCCGGC
>JAFRRJ010000067.1 GCA_017428155.1 Clostridiales bacterium | reverse complement strand
TTTTAAGGCCTTCCTGTATCATAAAATGCGGGAAATCGAGGCATTTATGATATTTTTCACCGCGTTCGTATCATAAAACGCGAATATTCGAGGCATTCGCGATATTTTAGAACCCCGTTCGTGTCATAAAAGTCCGATTTTCTAGGAATTTGTGATACCCCTCAAAACAGGCCGCTTTCCTGCCCGGTCCATTTTCGAGCGCGCGAAAAAATATGCACACCAATACACTCCCCAAAACTCACGCCCAGCCCATCGCCTCTTCAATCAACCGGACTGCAGTATCTAGACCGTGCTCGCCGGCAATCAAGGAAGAAAGTTCGAGAGCCCTGGCCTTCAACGCACCATATGAACTGTCCATCGATTCGATGGCGAGCGCAAGTTTTTCCCCGGTGAGGTCTTTGGCGGAGATGTGATCGGTGGCGACGCCGGCTTTCTCGAGCCGGACGGCAAAGCCGAGCTGGTCGAGGACGTGCGGGACCGGAAGCGATGGGATGCCGCAGATCATGGAAGCGGCGGAGGTGCCGAAGCCGCAGTGGTGGATGACGAACTTGCCCTGGCGGAAGAGCCAGCTGTGGGGGACGCTTCCGCAGGCGGTCATGCTCTCAGGAAGTGAGTAGCCGGAAAGGGTTTTCTGAAAGCCCTGGATGATGGCGCGGTGACCGGTTTTCGAGAGGGCGTTGACGAACATGTCAAGCTTGGCTCTCTCGGACTGCGCTTCGAAAGACATTGCGCCGAGGGCTATGATCACGGGCTTTTCGCCGGCTTCAAGGAAAGACAAAAGTTTGTCGGAGGGCGTAAAGTCACCTTCTTCTTCGAACCAGTATCCGGTCAGGACGTTCATGTCCTCCCAGTAGGGACTGCGCTCGATCACGTATTTGCTGATCGGGATGAGATTGAGCTTGTCCGAGCGGATCTCATCACCGTTCTTCATGGGCTTTAAGCCATACTCTTTGCGGATCCTGTTATACGGCTTGTCGATCTGATGGCCTATCATACTGCCGATCAGCTTGTCCGTGAATTTCTGCTCCTTGAGCTTTTCCGGGATCATCTCGGTCTGGAGCGTTACATCGATCACCGGTATTCCGAGAACAGCTGCCTCGACGGCGCCGATCTTGCTGTGCGTCACGATGATAAGATCCCTGCCTTCACAAAGCTTATACACCTCGCGCGTCGCGCCCTGAATGATCTTCATTATGAAGTTCATCGTCCTGATCATGCTCATCACCGCATTGGGCGATTTGCCGCGGATCACGGCTGCTTCCATCTCAATATCGATGTCAGGTCCTATTGGTTCGAAATGCACTCCCGCATCCTCGATCAGCCCCCTCCAGCACGGGTGCGAACCGAGCGTCACATCATAGCCTTTGGCCTTCAATGCCCTCGAAAGATATATATACGGCTGGACATCGCCTCTGGTGCCCATCGTAAACATCGCGATCTTCTTCATATCATCAGCCCCTGCTCATTACCCTTTGCATGTATTCGTGAACTTCGCGCATATACCCCTGCTTGCGCTCTTCAGTCAGTTCGCCGTTCAGAAGGTATTTGTAAGTCAGCATGTTCATGTATGCGTGATAATCGCGGACGATCCATTTCGCGTCCTCTTCGGAAAACGCGCCGAGTTTTGCAAGCCTCATAAATATGCCCATCTGGATCTCGTAAGGATCCGTGAACATTGTCTTCTCATAAAGCTCCCGGATCTCCTCGTTATGGAACTGCTCGATCATCATGAGCCTTATCATCAGGTTGCAGAACGGCTCGAAAAGATAACTCTCCACCATGTATTTATCCATCATCTTCGTGCCGATAAAGTCCTCAGCATCAGTTAAAGGCTCATCCAGGATCTCATCGACATCGCAAAGAAGACCGTTAATGTGCTCCCTGAACTTCGCGGTCAGCGAATCGAGAATGTCCTTTTTATTCTTGAAATGGTAATAGAGCGTGCTCTCCTTGATACCGACCTCACCGCAGATATCCCTTATCGACACAGCCTCATAGCCCCTTTCGGAGAACATATGAAGCGCAACATCCATGATCTTTTCTTTAGTAGTCATAAGCCTGATAAAGCCCTCTCTAACAATTGTTAGAGGAAGTATATCTAACGATCGTTAGACTGTCAATCCGGGAAGCCCCGTCTTCTGATCTTCCGGCGCACTCGAAAAACTTTCTTCCGGCGCACTCGAAAAACTTTCTTCCGGCATTCTCGAAAAACTTTCTTCCGGCGCACTCGAAAAACTTTCTTCCCGCATTCTCGAAAAACTATCTTCCGGCGCACTCGAAAAATCCCCCTTCCGCAGCCAATGCAAAATTTGGACACGCTACTGTTACAAAACGTGTCCAATTTTAATACCGCGCGGTAAACAAATCACAGGTCCACCCCGCAGATTCATTTTTCGCGAACGCAAAAAGGCAAAAACACCCTGTGTAACACTGTTACACTCCAACAACCGCAAGGGTTTCACAGCCACAACGCAAAACCGCCGCGCCCGGGCCTCCAAATCAAAAAATGATACCCGCCCGAGAAAAAATTGAAAGCAATAAACCTACCGCTATGCTATAAATATTTATATCATTTGTGATAAGGAGCGTATCAACATGTTCGATTTTAAATACTACACCCCTACCAAGGTTGTTTTCGGAAAGAACACAGAGAGCAAGGTCGCAGAACTCATCAAGGAGTTTGGCGGTACGAAGGTGCTCGTTCATTACGGCGGCGGAAGCGTCGTCAGATCAGGTCTCCTCGAACGTGTTACCAAAACGCTCGATGAGGCAGGAATAAATTACATCACACTCGGCGGCGCAGTTCCGAATCCGCGTCTGGGACTCGTTTACGAGGGCATAGAACTCTGTAAGAAAGAGGGCGTGGATTTTCTCCTTGCAGTGGGCGGCGGAAGCGCTATCGATTCGGCAAAGGCCATCGGATACGGTGTAGCAAACGACGGAGATGTCTGGGATTTCTATGACTATAAGCGCAAAGTAACAGGCTGCCTTCCTTTGGGCGTTATCCTCACGATCGCAGCTACAGGAAGCGAGATGAGCGATTCTTCCGTTATCACCAAGGAGGAAGGTCTTGTTAAGCGCGGCTACAGCAGCGATTATGGACGTCCGAGATTTGCGATCATGAACCCCGAGCTCACGATGACGCTGCCCGACTATCAGACAGCCTGCGGATGCACAGACATCATGATGCATACGATGGAAAGATATTTCACAAACGGCGGCAATATGGAGATCACGGATGCGCTTGCAGAAGGACTGCTGCGCACTGTTAAGACGAATGCGGTCATCCTGAGAGACGATCCCAAGAACTATGATGCACGTGCCGAGGTCATGTGGGCAGGAAGCCTTGCACACAACGGTCTTACAGGCTGCGGCAACGACGGCGGAGACTGGATGACTCATAAGCTCGAGCACGAGCTCGGCGGTCTTTATGATGTTGCTCACGGCGCCGGACTTGCTGCTATCTGGGGCAGCTGGGCACGCTATGTTTACAAGGAATGCCTCCCCCGCTTCAAGAGGTTTGCGCTTAACGTCATGGACGTTGAAGATGAAGGCACAGACGAAGAGATCGCTCTTAAGGGCATCGAGGCAATGGAGGATTTCTACAGATCGATCAATATGCCTACCAACTTAAGAGAACTCGGCGTTAACGCTACCGAGGAAGATCTCGTTGTCATGGCACACAAGTGCGCAGTCGGCGTCGGCGGCGCCATGGGTTCTGCAAAGCTCCTTAATGAGGAAGACATGCTGAACATCTTCCGCGCTTCAATGTAAAGTCAGGATCAGGCATTTAAGGACTTCCACAGGAGGTTTTATATGAGCTCGAAAACATCATCCGCCTCATAACCTAACAATATTTAAAAGACCGGGCTGCACATCTGAGCCCGGTCTTTTAGAGATTGCAAAAAATCACTTCAGCAAACACGCGAAGATCACTTCCACGTCAGCACTGAATAATCACTTCAGCAAAAACACTGTAAGGATAACACCGCCTGCAAGCGACATCAGCGCAAAGAGAATGGGCGTAATCGCGTATCCCTTGCAGTTGCCCATGACACGGTTCGGATTGTCAGGATCGATCTTAATGATGCATTCTGCGCCGACCTCGATCTTCCCGTCTTTGCCTGAAGCCATGAGATCATAGTAGGACAGGTATTTCGAACCGCCAAAGTAGTATTCGAAGACCGGCGAATGGACAGGATGGAGATTGCTTCCCGCACCGTCCGAATTGCTCGATTCATAACCTCTTACATATCCTATGCATGTAGCGCGCACCTCTTCCGTGTAGATGCTCTTCGGTGCGTTGATAATACCGATGGATTTGATCAGCATGACGAGGAACAGAACATAACATACCACGGCAAAGACTGTCATGTTAAATATTGCAATATTGTCCATCGGAACAGCTCCTGCACCAATAACGATCATGACAAGCGAACCGATGATTCCTACTGCGCCTTCAATGCGCTGGCAGAGGACGCTCTCGGCAAATACCTTCTCGGCCTTGCTGTCAGCAAAAAGCAGGCTGTATAAACCCATAAGCCCCATCACGCCGGCCATTATCCACGGAACCGGACCGTAGTTCCTGCAGGCAATGCAGAATATAGTCGACAGTATACCGCCGAAAAGCGCGATCACTGCTACGATCCCGAGAATCACTGCCGCCGAACTCGTGCCCTCAGAAGGCTTCATCATGTTCCCCATCCAGTTTACAGGATGGTTCAGGCACTCTGCGGCATAGCTCCTGTAATGAGCATAATTGGCAGCCGACTCAGCGTCGCTCAGTATCATCTCCTGGTTGAAATAATATTCTCCGTTCCCGGGTTCGTATCTCATATTAATCTGCCCCTTTAAACCTTGAATTCCTTCAAAGAGTATATCAAATATCTCTTACAACAGAAAGGCAGAGTCTTTGCGTCAAGCCCTGCAACCGACCTTACAGCCTGCCCTTCAGTCCGCATCAAAGCGAGAATATGAACCCCGCCAGAGGCGACATGAATATCATCAGCACCGAGAAGCAGAATGAGTTGACCGATATGAGAGTCGCCCTCTGCTCTGCCGGCACCATCCGGTTCAGCGCAATGTCGGATCTTATCTGTATCAGGTCATCGGCAAAGGCCGTAAAGAATCCTCCGGCCGTCATGAGATACCATACGCCCGTGAACTCACTTATTAGTCCTAAGAGCGCGAGAGTGATGCAGAAGATAAACAGTTTGCCGAGTGTCACTTTCTTCACTTTCCGCGCTGCAAGGGCACCCAGGATTCCGCCCATGGACATGATGAACAGGAGCGGCCCCAGAGTCCAGTCAGGTATGCCCGTCATAGGAAGCTTTGCCTGAAGGAAGAACAGGAGCAGTACGTCGATACCGCCGACCAGAGCATTTCTGAATATGAGCCCGGCGACCTTCTTATTGCCCTTAAGGAAACTGAAACTGCCCTTGTAGACGTCTTTTATGCGCTTGCCGAGGGAATCGCCGGCCTTCTTGAGGATGACCTTGTTTTCGCGCAGGAAAAGAAGGAAGACCATATTGACTGCGGATATCGCAAGCGACAGGATCTGCGCATTCCTGTTGCCCATGATCACTGCCGCGCCCGCGAAAAGCGTCGCGATGCCGTTCGATATCCTGTATACCGCCGTCTGCGTCGATATGTACCTGTCATACCTGTCCGTCTGACCGGCTTCCAGAAACGTGTCATAAGCGATTGCGCTGTCGCTGCCCGATATGAAGTTATATGAGAGCGCCGCGAATCCGACCGACACGCAAACCGCCGCAAAACCCGGAACAAAGCCCCTCACGAGCGCCGAGAGCATGCTCATCACGCAGCTTAGTATCAGGCTTTTCTTGCGCCCGAAAACATCCGCGAACATGCCCGACGGGATCTCCGCTATAAGACTCGTGATGTGGAACACCGTCTCCGCGAACCCTACCCGGACCAGCGAGTATCCGTCAGACACCAGGAGCAGCACCCACGCCGCGCCTGCTATGGAAATGTTGAACATGAAGTTCGATATATAAAGCAGCCCGAGCTGCCTGTTGATGTTATTTTTCGACATAAAATAAAAAACTCCTTTTACTCAGCTTGAGAACAAAGGAGAAGCCGTTTTTCTATTGATAAATGGGTGTAATTACCTGAAAATGGGCAGACTTCTCCTAAAGGCCACCCTGTAAAAACCGTTCATAAGCTGAATGTTAGGTGTGATCCAATACATATGAGAAGTGCCTTTCTGTAGATTTCAAGTGAAATATAACATAGAAGAAAATGTCCCGCAATATTCAGAAAGATATAGTTTTATCTGAAATCCGGTATTACCAGCTTTTCTCCTCGTGGAATTCAAGCACCTCGCCCTCATAGCAGAACTTCATGGTGAAGGTCCCTTCTCCGGAATGAGAGCCGAACAGATAGTCGAACATTATCTTGTCACCTTCCCATACAGGAAGCGAATCCATCTCAGCTATAGGCACCCAGCAAAGCTCGCCCTCATCGCATGCGCGCGCCGGCAATTCAAAATCAGGCGCGACAGATGCCGTAAACACATGCATATATTCAGTCGGATATTCAGATGATATGAACGTTATAAGGCCACGGTAACGGAACCCTTCAAGAGAACCGGCACCTATCGATGCCTCCTCGCCAAGCTCTCTTAATACGCACTCTTCAGGAGATTCATCAGACTCAAAGTGGCCGCCGATACCAAGATATTTATCCAGGTTCATGTCACCTTTTCTGGTCTTGCGGATAAAGAGGCAGTCACTGCCTCTGGTAATGTAGATCAATGTTGTGAGATTCTCAACACGCATGGATCAATTATAATCCGATGCTTTAAATGTTCGCAACCGCCTTGTGATCTGATAAAGCCTCAGTCAAAGTATCGCCGCTGTTAATGGAGTACATACCCTCTGCAAGTGCGATATTGAAGTTGACTCTGTAGATGATGTAGGAAGATACGTCGATCTTGAATGTCTCAGCTAAAGCGCACCACTTGTCCGCAATGCTTACGATCAGGCTCTCGCGGTACATTGGCGGAAAAGGTGTCAGCGGGAACATATGCTTTGCAATGATGTCTCTCTCGATATCATTGAGCTCAAAATCCCTGTCCGCATTCTTGAGTGCAACTCTCGGATGTGTGAATCCGTGAACGCCTTCGGAAGCGCCCTTTACATGCCAGTCGTAAAGGAAATAATCGTGAAGGAGAGCGCCTCTGACAAGGCTGTCCTTATCAATATCGATCTTAAGCGTTCTCTCAAGGAAATGTGCTATGAGGAGGCTGAACTTTGCGACTGCGAGGCAGTGCTCGAAAACCGTTGTCTCCCCGTGCTGTGTAAATTCTTTAGTTGCCTGAGCTTCCTGACTTAATATTATGCTTTTACCGCGATTGAATAATTCTTTCGCAAGTCTGTAATCTGTAATTCTCTTCGTAAACTGTACTGCCAAATCTTAACCTCATTTGCTTTGATAATATCAAAGCCCTGTTTTTGCCTCGAACAGTATACCCTAACATTCCGTTTTTTTGTTTAACAAAAGATTAAGATTATGCGGTAATTCCCTTATGAATTTGTGGCAATTTGCAGTGATATCAACGGATGTCAAAAGAATTGTATAAAATCCCGTTTTTGTAAGACTGATCAGGCCGGATCCACAAAAAATGCCCCAAAACCGGAGTTTTGAGGCAGTACATAAATCACTTGAAATACGACTTTTTGACCTTAAGGTTCCACCATATCTTCCAGGTGTCAGTAAACATCTTCCAGACATCTTTGAACTTGATCCTTCCGAATGATTGACCTCTTGTGAAGTTCAGTTCGACGGGCATCTCGATAAGCTTAGCCTTGTTCTTTGATGCGAGAGCAAGAAGCTCGATGTCGAATGCGTATCCGTCGATCTTTCTTTTTGGAGCGATCTCCCTGATAAGCGGCCCTTTATATAGCTTAAGGCCGGTCTGTGTGTCGTGACACTTAAGACCGAACAGCACTTTGAGCATTATATAGTAGCAAAGCGAGAAAACCTTCCTTGCAAAAGGATATTCAAGCTTGGAATCCTTATGCATCTTGGAGCCGATAACGATGTCGGCACCCTGTGCGGTCATCTCGGTGTAGTAACCCTTGATGAGGTCAGGTGAAAGATCCAGATCGGCATCGATAAAGCCTACGATATCGCCCTTGCTGTTGACTGCGCCCCAAGCTACGGCCCCGCCTTTGCCGCGGTTGATGTCATAGCCGAAATCCTTGATGGACGGATTGTCAGAAGCAGCACGCGCAACTTCAGCGCCCGTGTTGTCACGGCTGCCGTCGTTGACTGCGATTATCTCATAGTCAGACGAGAACGCTTTAAGCGCCTTGTCTATGGTCATGAGGTTGTCGTAGATGTGTTCGCCTTCGTTATAGGCAGGCACAACGATACTGAGCATAGTATTCCTCTGCTGGTTTAAAAATCACGCGATATTTTAACACATCAGAAGCGTCCGCCGCCACCGCCGGAGAATCCGCCTCCGCCACCGCCGCCGGAGAATCCGCCTCCGCCGCCGCCTGAGAAGCCTCCACCGGAGAATCCGCCGCCGGAGAAACCGCCTCCGCCGGAGAATCCGCCTCCGCCTCCGCCTCCATAGTGGCTGTCGTTATCGTAATTTATGATCCTCTGGCTCTTAAACTTCTCAGACTTGTTTACGCCGTTTCCGTTGCCGAAGGAATATGTATTGATTCCGGGCGCGGGATCAAGTTTTCTTGAAGGTGACGCAATCGCAGTAACTATCCACGCAAGAACGAGCGGGATGATTATCGTGAAGAACACGATCGAGCCGTAGCTTGTGTATGTGTATTTGAAAAGGCTTCTTTCAATATTCTTTATCGCGACTCCGTAAGCTCCGCTGCCAAGATAATCGATATTCTTTCTGAACAGATAAGAGCATTCGTCGTCGGATACTGCAAAATGCGCTGTTCCGTATGTGTAAAGCCAGAAAAATCTCTGTCCGGGCTCATCAAGAGTCAGGTCAATAAGAATGCAAATGCCTGAATTGTTCTGGAGAGGAACGGTCTTGACGTTCTTCATGTAGAAATCTTCTGCAAATCTCATCTCGTCCTCATCGGAATTGGTGTAGCCTGCACCCTTGTCTCTCGTGGTAACGACTACGACGCTGATGTCTTTTTCCTTGGAAAGATCTTTGGCTAATTTCTCTATATCCTGCTCTTCCTGCTCTGTGAAGATACCGGCATCGTCAATGACTTTGACCGTCTTTTTGGGAGACAGGTTCATGAAGATATAGAAAACTATGCTCGCTACAACAATGCATGCAAGCGCGATACCGACGGTTATGGAAGCACCGTTAAGCTCCGAGAACAAAGAGAGCTTTGGGCCCTTGTTCGGATTATTCATCTCATTGATATCTAGATTTTCACTCATCCCCAGAACCCCCTCATGATAAGGCCCAGAATGAACCTGGTGATAACTGCAAGAATGGCAAGAACAATGAAGAAGAACATCATCTTCTTAACAGGGCTTACCGGCACCTCACCGGCAACTTCACCCGTCTGTCCGTTCATTGCAAAGTAATAGAATTTCCTGTGGTATTTGTAAGCAAGGAACCATACAGGCAGAAGCGCATAGGAAGCTTCAAGAGAATCGATCTTGCTCATGTTCTTAGTGATCCTGTAGCTGTCATAAGCGCCTTTCAGAGATCCTCTGAGCATAGTGTCGATACCCTTCATTCCGCGCTTTGTCGCACGTGATGCGAGATCCTGCGGATTAACATCGAATCTGTCGGCATAGAAACCCGGAAGGAATCTGTAGTCGTATGGAATGAGTCCGTTGAAATTAAAGGGCTCAATTGCTTCCATCAGCGCATCGTCGATCCTCGTCTCGCCGTCTAAAGGAAGATTCTTCCATCTGAGATTTGCAGTGCGTTTCCAGGTGTATGTCTCAATGACCCTCTGCTGATAGCCCTCCTTGACCTTCTCACCTGTTCCTTCAGCATCGATCGTTGCCTTGATATCGAAAAGCCAGAACGGCACATAAAGTCCCGTCATCTTGGCAACGTTCTTCTTTGAAACGAATCCGAACGGTGTCCACTTGCCTTTGCCTGCCCACTTGATGAACGCCTCTTCAGCTGACTCTCTGGACAGCTTGAACGGTATCATATACTGAGGCTGGAAATTCTCGGTAAGTCTCTTTCCTACAAGAGCCGGAGATCCGCAGAACGCACAGAAAGTCGCAGCTGTATGTGAATCCGTAATGAGCTTGGCTCCGCATGCGTTGCAGACGAATTCCGTCTGCTCGGGGGCAGCCTCATATGCCTGCTGCATACCTTCCTGAGATTCATAAGCCTGCTGTTCTGTTGCTTGTGAAGATGCCTGAGCCTCACTGCCGTCCTGCACAACGTCTGCAGTCTTCTTCTCAAGTTCATCGACTTTTATCGTAAGCGATGAAGGATCGAACGAAGCACCGCAGAATCCGCAGTCGAGCATCTGGGTATCGGCATTAAGTGTGAGATTTGACCCGCAGTTCGGGCATTTGATCGTATCTGCCATATCTATCCCTCCCGTTTAGAAATTATATCATAAACGCTCCGGCAAATTCACCTTGTAAGGATCCCGTTATGGGGATAAAATAACCAAGCCTGTCAGGCCCGGTGTTCAGATCACTGTCTCCAGAAGGGCTTTCAATGTCTTAACATGACTCTTCAATGAGTGAGGATAGTCTACAGGCTTTACCTGAACGCCCTTGCGGCTGCAGATTATCTCGACGAACATATCGGCAAGTGAAGGGTTCTTGAGAAGCATAGGTCCGATAAGGCTGAAGCCGTAAAGATTATTCACGTGCACCCCGTCCTTTGTCATTGGAACATCGCCGATGACCTTAATGACGTTGCATGTAAGGTCTCCGGTATCTTCAGGAAAACCTGCCCTGTTGACGAAGCCGACATAGCGTTCCTTGCTGTCAGGCAGTTCAAGGATCACATCGCCCCTGTACCGCTTCTTGGGCGGCTCACTGAATGTGACATCAAAGAGCCCTAATCCCTGCATAAACTCAAATTCAGATATCGTGATGCCCGTGCACAGGATATCGTAGCTGTTGCCTGTAAAGAGCATCGGAATGCCGTCTTCAACAGCCTTTATGAAGCTGTCTTTAAAATGTCTGAAATGCTTGATCACAATGTTGCGGTTCGATTCATATCCTGATCCCATAAAGACAAAGTCCACGCCTTCGAAGCTCAAGTCATAGTCAGTGACCGTGAAGCTTGTTATCTCAACGTCAAAACCCTGATCTTCAAGCCGCTTTTTTAAGATCCTTACGTTGCCGTTATCGCCGTAAAGATTCATGAAATCAGGATAAAGATAAAGTATCTTCACGTTCATGCGAGTTCCCTCCTCGTAACTAAGGATAAGAACTTCTCTTTGTCCGAGAAGCATGTGATAACGTACAGGAAAGAATCCAGATTGTGTTTGCAGAATTCTGCTGCGTCTGTGACCTGCTCGAAAATCTCCACCTTCGAGCTGTCGATCCCCGCAAGATCAAACCTCACGGCAAGATCATCGCAGTACTGTCCTGCAAGAATGATCCTGTCGATATTCGAATCGGCGAGCTTCTCGAAGTTGATATCCCAGAGCCAGCTCGAATCTGATGTGTAATACTTGCGGCTTATCGCGTCCACGATGATCATTACGCTCTTCTTCCGCTCATCACCGGCAACGACATCGATCGAGCGGTCGTAGGATACGGAATTCTCGTGCTTGGAAAGAAGAAGTCTTCCGTCAAGTTTTCCGAGCGAGAAGTCGGAGATTCTTCCCGATTTAAGGATATATCCGCCAAGTGCTCCTGCAGCCTTTTCAGGATCAACTCCTGCAGTGACTGCCGCAGTAAACGCAGCAAGGATATTGTAGCAGTGGTATATGCCCGTAAAGAAAACCGGGATCTCATATTTGCCGTCTATGGTGATGGAAGCCTTGCCGCCCTGATCATTAGTCGAAGTCAGAGTGTGGTCAGTATCGTGCCTTGCAAAACCGCAGCTTGTGCATCTGAACTTACCGATATGATTATAGTGATAATACTCGTATTCCATCGGCGCTTTGCATACGGGGCAGTACTTGCCGTCGTTATAGATTCCTTCATGCACGGTTTTGTCAGTAGGCAGATTATCCGCACCGAACCAGATCGTTCCTTCCCTGCTGTTGCCGAAGCTTGCAACGAGCGGATCATCCGCATTAAGTATCAGCGTCATGTCATCGTAAAGCGCTTCTTTGATAACGCTTTTTATATATTCAGGATGACCGTTTCTTGTCATCTGATCCCTGTAGAGGTTAGTGATAACAAAATAATTGGGATGGAAGAATTTGAAGATCCTTCTTGAATATCTCTCATCAGCTTCCAGAAGGATAACATCGCTTTTGACCTTTCCGCCCAGGGTTGCATCACCTATAAGGAAAGTAACAACACCTTCGATCTGATTAGATCCTTCCTTGTTATAAGCGACCTTAAGACCGCTGCTCTTAAGGACTTGCGCAATCATCTCGACAGTAGATGTCTTACCATTGGATCCGGTTACTGCAATAGAGATTTCAGGGAGCTTAAGCTGTGACAATATATTAGGACAGATCTTAAGAGCATATTTACCCGGCAAGCTCGAACCACGTCCCAGGAGCTTCGCCAAACCTCTTATGATCTTGCAAACCAATATCGAAATGAAGACACGCAACTTTTTCATAGCGTGCATATTCTAACATAAATTATTATAAGATTCCTGTTGATTTGCATGCGCGTTTCCGGCGTGAATATCAGTAAGCTTTATTTGAGTTTTCAATTGCGGAAATAACATCCGGAGCTCTCACCGCTTAAGATCGATCGACGGGCAACGATCCGTGGCAGGAATGGTTTTCGAACACATTTTGCAAAAAGTGTTTACAAACCGAATCAAAGGTATATAATTGCCACATGACTAATTTTGCATTTACATGGCGTGATTTCTTTTTTGCCTTTAGAAATAGGGGTTAGTGTTCACTGCATGTAAATATATATTTGATTTACGTATGAAATAGGGCCCCGCAGTGAACAAGACTGTGGGGCTTTTAATTTGACGGAGGATGCAAAAATGACACAGAAACAGGCAGGCAAAAGAATCGAAGAGATCGACGAGCAGATCAGGGAGCTTTTCGCTGAAAGACTCGAAGCAAGCAAGATGGCCAACGAGACGCTCACCAAGTCGGAGATAGCATTGAAGAGCCGACGCTATGAGAGAAGCTATCTCGCAGGGCTCGACAGTTCGAACCGGCTGATAGATAACTACGAGCGCGTTCTTTTCTCTACGATGTTCAATCTGAGCCACTCATACAGGAACACCGAATACGGCACAAGAACAGAGCTTGCCGACCAGATACACAAGGCTCTTGAGACCACGCCGAATGAATTCCCGAAGTCACCAATGGTCGCATGTCAGGGCATTGAAGGCGCATATTCACAGATCGCGACCGACAAGATCTTCCGTCACGCCAACATCATGTATTTCAGAACTTTCGACGGCGTCTTCCAGGCAGTCGAATCCGGACTTTGCAAGTTCGGCATCCTCCCTATCGAGAACAGTTCCTTCGGTTCCGTCACCCAGGTTTACGACCTTATGGTCGGTCACAAATTCCACATCGTAAAAGACTACAAATTGAGGATCAGCCACAAACTCCTCGCAAATCACGGCACAAGATTCGAAGATATCAGAGAAGTCTATTCGCACAATCAGGCGATCGGCCAGTGCAGCAAGTTTCTTAAAGAACATCCCGATATCAAAGTAAACATCGTTGAGAATACTGCCGTAGCAGCAAAAAGCGTCGCCGACTCGGGAAGAAAGGACGTTGCAGCGATCTCATCTTCAGACTGCCAGCAGCTCTACGGTCTTGATGCTGTAAAAGACGACATCCAGAATACCGATAACAATTACACACGTTTCATCTGCATAACCAAAGATCTCATGATCTTCCCCGGCGCCTCAAAGACCTCTGTAATGCTTGCTTTGGGCCACACACCCGGTGCGCTCGCAGATACGCTTGCCAAGTTCTCCTCCCTGGGCCTGAACCTTACCAAGATAGAATCACGCCCCATCGCAGGAAAAGATTTTGAATTCATGTTCTATCTTGATTTCGAGGCATCCGCTTACTCGGAGGAAGTCATCGCCCTCCTTTGCGAACTCGACGCGGAACCCACTGAATTCGCATATCTCGGAACATATATCTGATCAGGTATGTATGAAATGGCGGGCTTCTAACCCGTCATTTCTTTGATCGGGTAAGTTAACCGGGTTTGACAGGGGCTCAGAGCCCGCTGGTCCGGCACAAATACTCATTCCATTTTTCTTCCAACATTTTTGCTTCAAAAACCGGAGCAAATGTCGGAATTAGCCGGATTCCGACATTTCTTCCAACTTTTTCGCTCAAAAAACCGGAGCAAATGAAGCGTAGTGCGATATCTCGAAAAACGCATTTATAGAAGCCTCTCTTCCCGTATCTCAAAAGGCCGTCTATTTTGCATTTTGAGATACCGACTGGTCTCACACCACGTCAGGAAAATTCAGGAAAGATTTTTTGCAAATATACCCCCATTTTGCTAAAAAATTAATAAAAATTTTCTGATAAGGTGATAAAATCATGACATGGGAATCAGTAAGGCAAAAATAGGAATCCCCCTTAAGATTGCCGCATCGGCAGTCGTTGCTTTATTGACGTTAATTCTTTTCGCGCCTGCCGCATTACGAGCCGACGGCAGCGGCAACGACGGCAACGGCGACAGCAACAGCAACGGCAGCGGCTTCATTATCGACCCGACCGCCAAAGGCGAAGGGTATGCGTCATTTCTATACAACAACACGACCGGACTCCCGACTTCGGAGGCAAACGCGATCGTTCAGACTGAGGACGGCTTCATCTGGATCGGAAGCTACGGCGGACTTATTCGTTACGACGGAAATACTTTTGAAAGAATGGATTCGACGACAGGTATTGCAAGCGTCGTGAGCCTGTTTGTTGACAGCAGGCAGAGACTATGGATCGGCACGAACGACAGCGGCGCCGCGGTGATGACCAAAGAAGGCATTACCACGATGTACAAAAAGAGCGACGGCCTTCCCTCATTCTCTGTAAGATGCTTTGCGGAAGACCCTGACGGCACGGTCTATATCGCCACCACGGGAGGCATCGCGGCCTTTGATACCGACGGCAGCATTTCCGTAATCGATATCCCGGAATTAGACAGTAAATACATCAGATGCCTTGCGACCGGCGCTGACGGCATCACATATGCGCTTACAATGGCGGGCGAGGTTTTCACGCTGTCAGGCGGCGCTCTCAAAGATCATTACAGCAAGGATGATCTCGGCCTTAATGGAACCGGAATACACTGTCTTCACACAGATCCCGTCAACCCCGGATACATATATCTCGGGACCGAGGATTCAAGGATAATGTACGGCAGTCTTGATAAGGAGCCCAAGTTCGATAAAAAGGACATGATCAATGCGGCTCCCCTCCAGTACATCAACGCGGTTATCAACGTCGGTGATGACCTCTGGATCTGCGCAAATAACGGCATCTGCGTCTACAGGAACAACAAGCCGACGCTGCTCGAGAATACTCCGATGAAATCCTCCATCGAGAGCATAATGAGCGACTATCAGGGCAATCTGTGGTTCGTATCTTCAAGGCAGGGCGTAATGAAGATCGTTCCCAACCGGTTTACCGATGTTTTCGATCAGTACGAATTAGAACCCGTCGTTGTCAACACGACATGCTCTTACGATGACCTGCTCTTAATCGGAACCGATACGGGGCTCATCGCGCTTGATAAGGATAAACAGGTCAATACCGTTGATATCAGGAGCTCGAAAACAGCATCCGAGAAGCACCTTGGCTACTACAACCTGATATCCATGCTGGACGGCATCAGGATAAGGTCAATAATCAGGGACAGCAAGGACAGGCTCTGGATCTCGACCTACAGCAAAAAGTTCGGACTGATAAGATTTGACCACGGCATCCTCTTGGCCTTCACTCCCGAAGACGGTATGCCCTCCGAGCGTGTAAGAGCCATATGCGAATGCACGGACGGTTCCATCCTCGCGGCTTGCACGGACGGCATCGCGGTAATCAGAGACAACAAGGTGGAGCGCGTCTACGATGAATCTGACGGCATCAGCAACACGGAGATCCTGACAGTCGCCGAAGGAAAGAACGGCGACATCCTGGCAGGAACTGACGGCGGCGGAATCTTCCTTATCAGCGGTTCCTCCGTAACAAACATCGATACGTCATCCGGCCTTACTTCGGATATCGTCATGAGGATCAAGTACGATCCCGACGACAACATTTACTGGGCAGTAACAAGCAACTCTATTGCATACCTGACACCGGATTACGAAGTCCACACGATATCGAAGTTTCCTTATTCCAACAACTTCGATATCTATGAGAATTCGTTTGGCGAATCCTGGATATTGAGCAGCAACGGAATATATGTCATCAAGACAGAAGATTTAATTGATAACGGCGAACTCGAGCCTGTTTTCTACGGCATCGAGAACGGCCTGCCTGACATTGCGACTTCAAACTCATACAGTTACCTTACAGATGACGGCGAACTCTACATAGCAGGCACCACAGGTGTAGCAAAAGTAAATATCGAAGAACAGTTCGAGAATGTATCCGAAGTAAAGATGACCGTTCCCTACATCGATGCAGACGGAGTAAGAGTTCACCCTGACAGCAGCGGCACGATCACCATCCCTTACGATGTAAAAAAGGTCACGATATACCCTAATATCTGCACATATACATTGATGAATCCTCTTGTAACCTACGAACTGGCAGGACTGGATTCTGAGCCGAGAACGGTCAAACGGAGCAATCTATCGTCCATCGACTACACAAACCTTAAGGGCGGAACATACACATTTAAGCTCACTCTCTCGGATTCGATGGGACACGATTCAAGCGAGTACTCCATCGTGATCTTGAAGCAGAAAGCCATCTATGAACAGGCATGGTTCAACCTGCTCGCTTTTATCGCAAGTTTCGCATTGCTGTGCATGTCGATCGGCATCTATGTTAAATCACGGACAAAAGTCCTCATGAAGAAGCAGGAAGAAAACAAGCTCCTCATCAGAGAGATCGTTGAGGCATTCGCGAGAACTATCGACATGAAGGACAAATACACTAACGGCCACTCCAAGAGAGTTGCCGAATATACGGCCATGCTCACAAGAGAACTCGGATACAATGACGAGACCGTCGAAAAGTATTACAACATCGCGCTTCTCCACGATATCGGCAAGATCGGTATCCCCGCAGAAGTGCTCAACAAACAGGGACACCTTGACGATGACGAATATCACATGATCCAGTCTCACACCTCATTAGGTGCCAACGTTCTTAAAGATATCCGCATCATGCCCGAACTGTCTGTAGGTGCAGAATCCCACCATGAGCGTCCTGACGGCAAGGGTTATCCCAACGGCCTTAAAGGAGACGGGATTCCGAGAGTTGCTCAGATAATCGCCGTGGCTGATGCTTTCGATGCGATGTATTCCAAGCGTCCTTACAGGAGCAGGATGAACTTCAGGAAAGTGGTCTCGGTCATCAAAGAAGGTGCAGGAACACAGCTTGCCGAAGACGTAGTTGAAGCATTCCTCCGACTAGTCGACCAGGGTAAATTCATTGCACCCGACGATGACGGCGGCGGAACGACAGAAGACATCGATAACATCCATAAGCGGCTCGACAGAGAGTATGAGGCAACTCACAACGAAGAAAACGAAGCCTTAACGCAGGACA
Source organism: Clostridiales bacterium (assembly GCA_017428155.1). Taxonomy (GTDB): domain Bacteria; phylum Bacillota; class Clostridia; order Saccharofermentanales; family Saccharofermentanaceae; genus Saccharofermentans. The sequence goes on along the minus strand of JAFRRJ010000067.1, from coordinate 47,832 downwards.
ACTCTGGAGAAGAGCACAACGATGCAACTCAGGACGGCTCTGAAAAGGATCACCAGCCCTGAACAGCCCGCTTATCTCATCTTGACCAGTTCATACTCCCTGGTGCCTATGCCGATCTTCTCCGCGTGCTCGAGAGTCTCAGCCCAGGAGACGTTGGGATTGCTGTTGTGCCATACGTCACCGTGATCGTGGAAATCCGGATTTGCCATATTGTCGCCTAACTGGCTGTTTCTGATCGGCTCTGCTTTTGCGCAGAGGTCGACACATGCCTGGTCTAGCGCGACAGGATCGAATGAAGCAAGCATCCCGATATCAGGAAGGATAGGAGCGTCATTCTCGCCGTGGCAGTCGCAGTTGGGCGATACATCGGTGATAAGGCTTATGTGGAAAGAAGGCCTGCCGCTGATGACGGCGGCCGTGTATTCGGCCATCTTGCATCCGAGAAGAGACGCTGCGTTCCAGTTGTTATTCTCGATCGCATCAAAAGCACATGCGCCGATACAGCGCCCGCAGCCCTTGCACTTGTCAGGATCGATCCATGCTTTCCTGTTTGAATAGCTGATCGCGTCAGAACCGCATTCCCTGGCACATCTTTGGCATCCTCTGCACTTCTCGGAGATGACGTGCGGATGCCCGCTCTGGTGCTGCTGCATCTTGCCTGCGCGGCTTCCGCAGCCCATTCCGATATTCTTGATCGTGCCTCCGAAGCCGGCCTGCTCGTGACCTTTGAAGTGCGTGAGCGATATGAATATATCCGCGTCCATAACAGCGCGTCCGATATAAGCTTCCTTGCAGTACTCACCGTTAGGGACCGGAACGATTATGTCGTCCGTGCCTCTAAGACCGTCCGCGATTATTATCTGGCAGCCGGTAGTAACGGTATTAAACCCGTTTATATTTGCGCAGTCCATGTGTTCGAGAGCATGCTTCCGGCTTCCGGGATAGAGGGTGTTGCAGTCGGTAAGGAAAGGCATTCCTCCCTGCTCCTTTATGATGTCAGCGACGGCTTTCGCGTAATTAGGCCTTAAATAAGCGAGATTTCCGAGCTCACCGAAATGCATCTTGATCGCAACGAACTTGTTGTCCATGTCGATCTGACCTATGCCGGCAAGCTTAATAAGCTTCTGAAGCTTGGCTGTTAGAGGCACTCCGAGCCCCGTTCTGAAATCAGTGAAATACACTTTGGACTTTTCCATGTCTTAACGTCTCCTTATTTGTCGTTTTTTACGAATAATGCCCTGTATTCTCCCGGAGCTATTCCTTTCTCCTCCCTGAACACCCTGTTAAAGCTCGGTATGCTCTGAAAGCCTGACAGCATTGCTATCTCAGTCAGTGTCCTTCCCTCTTCGGCAAGAAGCTCCGTGGCCTTCTCAAGCCTTATCATGTTGAGCCACTTGCTGTAGTTCATGCCTGTCACATTCTTGAATATTCTCGAGAAATATTCCCTGCTGATACCCGCCATCTCAGCCATCGCTCCCTGCGACAGATCGTCTGCCGTAAGGTTGTTCTTGATGTAATCCGTGACGTTCATCATGCGCCTCATTACATCATCGCTGTACCCGTAAGAAACATCCTCTGAAAGCTCGGGCGCAAGCTCTTTCCGGTAATCCAGAAGCGTCAGCATAAACTCCATAAGGAGCATGCAGCATCTGATCTCACGGTCAGTTCTCTCTGAGAAGAAGATATCCTTCATCTGATAGCAGATCTCCTTAAGCTTTCCCGCGAGTGCAGGATGCGTTTGGACGCATATGATATGCAGATTTCTGTACATGTGCATTATGCGTCTGAGATCGAAAAGCGAATTTATAAAAGCATTCGAAAACTGTATTACCAGAGAGTCCTCCCTGTTCGCATCCACGATCGAATGCATCTCCATTGGCCACACGAGAACGATATCATCCGGAACGAGTTCATAGGTATTCTTACCTACGCAGTAGATATTCGTCTTGCCGGGTCCGACAAGCAGGATTTCCCCATAAGAATGCCAGTGAGCCTGATAACTCCTCTCCTTAAATCCGGTGGACATATTAAAGGCGCTCACATGGTCAAAGTCGTATATCTCGTAATTGCTGTAATCCATAAATATACCTGCCTTAAAGAAATTATAATATGCCGCGCACTGATACTTCTAATAGAATTTTGATATTATGTATTCCAGTTTTTGTTTTCGCGAACGGCAAAATCCGATGACAAAAAATGATAAGCCCGATGGCGATTTGTGAGAGGTTTTACTCTGCTTCAATACTATAATCCCTGCTGTCCTGAAATACACACACAGGGGAGATGACTTGATGAAGAGCACTATAACAGATATGACCATTGGAAGCCCGACCAAGCATATTCTGCTGTTCGCGCTCCCGACGCTTATCGGAAACATCTTTCAGCAGGTTTATAACCTTGCCGACTCTATCATCGTCGGCAAGTTCATCGGCTCGGATGCTTTCGCCGCTGTAGGTGCTACATCATCAATAACCTTTCTCTTCTTTGCACTCTGCAACGGTATAGGAAGCGGCGGCGGCGTTGTCGTGTCACAATACTACGGCGCCAAAGACGACAGGAATGTCAAAAAGTGCATCGTAAATACCGGCTTCATCATGCTCATCGTTCCTGTGGTATTCGGACTGCTTGGATTTACATTATGCCCGATGCTCTTAAGACTTTTAGACACTCCCGAAGCCATTATGGGCGATGCTGTCCTTTACACACGTTATATGTGTATCGGACTTCTTTTTGTGTCGCTTTATAATTTCCTGTCTTCAATGCTTAAAGCACTGGGCGATTCAAGAACACCTCTGCTTTTCCTCATTGTGTCGACGATTATCAACATCGGTCTTGATGTACTCTTCGTTCTCGTCATTCCGATGGGTATCATGGGTGCCGCACTTGCGACTGTCATATCACAGTTCCTATCGGTCGTCTTAAGCGGCGTATATGCATACAGGATGAATCCCTATTTCAAGATCACAAAGAAAGATGTCGTTATCGATCTTAAGATGGTCTATAAAACTGTCCGTCTCGGTGTCCCGATGTCTCTGCAGTTCGCCCTGATCGCCGTCTCATCCATGGCACTTCAGCGAGTCGTAAACGGCTTCGGAACAACGGTCATCACGGCATTTACAGCAACCAACAGGATCGAGCAGTTCATTCACCAGCCTTACATGACGCTCGCAGCTTCGATCTCCACATTCAGCGGCCAGAACTATGGTGCAGGCAAGAACGACCGTGTTCTGCAAGGATACAGGAAGGGGCTCATAATAATGGCTGTCCTTACGTCATTTCTCATGACGCTGATGCAGTTAGCCGGAGGCACACTCATAAGCTTCTTCGTATCCAGGGAAGACATCATCGCACCACAGGTTATCGCACTCGGTGCAAAGGGTCTTAAGATCACGAGCTTGTTCTATCTGGCACTCGGTCTGATCTATGTTGTTAGAGGCGTGCTTACGGGAATCGGCGATGCTTTTTTCGCGCTCTTCAACGGCATAATCGAGGTCATCGGAAGATTCACGATCCCTGTCCTGATCACAGCATATCTGGGCTTCGGCGCTGAAGGAGTGTGGCTCTCATCAGGCATCGTATGGCTCATAAGCGGCGTCACCGCGTGGATGAGATACAGAGCCTTCTTCGGTTCGAAGGCCGGAGTTGCCGCCGGCTCTGTACGGATAATACACGCAGGACGAAGGGAACACACTGCAGCTTAATTACTGCTTTGGAATGTTTTTTGTGGATGCTTTCAGGTATTACAAAACTCCACAAAACGGCGGACTCGAAAAGTGCTGAAATTGGATACGATCGTGTTACAAAACGTGTCCAAAATCCGTTCAATGTACCGCTGTTAAAACCGTGCATTATTCCGTGGTTCTGTTGTTACGAGACTGCACAAAAAAAGCATGTAAACCAGCCATTTCCCAATTTGATGAAATCTTTGACTAAAACAGCCTGTTTTGGTCACAAGATTTGTCAAAACAAGCGGTTTTGACGATTTTTGTGACGATTTGGGGCTTTTTCAGTCATTTTTTTAGTCAACCCGGATATTGCAAAAAATCGGATACGATTGTGTTACAAAACGTGTCCAAAATCCGTTCAATGTACCGCTGTTAAAACCGTGCATTATTCTGTGGTTCTGTTGTTACGAGACTGCACAAAAAATGCATAAGCAAAAAGAGCCCCGGAAGCTGAACAAAACATACCGGGGGCACTTCAATTCACAAGCAGATAAATTTACCTGTTATCAACCTTCTCAGGATACATGTCGTGGTGGAAAAGCCTGTCTTCAGCGACCTTCTCCCACTTGGTGCCGGGCTTGCCGTAATTGCAGTAGGGATCTATTGAGATTCCGCCGCGCGGTGTGAACTTGCCCCAGACTTCAATATATTTGGGATCCATGAGCTTAATGAGATCCTTCATTATTATGTTCACGCAGTCCTCGTGGAAATCGCCATGGTTCCTGAATGAGAACAGGTAGAGCTTTAATGACTTGCTCTCAACCATTCTCTCAGAGGGCACATAAGATATCGTGATGGTTGCAAAGTCAGGCTGTCCCGTGATCGGGCAAAGGCTCGTGAATTCGGGGCAGTTGAACTTTACGAAGTAATCATTGTCAGGGTGCTTGTTGATGAACGTCTCGAGCACGCCGGGATCGTAATCCTGACTGTATGCGGTGCCGTTGCTTCCGAGCTTTGTGAGTCCTTCTTTTTCGCGCATGATATCACCCCTTGAGAACATTATACTTGATGCCTTCGTCGAATGTGTCGACACCTTCCGCCTTCTTGACCGCCTTGACTACAACATAAGTAAGCGGTGTGAAGATAACTTCATATGCGACCTTGAACAGGTACTGGAAGAGGATCATCTTGAGGACGACGGAGTTTTCCATGGTCCCCCAGAATGAGATCGTGATGAATATCACAGAGTCCAGACCCTCGCCAACTACTGTTGAAAGGATCGTTCTTAACCAGAGGTTCTTTCCCCTGGTCGCAACCTTCAGCTTGGATAATACGATGGAGTTCGAGAATTCACCGAAAAGGTATCCCGCAAATGACGCAACAGCCACTCTCGGCGTCGTTCCCATGACGGCCGCATATGCTTCCTGATTCTCCCAGTATCCGGGGTGCGGAAGAGCGATCGTGATAAGGTAGATGATTACCGCAAAGAAGCTGCAGGCAAAGCCGAGCCAGATGATCGTCCTCGCTTTCTTAAATCCGTAGACCTCTGTGAACACATCGCCGATGATGTACGTGAGTGGGAACAGGATCACTGCGGCAGGCAGCGTGATGTTCTCTGTTACCGCCCACATCTTGCCTGCGATGAGGTTGGACAGCAAAAGGCATGTGACAAAGATTATGCCTATGCACATAAAAAGCTTAGATACGGTTTTTTCTCTGCTCATAAAAATATCTCCAAAATAATAAGGCTCCCAAAAACAGGAGCCTCATTTAATCAAACTCAAAAATCTATAAGCAAAATGATATAAATGATTGTCCTGGTTTTGTTTAACGACAGGATGGCACAAACGAACTGTCGGCGTTATTTTTCGCACGCATAAAATATCAAATAGAAAGCATAAGGTCAAGAATAAAAATATTTGACTTGTTAGAGCATCAACCGGACGTCGAACGTGCGGTCCTTACCTCGCAAAATACTTCACGAACTCTTCTTCGTTATATCTGAACAGTTCGTCGCCAAGCCTGTCGGCGATCTCAATTACGGTCCTCTCGTACGCACACTGCAAAGGCGACACCTTGTTCTCGCTTCCTGTGTTCATGCGGTTCGCGCATCCGCAGGAGTTGGTGCACCTGGTCTTAAGGTCGCAGTCAAGGCACGTCTCCGGCGTGTTGCTTTTCGCTGCGATCGAAGCAAGCTGCTCTTTATCAAACCCCTCGAAAACATTACCCATATAGTATTCCGCGTCATTTATAAACGATGTGCACGGATAGATATTTCCCTCCGGTGTGATCGAACTCTGCTTAACGCCGAGATGGCAGTGCTCTGCAGGATTCTTGCCGCGGACACATTCCTGTATCTTGTTTATGAGCGGCGCGACAAAATATCTATTGCCCGTGATAAATTCGTCTCTCAAAAAGTCAGCGGTCTTATCAAGCTCTCTTCTAAACACCTCTATATCCGCGTCCGTCCAGGTGACTTTGTGACCGTACGCCATGACAGCAGAGACTTCCCTGAAACCCAGCGACAACAGGTATTTCACGGAATCGGAGTACAAGCCGCATGCCGCGGGATCCAGTGTCAGCATTGCCATTGAATCCGGTATATATTTCAAAAGAAGTTTTGCCTTTTCTTCGAGGATTCCGAATGTTGAACTTCCGTCAGGAAATCTTCTCGATATGTCCTGTCCCATTCCGTCAAATGAAAGGCCGATCTTCATGCCGGCTTTGGAAGCTCTCTTTAAGAACTCTTCATCAAGAAGCGTACCGTTAGTCGTCATCTTGCATGAGAACTTTATCCCCGTCTTTTCAGCCTTCGCTTCGCAGTAATCGAGCGCCTTATAGATCAGGTCCTTTTTGAGGAGCGGCTCACCTCCGAAAAACACGATCCCCGCTATCGTTCCTTTTGAAAAAGCGAGATCACATGCCTTATACATGACCTCCTCGGACATATCCTTCGGAGTCTTATTCCTTAAGCAGTAACTGCAGTCCATGTTGCAGTTTTCCGTAAGATGCAAAGTAAAGTTCATCTGCCTAATGCCCCTGCTGCTTCAGCTCAGCCTTCCTCTCCGGTATACTCAGTCTTCTCACAAAGGCCGTCATCTCCGCCTTCGGTGAAATCGTCATAATAGCTTTCATCAATAAACATATCGCCCTCGATGACAGGCTCCGTCTCGACTATATCAAGACCACCTGCAATCATAGGCCCCGTCTCGTCCACTTCGCCTGCATACACCGGCTCAGTCTCAACCACCTGTGTATCACCGGCAAGCTGGAGCTCAGTCTGTTCTATCTTCGATTTGCCGCCATACTTGTGCTCGGATGATGCTACCGTTGCTTCACCGGCAAGTCGGGGGCCGAAGCAGCCTGTGCCGAATACAGCTGCTGATCCGATAAGAGCAGCGACTCCGACTGCATATAAAGGCTTCTTATAATCATGTCTAGGCTCAATCTTCATCTTAATCCCTCCGGTTAATATATTATCATATGCCTTTTGGCGGGCACACCAAGGATCACCTTGTTATCTTATATACAGATATGTGCGCGAAAATGTTGCAGGATAATTTTGCAATATTATAAAAAGGAAAGCGTGGAACTTGCAGAAGGCGTTTCCGGCATTTGCAAAGCCTGACTGATGAAGTTACCTCGTAAATTCCAAACCGCTCTTTTCAGTCCGCTATCGACACCCTGATCGCCGGACGTATCGCGATATCGGATCCATCGTATATGGGTTCTTTACCTATAGCCCCTTCGTGACTGACATAATCAGGAAAGACGCCTTCGTTAAACCGCCTTGAAGTCCTGAGCCACCACGGGAGATCGATATTCATATCAGGATTGCCTTCAATATAATCCCGGTATTCATCAAGACTTAAAAGAAAAACATCCCCGTATCCGTGGTCACACAAAAGCGTCTGTTCTTTTTCATTGAATTCATACGGAAGATATACATCGTTGAGCCATACCTTTATTCCGCTCTCATCCCATTGGGAAGCAGGCTCAGGTTCCTGTCCACGGTCTTCGATATACGGATACGCCATGTGTGCACCATGTCCCAAATGCGAGCAATAGTGGCTTTCAAGACCATCATAAGAAAGTATCCTCACATAGTCCTTATTGATAAGGAGTGCTTCCGAATCATCTATGTCCAGTACCTGCCAGGTGTTATTAAGATCATCCTTGCCGAGCACAAGTTCATCGCCCACCTCAACGGATCCCTTAACCAGTTTGTAATAGGAACTAACTCTCTCAAATGCAGGAACAAAACTCGTTCTGATGAAGTGGGCGAGAACTGTAATCGCGATTACTATCAGGAGAGGTATCATCACCTGCAGCTTCTGTTTTTTATCAGATGGTGTTGATGCATTATATCCCATCCAATATTTCCTCCCCTTCGCACTTTTAGATTAGCACGGGGAAAGAACCGCAAACAGAGGATAAACTCTATGTGTTACAGGGATAAATCTTAGAGTATTTATGTCAACCGTCGGGTATTCATCAGATCCGACGCCTTTAGACGAGATCCTTCTTAAAGAAATATTTGCAAAGCTTCGGATCTTCATCCTCACGAACGAACTCGATCTCATACCCGAGTTTCTTATAAAATTCCGGCGCCTGAAAACCGAATGTCGTAAGCGTTATCTTCGTATATCCTTTGCCCTTGTATTCATCCTCTACCGCCTGCACGAGCTTACTTCCGATACCCGATCTTCTGCATTTGCTGCTGACGATCAGATCGCCTATATGGACCTCGTTATAGTATGCGCGGCCGGTGATAACACCTGTCAGTTCACCGTTCTCCTCAGCGGTAAAACAGTACTCATCGTAGTTAAGTTTAACTCCGCTGTTTTCGCCGTAAGATGAGAACTCGCTGTTGATAAACTCGCCTGTCTTATCATCTATCTGTTCAATACGTTTTATGTTCATTCCTGTTGTCCTTTTCTGTAGTCAAGTCTTACGAGTGCTTTCCCGTTCGGCAGGCCGTAAGTCTCATTCAAGATCAATGAGTAACCTGCCTCATCCATCGTCTTTGTAAGGTCCTTTTCCTCCATCTGATGATGCACTTCATCGAGCCTGTCAAACGCATGCAGATACGGAGAATCAGATACCCATGCATTCACATCTTTATTGATCTGAATAACGCACGAGACATATTCAGAACCGATCTTTTTTACCGCATCTCGAAAAGCCTCATAGCCGATATACTCTACCAGCAGGTCAGCGATTACAAGGTCAGCATGAGGCAATCTTTCAGTTTCATTTATGAGATCGATCCTGATGAGTTTCAGAACATCAGCAAGCTCCGGAAATCTCTCCCCCGCAGCTCTTAAATAGTCTTCGTTGATATCGATCCCGTAGACCGTCTGATACTTATCGGTATCAATATGTTCAAGGCCGTTTCCGCCTGCAACTCCGAGCACCATAGAAGTCACGACAGGATACTTTTCAAACTGCTCTTTCATTAATAGATTCAATGTCTGAAGCTGCATTACCGAATCAAGCTTCATGTGATTCTCGTAATCACTTAAGTTAATTTCTTCCCACGGATTATTCATGTTATTTGCGCTGTTCCGTCCCTGTATTTATTCGTGTTTTTCAAGCTGTTCCGTCTCTGTGATTATTCACGTTACTCATGCCGTTCCGTCCCTGTATTTTCTGATCGGATCATCGGTCCACACGTGCGCTTCGATGTAGCGCTCAGGACCTTTAGCGCCGTCATCATTCCAGTCCTGCGGCAGACCGTATTTTGCGATCACTTCCAGTATCTCTTCGTAGGTATAGACCTTTCTTCTATACTCTTTGCCGTCGTTGACTCTCGGGCTGAAAGTCGGCATTGAATCGCCGTATGTAAAAGAGATCTTGCGCGTGTCGAATTCCTCAATCGGGATCTTAATGAATGAACCTTCCTCATACCAGGTTGAGAGCCACGGGCTGTGCTCCACGACCATATAATGAGGTGACGCAATATCCATCATTCCGCCCTTGGATGCAAACTCTTTTCTTAAGATCGCTTCGCAGTTTGAGCGCTTCTTTATGTAGTCAGTATCTCTTTTCGAGCACATGGAATCAGGGCGCTCATTCTTCATCTGTTCGAGAATCGAGTTGCCCTCTTCAAGCGGGACCTGGGTCACACTCCTGAACGGTCCTGACCTTTTGTCAAAGTAATGGTAAAGATACATACCTTAGGAGTATATCCTAATATTCGTGATTGCGCACTGGTCTCCTGAAAGCGCAACATAGATCTTGTCGACCGGCACCTTGATATCAGTGCCCTTAAGCTTATTTGGATACCCTGTGCCGTCGTAGCGCTCATGATGGAAATTCGCACCGATGCTAAGATACGGATATAAAGAAAAGATTCTTGACAATTTTCTCCCTCAGTTGACAGGCTAATTCGGATTAGCTATACTTTGGCTAATTTGAATTAGCCGATTTGTGAGGTCAATCATGGATACAAAGCACAGGATAATCGATGAAGCACTTACCCTCTTCTCCGAGAAGGGCTATGCCAACGTCTTCGTAGGCGACATCGCGGAAAGAGTCGGCATCAAGGCGCCTTCGCTCTATAAGCACTATAAGAATAAGCGGGCGATTTTCGATGCCATAATAGAAGAAATGAATCTGCGGTTCGCCGAACAGGCAAAATCTCTCAACATCAACGGAACCGACGCCGTGGCCGACTCCGGCATCTATGAGAACATGTCCGAGGAATCCCTTCTCAAACTCGGGCGCGAACTCTTCCTTTATTTCCTCCACGACGACTACAACAGCCGCTTCAGAAAGATGCTCACGATCGAGCAGTTCAACAACAAAGAGCTCGCCGGCATGTACTCCAAGATCTACGTAGACGATCCTCTCTCATATCAGGGAATGCTCCTCGGAATGGTAACTGCCGCAGGCATACTCCACACTGACAATGTTGAGATAATGACCCTCCACTTCTATGCGCCGATCTACTATCTGCTCACGATCTGCGACAGGGATCCTGACAGGGAGCCGTGGGCGCTTAAGACTATGGACGATCACATCAGGCAGTTTAACCGCCTCTACGGGAGAAATGCGTAAATGAAAGTTTTGGTTATCGACGGCTGCGGGAGAAAAGGAAACACCTGGGAACTCACTCAATGTGCAGTTGACGCGATCCGCGGGAAATATCCTGACACGGTCTTTGAGGAACTCGTTCTTGCAAAGATCAATCTGCCTTTGTGCACCGGCTGCAGCAACTGCTTCAGGCTCGGCCACGAAGCGTGCCCGCACTACGGCACAATGAAAGACATCATCAAAAAGATCGATGATTCTGACGGCGTGATAATCTGCTCGACAACCTACAACTTCAGAGAGACAGGCTACATCAAAAACCTCTTCGACCACATGTGCTTCATGCTTCACAGACCATACTTCTATAAAGGCAAAGCACTGGTAATAACCACTGCCGGCGGGGTCGGTCAGGCACAATGTGCTGAGAGTATCGCTTCATCACTAGCAGGGATCGGATTTAACAGATGTTATAAATCGTCCTTCGCATCAGTCAGCTGGAACGCATACGAACCGCGCGAAAAGGATATCAGAAAGATCACTCAGGCCGCTTTGAAATTCGCATCTGATGCAGCATCAGGAAAACTCCACAGTCCCAAGCTCAAGAACCTTATGCCCTACAACATAATGCGCGGTATGGGGCAGCACTACACTTCTGATTCGGAATACCCCACCATGGACGGTATTTGGTGGACAGCGCCGGAGCGAAGGAACGCGGCATATTTTCCGCAGGTGAAGATATCGGTATTTAAGAGGTTGTTCGGGAGTGTTTTTTTCGCGCTCGGGAAAGCATTGGGCGGTTTCAAAAACACGAAAGTTACTTACAGAAAATAAGGGAGAAACAAAATGAAAGTTGTAATGATACACGGGCAGAACCACAAAGGCAGCACTTACAATATCGGCAGGCAGATCGCTGAAAAGATTGCCGGCAGCGGGATCGATGAGAAGATTGCCGGCGGTGGGATCGCGGAGAAGACTGCCGGCGTTGAGGTCGCTGATAAAATGGCCGGGAGCGGGAACATCGTGGAGTTCTTTCTTCCGCGAGATCTTAACCACTTCTGTATCGGCTGTTACAAATGCATTGAAGACGTGACGGCATGCCCTTTCTTCGAGGAAAAGAACAGGATAATGTCCGAAGTCGAATCTGCCGACATCCTGATATTCACTTCACCAACATACTGTCTTAGAGAAAGCGGACCAATGAAGAGCTTTCTTGACCTTACCTTCAATTACTGGATGTCACACAGGCCGAGACAATGCATGTTCAGCAAGAAAGCAATCGTGATCTCCACGTGCGCGGGCAGCGGAGCAAATAAAACGGTCAAAGCCATTTCCGAGGCGCTGTTTTATTGGGGTGTCCCTTATATTGTGAAATACGGTATCGGCGTTCAGGCCATGAGCTGGGACGGAATTTCTGATAAGAAAAAGCAGAAGATCGATAAGGACACAACAAGGATAGCGCGTAAAGTTCTTGCTAAAAAGAATGTGAGTGTTGGGGTGAAGACGAGGGTGCTTTTCGCGCTCATGAGAATGATGCAGAAAGCAAACTTCGGCTCCGGCGAGGCAGACAGGAAATACTGGGAAGAACAGGGCTGGCTGGATAAGAAGAGGCCGTGGAGGTAAAAGTTTTGCAGGCTTGATACTCCATAGCACCTGCTTCGCAATGGCCGTCAAGGGACGCTGCCGCTTGGCTTTGCCACCCTTGACCGCTTGCTTGCAGGTGCTAAGCAGGGTTTAAGAGTTGGGATACCCCAACTCTCATCTGAAGATGGAGTTTTTACTAAACTGCTTGTGATTCGTCATTCCATATCAAAGCATCATCAGGAATCATATTGTTGAAAGCAGACAGTATTTCCCCTATGAAATAATCCCTGTCAAAGTTTGACTTGTCATATAAAACGACATAGATCACTTCCCTGCCCGGCCGGTATACATCTCTTGAGAAACCGTTGATCTTTGATGCAGTTCTGATTGAGTAATCCAATTTATCATTCATACCTAATATCTCAAGATAAGCACAGCGGTCTATTTCATAGAAATTGATTAGATAATCCGGGTTGATAGTTTCTTTGGTTTCAACAAAAGTAACTTCTGTCTCATACTTAAAAGGTATATCCATAAGCTTAAGGATATCTGATCCCATAAGTTCATTCTTTGATTTCAAATCTCCAAATTCACTTTCGGTAGGATTATCAGGAATATACTTTCCACAGCGCTCTTTCTGTCTGCTAAAGAAATCATTATTCATTCCGTGAGGATCTGAAAACTGTGTAATCGGAAATTTAACTCTCGGAGGCGCGAAGCTGTATTTGGTTTTCCAGCTTGCAAGCAGTGAATCATATTCTGATTTCAGGTTTATATATTTGTTAATCGCCTCAGCAAATGACCTCCCTTTTTTGGAGGTCATATAAAGCGTTCTGGGATGCCTGGGAGTACATTTCGGGTTTTCCGGATCGTAAGTAACCGCAACCATTTTCACTCCTCGCCGGACACAGAAATATCCGTGTGGGATCTTTTCCAGTTTGAGTCTTCTATATTCGAGCTTAACTGCGTGAACCTTCATCGGCCAAACTATTTCATTCATGATGAAACCATCCTCTCTGCAGAATTCCTATTAACAAAATTATGAACGCTTAAGCTTGAAAATGCTCGTGAGACCAGTCTCAATATGTGGCCAAAAGTCTCATTTTGAGGGGGTAAAAATGCAAATTGCATTCAAAACTACATTTTGACGAAAACAGTTGTGTATTTTGTCAATAGCATCGTCAGGTGAGAGTTGGGGAATCCAACTCTTGAACACTACATAGCACCTGCAAGCTTGCAGTCAAGGGTGGCAAAGCCAAGCAAAGCGTCCCTTGACGGCTTACGCGCCGCAGGTGCTACATAATATTCACGGCATTTTCACGGCATAGCCGTGAATTTGCCGTGAATTTGGCCCTTTTTCATCATTTTTCACGGCGTTTTCACGGCTATGCCGTGAATTTGCCGTGAATTTTGAAGCGGAGTGATTGTGCAGATGAAGTGATGTTGTAGCAGTTACTTTTTCCGGTCGGCTATTGCGGAAGATCTAACCTTGCTGTAACCCGCGCACAGCAGATATGTCACGGGGTAAGAGATCACCAGCGTGAGCACAAAATTCACCAGAGGATTCATGCCGGTGAGGCTTAAGAAGTACTGGCACAGGACGACTGCCGGGAAATGAATGATGTAGAAGAGATACGAGATCTTTGAGTTAAAGGACATGAAGCCGGATGTGGTGTCGAGATAGCAGTAGCCGATGCTTACTGCGGTCAGGACACCGAATATCAGGCATGAATAATTGCATATGTTATTGAGGAGCGCGAAGCCGCACGAGTTAACAAAGAGGACCGCGTTCGTCACCGCCACGATAATGAAGATGCCGGCGAACTGCAGTCTGAACGATGAAGCCTTCTTGACGAATTCCTTTTTGCTGAAGAAATAATATCCCAGAAGATACACACACAGATATGTAATGAGCGGCTTGCCGAGAAGCTTTACATCAAAGCAAGCGACACCAAGGACCGTAAGGACTATGCCGGTGATCCTGATGGCCGTCTCATTTTCAGGTATCAGCTTAATGAACACACAGGAGATGAGTGAGATAACAATCAGGACCAGAAGGAACCACAGGTGTGCAAGTGCAAATCCGCCGTCATAGCCTGACAGGTCCGTGAATCTTGTGAAGAATTCTTTGTAGTGCTCGAAAAAATCCCCTTCATAGCCGTTGTGCGTCACATCGGCGATATAGCTTAAGACGGGGTTGATCACGATAAGGCCGACAGCGAGCGGAATGCCGAGACGGGTGAAACGTTCCTTGATGAATCTTGCGAAGCCTCTTTTCGAGAGGGAGAAAAAACTTGATGCGCCTGCAAGAAGAAAGATGAGGGGCATGAACCAGGGGCTGATAAAGACGATCACGGCGGACAGCATTTTGTCCGGTACGAAGAAGATGTAGTTTGCTTCATCCCAGGTGTTGTAGGCCATGCAGGCGTGATAGAGGATCAGCAAAAACACAGTGATCCACCGAAGATTATCGATGTAGTGAACGCGCTCTTTCATTAAAATCTCCCGCCCCGAAAAGGTCTCTTCGGTTTCATATTCTAACAGATTGGAAAAGGACAAATAAGATGTATATGCGCGTTTTATGCGGCAACGACTAATGAATAATTTTTAACGTTTATCGTTAAATTATTGTTGACAAAGATTAATTAGCGTTGTATATTGAAGCCATCTTCGAAGGTGAATTTGAATGTTTAAGGAGTATAGATTTATGAATGAAGAGAATGTAAAGATCGCAAGGATCAAGAAGAGCTGCCATGTCGGCAAGATCGTATCGAATATTTTCTGCATCATTGCAATCGTAGGAATCGTGATGAGCATTTTCTCTGCCGTAACGATCTTCTCGATGGGCAGGAAATTCGATGACTTTATTGCTAAAGCAGAGGAAGAAGGATACGTCGATAATTCCAACCAGATCGGAAGCGTCAGCAGCTTTGTTATAAGCCTGGGTGCTGTCGACAACTTCGATTCAGACATTCCTGCAGTTAAGGCCGCTCTGGAAGACCACCCTTACTGCGTTGTCTACGGCACTTTCTGCGTTATCTCGGGTGTATGCTGCGTCATTCTTGCAGTGATGCTTAAGCTGATAAGTTCTGTTTTCGCGCTGATCGAGAAGGAGGCAACGCCGTTTAACGACAAGGTAAAAAAGAGAGTTACCGGTGTACTTATCGTCACAAGTGTTTTACTCTTTTTGACGGAAGGTGCGGGATTCGCACTGTTCGGAGCGCTCGTTACGTGGGCAGTCAATTCGATTCTCGATTACGGCAAGACCTTACAGGTTCAGGCAGACGAGACTTTGTAAGGAGGACATAATATGGGACAGATAATATTGAGATTAGACAGGGTTATGGCGGACAGGAAGATCTCGCTCAACGAGTTATCAGATAAGGTCGGTGTCTCTAACGTCAACCTCTCTAAAATGAAGAACGGCAAGATCTCGGCGATCAGGTTCTCGACTCTGGAAGCAATCTGTGATGCACTGGACTGCCAGCCCGGTGATATACTTGAGTATAAGAAAGACTAGGTATAGCCAGGGAATAATTGGGGTAGGAAAAATGGAAAGGAGCTTCTCGAATGAAGCTCCTTTCGCACTTATAACCATTTTTTCTTTTTAAAGAACAGCAGGCTTCCGACGGCGATTGCTATGCTTAGGATGATCACCACCGGATAACTCCACTTCCAGTTCAATTCCGGCATAAAGTGGAAGTTCATTCCGTACCATCCGGCAATGAGTGTAAGCGGCATGAAGATCGTCGTTACGACCGTAAGCACCGTCATGATGCGGTTCTGCTTGATATCGAGATGAGCCTTGTAAAGGTCTCGGAGCTGCATCGTGTAATCTCTTAAGGACATCGAAGCTTCATGGAGTCTTTCTGCCCTGTTGATGAAGAGTCTGAAGAATCTTAAGTTCTCGTACTTGAAAAAACCATTCTCGTTCTCTTCAAATTCTGCGGCAAGATCCATAAGCTGCTCGTAATGGATCCTCAAGTAACGGATGTCATTGCGGATGTCGTTGAGGCGCCCGGACGGAAGATTCTCATCGCCGTCAATTATCGCCTGCTCCATCGAGTCAAGTTCGCTCTCGTATTTCTCCATGAGTCTTAAGTCGTCCTTGACGATCTGATCGAGAAAGTCATAGAGGAATCTCTCGAGACTGGGAAGCTTCCACTTCTTTGTACGAATGACACCGTTAACTATCTCGGAAGCCGCGCCTGTATCATCAATGAATACTATACCTTTCTCATCAAGAACGAACGCGAATTTCAGATCGTCGTCCGAAGGACATTTTCTGTCGGGGATCGAAAAAGTACCCGTTAAGGAATCGTAGTTAACTTCTGCTTTTGTAAGAAATATCTCAGAAAGATCAGGCTCAATATCCATGCCCATTTCAAAGCTGTCCTTGTTATTCTTCCACTCCTCTGAAGACAGCACGGCGACGAACTGTTTGTCTGTTCCTTTAAGATCCTCCCGGGATACTTTCTTTAAAGTCTCTTCGATCAGGTAATACATCTGCCCCTCCCTCACTTGCAGAATTCTGCAATTTCTTTATCAAGAAGTCTGTATACGTTCGCTACAAGATAGCCGTCAGCTATGGCGTGATTCATCCTCACGGTTACAGGCATCATGAGCCTGCCGTTCTCTTCCCTGTATTTGCCCCAGTTGATTATCGGAATGAAATACAGATAGCCGTCAGGAAGCTCAACATTGAGCGAATCATATGAAAGCCACGAGACATACGAAGCATCGAACCAGTTAGGATGGTTTGCCGCATCCAGAAGGTACTCACGTGTATTCTTTGCCCTCTCAAGATCTGCAAGCGCATTCTTGTAGAACTCTTGATAGTCTTCAGAATAGTTTGTATAGACCGGCGTGCATGTCTCGGTGTCCTCATGGAACACATACTGCGTCGGATTTATAACGTCGTAGCAGACGAGCTCATTGGTCTGCCACAGGTAATTCATTTTGTAATCGTCTCTGGAGTTCAAAGTTTTGGAGAGCAGGTAAAGGAAATTCAGATAGAACTTCGTATCCGTCTTCTTCGAAAATGTGACCAGGTCCGTAACGTCGATGCGCGCGGTCATGGAAACAGAGCATTTGCAGTCCTCCGAGAAGTGACGGTAAACGCCTTTTCTATAGTATTTCTCCAGATCGATAACCTTGTAATTCATGCTCCCTCACCTGTTTGCAGTGGAAATTCGCTAATCTATTTTATACCAATTCCCGTAAGAGGGAAGAATTTATCTGTGCTTCTCCATCCTTATCAGGTGCTCTTCGTCGGGCTCAGAGATGCCGTCTTTGAAGCTATATCCCATCTTGAGATAGAACGGAACACCCGTAATTGACGCGGGGATCTCGATGCGCTTTGCCCTTAAGAAATACTCATCCTGCTCGAGCGTGCCGATTATCGCGCGGCCCACGCCCTTTCCCTGCCACTCAGGATCAACGAATATGGTAAAGAGGCTGCTCTCCTCCTCGCTGCCCCAGTAGGGACCTATGGCGCCGCATCCGATGATGGAATCGTTTTCGAGCACGACATAGAAGTGAGTCCATGAAGACAACCCGATGGCGCGTTCTGGTGTCTCAGATTCGATAAGCGCGTTCATAAGGTCTTCAGGATAGTCTTTGGTGTTGGAAATCTTTATAGTCCTGCGGATGAGGTCAGAGACTGCCTTGGCATCCGATTCCGTAAATCTTCTGATATGCATATATAGATCCCCGTCAATTCTTTTTCTTCGGTGCCGGAAGCTCGCTGTACATGGCCTCGAAAAGTTCTTTAAGAAACTCTTTATTATCCACTGAATCTACGAGGAGCATCTCCTTTGCACCTTCGTAAGGGAGTTCCATCTCCGCATCAGGCATATGCTTTAGTGCTGATTTTGTGGGCTTTACGAGGAAACGGTCATCGTAGATCCCGCCCATGATCTTGCCGCGGTAATAGATGATGTATTCGCCCATCATGGCGCGGCTGGATATATCTTCCAGTTCTGAAAGCTGTTCGAGGATGAATTCAAGATATTCCTTGGTTGAAGCCATAATCTACCTCCGTGTTAAATCCCACGCATATTATACCAATTTGAAATTGTAGTGTTGGTACAGGTGAATTAACAACAGGAATATTGCATGCCCGCAATGATTTTTAACTATAGTTCAACTATCAAATGCAGAACAGATTTATCTCGGATCATGGGGAGCTATAGCCACATCGTTGTAATCGATTTCTGCATTATTGTAGACTTCCACACCGAAAACAGTTATCACAGTACCCTTCTCATAGTATGCGTAGCCGTTCTCATCCAGCACTGAAGTATAGCAGTGCCGCTGTTCTATCGTATATATTGCACCAAAACCAAAACTCTCATAAACAACTGTCCCGCCGTCGCTATAAGTGTACTTCCGCGGAAATAAAAGAAATATAGCCATAATAGCTAAAAGCACACAAAAAACCAATATAGACACTTTCATTACACTATATAATTTCTTATCCATAATCATCACCTAATACTTTAATCATAGATAGTTCTATAATCCCCATGAAGATACTGCTAAATCTCGCATATATTATATCAGGCTGGATTTTGAATATTGGCCCGATAAGATCACCAAGCACCTGCTCACGTTGCCCTTAGCACTGAGCCAATATTGGGGAAATAAATAGTCTTTTATTGATTATGCGGCTGTTTTTCTGATATTCTACACCCGTAGGTATATGTGGCCTGACAGTGCAGGCAGGTTTAGATTTAAGGGTTTATGTATTACCGTCGGGGAGAGTGAAATATGTCTAAGAGAGTTAGGGTTTTAGCGTGGTTTATGGTTTTCGCGATGCTGTTTACGTGTGCATGCACGGTGGCAAGAGTGAGGAAGACCGATAAGAGAAATGAGGGCGGCGATCATAAGCCTGAGTGTGAGGCTTCCGTGACTTACAGCACACAGCCGATACTCCCGGATGACACGGATTACACTGATTACACGGATTTAACTGCACCTACGTTTCCTGACACCATATATTATCCGCTCGAGGATATCATTGAAATCTGCAAGAACTGTATCGGAATGCATATTGAAGATGCAGAGGCTTATCTCTGGCTGAATCTGGATTATAAAGCATACGGATCCTGGGATACATACGATGATTCGCTGCCTTATGAGCACGGGAGAACGTTTTCCGGTATTGAACCCGTTATCGTTATAGAGGGAGTCACTATTAAAAGTATATCTTTGTGGGCTGACGATAAGAATTTCGTCCAGGATATAGAGTTCAATATAAGAGAAAACGATATGACATACTCCCAGGAAGATTACGATAAGACCGCTTCATCTGATAAGTATCTTCCCGCAAGCGGATATGCCGGTATCTTAAGCCCTAAATTGGAATTGATTTACGGCGAATCAGTTGAGAACGATGCATCCTGGCTCGAGGCTGATCCTTACGGATGGGAATCCTGGGATGACAGCGGATTAAATGTCTTCCTTTTCTGGGGTGAGAACGTCTCACACATTGACGGGAACAATATGCTGACTTTCGGCATATTTGTACCGGGCGGCGGTGCAAGCAGTTCCGATGTAACCCTTCCGGATGGCGATTATCCTGATGACTTCAGTGAATTTGCAGGTGACCTTGTAGGTGCAATCGGTCAGAGCAAAGATGATGTTGTTAAGATCATCGAAAATAATCTGGGAATAGAACTCGATGATGTCGAACCCGTTGATGATAACGGTTCCGGGTTTCTGGCTTATTCCTACAAGATCTCTGCTGACAAGAGCAGTCTCGGATTTACACAGCTTGTCTTAACAACTGATGCGGATACAGGGAAGGTTCTCGAGATCTCGTTTTATTCAACACAAGATACGACCAGCGAGGCGGAAGAAGATTTTCAGACCTGCGTTGACAGTCTAGATAAAGCTTTCGGAAAAGGAAACAGATCATCTGATTATCCGGGATCCAATTACGGTGTAGGCGGCTCCAATTATATATACGAGACCTGCAAATACAAATTCAAGGGCAATACAACGCTTGCCATAACGCGCATAGGATACACTGATGCTCCTTCTGACAACAGCATCTGGATTGATTGCTTTAACTTCGATTAACAGTAATAACGGAGTCTTATACCGTTAGTTTTCCCTTGTAAACTCTGTGATCTGGACGCCCTTTTCATCAAAGAGCGCTTCTTCATTGTCGTGGTTCTCGACCTTATAGAGTCCATCCACCCAGAAAATGCTGTAGTAGACCGGCTCTATTATCGTGTTGAGCTCCTGATCCATTACGCCAAAACCCCACGAGCGTCCGTATGACGGATCTGCGAACTTGATCTGCCCGTCGAAGCAATAAAAATTGCTGTCGGTATCAGCGCAGAGGAAGCCTTTCCGCTGCTTTAAGATGTTCTCATCCCTGTCGATCAGGGCAATCACATCATTCTTAACGTCATTGCCCTTGCTGATGCTCACGATGAACCGGTCTTCATTAAGATAATAGATATTGTCATAGCTCATGCTCAGCACGGGATTATAGTCACTGTCGAGCACGCCGTTTTTGCCGTCTCTGAAGACGCGGTAAAGCATAGGGCAATAGCTTGGCTCAAATGTCTCAAGTTCTTCTATTCCCTCATATATAGGCGGCAATATAAAATTGAGATCCTCATCGGCTACTCCGCGCCGTCCGCAGACATAGACTTCACCGCCGTCATATTCATGGTATTGAACGCCCGCGACAAATAGATAATCGACTTGCTGATCCATTTTAACGATCATGCGGCATCTGGTCTGGTTAGGAAAACATCCGCCGCTCGAATACTCTTTTGTCTTCAGGTTGACGTCGACATCCAGCCTGTATCCGGTATAAGTCTTATCAATTGATCTGACATCGGTGCCGACAAGACCGTAGCTCGAGAAATCATACCAGAAGAGCAGATATTCTTTACCGTTATGTTCAACCTTTATATACTCATCAAAACTGAGAATATCAAAATAGAAATGGATATCTTTGTCCTTTTTGCACTCACTGTATAAGATATTGTCTTCGTTAAGTGTCAGGAGTGAAGTGATATCGTAAACAGATTCCGCATTATCAAGAAGTGTTTTATCGACACGGGTTGTCTCAGTACTCTGATTACTTTGATCACTCCGGTCACGGCGGTTACGCTGATCGTCACTCTTACAGCCTGCCAAGCCCAGAGAAATACATGCTGTTAACAGAACCGCCAAAAATTTATTTCTCATATGCCTTATCTCCTTCCCCTGACTCCCGTTCTCCGGCAACGCTAATTAGAGATTAGCACGCACGATAAGAACACGACAGGGGACAAACTCTGACGCTTATACAGTTAAAATGCAGAAGGTTGGTTTTATCGAGATAATCTTTTCGCGCGCTCGAAAAAGACTCTTAAAGATTTATCGGTGTATATAAATCCTGCTCATCTCAGGCTCACCGTCACCCTGGGCCATGCAGTAGAACTCCCAGCCGTAACGCTCGTAGAAACCGGTGTGATTAGTGAGAAGATAGATCGGCGTAACGCCTTTAGACTTCATGTCGTTGACGGCAAGATTCAAGAGATTTCCGGCGATCCCCTGCTGGCGGTATTGGTCGTCGGTATATACCGCACAGACATTCGGCGCAAGATCTTTCCTGTCGTGGAAATCGTTATTGATAACGCCGAGTCCGCCGGCAATCTTGTCACCATCAAGACAGATATACCATCCGTTCTCCGTCACACCGTTAAGGTAGTCATTCATGCACTCGAGATAAGCGTCCTGAGGCACGCCCCACTTGCGGTGGAACCATGCTGCGGCAGCATCAAGGAGTCCGGGTCTATCACGTAAAGTTATGTATTCCAAATCAGGCATATTAAGTCCCCATTTCAGTTATTGCATTTGATCGGTTTTCTATTCCTATGCAAACATTATAGCAGATGCCAAATAATTATACCTGAAAGCCCCTGCTTCACCCGCAGTTCCAGTCAGGATCGTATTTCTCGGGCCACTCGTTTTTACTGTAGCCCCACACTACCCTCTTCGTCGTGAGCTCATTTAATCCGGGCTTAAGATAGACAACGATATAATTCCGCAGCGCAGTAAACACGCACGCTGTAAGAGCAGCATCGTCGACGCAGTCGATCTCATAGACATGGGGCTGCTCGAGCTTGCTGTGAGAGTGAGAGAACTGGCCAACCATCTTCTCATATGCGTAGACGCTTCCGACGTTTGCGTCACCTATCTGATTGAAGTAGGTTATATAGTCCACGCCGTCTACAGCGCACATCGTGTAAGTCTTCGACGCGTAAGGACCCGACTTGATCGTGGACGAGAAAACCTCTCCTGTCTTTATGTTGTTCTCGAAAATATACAGCGGCCTGAATTCATTATTGTTGTTATGCAATGGCGGAACAACATCATTCGCCTGGAACTCTCTTCCGAGGATATTTATGCCCGCATAAACCCTGTATGGCACGCGCATACCACTGATGCTTACATAACTAACGACCCTGTCCCCGCATGTGAGCGTGAACTCTGTAGTAATTGATTTAGCATCCGCCACCGGCATCTTAGTCTGTGTCATTACAACTTTCATATTCTTATCCTCTCAATCCTTAACGGGATATCCACCCATAAAGTACATTAACACAGAAAACCTTGCCGGTTCAACTTTGATACTTCTATAGCTCAATGACTCTGTTATAAAGGCAGTGGATCTTTCCCATATCCAGATCCTTGTGATAGTGCCCGTGATACCAGCCCTTGTACCTGATTCCGTATATCGTTATGAGCCTTGTCAGGAAATCCGTAAGCTCGTTTGGCCGGCGCGCGAAAACATTATCAGCCATGCTAATGACAGCCTCAGGTGCGCAGTGCGTGATCACGTAGTCCACGTCGAAATCATTTGCCGCCAGATTAGCCATCGCCTCTTCATATTCTTCAGCAGAAGGCATCTCACGTGCCCACCACGTCTTGCCTTCCCTGCGGTATTGCTTATCAGTCGACTCCGCTCCGCCCATTGTAAAGAACTTTACACCGTCAACATTGTAGACCTGTCCTCTCATCAGATGGATAACGGTATCAGAGATTCTATGGATCTTGCCCCCGTTCCACATCTCAACAGGATATGCGTCAAGTGCATCGTGATTCTCGTGGTTGCCGTCGATAAAGAGCGTCGTGAAGCGTCTTTGTTCATACTCTTTGATTAGATACTTGTCCGTGTTATCGAGCGACCATACGCAACCGAAATCCCCTGTGATCAGGAGATAGTCATTCTTTGTAAGTTCCTTCTGCTCAGGGAAATACCGCGTTCCGATCTTCTTCCGGTCTAATTCCCCGTGTGTATCACCTGTAATAAAAAATCTTGCCATCAGTTTCTTATATATCTCGTTATCTTAATTCGTATCATACCGGCATCGGCATATGGTCAGGAAGATTCCGGTCAGTCCTTATCCATCCTGAAATTGCCGAAAGCTCCAATGGGTATGTTAAAATTTATAACACAAAATGGGGTGATATATAATGGATTTCCGGATCAAGTTTATTTGCGAAAAATTCTTATATGTTTTATTCAATGATATAGTGCTTTTTGCATTATTGGTTTTTGGATATTATGCCTGCCGGATAGTCCCGGATTCTACTGCATTAATTCTTCTTCTGATCGTTTATTTAGGAGCAGTATTCTGCTTCTACTTTATCAGGGCGTTAACTGTACTAGGAGATGAATATGACGATGTAGGCGATCTGGCTTTCTTTATTGTGCTTAAACTCATTTTCCTGTTTCTTAACGGCTTAGGTGCTCTGGTCTTTATTGCAAGACCCGTTATAGCTATTCTGCTTATAGGAATCAACACACTGCTCGTCTCTGGCACGCAGTATTACAGGATACTTCTGCTGCTGCGCAGACGATATGAGATTTGTGAAGGGCGATTCATTTCAGCAGAGAGATATATCATTCACCACGGCACTCACCACAGGGGCTTTAGTGCCATACACTATGTCGCTCAATTTGAATACAGCAACGGCGGCATCATCTCTGTCTGCATTGACAGATACACATATCACCGCATCAGATCAAAAGGCCGTCCGAAAGCAAAACTGGTATCGTTCGATTTTCCTAAGGGGAGAACGTACTATGAGGTGTGGTTAGGGTAGTTAGGTTTGTATTCGTTAATTTTTGAATTTTTCTTTTATACCCCTATACAATTAGACCGTTTTTCATTAACATAATCTTTCAATCAGGTCTTTTATGTCTATGTGTTTGTATTCCCAATAACCATTTCAGTTCATCTATTCATATCACCTATCACTTTATTGAAACAGCTATATTTTTGTGTTTATCCTGAAGCTCACACTGCTTATTAAACCAATATACGCCTGCAAATAAATAATGCATTATCCCACCAAAAAATGGTCATGCCGTCGAAGATATAGCATCTCTATTATTAAAATATACCCATCATTTAGTTTCGCGAATAATAGAAACTAATACTACTTACGTTCCCCTTTGCATCATAATTTGAAATAATTTTTCCCCATGCATATTCATTCTCCCGATTTAAACCGTACTGTTGTAATATCTCATTATGTAATTCACGTCTTTGTTCTTCGCACTCCATTGTAAATTCTCTATCACAACAAACAAAAGAAACACGATATATTATTCCTTTTAGGAAAAATAAATCTACTAAATACTTGTGGTTATCAATATAAATCAAACCTTCAATTCTGATGATTCTTATACCATCTTGCCCGTTATAAAAGGATGTTTTCTTAAAATCGTTAAACGAGTAGCCTGGAGAAATAATTAGTCCTTCCTTTATTGCCACTATTCCATCTTTCCATCGGTTCATATTATCATGTCTCCTTATGTTAAGGGTATCTCGTCTACAGGGTATAGTATTCCCTTCGAAATCAAATCATTAGCATTAGGGATATAAACTTGGGGAGCTCCCCCATTCCCAAATTGGGGATTAGCCTCAGCATAACCGTAGGCACAAGGAAGATCAACATCACTTGCATATCCTACAACTTTAGTTCTATATCCCAAAGTCGGATTTTTTTGCACTTGCAAACTTTCCCATAAATTTTTAGCACTTCCTCCAGCTGACTCAACAGCTCCTTTAGTAGTGAAGAAACCCGTTCCTTTAGGTTCTCCTCGATAAACGGTCTTACCTTTAGGCAATACACCATCACTATATTCGTCTACACCAGGATAATCTCCAGATCCTTGTTGACCTCTAGCGTATGATGAAGGCGATTCATTTGCTTTTAATCCAGCATTAGCATTTGCATTTATAGCTCTAATGCCTCCATAAATACTCCAAGCAGATAGAAGAGCACCAATAATACCAAATATTATCTCTGCAGCACCAGTCCTCTTATTTCCCGTTTTATAATCTAGAATGCCATTAAATATTGAAAGAATTGACATTGCCAAGCCATAGCATCCAAGGATAAGAGCCGATATAGCTGCTCCAGCAACAGCAACAAGAAGAACAACCAATAATCCAAACAGAATACCTTTGAATGCCCCATTAAGCATTGAATCGAAAAGTCCACTAAAGAAATCGTCTTTGGATAAATAGATACCATTATCTTCTAAATTGCAAATATATAGTATTCCACTCATCTCAGCGCCTATTGTCGCCATAATTCCTATGGTTAAAACATTTTCTACTAATGTCATATGTCCGCTAGGATCACAATTCATAACAGGATTTGCATTAGCAAACATATACTTATGAAGACTCATCGGATCAGAAAGACTACCGGCATATGTATCCATTGACGTAAATGTTCCTGTCGAAGGATCCATGTATCGTGCTCTCAGATAATAGAGACCTGTTGCATCCTGCTCTTCGCCCTGGAATCCATAAGAATTCTCTGTCGTGCCTGTCTTCTCAGTCTCATTACCAAATGCGTCAAAGATAAACGTGTCTGTTACAGCACCTGTCTCATCTGTGAGTGCTCTGACGGATAATCCTCCATCGTAGATATAGAAATATGCTGCAGAGCCATCTTTCTTAGAAATGAGCTCAAATCCTCTAGTGTAGTAAACAGTCTTCGTGCCTGTCTCAGCCTTGAGAACCTGACTATATCCAGTAGTAAGATCTGTTGTGTACTCAGTCGTTATACCATTAGAGGTCTTACTTGTTCTGGTGCCAAGATAGTCATAAGTGTATGTCTCTACAATATTTCCGCCAGCATTGCTTACATTTGCAGAAATCATTCTGTTATGGCTGTCATATGTATACGAAGCTACCAAGACACCCGTGTCTGTCGACTGGCTTACAAGGTTACCGGCATTATCCCACGTGTAGTTGATATCGCCTGCCTTTGTTATCTGGTTAAGTTCGTTGTATGTATAAGTTGTTACCACACCGTCCTTGATCATCTTGGTACGGTTAGAGTTGTCATCGTACTCGTACTCCGTAACAGAGACAGTAACACCTCTGGTTACTGTTTCCTTAACCAGTCTGTTAAGTTCATCGTACTCATAGTCAACAGTTCTGCCCAATTCCTTAACGGACAATCTCTCGCCATTATCACCGATAGTGTACTCATAGCTTGTAAGAAGTATTCCGTTACCGTCTCTGGTTACCTGCTTAACAAGAACATTAATACTGTTGTACTCATAAGTCGTAACAACACCATTAGGATATGTTGTGCTCTCAAGGTTACCATTCTTATCGTAGGTATAGCTTGTAGTACCTTCGCTATCTGTTACAGAGATAAGTCTCCCCTGATTGTCGTAATCATAAGAAATATCCTGACCATCAATGGATATCTTACTTAACTGATAACCATTATTGTATGAATACGAGATTGTCTCACCATTAGCGTTAGTTACACTGGATAATAATCCATCTCCATTATATGAATATGTAATAGTACCTGAAGGATCTTCTACTGTCTTTAGATTGCCCACAAGGTCATAGGTATATGTTGTAACCTCGCCATTTGTGGTCTCAGTAGCAATTCTATCCATAGAGTCATACGTATAAGTTGTCTCAACACCGGCATAGTCCGTTGTAGATATGACTCTTCCATAACTATCATAATCAGTAGTAGCTGTATTGCCAGCCGCATTGGTAACTGAAGTAATTCGCCCGTTAATATCATAGTTATAATTTGTTTCATACCCCTTAGCATCAGTTACCTTTGAAACATTACCAATCGAATCATAATCATATGTCCATGTTTTACCAAGTGCATCTGTAACAGATGTAAGTCTATCCATCTTGTCATAGACATATGTGGTTGTATTCCCTTCTGCATCAGTCTGAGAAGTCAGCCTACTTCTTTCATCGTAAGTAGATTTAAACTCGCTGCCGTTGGGATATTTTACAGATGTTTGGTTACCCTTGTTATCATAAGAAAATTCATACGTGTTTCCAAGAGCATCAGTAAAGAAATCAATATTCCCACTACTGTTATATGAATATGATACTGAATTGCCATCTACATCAGTTGTAATAGTATTTCTGCCAAGATAATCATAGTAGTATTTCGTTTCGGCGCCATACACATTAGTAAATGTAGTTATTCTATTGCAACTATCGTATGAATAACTCTCAGTCTTCCCATTAGGATACGTTTTACATATTACATTTCCTACATCATCATATGTAAATCTAATAGTCTGTCTTAACCTGTCAGTAGCAGATGTTATCCAACCTTCAGCATTATATGTGAAGGTTTCATTCGTATTATCAGGATAGATAATCTCTGTCAAATTCCCTAAGAGATCATAAGAATAACTAATAGTTCTACCCTGACTATCAGTAGCGGAAACAATATCATCAGCCTGATTATATGCATATACTGCATAGTTTCCGTCGGCATAGTTTATTCTTGTCACCCTATTTGAATTATCGTATGAATAAGTTACGGTTCGTGTAACACCCTGATATGTAATGCTTCTTGTCGCTAATCTTCCTTTGCCATCATATGATAAGTTTGTAACTTCTCCATCTGCAGTTGTGGAGGAGATGACTCGACCATCCGAATCATAGTTCATAGAAACAACAGTACCAAGATTATCAGTAATGCTGGTAATATTCCCTTTGGAATAGGTATAACTCTGATAATTGCCTGCTGAATCTGTAGCAGTGGTCAGATTTCCATGACTATCGTATATGAGCGTCATTTCATCTGCGCCCATAACACTAACTTTTGTTATCTCACCTTTGCTATTATAATCACTTGTTATAGTTCTTCCGTGATCATCAGAAGAAGAGAGAATCTTACCCTTGTTATCGTATGTATAATTGAACGTTGTTCCATCCGGTCTTGTCTCAGATGTCATATTATTGTTTTGGTCATACGTATAAGAAGTAATTATCTTTTTGCCTTCATTGATCTTTGTCTCGGAAAGGACATTGCCTCTTTCATCATATTCATATGCAGTAGGATGACCGAGTCTATCTGTTGTTACTTCTATTTGTTCGTTTAACTTATGCTCAAATGTTGTCTTCTTTCCATTGGCATCAGTAATAGATACTAGTCTTCCATCTTCGTCATATTCATTAGTTGATATTATCGTTCCATCACTTGGATCATTGTCTGTAGATTTTAAATAGTGCTCCTCATAAGTGAAATATGTTTTATATCCACCTATGTTTGTTGTCTCTATAAGGTCCGCATTTGTATCATAAGAATAGTTAACAGCAAGGCTGCCGCATGTGATCGATGTTATCTTGCCATCAGCGTCCTTATTGAAGAATGCAGTCAGAGGACTGTTATCACCATCGTCATAGACTATTCCGTTATCGCCGATAGTAATGGTTCTTCCATAAGTATCTTCGATCTTATAGAGACCATCTTTAATAGTGAAGTAATACTTCGTTCCGTCATATCTTGTGAGTAAGAAATTCTGAGGATTGAAGACGTTCAAGTCAGATATATAGTACAGCCTGTTATCCGCATACATGAGATCATCATGTGCATCCAATATCTCTAATGTATCTCCATTAGCAGCAGGTTCAAAAAATGCGGATAAGCCTGTGCCATTATATGGATACAAGGATGCATCCGGAGAAAGAACAAGCTTGAAAGTCTCGGAAGAACCATTACCCCAATCGACATTGATTTCATGAGGTTTCAAATTCTTCCAGAAATACTTAGGTACCATGAGCACCTGGTGCATCTCTGAAGTCCAGTTCTCACCCAATGAACTGCTTACTGAAATGCTGGGACCGCCAATGGACATAGTCCAGCCATATCCGAAGTCACCTAATGTGTTCCTTTGTCTGCTGTCATATGTTCTGTAAATATCTACGGGAAGTCCTGCTACAGGCAGAGTCATGTCATTGAAGGTCATTGTGAAGTTACCGATCTTTGCCTGACCGGTTACAAGAACAATTACTTCATCTGATACTTTTCCTTCTGCTGCATATGCTGTGAGAACGATCCTGTAATAGCCGTTCATAAGGAGCGTAGGATCTAATTCGCCAACTTTTCCATATACAACTTTGCCTTCATCATCGATACCGCCTTCTACAGCTTCTGTATCAGTAAATGTGTAGACAACTTCTTCTGTATCAACAGAGATTACTTCGACAGTGTAGTAATCAAGTTCTGTACCCTTTGCAATACCTTCGATGTCGGTTATGAATGTAACTTCTTTTCCATCGAAGTCATCATTAAGATCTGCAAAGAGCTCTTCATCTGTATATTCCTTATCAGGAGCAACATAATCGATCTCAGTTGTCTTCTCATATGTCACACCTGACTCACTTGTAACTGTAAGTCTGATTGTGTAAGTGCCTGTTGCAAGACCTTCTGCCGGGAGAACACCTAATACTTCATTTGACTTATTGCCATCACCTGTGGCAAATACAGTCCACTCAGACTCTTCTTCGTCGTTATATGTGAGGATCTGAAGCTCATAAGACGAGTCTTCGTTACAATCAATGCTGCCTGAGAAAGCAATTCCGCCTTCTACTAATTCAACGCCTTCAAGTTCTGCTGAAAGGGTTATTTCCTTCTTGAGTTTGATAGGTATTTCCTTAACGAAGTCATCACCGTTTTCGTCTGTAACAGTGAGAACGATAGTGTACTCACCTGGATCCATATCATCTGTGGGAATCCTGTCGATGTAGCCGAAGTTATCGCTGACATCGCCGTCATTTCTATAGACCTCGTTACCATCCTTATCGTTGATTACAACAGTGATATCAGTATCAGGATCAGCCATAGGGCCTGTTCTGCCTGAGATGTCAATGATATCGCCAAT
Source organism: Clostridiales bacterium (assembly GCA_017428155.1). Taxonomy (GTDB): domain Bacteria; phylum Bacillota; class Clostridia; order Saccharofermentanales; family Saccharofermentanaceae; genus Saccharofermentans. The sequence continues at coordinate 17,346 of JAFRRJ010000067.1, read as the reverse complement.
GTAATATTCTCTGTCATCCAGAGGTGCTAATACCTGAAGCACGCCATCAAAATCGTTATGGATGTCAGGTCTCGGATCGAATTCCATACCAAAGAATTCGAAGTTGCCCATTGCCCAGAACGGATTAATACCGGCATAGCAAAGGTATATATCATGCGTTCCGCCAAATATTTCCTCAAGATCCAAAGGACAAATAAGTGTAGGTGTATCAGGTTTAGTTACATTACCCTCTTCATCATATGTAGCAACATAAACATAGAGCTTCTGCTCTGTTCCGTCATAGTTGAACCAAACATCATGAACGGCACCACTTATCTCGAAAGGAGCATATTCAGCTATAGCGTAGTCACGGCGGTCATTAAAATTGAGATTTACCGCAATCATTGAATCGAACGGCTCATCACCGGAATACCATCCGTCAGGCTGACCCTCGATCGGTTCACCAAATTCATTTCTCCAGGATGATTCACCTGTTCTCAATATATCCATGTGAATAGATACAGAATGATATCTTTCATATGGAGATGTAGAGAGAACGAAATTGACATAGTGACCCCTGTCAAATGACTCGTTATATTGCATCGTTATTCTTCCGGAGAAGGAATAATCAGGTGCTAATTCAACAGGATAGAGATATCCGTTCTCCTGGTGATCGGTCATTCCTGCACAAGCTACAATATAATTCGGATAGATTGAACCGCCGGTCCATTCCTTTGCTACGAAGGTTGTCTTGTATCCATAGTTAGGATCACCCATGGAAACGATCTGGGCTTTATCCTGTTCTTCAATCGGATACTCATCAGGGAGCAATGTCTTAAATGGTGTTTTCGCGATCTCGAAGCCGTTTACAACAACGTTAGAAGCCTTGTCATAATCTCCGGCTATAAATCCGAATCTGAGCTTCTCATCGCCGCCAAAGTGTTCCTTAAGATCGATATCGTAAGAAAGAATAGGCTCTTCATACTTATAGATATGTCCAAACTTGTTAATAGTGCAGACATAAACAGAGAGAGTCTTTCCATCGTAGTCAACCCAGCAATCCGTTCTTAAATCGAGTTCACGCATTGCTGTGTAATCAGCAACTGCATAGTGCTGCTGATCATTACCGTTAATGATCAAGCCAATATGAGCATTGCTCTCATTGTATTCTTCGAACGATCCGTCTGTGAGCTGATACATGCCCTGCTGAGGGTCAAAGTCAAGCTCGATAATGACACTCTCGTCATGCAGGCCATAGCCATTACGTCCGGAATAACCCTTTGTGCTACCATTACCATAAGGTTCGATTACAAGGGCAAGTCCGCTTGTAAATGTACTGCTCTGTGTAAATGAGAATCTTGTATAGAACTCATAGTCGTCTTCTACAACAACAGGGAAAGACGTGAACGCATCACCATTATGGTACGAGCGTGAACTGTCAAGTAACCAGAGCTGATCACCGCTTAAGTTGTTTTCGCCACGGTATTTCCAGTCATCACTCTCGAAAGGCTTCTGATAACCGTATTCAGTATTACCTTCTGAGAAAGGAACGAATCTTTCCGGTGCAGGTGTCGGAGTTGCTACATGCAATTCCGGATAAGGATCGATCTCAATACCGTATACGTACTCGACCGTACTTGTAAAGTGAGCACCCAGTTCGGATATATCTTCAATGTAGAGCTGATGGTCGCCCTCGAACAATTCAGCCAGGTCGATATTGTATGTAATAAGCGGTTCAGAAGGCTTGGTAACCATCTTGGATTCATCGTATTTAGCAGCGTATACATATAATGTTTGTGTAACGCCGTCATACTCTACCCAGATGTCGTTTACTGTGTATTCTTCAAGCAAAGGTGCATATTCAGCGATAGCATAATCATTACGCTTATCACCATTCAGATTAATGCTAATTGATGAATCTGATCTTCTTGCCTTGATATCAAGTGACTTACCTGAAGCGGTCATCAATCTGAGACGGAAATTATTACCAACGCAGCGTGAGTTGGTATATGTAAATCTCATGTTAAATGTGTAATCAGGTGAGATCTCAAAGTATGAATAAGAATCTACGCATCCATAATCATGCCATATATGGCTCTGTGCACCGATATAGTTCGGATAAATAGAGTAAGCACCTGAACCATACCACTGTTCTGTCTTGAAGGGTTCCTTGTAATTGTACATGGAATCACCCTGAGAGAAGATCTTGTAGTTCTCAGACAGCGGTTCATGAGTAGGAATAGCCGTAGGTGTGACTGTAGGTAAATTTGTTACGGTAGGAGTATTCGTAGGTGTATCTGAAGGAGTACTCGTTACTGTAGGAGTGTTCGTAGGTGTTGATGTAGCCGTCGGTGTGTTAGTCGGCGTATTTGTAGGAGTGTTTGTAGGTGAACTAAAAGGAGCACTCGTTACTGTAGGAGTGTTCGTAGGAGTATCTGAAGGAGCACTCGTTACAGTGGGAGTATTCGTAGGTGTTGATGTAGCCGTCGGCGTGTTGGTCGGCGTATTTGTAGGAGTGTTTGTAGGTGTCGAAGTAGGTGTACTTGTCGACGTAGGTGTATTCGTAGGTGTTGATGTAGCCGTCGGTGTGTTGGTCGGCGTACTTGTAGGAGTGTTTGTAGGTGTCGAAGTAGGTGTGCTTGTCGACGTGGGTGTATTTGTAGGTGTGTTAGTCGGTGTTGACGTAGGTGTATTCGTAGGTGTGCTCGTAGGTTCAAGTACTACGTGGATCGTGTCACTGTCAAGAACGAACTCGCCGTATGAGAATACTACATACGCTTCCAGTGTGTATGTGCCGGTCTTGCTTGTGTCGAGGTTATATCTGATAGGATCCTTGTCATCAGCAGGAAGCGTTACTGTGACTTCCGTACCGTTTAATCTGTATCTGATCTCAAAAACATTATCCTTAGGGATCTCGATCGTATAGTATGCTGTATTGCCAACATATACTTCATTCTTCGATGCCGTTACTGTTACTTCAGGGAGTTCCTGGAACAAGGTAAGATCAGAAGGATCTGCTGTTACGTTAAGGATGGATCCGCTGTAGCTGAACTTGCTTGATACGATTCGTCCGTTTATCGTTGTCTCATTTGTATTGAAGGATACTTTACCCTTAGGAGCATAGATAATGCCGTTGATGCCGATCTTTGTTCCGTTGATCGTGATATTACCGTTCTCGGAATAGAGAAGGACTCTTCCGCCTTCTGAATTAAGCTGGTTTACGTTATATGTAATGTTGCCCTTTGCAACGATAACTGCATCACCTGTAAAGTCTGTGCCGTTGATCGTAAGGTCACCGCTTGTGTAGTAGTAACCGTTTGCAACAATCTTATTCTGGGATCTGAAAGAGGATGAACTGATTCTAGGAAGTACTGATTCTTTTGCCTTGATCGCTGCTGACCAGTCAGGTATATCGAGAGCATCTACGTGAGTCTCTGTAGCTGTGATCTTTGTCTTCCAGCCTGAAGACTGCATATTGCCTACTGTTCTGATAGTTCCGTCTACGTAAAGCTCGGAACCCTGATATACAAAGTTCCTTCCTGTATAGATGTCACCAACGATATTGGACTTCCAGCCCTGGAAAGTGAAATCTGTTGATCTGCTTCCTGCAAAAATAGCATAAGGGAAGATCTCCACTTCGGGTTCTTCCTCAGGTTCTGCAGCAGGTGCAGGTGTGGGAGTTGCTGTAGCTGTGTTTGTAGGATCTGCTACTGCTTCTGTAGGTGTGCTTGTGGCTTCTGCTTCTTCTGTTATAGCAGGTACTTCTGTTGCGGTAGGATCAGCAGCAGGAGCTTCTACCGGCTCATTTGAATCGTATGCAACTATACTTACATGGGAAGGTGCGACAGGTGCCGCATTCTTACCGTCTGCTATCAGGCCGAATGTATAGGTCTGGCCTGCTGATATGGTCGAATTATACGTGACGGTTATCTTATCGTCAGTATCGTAGTTGGTAATATCCTTGGCGTTCCAGATATTCTGAAGCTTAACATTACCGCCGTAGTCGATCTCAAGCGTCCACGATTTAACATCGTATTCTGATTCATTCTTGAGTGTGTACTGACCCTGAGTGCTGTAGCCCCAAGTGGAATTCTGGTCGTATGTTACCTTTAAAGGATAAGCACTATACTCACCATGAGTATTGGAATTCGCACTGAGTTCCCGCCAAGGGATCAGGCCGACAACAATTGCTGCAACAAGAACGCAGCTGATAGTTTTAAGCGCACGCTTAATAGAGAAATTCATATTCAATTACCCCCAAACATATCAAATCCTTCGCAAAAATGTGAAATATTTTCACATAGTAAGGATTTTACAGGATTGATGTTTGGCAGTTAAAGTGACATATGCACAAAAATCTTTTTATCGAATAATGCAGATTTGCTATCTCAAATTATTGATTAAGTAAAGATGTTTTGAGGTTTCATTTTCGCTTTATTTGCGCGTTAATATGTTTTGAAAATAAACTTATTTCGTATAAATAGATAGTTTATTCCATCATTCACAATTGATTCTCTATCGCTTCATTCCATTCCTTGAAAATTGAAATGATGTAAGACAGTTTATTTGGATCTCCAAATCCATAAAACCTTTCATTCTCAACTTTGCAAGTTACCCAGTCTTCTTCGGAATTTTCAATGTTTATTGGCGTGAAAGACTTTGTCGCGAGCGGCGTCTCTGACAATTCGATTTCAACAAACCAACCGGGATTATCCAGCGTTTGAATCTTTATTCCATAGCACTCTTCCCATTCACCGTTGCAATGTGAGCTGTACCAGTTTTCGAGCCAATCCAAATACTGCATGCTTATCCTCTCCCTCGATCTAAAATCCTATATACATCCGCCAATTCACTAATAGACTAAGTCTTTATTCTTAGTCACCTATGGATAGTATAACAATAAAGCAGTTGATACTATTCTGCGGCTTATCATTTCACTTGTATAGTTCGAACTGTTTGGAAAGCATTCCAATCGTACCCCCATGCCCCCGGATTCACGGCAAATTCACGGCTATGCCGTGAAAACGCCGTGATTATTATCGTTTTTCGGCAAGATTCACGGCAAATTCACGGCTATGCCGTGAAAACGCCGTGAATCTGAATCTCGAACCAGCACCACGAGCCCAGGAAAGAAGAACTTTTCCACCGCTTCCCTCCAAAAACCTGTCCCACAAACCGAACCTAAGTTCTGATAGACTTAAGCCAGAGTGATAATTGTTTGCCGGGAGCGTCACAATGGAAAGGATCTACATAGCGATAGACCTCAAGTCTTTCTACGCAAGCGTTGAGTGCGTGGAGAGGAATCTTGATGCGCTCAACACGAATCTCGTGGTGGCGGATCCGACGAGGACGGAGAAGACGATATGCCTTGCGGTGTCACCGTCTTTGAAGAGCTATGGGATACCCGGAAGGGCTAGACTTTTCGAGGTGGTGCAAAAGGTTGAACAGGTAAATAATGACAGAAGATACAAAGCACCCGGCAGGAAACTGACCGGCAAAAGCTACTGGAACACGGAGCTTACCAGGCATCCTGAGCTTGCGGTCGATTATATTGTCGCGCCGCCGCAGATGAATAAGTACATGAAGGTCAGCGCGCAGATATACGGGATATATCTGAAGTATGTTGCGCCGGAGGATATTTTCGCGTACTCGGTGGACGAGGTCTTTATCGATGCGACGAATTATCTGGATATTTACCACTTGGATGCGCACGGGTTTGCACGCATGATGATCCAGGACGTGCTTCACACGACCGGCATTACGGCGACGGCGGGGATCGGGCCGAATATGTTTCTTTGCAAGGTCGCGATGGATATCGTGGCAAAGCATATTCCGGCTGACAGGGACGGCGTGAGGATCGCTGAGCTTGATGAGGACGGCTATAAGGAGAATCTGTGGGAGCATACACCGCTCACTGATTTCTGGAGAGTCGGAAGAGGCACGGCTTCAAGGATATCCAAGATAGGTCTTTACACGATGGGCGACATCGCAAGATGTTCGACGAACAGGCAGAGTCTTGGACAGCTTTATAAGCTGCTCGGCAAGAACGCAGAGCTTCTGGTCGATCATGCATGGGGCATCGAACCGACGACGATAAAGGATGTCAAGGATTACAGTCCGGACAATAACAGCATCTCCACAGGACAGGTCCTGAAAGAACCGACCGACTATGAGACGACGAAGCTTATCGTTTGGGAGATGGCGGACGTCTTATCTCTTGACCTGGTCGAGAAGGGTGTGACCACGAACCAGCTCGTGCTGACGATCGGGTACGACAGAGAGAGCCTTGCGAGCGGCAAGTATACGGGTGAAGTGACGATTGATTACTACGGGCGTGAAGTGCCGAAGCATGCGCACGGGACGATTAATCTTGAGAGGCACACGTCTTCGACGAAGCTTATCACGGAAGCGGTAATGAAGCTTTTCGATGCGATAGCAGATCCTGAACTTCTGTCAAGGCGCATCGGTATTGCGGCATGCAATGTTATCTCGGATGAGGAAGCTTCTAAGATTCCAAGAAACAAGCAGATGACTATCTTCGATCTCGAAAATAACACGTCAAGCGAAGCTAAGGAAGCAGAGGAAAATCTTGCAAAAGAACGCGCGCTTCAGGAAGCGATGCTGGAGATAAAGCACAAGTACGGCAAGAACGCGGTCGTCAAGGCCAAGAACCTTAACAAGGGCGGCACGGCGATCGAGCGCAACGGGCAGATAGGCGGTCACAAAGCATGAGCAGATACGATGACATAAAACATCTTACAAGGCCGCAGTATCTGGATCTCCCGCCGATGTCCATTCATGACAGGGCGGCGCAGTTCTCGCCTTTCGCCGCGCTCGTCGGATACGAGGATGCGGTCGAGGAGACTGCGCGCCTTACTGACAGCAGGCGCGAGATGCTTGAAGATGAGATCAACGAGTTGAACCGTCAGCTTGGAAAACTCAGAGCGCGTCTTCCCGAGCGCCCGAAGATACGCGTGACTTATTTTGTTCCTGACAAGAAGAAGGACGGCGGCAGCTACGCTTCCAAGATCGGAAACGCAAGGACTATCGATCAGTACAACAACAGGATAGTATTCACAGACGGTGAGTCAGTGCCGGTTAAAGACATGTACAGCGTGGTGTTTATTGATAAATAAGCAGGAGCGTGAAGGTAGTTTTGTCCTATTATCAGACTTGTATTCTCATTTTTCCGGTGTTAAGATTAGTACATAAAAGCGTACGGTTTTATGTACGGTTTGCAGAGGTGCTGTTATGATAATTGCTAAGCAGATTGAGATAAGAGACAACATAAAAGACTATTTTGATACAGCATACGACGGTGAAGTAATCGTCGTCCCGCGCAAGCAAGGCAGGAATGTCGTTATTCTTTCCGAGAAGGAATACGTCAGATTGAGCGACGGTCATCTGCCAGCTTACTATGCTCAGCTGAACACTTCAAAAAAGAAGCCGGCAAAGACATCCACATCTGATGCAAATGACAAAGCAGAGAATCTGAAGAAGCTTGAAGAGATCAGTTCACTCAAGGCTGACTGGAATGGCAACGGTGCTCCCGGTATTCCAACAGTACTGATAAAGAAGACGCGCGCTCTCATAAAGGCTTTGCCTATCCAGCCGGAGATCTTCCCTACAGCACTCGAGACGATCCAGTTAGAATTTGATAACGATCATCACGACCATATGGAAATTGAGATAAGCACTTCAGATAAAGCTGAAGTATTTGTTGCGCCATATGATGACAATGAATATGTTGAGACGATCCGTTCCACTGCCGCAGCGATCAGTGAGAGGGTTTTGGCATTCTATGGATGATGTATTCGAGCCTGAGGAGAAACTATACCGAGCCGTATATCCTCCCGAAATGGTTTCTATGTTTTGGCGTAAAGACGGTACTATTTCGTCTGCAGCATTTGCTGATTCAAAAGGTCTGTCTGTAGAGAGAGGATATTATAGGCAAGATGAAAATGTAGTTTCTTCTATGCTAAATCGTTTCTCAGGAATAATAATTTCTGTTAACGTTGGAGACTGCAATTCTATTCAAGCAGTAGTTTACTATCTACCTTCTAAAACCAGCCTTTATCATTCTGAAATACATGGAAGCACCACAGTTCCACTGCTTTCCAAATCTCAACGTTTATACCTGGCCAAACACGCTCTAATTCTTCGCTGATTCCTGTAATCCTTAAGTCATCCCAGCAGCCACGCTATGCCTTTGGCTGTTCTTAACGCGGGCTCGTCGAAGTGTCCGCCTTTGTTCATCTCGAGAACGACACCAACACCTTTGTCTTTAAACAACGCGGCGGCAGCCTTGGTATTATCTTCAACCGTTGCCATGACGGGGTTCCTGGTTTTCGCTTCGCGGTCACCTAGAGAAAGATAGACCTTCGAAGGCGTTCCGGCAAAATCGTTGGCATGCACATAGTCAATAAATCCCGGATACCAAAGAGAACCGGAGCAACTTGCGGCGCCGTTGAAAACGCCGGTCTTATATAGCGAATAAAGTGCGAAGAGACCCGCCATGGAATAGCCTGCGATGTATACCGCACCAGGATTAATACCATGCTTTCTGACGGCTTCAGGCACGATCTCATTTGTGAGTTGTTCAAGATAAGCATCTGCGCCTCCGCCAAAGTCAGGTTCGCCTTTAAACACGGCGGGAGCTTTCCACGGAGACAGAGCAACATTCCACTCAAATCCTGACACAGCAAGGAAAGCGTGGTCGGGCGCTTCAAGTTCTTCAAGCTCTTCAGCAACATGTTTACACTCGTCGCCAAACGAATTCAGCACCACGAGCGGAGCGGTTTCTGATCTGCCCTCCCGGAAGAATGTGTGTATCCCGTTCATAGTATTTTCTTCAGTGATTTGCCGTCAAGGTCGAAGTATTTGCCGATCTGCTTTTCGATCGCTCGGAAGGATTCTTCAGGTGTTTCCTTATATCTGCCCGTGACGAACTTATAGCCCCAGAGATATTCGGGCGGTGTCATTATTGCTACAGCCCACCCGTATTCTTCGCCGCGCTTGTTAAGGCGTGGCTTGAAGTCTTTGACGATGAGGTACGACTGCATCTGGAGTTTTGTAAGTACGCCTTCGAAGTTCTTCTCGCCGCCTTTGCCGAATCCGCCCTTGTCCTTCATCTCGTGAGTATAAAGGGAAGCGGCGCAGCCTGAAGCTTCCAGCGAAGACACTTTCACATCCCACATATCGACGCCAGAAGGCACGAAGAGATCCATAAGGAGCTTCTCGCGGTAGCCTGCTTTGCCGTCTTCGTAAAGCGCGTCAAAATCGTAACCGTCGCGGCGGTAGTTTGCAAAATAAGGAAACCATTTCTTGGACACGAACCCGGCGCGGCCGCCGAAGAATTTGCCGTACGCTACTTTGCCGGTCCTCGCGAGAACGGTTCTCCATTCCCACGGATCTCTTGATTCATCACCACACCACCAGAAGGCAGGATCTGTCATGTTCTCGACCGAGAACCCTTCGACCTCATTTGCGAACAGCGGCAGAAATCCGACGCGCTCTATCACGTCCAGGAGTTCACCGCTCGTGTGTATACAGCCCTCGTCGTCCCAGTCCGGACCGGCCATGAACCATTGCCCGTCGATAACCTGCATTAGTTGCTCCTTCTAATGATTACGATTTCTATCAATAGTATAACTCTTAATCCCGGTCAGAATGTCAGCTCAAAAAACATCATCAGCTAAGTCTCACTCTTTTATATCGCATCCTACAAACAGATCGTTGCCGTCGAATTTTGCGATGAGCGTGGCGCCCGCGAAGAGGTCGCCGTCAGTGTAATGGAATTCGACGCTTCCGTCCGCATCGAAAACCAGCCGCTTCAGAAAGATCATTTCCATGAAGCCATCAGGAGAAAGGTCAGGATCGTCTTCGTCTTCTTTCCACCGGTTTACTTCAGTGAGGAATTCTTTTGTGAAGCCTGTCTTGATCGCAAGTGCGAACCGGTCCATGTTCTCGAGCACGTGATGGAGACGGGCGTTAGCAGTAGTCGCTTCGGAGTCGGAATCCTCGTCGAGGCAGAGCTTCACTTCGACGTTGCAGCCCCGGATAAGGACAACGCCCTTGTACCGGCGCTCTGCCCGGTTCAGGTGGTAATTGATGCCGTCGATCGCACACATATTCTCATCGAGGAACATGTCGCGGAATTCGAGCAACTTTTCCGGAGCGATTGCGAGCTTATATGAAGTTATAAAGCGCCTTACAAGATATCTGTTTTTGATCGATGAGGACGCGCCGGGAGCGGGCTCTTCGCGAATGAATTCCGATGCGGCAAGTTTTACGATCATGTTGTCTTCGATCGTTATGAACTTCCCCTGCTCGTATTCGTCTTTGGAAACGACCTGCTCGATCCTGCCGTCGAATTCTGTCAGTTTGCCGTCTTGAGGATCCATCATGGCAACGAAAACCGATTTCACGACATAGCAATCCTGAAGCATCTCAGCGCCTGCAAAACCCTTGGAGATATAGACCACGATCTCCTTTTCCTCATCACAAAACCCTGCTCTGTATTCATCAATTGTCTTCATATGTATCCCTCCCCACAAACAAAACCAAACAACAAAAATGCATTTGACATGCATATATAAAGTCAATCAGAATCCGGCGCAAATTTCAATCCGACTGACAGTATGGGTATTTGCGCAAAACCCATACTGTCGGTATGTGTTCTCGCCCTTTCCGGTCACTCAAAAACCCCTAAACAAAAGGAGCCGCGCTGCAGCACGACTCCTTAAACACTACACCCATTCTGGAACTTGATCTCTTAAGATCAAGACCAATATTATTATACCACGTTCTCGAAAACTCTCCAGTGGCAGATACGACTTCCGTCAGAAAAGATTAACCGAGTTGCCCTCGCTGTCGTAGATCTTTCTCTCGTTGGCAACGACATAGACATCACCGCCGAGCTTTGCAGCCTTCTTCTTGATCGTCTCCATATCGATCTGCTTTCCGCTGATCTCGAAAATGATCTTCCCGACCTTCTTCGTCGTAGTCTTCTTAGCAGACGTGCTCTTTGATGAAGTGGTCTTCTTGGAAGTCGTTGTCTTCTTTGCAGTAGTAGACTTCTTCGCGGTTGTAGACTTCTTGCCTGTCGTCGTCTTCTTTGAAGATGTACTCTTGGAAGATGTCGTCTTCTTAGCCGTAGAAGACTTGGAAGTTGTAGTCTTCTTTGCAGGAGTCTTCTTAGCAGTTGAAGTCTTCTTGGAAGCCGTGCTCTTCTTTGTGCCGGGCTTCTTAGGTGTCACGGTCTCAGTTACAGCCTTGAATGCCTCTGTCACGATTGAAGTAAGATCGAGATTCTTGTCGTCAGCCATGTTCATTCCTCCGTTAATAGTTAAGAGTAAAATTGTTTTGTGATTTATATTTTACCATTACGATATTTATGACAAAACACATTAACGCATAGTATTACTCATGATCATATTGGGCTGCCAAATCATATTCTATTGTCTCTGTGTTATCGAAAACCATATTTCGCAAAAGAAAGACTTGCGTTCCTGTTATCAAAGAAGAGCCTGTCGGTGATTCAGGATCTTCTGTTAGTGCAAAAAATAACGCACATTAATATCGCGCATTAATATATAAGATTATTGAAACGGCTAATATAATAAAGAAATGAATAATAATAAACAGAGTGTACTTTTCTTTCTTCATTAGTAGAAGACTTAACAACCCACCTACAACCAGCCACAACACACCTTCAGCGAGGCCAATAATCAGACCACGAGCCTTAAAGCTCTTTTGTTGCTCTGCCCGCCTTAGTTCCGCATCATGTTTCAAACTTTCTAAAGCATTCTGTTCTTTTATGTTTTCCCATTCAGTATGAATTCTTTCCTTTATTCCTTCAAAATGAAAACAAACTGTGCTGTCCGGGAAAATGTATTCAGGGCAAATAACAGTGTCTTTTGGAATTATTACCGATTCATCACGTGTTTGAACAGAAATATCTTTGTTTAAGGTCAGCTCCAATCCTTCCGGGATCGAAATATTTACGGCAAAAAGCTCAGCATTGCTATTTGCATATGCAACATTAATTGCAATAACCCCAAGTATTTCAAGCAGTATTACAAAAAACAGAATGAACTTTCTCATATTATCCTCCTTGTCAGTCAAATCATTTCATAAAGGAGTCCTAAAACCAAAACTACATCCATCACAATCAACCCTCCTAATAGAACTGATGATGATCTACCTTTTTTATGAATTATTTCATATGCTATCAAGCTAGCTGCCGGAATAACTACAGATATGATGAGTCCTATAACAATTCCGAAAATTCGAGTTCCATTGACTTTTGATTGATACATCTCACGCGACTGGTTATATTCAGAAACTAAAGTGTCAGCATCCGCTATTTTATTCAATTCTACTACCGCTTTCGGCGGGTTCTCATAATCCGGGACAACAGGAATCGCCACGGAAAAGAAGCTGCCATCATCAAGCCAAAACTTAGCCTCCATATATTCATACCCTAATTCGTCGCCCCAACCGCATATAATATCGGTAATCTTCCCTTTATCACCTGCGTTCAAAACTAATGGCTCACCATATTTCTCAAGGGTTGCTTCATCATCAAAAACCACTTGATCACACAGGACGAATTCTTTTTCATAAACCTGAGATATATAGTTATTCACTCTGTGCTCCGCCCACAGCATTCCATATGGTATTCCGACAAACACCATAACAGCAATTACTATGTAAAAGACAACTCTATTTTTCATGACAAAAACCTATTTAGGTTGGGCAGAATTGGTCTTTGCATTTCCATTTGGTTTTTTACATATAAGAAAAACAACTGCTGAAATAACCAGTATTATTACCACAACGAGTGCAGTTCCTAAGATCTGTGTATTTCTCACTTTTGTATAATACCGTTCACGAGACTGTTTATATTCATTTAGAATTGTCTGTGATGATTCTATCGAATCTATATCAACAACAGGAGCAGATGGCGGATTATCGGATTCTATATCCGTTGAAATAAATACTGTAATACTGTCTCCGTCATCTAAGCTGAACCTGGCATCGATATATGCTTCGCCTGCTTCATCTCCTAATACACTATTTATCTCATCATGGATATATCCCTTATCACCTTTATTTAATATGACAGGATTCCCATACAAGAAGACAGTAAGTTCATCATCCAAGATGATATCTTCAGCAAGAGTTATTTCGCGGTCATATCTCTCCCTTATGTTCGAGAAATAAATGTATTGCTTTGTCATGAATAAGCCCAAAGGTATACCCAACAACACAAATATGACAATCAATATTCCAAGAAATTTATAGTTCTTCATTTTACACCCCTATAAATCTCTCCCGGCATCGAAAATAGAACCAGTTCCGAACACAGAAATGCAATAAACGACTTCAAACTTCTTGAAGCTTCCATATTCCAATTACCCCCGTAATTTTCCTATTTGAGCGCATAGTAACACTCATAAATATTCATATCAAGTTCATTTGATAAACATCGAAAATATGCACAATCATCCTTGTGCAAAAAATAGACAACCGCTGGTATGGGTCGACCCATACCAGCGGTATTGGTTTGGCTGTTTTAACACACAGAAAACAGTAATTATCGTATATTGATCTCCGACAATCTTACCTGAGGAATATAGTCTCTTTCCTCACCATAAACCCACTTATCGTGCATCTTTGAAAGCTCCATCTGCAGATGCGGTATCCAGTAGTCCGGATTCTCCAGCTTGGGTCCAAGGTAGATCTTCTCGACATAAACCTGGAATGGCGGGTTCATATACAATTTCGGCGGTACGTTAGGTTTATCAGCGGGCTTGGGAATCTCTCTGATCTCCAATCTGTCACTGATATCACGTGACAGAATGAGTCTGCTTTCGCCCTCTTGAATGTACGTAGAATCCTTAACCAGGAATACGAGCTTTTCTAACAAACGGACAAGGCAATCAGTGATGATTCCCTCATCTTTCTTTTTCACTTCATCGTCGCCTTCAATCTTTGACTTCAGGTTCTTTATCTGATTGATCAGATTATTAAACTTAGTGTTCAAATCATTATCGTACTTCCCTTTGAACATAATGCCCTTTTTATCTATGTAAGCAACGTTATACAGATTGAAATCATCTTCTGTATGGCTTGATTTACTGGAATCCAGCTTATTAGAGTAATTAGATGCAGGTCCGAAAGTTTCAGGTTTTAAGCACACGCAGCACCCGTTACAGTCATCGCCTGATTCACGGTCACTTCCATATAAAGTCCACATGTTCAGCTGATCTACAATACCGGTAAAGGATTTCAGGAACACGTACTTCTGATCGTAAAGCATATCGCGAAGTTCATTCGGAGTCTCCGAAAAACAATCAAGCTTGTGCAAATGTTTAAACAGGATCAGCCCCTCTTCCGGGTCATTCATATATCTGGCATGCATCATTGTCAGACTGTTTAACTTTATACCTTCTTTACTTTCCTTATCCTCACTGTCATCTTTCTTTTCACCGAAAGTTGTTTCTTTAAGCAGATATTCCAATGTGTTCAATGTTGTGTAATATGCAATTGTGGAGTCATCCTCTTCATGTTCAACCTTTTTAATTGATTTTATATCAATACTCTTGATCGCCATTTTGAGTTCATCACAAAACAGTTCAGCGTGAACATTAAAGCTCGCGAAAAACTTCGGCGTCCGCTTCAGGTAATCCAGTATCTCTTTTATTGTTCTGTCTATCTTAAATAAATCAAAGTTTAAGCCTTTATTCTGTTCAGACAATTGACTGCACTTAGTCAGAAGCACATACATATCTCTTCCTTTTTGCACTTCGCCATGTTCATAATCTACTCTTAACATTTCGCGGTATGCATCGACATATTTGTCAGCAAAATCATCAAATTTCTTCGGCAAGTATCTCAAATTACGGTTCTGATAAGTCAACAGAATATGTCTGAGCCCAAATGCAATGTCTTCAGAACTGTAGCAACAATCCACATAACTCTTGAAACATTTTTGAGCCTCGCCGTATTCCTTGTTCTTAATAAGCATGATGCCTTTTATTTTCAGGTGTTCATCGTCATCCGGATAGAGCCGGGCAGCTTCGTCTAAGTAGAACTTTGCAATCTCGAGAAGTGATTCTCTTTCTAAAGACGGTCTAAGCAGATCCATGACTTCGATACAAATACGGGCATAGTAACTATATATTCTTGATACTTCCTGTTCGTTTTTGCTTCTGTACACTGACTCCTTTTTGCTTTTCAAGGATTTGCGCAGATTTCTGAAATCTTCATCATTCAGAAGGCACGGCTCCTTGATGCTTTCAATCAGTTCAGAATTTACCCAGCAAGAATAAATGTCATAAGCCAATTGATACTGCTTACTCTCAAATGCACTTGTTCCAATAATGTCAAATGCCTTCTTTCTATATTCGGCATCATCCGTTCTTAACACTAAAGACGAGAACCTGATTGCATTTGTGTAATCGTTATTGCCATAAAACCTCTCCGAACATAAATACGCTATGTTCAAAGAAATAGTTTCTAGATAATTTTTCTCATTATCTTTATTTTTCACGGAATGCATGAAAACTCTTGTTTTCACTAAAAAATGATAAACACAATGGTATTCATTGATATCCTTACAATCCTTAAAAAGATAGGTGATCAAACGTTCAGTTACTCTGTTAGCGTGATTTTCTTGAAAGGCTGCAACTGATCTTGCTCTCTTTGACGATGGTGATATCAGCTTCAAATAAGACCTGATTATAATGTCGTACGGATAAGACGTTACTAATCTAAATTTCGGTATATCTTTTTCAGAACAGCGGTTCAACTCAAATAAACACGCTACAAACAGAAGGCACTCATAATATCTCGACAAACCATTGGTATATAATTTTGTGTCAAATATACTCTTGCCTTCAAGTTCCTTACCTATCTCATCTTTATCAAGACTGGACAAACACTTAATTATGCTTCTTCTCCAAATCGTCTCACGATACCTAACAGTGGGAGCCAACAAATCCTTGTATAAAGAATTTGCATATGAAGCAGTGCTTTCTTTTTTGCCTTTAGTATTAGACTTGTCTGCTTTCTCTCTTGTTTCGACAAGATATTGATACAAAAGCAATGCTCTCATTTCGTCATAGTTAATGTTAAACGTTTTCTCAAGAAAGTCTTCACCCCAGTTGCCCATAAATAGACACCTCCCCATATCAATGTTCCTATTATAATCCCAATTTCGTTGTATTTATCAAACAACTTTATCATTGTTTTGATTAACAAAAACTAGAATAGCTAAGCACGAAGAACGCCTGTTCTCTCAAAAACAAAGTGCTTGAGATCTATATTCTTCTCAAGCACCTATTTACGTTCAAATTATGTTTTCGCATTACAGCACATAAGACGATATTATTCTTCCCAGATACCCGATATCTACGCTGCCCTTGAATTCAAACTTGGCGGTAAAGCCGTTGGTAAACATAATGAACAGCTCTGAGTCAGGAAAGATCTCAACAAAGCCGGGTGTCTGGATCTCAAAATACTGGATCTTTGAATACGGCATGGAGCCATAGGATTTGCGCTTGCCTGTGATACCCTGAACATCAATAGAGATAATCCTCTTGTTCGTAAAGACCAACTGGTCGCGCACGGTCTGGAACGCCATTACGGGACCTTCTCCTTCAATAAGCAAACCCGTAACATCATTTCGTATGGACTCCACCGGAATGGGCTTGAGATTAAATACACTGCTCTGGTTAAAGTTAATAGGCATAATTTATGGCTCCTTTCGTTTGCATAAGTACATTATATTCATTATGGGCTTTAAGCGTATATAACAATCAATTTGGATTCCATTGTTACCCAAATCTTATAGTTTCAGCTTCATTGACTGCCATCAATCCAGATGCTAAAATTGCTTATAAGAAAGCACGGTCTGCAAAGACGGTTGCTTCCGAAGTATAGTTTTTTACCTCACTTCAGGAAGGCAGTCCTGGGTGAGGTTTTTCATTTGCGTCGATATCTGGAGTCCAGATACTCAAATGCCTTAAGCAACAGCGAGATAACGCCGATCAACAATCCGATCATAGTTATCACCAGAGATAAAATCTCATAGTCTGTCACTTTCAGAACCCTCCTTTCCTTTTACCTCTTAGACAGATTCCAAGAAGCATATAGTACTCGGAAGGCAACCGCCCATTAAGCAGGCCGTACCACTAATATTGTATCGGTAAAGTGTTCAGATGTCCTTCGATTAATGGGACAATATCACCTGTTTCAAAAACATTTTGATACCTTTCTCACTTCATTGACTGTCATCAACCCTGATGCTAAAATTGCATATAAGAAAGCACGGTCTGCAAAGACGGTTGCTTCCGAGTT
>JAFRRJ010000066.1 GCA_017428155.1 Clostridiales bacterium | reverse complement strand
CCATCCTTTATTGGTTTCCCCAGACCGTTATTATACTAGTATATTTCAGAGCCTCTTTTACCCATTCGACAAAAGCCTGCAGAAATTCTCTTTCTTCAGAATCATGCTCAGATAAATGCTTTTCGATCTCAATTATAATGCAGTTCCAGTCATCCTTGCCTATCCAATTAGGTGAGCACACATCAAACTCAGGTTCTGGAGTTCCGTCAAAAGCATCTTTGGTCGGGTATATTACCGCAAAATACTTAAGCAAAAGTTGTGTGTAATCCTGTTTGTATATTGTTAACGGCTCAGGATAGCAGCTCCAATCCTCAGGCATTGGATTCCAATCCGGCTCATCAGATTCTCTAAGCGGATAAAAATCCAGGAGGACCAATTCATCTTCCGGTGCATACAATCTCAACACTTTAAATTTCTGCTTATCAATTTCATTATCGTTCAGCCATTCCATATTTGCCCCCCTCCCGAACAAAAAACGGTATTAATACCTGTTGATATATCTTACCAATTTTCAACAAGTATTTACTATAATATCCCCGTTTAATTCATATTTAACGGGGTTTTAACGCATGATAAAAGTTTTAATGGTCTGTCACGGCAGTATTAGGTTGAAAAAACAAAGTCCTTTATTTCAGGGCTTTTGAGGGTGTTTTTCATGATATTTTGACCCTCGTTTGACCCCCAAGAAACCAAGGTCCAGTGTGGTAGTTTTTTGAACTGTAAACATATTCCTTTATGCAAAAACATAACAACAGTATGATATTCGATTTTTCACTTTGCTTAGTCAATAATATTGCGATATGCCCTACTAACTACTTTAAGATTCCACCATGAAAATAACACTCGTAAACTTTAATTTCATTGCAGTAGATCTCTTCATAACCCTGGAACCATCGAAAATCTCCGGTAACACTGCACTTGTATGTAAATTCGCCTGACTGATAATATTCGGGACCTCTGTACGGCATCTTGATATCTGCTAGACGAAGTGCTTCCTTAAGAAAATCTCCACTGAAGCGACCGTCAAGCACTCTCCCAAGATAATTCATGGCATATTGAATCTTTCCGTCGAGCCAGACTGCTTCTTCACCTGCAAACTGCTCTCCACCAACATAAGTATCGTGGTAAGTATATGGTCCTTTGCTGTAAGTGTAATCGTGAGAGTCAAGTCTCGTTGAATCAGTCTCATTCATATATGCAGCATAAGTATTAATGTTTGCTTCAAGTCTGAAATCTATAAGACTGCTTATGTCACTTTCCATTTCAGGACCACAGCTTACCGCACATTCCTGATCCCTTACGAGATAATCAACTGTAACATTAAACAGATTACTTATTTGAATCAAGTTGCCGATATCAGGATATATCTGCCCCGACTCCCACTTAGCGACAGCTTGTCTTGAGACATCAAGTTTATCGGCCAATTCCTCCTGCGTAAGTCCTTTGCTTTTGCGGATCAGTTTCAACTTCTCTGAGAATATCATAATTGTCACCTCCGGAATAAAGTCTACAACAACACCAAGAGCCGGAACATTAACTGACAGTTGCCATTTTGCTGCCTTTGTTATACATAACCTTGAGAGTCACAGGATAACCATTCAGCTGCATCAATTATCCTAATACCTTCATACTGATATTCGGGTTGATACGTCCTAGCGATGATCATCTTAGGATATGCATCGTTTATCTTAAGCAACGGTGCAACTTCCCTGTCAAATGTCTTCTGCTCTGTTATGTCATATGAGACTTGAATATAGGTTCTGTTACCCTGTTTCATTGCAACAAAATCGATTTCTTTTCCGCCTGCAACGCCAACATAGATCTCATAACCCCGTCTGATCAGCTCCATGGCAATAATGTTCTCAAGAACATGTCCATAATCCATGTTTTTTGTTCCGAGACGAGCGTATTTAAAGCTGTGATCAGAAAGATAGTATTTATCTGCTGATCCGAGATATTTTTTGCCTTTTATGTCATATCTCCTGACACGATAGAAAGCGAATGCCTTACAAAGATATTCGATATATTTTCCAATAGTCTTGTGATCTGCTTTAGTTTTATTGCCTGAAAGCCAATCTGTAATAGATCGAACGGATAATTCACTACCGATATTATCCATAAGGAAGTCTATTAAAATGTGAAGTAATGGTTCATTACGGATCTTATATTTAGCAATAATGTCTCTGACTACCAGCGCATTCAATACTTCATTGTTGATATATCGGTATTTCTGGTTCAGATCCTTGTATGGGAACGAACCGGCCATACCGCCTTCGGTCATGTACTTTGTCAGGCTGGCATTAATGTTCTCAGATGGAAAGTACGACATGTATTCCTTAAACGAGAATGGGAGAATGTGAACTTCGTATGTTCGTCCTACGAATAATGTTGCAAGATCGCTGCTCTGAAGAAAAGCATTTGAACCGGTTACATATATATCATACTTTTCTTTGGCATGGAGACTGTTAACCGCTTTCTCGAAATGATCACACATTTGGATCTCGTCGATCAAAACATAATTGTTAACTTCTGCCTTGTAGTTCGTCTCGATATAGCTTTCAAGCGAATGATATTCGAGAAGGTCTTCAAATTCAGTCAGATTGTAATTGATATGGATAATGTTTCCGGTTGGATCGGATTTCTCAATAACCTGTACCAATGCATCCATGAGTTTTGATTTACCCGCTCTTCTTATCCCGGTGATTATTTTGATATCAGGAATATTTATTATTCCTGTCAATTCATCCAAATATGTTGTTCGTGGAATGATCTTCATAATTTACATCACCTCCACCACTATAATACTAATTCTATTCCCCAATTTCAAATAATTCTCGATTTTGGGGAATAGGGCATTTACAATTAATATAAAAAGTCATTGTAGACAGTTTTAAAATAGTATCGACAAAGCGACTGCTCTGTCAGATTCAATTATACACTACGATTTGTCGGTAATTTGCGATATTAACTTCGTATCGAGTTGATCATCTTACGAAATAGAATCCCCATTTGTCCCTATTAATCGATTAATCAGTTCAAAAGAAATCTCTTTGATTACGATTATTCGATCTATATTTTCAGTAACAATTTTGCGAAATTGTTCCATATCGTCCTTATTATCTTTCCAATCTTCATTATCTAGGTTCAATAAGCATTTCATTAAGTCACCCGGAAAGAATGTGATCATCCTGTCAGGGCAAAGCTCAACCATCTTAACAGCAATCGGCAAAAGATATTTAAGACCGATCTTCTGACCAATTAAGAGACGGATTTCCTCGTCAGTCAATTTGTTTATTGGTTTTTGTCTGGCTGAATGTGATGTGGTTACAACATACGAACCAAACTCAGGCTCTCCCCACCGGTCATTTTCCAGTTCTTCCAAAGACTGACTGGGCTTAAGGTCATCCAGCTCCTGTTTATCGTCTGCTGCTTTGGCAAATGCTTCGAAAAAATCCTTTATGCTTTCAAAAGCTTTAACAGGATTATCAAAATCATCCGCAAAAATAATGTAAACAGCTGACGTTCCTTTTTACCAAAAATACAGTTCCCCGCCTTCATCACATGCAAAAGGTATAAGATGATTATCTCTTACAACGTCATAATCCTCGAACATACTTACTGTTTTCTCAAAACTGCCTTCTCCATCATTAACAAAGGTTACTGAATTATCAGCTGAATACTTCATGCGATAAATTAAAGCATCGATAGCATGAAGGCCAAAACCAATATGATCACATCCGGAGGCATATAACGTTTTTACGGCCGCTCCGTTGCATCGTAGGTAATACTCTCGCAGCAGCTTGGGAATCTCAATATCAAAATCTCTTTCAATACGCAATATATCTGCTTCTGACACTGCACATTCAGGATGTTCTTTAAATATTATCTTCTCAAACATAACGTTATTACCAATATAACTAAATTAGACAAAATTTCATCACCCAACATCTATATTATATCAACCAGCTAAGATCATCATTTTCATCGCAAGGTCGTTTCCAGAAAACTTCATTCTTCTGAGCTTCAAGTCAGTTGAGAACCTGGAGGATGTTAAACGTGCCATTGAAGCACAGCAAGGAGCAGTCGTCCCGTTCGGAGATGCTCTCATCTATAGCGGACTAGGATACCTGATGCTTTTTGAACACACGTCTGCAAAACAGGATTAATGCAAGAGTAAATACCGCGTAAAAGACCGCCCTTACTTCCAGAAGTCCAACTACAATACCGCCGAATTGGTATGATACGTATTTCCCTATCTCAGGAACCATCGAGCGGTACGGAAGCAGGAAGAGGATCTGATTAAAAATCCCTGAAGCTCCGCTTGGTGTGAAGAACATCGGAACGATAAGAACAGGGATCAGCACAGAAAGCACCTGAAAAGGTGACTTCATCTTTGCCGACAGCAAGAGCGTCAGAGATATCATCGCGATGAGCACGAGAAGAATTACTGCCGTATTCCTTAAGACAGCGCCGCTGACCGTCCACGGATAGGGAATAGTTAATCCCAGAACCTGAAGCGGAAGATCCCATCCGTCGGCTCCGAAGAAAGCCAGAGGTATTCCGAATGCCACAGCCACATGAATGAGAAAAGCCATAATTCCAAACAGCATCGATGCAGTGATCTTCGCCGTTATAAGTTTGGTCTTGCCGTATTTCCCGGCCAGGATAACGGCGTCCGTGCCCGTCTGGTATTCGCCAGCAAAAACAGGTGCGATGGTGATGCAGCATGCAAGCACAGCGAAGATGAGAAGCTCGAAGTTGGTATGTATTATCTCCCATCCTTTGTGGTAACCGTACCTGATGACGCCTGATTTATCAGTCATGCTGAGCCAGTATTCCTTCTGCTCAGAGGAAAGCTCTCTTGAAGGCGATTCGATGATTGCACGAAGCTTGTCTCTTCTGGCTTCGTTAAATCCTTTTGCGCCGGAAGCTGTCAGTTCGGGTATCAGATTGTATCCTGCATATTCTCCGGGTCCAGTGTAGGCTGAAGCGATCGTATTCATAAGCTCTTCCCTGGGTGCAATGTGTTCCCAGTAAGCATCTCCTATAAGAAATCTCTCGCTGCCGTCATTGCCGACATTTTCGGGGTCTTCGAAAAGTCCGTTTACCTCATCAATCACAGACTCCGCATATTCGTCCGTAAGAGTTGCGTCTATCCCGTCTTTTATTGACCTCCCGTAACGGATGCCTTCCATTCCTTTCATTAATACATCCTTGTCATAGGTCTGGAACTGCAATACCGGAAGTCCGAACAATAACGCCGTGATGATGAGACTTACGAGCATGATTATTAACGTTGCGCGTTTCTTTGCGATCTTCAGAAATTCATATTTGATGAGTGTATTCATGTGTTCTCCTCCTTGCCCTCTTCACCGAAGTGATAGAGGAAAAGATCTTCAAGTCCGGCATTAACCGGAACAGCATCAGCATGAGGCTTATTGGCACTTACGATCCTCAGTCTCACAAGTCCGCTCTCGTGATGCAGGTTTACTACAGGGAATCTGTTCATGATGCCCTTCGCGGTCTGTTCATCTGTCACTGTCTCCCAGACCATTCCGTTTATGCTTCCTGTAACCTCATCCACGGATCCGGTGAGGATAAACCTGCCGTTCTTCATCAGAAGGATCGTGTCTGCGATATATGAGACATCAGACACGATGTGCGTGGATAGGATGACCGTCTTGTTCCTGGCAAGATCAGAGATAAGGTTACGGAATCTCACCCGTTCCTTCGGGTCAAGACCAGCCGTGGGCTCATCCAGTATGAGCAGTTCAGGATCGTTAAGCTCAGCCTGTGCGATGCCTAATCTCTGCTTCATTCCTCCGGAAAATGTCCTTATCTTCTTTCCGGCCATCTTCGTCAGGTTTACTGTATTAAGCAGTTCATCTGCACGTTCTCCGGCTCTTTTCTTATCAATGCCTTTTACGGCAGCCATATAAAGCAGGAACTCACGCGCAGTGAAATCAGGATAAAAACCAAAATGCTGTGGCATATATCCTAATCTGTCGTAATATTTCTCGCCCAGCCGGTCGATAGTTTTACCGTCAGCCCGGATCTGTCCTGATGACGGTGCGAGAACACCGCAGATCATTCTCATAAGTGTCGTTTTTCCTGCACCGTTCGCGCCGAGAAGCCCGTATACGCCCGGCTTTAAGATGATGCTCACGCCATCCACGGCGGTCCTGGAACCATATTGCTTAGTAAGTTTATCCAATTGGATTTCCATATTGATCCTCCCTTGTTTTCGATGAAGGCAAAATAAAACAGCCTATGTAAAAACCATAGACTGTCTGTCTTATACCGTGCTTTAGGCTATCTTAATTCTGTCTTAATTTTCCTGGTCTTCGACAGGGAGGGAGATGACAAAATCGGTTCCTTCACCCGGTTTGCTCTCAGCTTTGATATCGCCTCCGTGAAGATTTACGATCTGCCTTGCGATGGCAAGCCCCAGACCGCTTCCTTCGGGCTTCTGATCTGTGCCCGTGCCTCTGTAGTAACGGTTAAAAAGGTTCTTAAGCTCGCTTTCATCTATTCCGACGCCGTTGTCTTTTACCGAGATCAGTACCATGTCTTTTCTTGTCACCGTTACCTTGACCTTTGTATCTTCGGGATTATGCGTAAGCGCGTTTATCACTATGTTTGATACCGCCCTGCGCATGAGCGCCGGATCAGCCGTGATCATGATATCCTCATCACCTTCAAAGCTTATGTCTCTTGAAGAGAATCCCGGATCGTTAATTATGTCTATTACCCATTCCTTAACAAGACGCGTGATTGACACCTTCTGCAAAGACAGGGGAAGGGTGCCGGAATCAAGCTGGTAAGTAAACTTAAGATCGTTTATGAGACGCTCGGCGTGATCTGTGTTTTTAAGGATTATCCTTCCGTATTCCGAGACTTCCTCATCAGTCTTGTATGTTCCGTCTGCCAGAAGCTCCGCATAGCCTTTGACCGGCGATAACGGCGTCTTAAGATCGTGGGTGATGTTGGTGATCCAGTCTTTCCTGGCGGTCTCCGTTTCTTCCTTAAGCTTATCGGCATTTCTTAAGTCGTCATCGACTTTGTTGAGCGTTTCAAAGACACTTCCGAAAGAACCTCTTTCCTTGACCTTTTTGTATTTGCGGTCCGAGAGCTCACTGATCCCGCGGGATACTTTAGTGAGCTTTCCCGAGAGCCATATGCTGTACGCGAAAAGCCCTCCCGCAAGTAATACAAGCGCTGCGATCACGGGTATCCTTGCAACAGGCGACAGGCGCATTACTCTCTGCCCGTTATACCACACCGGATAGTATCCGATATTATATGGAAATCCGATCAGATAACTAAAACCGCTGCCGTCTTCACCGGTGCTGCTCATGAAGACGCTGTACCCGTTCTGATAACCGCTTCTCGTTAGCGAAAATAATTCCGAAACACTGTATTTTTCAGGGTATGAGGCAGGCTTGTTGTGAGAGTATATCTCATTGCCGTCTTCGTCTACAAACTGAACCCAAAGCCCATATTCATCAAGCCTTTTAAGACCTGTCTCACTGACCTTGATCTCACCATCCTCATATGTCGTCCACCACGAGAAATTATCCGTGAATCTCTGCGGCCAGTCAGCCAAGCTCAGGCCATTTGGCTCCGGTATTGAGAACACATAATAGAACAGTCCGACCGAGGTCAGAACAATAGCTAAGATAAGCGAGACATACAAGACAAGAGTCTTTACGAAGAGGCCGTATTTCTTCTTATCTTTCATCAGGATCCACCACCTTGTACCCGAGGCCTTTGAGCGTGATGATGTACTTCGGATCATTGGGATCAGATTCTATCTTTTCTCTTAAGTGACGGATGTGGACCATAACCGTATTGTCACAGCCGAATCCTGCTTCACCCCAGACAGTCTCATAAAGCCGTTCTCTGCTTAAGACGCGTCCTTTGTTCTCCGCCATGGTCTTAAGCATCTCATATTCTCTGGCAGTGAGACCTATGCTTCTGCCGTCTATGCTGACCTCACATTTATCAGGATCTATTACGAGTTTGCCGACGCGGATCGGCTCAGATGCTATAGCCTTGCCATACGATACGCGCCTTAACTGCGCCTTTATCCTGTACACGACTTCTTTGGGGCTGAAAGGCTTGGTCACATAATCATCTCCGCCTACGGCAAGTCCCAATATCTTATCCACCTCATCGTTTTTGGATGATAAGAACAGTATAGGCGCGATCGAGAACTCCCGGATCTTTCTGCATACTTCATAGCCGTCCATTCCGGGCATCATGATGTCTAATATCACGGCGTCGGGATTTTCCGTTTTGCATAGCGATACGGCATCCGCACCGTTTAGAGCTTTGATGACGTTATTGAACCCTTCCAGCTTCAGCGCCTTTTCAAGAAGTGAAAGAATATCAGGTTCATCGTCAGTAATAAGGATCTTATAGTTTTCTTCCATATTTATTCCTCATTGATTTTTTATATCATTTGAACCGTTACAGGTCTTAATTCAGTCCCTTATTTCTTATTTTCTGTGATTAGAACTCTTGCCCGTTCTGCATGAAACTCAATATATTTACATACTTTATACCGTTACTTTTTTGAAGAAGGTAGTCTCTTGCAGGCGGATCAAGTATTGCCCCAGTCCTTCCACGAAACATACCTGATATTGCCGATATCACAAGTAATGTCACCGAGATAATACACACATCCTTTGGTTTCTGTTTCTCTGAGATCAATGTATTTTCTGACATTAGCAGACAGCTTCTTCTCTGTATCGGATTCACTCTTAACTTCCAATGCATATGTCTTATGCCAATCAGCTATTACATCAACTTCGAAACCGTTAGAATCCCTGAAATACGTGAGATCAGACTTGCGACCTTTGTTGAACCGCTCTTTCATCAGTTCGGATACCGCCATGGTCTCTACTACGACGCCTTTGAACCTCGAAAGCAATAGTTCCTCCTTTGACTCTATTCTGAGAAGATAACACATGAGACCAACGTCAACGAAATACAATTTTGGTGTCTTAACAATGCTTCTTCCAAGGTTGTTTGTGTCAGGCTCCAGAAGATGGATGATAAAGGAACTCTCCAGGATCGAAAGCCACGATTTGATCGTATTAGCCGTAACTCCTATCTCTCTCGATATACTCTCCATATTCAGCATCTGACCGCTGTATATGGCACAAAACTGAACGAATTTCTTGAATTGAGAAAGATTGGAGACCTTGATCGCTTCAGCAACATCCTTTTCAAGATATGTATCTATGTAGTTTTCGAACCAATCTTCACGATCGAAGTGCTTTGTGTCGTCATAAAATGGAGTATAGAATCCGTTGAAAGCATAATCATAAGCATCACTGCCCAGAATACCTGCCCGGTTTAATTCCATAATCGACAACGGAAGAAGATTGACGATTCCTATCCTGCCGGAGAGGGTCTCCCTGATATTATTCTTCAATTTAAACTGCGACGATCCGGTTAATACATATTTACCGGGAGTGTATTCATCGCTGTCTACGATTAGTTTGATCGCATCGAACAGTTCAGGAACCTTTTGTGCCTCATCAATAATCACACCATCCTTAAATGCCCTGATGAAATCACGAGGGTTTGAAGCAGCAAGTTCTCTGATCGTTTTATCGTCAAAGCTTACGTATCTCTTATCCGGGAACGTCTCTTTAACGAGCGTAGATTTACCGCTTTGTCTTGGTCCGGTAACTGCAACAACAGGTAACTGCTGTGACAATCTTAACAATGTTTCTTTTGCCAATCGTTCTATCATAATATCACCTATATTCCTATTATATTCCGTAGTTTAATATTATGAAATTCCGAAGTCAAGTGTTATGGAATTCCGAAGTTATCTGGTTCGTTATCTTATTAGATCTTTCTGCAGATAATGGTATGCAAAAACATGACAACAGCCTGATATTCGATTTTTCACTAGGTCAAGCTCCATTAATCCAAAGTCATCAATAACAAGCAGGTCATACGCTGACATCTCATTCGTATACTCATAGCTTGAGTTTGTCTTTCTGGCCTTTTCACTCTGCTGTAAGAGCGTGTTAGCACGGATATACTTCACGGTTCTCAGCTGTTGCAGAGCTGTAATGCAGAACGCATTGGCGATATGCGTTTTGCCGGCTCCGGCACTTCCTGTTATCAGAAGGTTCTTTGGCTCGTCGATCCATTTACATGTCTGAAGCTTCTCTATGGTGTGAGTATCAAGTTTCCTGTCAGGCTCGTACAGTGATTCGTCAAAGTCTGCATGTGGATACTTCAAAGTAGCCTTGCGCAGTAGCTTGTTGAACTTTGTAGTTTGGCGCTGATCCCATTCGTAGTTAATCAGAGCCGTTATCCTGGTATGG
>JAFRRJ010000065.1 GCA_017428155.1 Clostridiales bacterium | reverse complement strand
ATACTTTGCCGATATAAGAACTTACACAGAGACTTGTTCCCGCAACGGCATAAGCCCTTTTGACGCGCTCTCAAGACTTATGGCTGGAAATCCTTATTCACTTGATGAGGTCCTGAGTTCTGGGGACTGTGAATAGTAACCGCGGAGCATATTGAATGCTTTCTTGGCGAACATCCTTACATTAGGATCAGTATCTGCGAATGCGAGCTTCTTGACATACTCTTCACAGACTTTGGCATGAATATCGCCTGCTGCAGTAGCGGCAGTTGCTCTTACCATCGGATCTGAATCCCTAAGAAGCGGAACTAATGCGATGCCTGAATCGTACGACTGAATCATTCCCAGAGCCATGGCGACAGTCATTCGCACTTCTGAGCTGGGATTATCAGAGTATTTGATTATAGCATCGAGTTTTTGTTTTGCACCAAGTTTTAAGATTTTTTCCTTTAAAGCGTTTGCAAGTGACATACCTATTCCCAACCTTTATCCTCATATAGATTTATTATAGCACGCGAAAATGCGAGTGGATAACTCCAAACACCTAATTTTATTGTGTTTTAGCATGGTAGTTCACTTTGTCCCCTTCTGATATAATCGTTAAAAACTTGTACGGGGATAGGAGCGATCATAGATGGAAAAGCAGAACGTCAAAACTTCCGAAGAGAAGACTTCAAAGAGAAAAACGATTAAGAGGATACTGTTAATTGCGGTACTTGTTGTGCCGGTATTTTTGCTGATCAGATTTATATTTCCCACGTGGACACCTAAGATACCGGGAAGCAATTCAATAAGTGAACTTAGGAGCGTGACTGTTAACGGTGCTGACCTTACGCTCATGATCAGAGGCACGGACAAAGAAAATCCCGTGCTGATATTTGTTCACGGAGGACCGTGCTGCTCTGAGATACCATATGTTAGGAAATATCAGGATGAGTTGGAAAATGACTTTACGATCGTTCATTACGACCAGCGCGGAAGCGGCAAGTCTTATAGGTCCGGCACGGATTATTCGGATGTGACCGCGAAGACTCATGTCGATGACCTGATCGCCATGACCGAATATATCAGGGATTACCTTGATAAAGATAAGGTCATTCTTCTGGGACACTCTTACGGAACATATATTGCAACTCAGGCAGCGGCTATAAGACCTGATCTTTATGAGGCTTATGTCGGTATCGGTCAGATGTCAGATACGATCCACAGTGAATTGAATACACTTGATAAGTGCATTGCCGCAGCAGAGGAAAAAGGTAACCAAGCTGATGCTGAGGAACTGAGATCACTTAAGCCGTCTATCCAAAACGGTGACTTTATCACTCCGCGTAACTACGTGCGCAAATATGGATTCGGCGCGCGGAAGATCGACGATAACCGTGACTACTCTCTGGCTTTTCTTTTCGGAACTGAATATAACCTGTCTGATGCAGCGGGATTTTATATCGCTTCGATGAAGTATCAGGACGGGCTTATAAAGGAAGCTCTGGATCACCCGATATCAGAGATAGTAACAAGTCTTGATATTCCTGTTTATTTCGTTATGGGCAAGTACGACGGCATGACTTCGCCCGAAGCTGCAAATGAATATCTGGACAGCATTGGCGGCGAAGGTGGCCGTGAGATGGTTATTTTCGAGGAGTCGGCACATTATCCGCAGTTCGAGGAAAAGCAGGAATTCAGTAAGTGGATGAGAGAGACATTTAAGGGCTGAAGATTTTTTTGTAACGAATTTCCGGTTTTCCCGTCTAACAGATGACGATATCTGAAAGGAAGGAAAATTATGGAAAAGAAAAAGACTCCGGCAAGGATCTTCCAGCTCACTAAGGACGAGGGCTTAAACCGTATCCTGTGGTATCTGATACTGGTCGTTCTGCTCTCGGCATTCTGTTTTATAACACTCCATATCTGGCTTCTGCCTTATTCGATCGAACACAGCGCGACCGGCGCGATGACACCGGGATATCTGCTCTACGCCGTTATCGGGATCCTGTTCTCGACACCGGGGCCGTTCGTTGCGGTGCTTATTATGTCTTTATTCATCGAGAAGACCGGCCTCAAGCACATGATGCGGAACATCTTCCGAACCGAGAAGAAGCTTAAGACAGTCATCATCACAGGCATCTTCTGCCTGGTGGCGCTTGTCTATGCACTTATATTCGGCACACCCAACGGATCTCCGTGGTATATGTTTATCTTAGGATTAATAGTCATGCTCCCGTTCGTCGGCATCGCCGAAGAGACCGGCTGGCGTGGACTTCTCCAGCCTGAACTGGACAAAAGACTGCCCTACCCAATCTCCGTTCTCGTTACAGCTGCTATCTGGTGTGTCTGGCATTATTCCGCCTGGATCGATCCCACATCGCGCCACTACGATGACAGCTTCATGGGCTTTGCGATAACCATCTTCATCTGGTCATTTGCCATGGCAGCAATTTACAAGACCACGAAAAGCGTCATAGCCTGCGCATTCTATCACGCCTTCATCGATTCGATCGGCTCCGTCTACGACTGGAACGCATTGTTCGATTCATTCCCGGGCAGTATGTCGGTTAATGTGTTCCGCGCAATCTGGCTGGCAGCTGCGATTGGATTATGGGTGTGGGGCGAAAAACAGGAACGCAAGATCGCCGGCGCGGGAAAGCAAAAGTCCTTGGAAGGATCCTCTGTGCCGGGAAGTGGAAGCAGGAACGCAAGATCGCCGGCGCGGGAAAGCAAAAGAGCCGGCTGCTTTGCTAAGCTCGAATAATAATATGCTAATCAAAAAACACTTCATTGCGAAGTGTTTTTTGTTCTTGCTGTATCCGAATTAATCAGAAAGGATCTGTATCGACCCGTAGTTCTTTGCGCTGACAGTCTCAGGGTAGTGCTTCAGCAAGTATTTGTAGCCACTGTCAAAATGTGGTGAGGGAAACAGACTGTTGAGCTTCAGGAAATCGCTTTCTCCAATCCACTTCTGACCTAAAGAGGTCGGTATCTTAATGATTCCTACGATCAGATCACTGTAGTCTGCATCGAGCAATTCATTCTTCTTGATCATGTATGCATGCTGGGCGTGCGGTCTGACAAAGAAGGACGGTGTTCCCTTTCTGAGATCAACAACTGTTGTTTGTTTTCCTTCGTAAACACCATGCGGCTCTACGGCGGTGGTTGCATCAGAAGCCATTAAAACGATATAAGCATATTCCTGCCTTGAATCGTAATAATGAACGTATTCGCGGTTGTTGATTATTATGCTTTTCGATTCGTGAAGGGCAAACCAGAGTGCCACCCAGATGTTGTCGACAACATCGATCCATGGAGTCTTTAAGCCATAGTGCTGAAGTATGGGTTCTAATATCGCTCTGTCGAAAGTCTCAATTCTCCTATAGTCCAGCTTTACACTCTTAATGCTTCTGCTAAATGAGCTTTGAACCTTCGGGATGTTCTTAACATTCCGGAATAACGAAGGTATCATATTCCCGCCATAGAGATCAGTCTGACCGCGGAAATACACATTCCCTATGCTTTTATTCCTGTATTTTGCATAACCGATGAATTGAATAATCTCATGGATGCTCAGTATCTCATATGCCTTTACTTCATTGCCGCAGGCAAGCTTGATCAATTCCTGTTTAGAACCGAATGAAGTATGCTTCTCAAAATCATTTACTATCCTATACATATTATCCCCCGACAAAATGTATTAACCTGAAGTTCTATTCCTGACAAAACATAAGCCATAACTATAATGGCTTTCCCGTATAAAGACATTATAACATGTGATCGGATTCCTGCCCTGAAGAAGCGGGGCGTGAAGCTAAGGCGTCGGATTAGTTGTTGGGGCGGAAACGGGATGGCTTGAATCGGATACGTTTATGTTACAAAACGTGTCCAAAAACAGCAAAATTCCGAAAAGTGCAAAAATCGGATACGTTTATGTTACAAAACGTATCCAAAAACAGCAAAATCTCAAAAAGTGAAAGAATCGGATACGCCAGTGTTACAAAACGTATCCAAATTCAAATTCACGGCAAATTCACGGCTATGCCGGGAAGACGCCGGGAATATTATCGTTTAAAGGCAAAATTCACGGCAAATTCACGGCTATGCCGGGAAAACGCCGTGAATATTATCGTTTAAAGGCAAAATTCACGGCAAAAACCCGGCCGTGCCGCGAAAATGCCGTGAATCTGAATCATCGTACATCAGTACTTAAGAAGGCAGCCTGCAGCCGGTTACTACTTCAACCAGCCGCGAACACACTCATTACTTAAGTTCTTCTCTTCTGAACTTTACGTAAGACAGTGCGATGACTGCTGCGATACCGATTACTGAAGCAACCAGTGCCATGGCGATGTTGCTGTTGCTCATGTCTGCAAGAACGAACATTGACTGTCCTACAGGTGTGAGCCTTATAAACTTCTCGGAGCCTTCGAAGTTAAGAATGATCTGTACCGCGATATTGGACATTAACATGAGTCCCGTGTTGAGGCCGATCGCGCCGCCTAAGTGCTTAATGAACATTGATGCGACGAAGCATGTTGCTGCATAAGAGATCTCAACAAGTGTATATACGGCAGCTCTTGCGAGGATAAGTCTTGCAAAGTCTCCGTCGATGCCGGTTACGCCTTCCATACCAAAACCGATAGCTGCGCATACTGCGATCGATGCAATGCTGAAGAGAGCGATTGCGGTTGAGAACGAGATAAACTTAGCCATGAGGATCGCGAATCTGCTGTTGCCTGCCATGACTGCCGACTGGATCTTGCGTCCTTCGAACGCGCCTGTTACATGTATGCCGGCGAAAACACCGATCAGCAAAATGACGAATGCATTATAGCTATTCAGTCCTTCAAGGAAAGCGTCGTATCCTGAAAAGCCGCTTCCGAATGTGAGCGCCGCGAAGAGCAGAAGCGCAGGAAGCGCGACAAGCGCTCCGCCTATGATCCAGAATGATTTGGATGAGAATGTCTGCTTCATCTCCCACTTTAATAAGTTGCCCATTATGCGCCCCTCCCTAACAGTTCAATATAGTATTCCTCAAGTGTTTTCTCGTGCTTTGCCAGATGCGTCACGAGCAGGTTGTGATCGTGCATGAGCTTTGCGACATCCTTTGTATCGACATTGTCGAAGATCATGATCGAACCCTCGTCGTTATCAACACCGCACATTCCGTTGGCGGCCAGGATCTCGACCGCGGTATCGTTACATTCGGTCTCCATAACGATGTGGGTCGTGCAAAGATTATCAAGATCGGTTTTCGAGAACGTGGAAATAATACGGCCGTGCGAGATGACTATGTAGTCAGTCGCAAGCTGGTAGAGCTCTGCGAGGATGTGGGACGAGACAACGATCGTGATCCCGTCGTCTCTGCAAAGCGAGATGAGGAGCTCCCTGACATCGACCATACCCATCGGATCAAGGCCGTTTACAGGCTCATCGAGGATGAGGAGTTCAGGGTTATTTAAAAGCGCCTGCGCGATGCCTAAGCGCTGCTTCATTCCGAGTGAGAAATTGCCGACCTTCTTGTTCTGTACGTCTCCAAGACCCACGCGCTTAAGGACCTTGTCGATCCTGTCCCTGTCATTGTTGCCATAGAGAAGCTGTGATGCTATCAGGTTCGCTCTGGCGGACTTGTTCAGTTCAAGTATCGGCTTCTCAACAAGGCAGCCGAGCTTACGTCTTGCCTCAACAAGGCCCGTCTTATCTGATTTTCCGAAGAGTTCGACCGAACCCTGATCGATAGGGCTTAATCCTGTTACTGCCCTGATCGCGGTGGTCTTGCCGGCGCCGTTCTCTCCGATAAAGCCGTAGATCCTGCCTCTCTTGATCTCGAAAGATACGTTGTCGAGGACCTTTTTCGAGCCATACGTCTTAGAGAGATTACTGATCTTCAATATGGTGTCATTCATTCTAAAACTTCCTCCCGTTTGGTTTGGGTACATGATACCCGCCTATCCTTAACGGCAAGATAGCCGAACATTAACGTAACATTAAGATTAGCTTATTCCTGAATCAGAGCCGCAATAATGCCTTATAACAACAGTGTCCCCCGCAATTGTGTTATCATGGGCTATGCAATCTTGTTGGGATATATTGGGAATAGAAGAAACTACAGATAAGCTCGCGATCAAGAGGGCTTATTCTAAGCTTGCGCACGTGATATCCCCCGAAGACGATTCTGAAGGATTTAGAAAGATCCATTCGGCGTATAAGCTGGCTTTGGATTTTGCATCAGGCAAAGATATTTCTGTAAATACATCTTCCGAAGAAGAAAGTCTTTCCGGCACCGACGTTTCTCAGAACACCACAGAATCTCATACGGAATCAGGTGCTGAAGATGCATTCGATTTCAGTTCAGTATCAGCAGGAGATGAGAAATTCTCTGATGAGATCGAGGACATTCTGGATACGATCGTCGTTCTGAAAAAGACTTATGTGCTGACTTCAACTGATAATGTCGAGCGATGGAGCCGTCAAACTCAGGCTGCACTCTCTATGCGTATGTTCGAGCTGTACATTATGCTGTATGAGAGAACAGGCGATGTAAGCATATGGAATTCATTCTTCGATGAGCCCTTGATCAAGTATTTTATCTACGACCGGAAATTCAGGGAGCTCTTGCGTTCACAGTTCCCTGAAGAGAGTGAAGCAGGCAGAATTATTGCCGGTCATTGCGATAAACAGGACGCAGCGGTTGCAGCCGAAGAAGAAGCCTCTCAGGCAAAACTTGTCGAAGAGAATAAGAACAAGAAGCGCAAAGCCCTTTGGCATGGTCTGTCGATCGCTACGTTTATTGTTTTTATTTTTGCGGGAATAATTCTTTTTGGTTTCACTTATGACGCGGTAGTTATATTCGGAACGGAATTTCTGCTCTTTGAGTTGCTGGTCTTTTTTATATGTAACTATCGCATAACTGCGAAATGGGGCAAAGAGATTACTCCTCAAGCGCTTGCTTCGCTTCATGTAAGGAACGTAGTCGTTATTGTTGAGAATTGTTTGCTTCTGTTTATGGTTATATTATCAATGATTGATAGTGATTGGCCTACTATATGCATGCGTTCTGTTTTCCCGATCGTTGGAATAGCAGGGGCTGTGGCCATGTGTATACAACACAAGATACTAAGCAAGTGAGGAAATAATATGGCAGTAATAGGAATAGATCTTGGAACAACTAACAGTCTTGCATCCGTTTATACGGAAAGCGGCGTCAAGGTGATCCCCAATTCGCTGGGAAATAAACTGACTCCTTCAGTAGTCGGTCTTGATGACGAAGGAAAAGTAATAGTTGGTGAGGTAGCCAAAGAACGCCTTATCACGCACCCTGAAAGGACGGCTGCGGAGTTCAAGAGAACGATGGGTACGGACAAAACTTATAAGCTTGGAGAAGAATCTTTCTCATCACAGCAGCTCTCATCCATCCTGCTCCGCAAGATCGTAGCTGATGCAAAGGCACACCTTAATGAAGAAATCGATGAGGTCGTGATCAGCGTACCGGCGTATTTCGATGACAAGATGAGAACGGCTACGAAGCAGGCTGCCGAGATGGCCGGGATCAAGTGCGAGAGACTGATAAATGAGCCTTCAGCAGCTGCACTGGCTTATCTTTACAAGCACGGCTGGAAAGACGGCACATATATGGTCGTGGATTTCGGCGGCGGTACGCTCGATGTATCGATAATTGATTCGTTCGACAGTGTCATGGAGATCATTGCCGTCGCAGGCAATAACCATCTTGGCGGCAAGGATATCAATGAAGCGATCTATAATCACTTCTGCCTCGTAAACAACCTGCTGGATTCCAATCTGACACCTGAAGAAAGAGCAATCATATACAGAATGTCTGAGACCACCAAGATTGCTCTGTCGACAAATCCTCTTGCAGTAATGTCAGTCTGCCTGAACGATCAGGAATACTCGCTGACATTGGACAACAACTCTTTGATCAAGATTGCACATGAATCATTCGAGAAGTTATTTGAACCCATTAAGAAAGCACTGAAAGACAGCCGCTTAAAGCCGAACGAGCTTGAAGCGATCGTTCTTGTCGGCGGAAGCTGCAAAATGCCTACAGTGGCTTCTTATATCGAGAAGATAACAGGTGTGAAGCCCTGTTCCGACCTTGATCCGGATACGGCAATAAGTTTAGGCGCAGGCGTATATTCAGGCATCAAGACAAAGAACCAGCAGCTTAAAGATGTGGTAATGACCGATATCTGTCCTTTCTCGCTTGGCGTTAACTGCCGTGACATGAACGATGACGTGGTAATGTCATTTATTATCGACCGCAATTCAATGCTTCCGTGCAGCCAGATAAAATCCTACTATGCAATACATCAGAATCAGACCGAGGTAGAATTCAGGATCTATCAGGGCGAAAGCATAATACCCGAGAACAATATTTATCTCGGCTCAATGTCTATTACCTGTCCTCCGACAAACACAAACGAATTCATAGCTACATGCCGTATGACTTATGACATAAACGGAATCCTCGTGATCGATGTTACGAACAAAGAAGGCGTTACGGTCAGCAAAACTCTTGTCGGAAACAATGTCAAACTGTCCGAAAAAGAGATCGCGACGATCAAAGCCAAATTGGACAAACTCAGATTCAGTGATGAAGTCGATGAGGAAAGCCAGTTGCTTGTATCAAGAGCAGAGCGTGTCATTGAAGAAACTCTCAGCTATGAAAGAGATTTTCTGATGAATGCTCTCACCATCTTCAAACTTACAATGAATAAAGGAAACTCTGTGGAGAAGCGCAAAGCAAAAGAAGATTTCAAGAAGCTTCTGGATTCGCTGGAAGGAATCTCACAGTAAACAATGGGGAAATAAATGAATCTACCTTTCTGGTCAGTTCTGGGCATTGAGCCCACAGATGATATAAGGGCTATCAAGCGTGCATATTCCGCGCTTGCACATAAGATCAGCCCTGAAGACGAACCTGAGAAGTTCCGCAAAATACATGATGCGTATAAGAACGCGCTGTTTTATGCTGAGCACAAAAAGGATCTACTGATAGATGAGGCTGACACCAATCCCCGCGAAGCATCTGAGACAGAACCCGACACCGGGTTTGATTTCAGTTCGCTCGATCTGGATTCTATTAAGTCTGAGTCGGCAGCAGATGCCATTATCGATGATATTGTCGCCTTCAGAGATGACAACCGCCTTACATCAAAAGAGGCAGTGCACGATCTGCCTCATGATCTGGCAATGCATCTTTCAGAAAAGATGTTTTATATGTATGAAGCTCTGGCAGACGCGGCAAATGATTCCGAAGTCTGGGACTCGTTTATGGAAGAGCCTCTTATCAAATACAGTTTGAATTTCAGCTTGTTCCGTAAATGGATCATAGAAAATCTCGAAGAGGACTGTTCTTACAAAGACAAGTTAGTTCAAGCGTTCGGGAAATATGAGGATACTGCAAACAACGAGGAGATAATAGAAATCAGTGAGGCTGAGCTGAAGGATGAAAACAAACGTAATCGGGTACTTAATTTCTTTCTGCGCAGTGAAGTGGTGGTTAGGATCATACTGTACATTATTATCGGACTCATAATTACATCTGCTTTTATTCTACTCCTGTTAAATAAACTTACACCGGAGCGTTTGGGAGAACACATGGGTGGTATTGTTCTGATGATTCTTTCTCTCGGGTATGTAAAGTATAAGCAACAGTAGATAATAGTTTCATAGCAGATTCAGAGGCGGAATAACAGATGGAATCGTGTTGGGACATTCTGGGAATCGAGAAGACTAAGGATAAGCTTGAGATCAAAAAAGCTTATGCTAAGCTTGCCCGTACGATCTCCCCGGAAGATGATCCGGAAGGGTTCCAGAGAATTCACGATGCATATAAGCAGGCGCTCAGATTTGCCGGGCTAGAGAGTGTTCCACTGGCCGCTCTCGGGCCGAACGGATCAGAAGAGACTGAACCTGAAGCTGATTCTGATTCGGAGGAGACGGAAGCTGATCCCGCTCCGGATGAGGACGCGGATCTGCCGTTCGATTTTTCGAGCATTCCGGATCCGGATGGAAATCTTAGTGGCAACGTAAGGTACTGGACGGAATATATCGCCGGCTTCAAAAATGCTTGCGGAATTGCGAGGTTCGAGGATGTTCTCAAATGGAAGCCCCGGACAATGCTGGCCCGTGCGCGATTGCTTACTTTCTTTTACAGGAATCTTTATGCATGTTCCGAGGATAACCGCACATGGGATTCGTTTTTTGAAGAGCCTTTGATCAGGTACCTGACGCTTTTCTATTATCAGGATTTCAGCGACATGTTAAGAAATGTGATTGCTGAGGATACGGAAGAGGGTGGAATCATTGCTGACTACTTGACCAAAAAC
Source organism: Clostridiales bacterium (assembly GCA_017428155.1). Taxonomy (GTDB): domain Bacteria; phylum Bacillota; class Clostridia; order Saccharofermentanales; family Saccharofermentanaceae; genus Saccharofermentans. The sequence goes on along the minus strand of JAFRRJ010000065.1, from coordinate 36,173 downwards.
GCGCCTTCCCTGAAGCCGACAGCATCTACTTCCGAACCGGCTTCTCCCGCCAGGCTGATAGATAAACACCCGAAGTTATGGAGGGTAATCGATATTGTTGCTGTCGTTGCTTTCGTGCTTATATGCGTTCTTGAGCCGGCTTGGAAGGGCCTTATTGCAATTTTCTTGGGGATCGTGATTCAGTTTGCTCAATATGCGGTCTTCAGATTCTTATATCTGACACTGGACGAAGATCCAAAACAGAGTGGAAAGACTCATTCACAACTCATGGCAAGCATATGCCTTTCGGTCTTTATATCTATAATTCATCTGCTTATTAGCCTTTACCTTTTACCGGTATATGACATCGTAAACGTGATAATCACAGTTGTTTTTTTGTTCTTAGGCTCGTTTTTCTGGATTTTTCTGTTTTCAAGAAAGCAGCAATGGTTCTCGTGAATCTCATGAATCTTATGCTCCGGGTGCGTTTATTTAAGCTCGCGGGAAAAGTGCATGAATGAGGACATTTTTCCTAAATCACTTTTGCTACTTTTTGTGGTGCTTTTTTAGAAAAAGTAGCAAAAAAAAAAACCAGAATTTTGCTACTTATGGACCTTTTTGGAGGCGTTTGGTACCAAAATGATTTTTGCTATTTCAGCGCCCGAGGGCTAACACCCCTCACTCAAACAGCCCCTCAAATTCCTCAGCCGACATCTCCGTGTTGCCGCCGATATCGAATTCCAGGAAAAGGTCGTCGTCGAGTTTTCTGACGTAATAGTAAGCTTCAGCGACTTTTGCACCCTGATATTCATATACAGCATGGGTCCTGAGGCATTCATGCCCTCCGACGGTCACCGTCTCAGGCTCAGAACAAGTTACCTTAACGCCATCGTCTGCATTGATTGTTGCAATGTGATTAATGTGATCTGCCATGTAGTCTTCAGCCGTGTAGTCAGGGTCATCGGTGACGCCCAGCTTCGAATTCATGAAGCAGATATTGATCGAAGTTCCGCCCGCCCAGAAACACGCTTCGTAAACAGTAGCGGCTTCACGCTTTTTGTCTCTCGTGTCGGTAATGTTCATGACGCTTTCGTTCTGGATATTTACCAGATCCGCTTCCGGAATAGGCTGCAAATTGCCGGGAATCTTCACCTTCAGCTCAGCATACTCATTTATATATACGCCGTTCTCGAAAACCCCTTTCGTATAGTTCGTGCCTGCCATTGGATTGTCCTCGTCCGACTGCGCGACCATTCCCGAATGCTCAAGCTTGATGATGTATATATGCCCGAATTCCTCAGATTCGATCGCCTTGTTGTTCGCGCTGCATGAGATCGACGAACCGGTGTGCGAATAGCTGTTCTGCCCCTTTACAAGTCCGCAGCAATAGCCGTTTTCTTCCGTGAACAGGATCTCCATGGAGCTCTGATTCAATAGCTTGCCCGTGAAGAGCGCGCGGTCAAAAGCGAGCATATCAGTCAGGTTCGAATGTATTCCGCCGTCACCCCTTGAATTGTTGGGGCATGCCGGGTACCCGTCCTTGTCAGAGAAGCCGTATTGTACCTGCTCTTCAAAGTCCTGCGGAACATAAGTCATGTCGCCCGTCGCCATCGAAGTTGTATTCTTCATGCCGCACTTGTCGAAAATATTCTTCTTCACATAATCGCAGTACTTCATGCCCGATATATTTTCGATGATAAACGCAAGAAGGCGGTAATTCGTATTGCTGTATTCATACTGCGTGCCGGGCTCGAAAGACAGCGGCGCCTGATACATCGCCTTCAACAAATCCTCGTCCGTCGTCCTGTCCTGAAGGATATCGCTGATCTTCCGGTTTGCGGCATCCTCGCCCGAGATATTCCAAAACGGGTCCGGATTGTTGAGGTAATCGGGAATGCCCGAATTCATATGCAGAAGGTTATTGATCGTAATACCTTTGCCCGCCTCATATTCAGGGAAATACTTGTCCAGCGTGTCGCTGATGTTAAGCTTTCCTTTCTCCATGAGCTGAAGGATGCATACGGCCGTAAATGTTTTGCTGCATGACGCGATATCGAAAACCGTATCCTGCGAGACGCGCGTCGTTCCATCCTTCTCGACCCCATCCTCGCAATAAAGGAATACAACGTCCTCGTCCGTAGCGACCACCATTGTGCCCGTGCACTTTCCGCCGCCGTAGGACTCAAGTACGGACTTGTATTTCTCATCCGGAACCGACCAGGATGTCTCATTCTCATTAAGTTTGATATTGTTCAGTGAATACCTGGATTCCTTGCTGCATGCTGCGAGCGGAACAAGCATTGTAAAAGCTAATAAAGCCGCGATTGCCTTCTTCATTTGAATTCCCCTTTTGTTTTGATCCCAACCCGAAAAACCGACCCGCGGCTCTCCATAAGTACGATTATTATAACATTCGGGCCGTACCGGCATATCCGGGAAGAGGCATTCGCGTTGCGACGGCCTCCGCTCCTCCCCCTCTCTTGCGAAGAGGCATTCGCGCTGCGACGGCCTCCGCTCCTCCCCCCCTCTCTCGCGAATTTGAGAATTATTCTCAAATCTATTGACGAACCTCGCTCCTTATGATAAATATGATAACGATTATCATTTTCAAATTCGGAGGCAATATGAATATACAGAAAAGAAAGCCCGTAACCATGATTACGGGTTATTTAGGTTCGGGCAAAACTACTGTGCTGAATGAACTGCTGAAGAGTAAGACCGGGCAGAAACTCGCGATAATTGTTAACGATCTCGGCAGCATCAACATTGATGCGTCGGTCATCAATCAGAACAGCGTGGTCCAGGCTGAGGCCAAGATGATCGAGATGACCAACGGCTGCATCTGCTGCACTCTTCAGGAAGCATTCATGGAGCAGATCGAGAAGCTCTCCTCGGATGACAAAGTCGACAGCATCATAGTCGAAGCATCCGGCGTGAGCAATCCTGCTGCCATAGCTTACGGTTTCCTCAACTATCAAAAGATGCGCGGCAGTTCCGGCGTTTATCTCGATTCGATCGTGACCGTCGCCGACGCAGACCGCCTTTATAACGAATTTATCGAAGACTTGAGGGAAGCCGAAGGCGACAGGTCCGAAGATCCGGACATCATCAATCTCGTCATGGACCAGATCGAGTTCTGCAACATAGTGCTCCTAAGTAAGTGCGATCTTCTTGAGCGGGATCAGATCGACGAACTGAAGCAGATCATCCGCACATTCCAGAATGAAGCCGAGATATATGAGACTGTAAACGGCGTCATCGATCCTTCTAAGATCTTCAGCGGCACCAAGTTCGACTACGACAAGGTCCTTCACTCCTCTGCACTCGAGCGTGCTCTTGAGCGCGAGGCGAAGATGGAAGAAGTCTACGAGGACGATTACGGCATAACCTCGTTCGTGTTCAAAGATCCGCGTCCGTTCGACTACGACAAGTTCCTTGATCTTGTGAGCAATGATTTCCCGGAAGAGCTCATTCGCGGCAAGGGATATATGTGGTTCAAGGGCGATGATGTGCATGTACAGCTTTTCGAGCAGGCCGGAAGAAATTCGACGATAACCGAAGTGTCCAACTGGGTCGCGTCGATGCCCGAAGATGAGAAGCAGAAGATCTTCGAGATGTATCCGGACATAAAGGCCGAGTGGCACGAGGTCTACGGCGACAGGCTCAACCAGCTCGTGTTCATCGGCCGCAACTACGACAAGGACGCGTTCCTCGCAAAGCTTAAGAGCTGCCTTGCTGCATGAGAGCTGATCAGGAGAAAACCAATGGACGCAAAAGCATTAAAACATAACTACCAAGATTACTACGTGCCGAGCCTCGTGATGGTGCTCATCACGGCCGCGGTCTTCGCAGGATTTTACTTCGTGAAATCCTTAAACGGCCACCTGATATGCCGCATCGCCGAGGTGGCCGGCGAAGAGACGGAACCCACGGCCGGAAGGCTCATCTGCTGCCTTCTGTTCCTGGCATTGTCCGTGTCCCTCATCGTGCTCGCGAACATAAGATGGCGCAAAAACGATTCGAAAGTTCTCTCCAACTGGGCGCTCTCCGCACTGGGCGGAACGCTTCTCTGGACATCGATCGGCGAGTGCTCCTGGCACTTCGGAATGCGTGTCATAACCGACGAAGGCGGCGAACTGTTCACCAACTTCCCGCGCATCGAGAGCGTGCAGGGCCTGCCGTTCTTCTTCCTCGCCGCACTCCTTCTCGTCGCAGGCTTTAAGAAACTCAGCTTCCCCGTCGTATCCTACGTCCTCACATTTCTCGGAAACTGGTACGGCCACCTTTGCATGATCGCCGCCTACCCCATCGCAAAGCTCCTCGGCTGCACCATGGATCTGGGGCAGTTCTACAAGGTCTCCGCGCTGGTAAATGCGGTCATAATTGCGGTCGCAGGCGGCTTTATCATATTCTCGAAAACCGCACGCACGACCAAGCACTTAGCCGCCATCGGCATCTATGTCGCCCTGGGCAATGTCCTCTTCGGGATCATCATGGGCGAGACATAACAGTTCCAATAATCCACGAGGCCTGATCTGTTATCGCTCTTGGAAACCCTCCAAAATGCTTCTCTCCTCTGATAACAGATCAGTCTTAACTCCCTTTTCACGCCTCGCGTCAATGAGATGAATCGCTGAAGCCGGATTTACTTCGCAGATTCTCTTCATAATGACGCGGGGCGTGTTTTAGTGTATATTTGAAGTCACGTGCTTTTTCGCGCGCGAAAACAAGACACCTAACGTGGACCGTGTAAGTTTGGCTTTTCGAGAGTTCACGCAACAGGAATTTCCGGAGGGATACATTAATGAAAACATTGAAGGCAACAACGTTAGTAATAGCCGCACTCGCAGCAGGCTTCCTGCTCTCATCCTGCAACAGCCAGAAAAAGTGGGTAGACAAGATGCAGACAACTTTCCCGGACGACACGTTCACCTACGACGGCCACCCTTTCGCAGCTACAGGCAAGGATAAAAGCAAGATCCTGGTAAAGTCAGAGCTTTATACCGGACAGATCGTCGTCTGCGAGGAAGACGGCGAACTCAAATCCAACTATCTTGCATATGTATACAAAGACTTCTGCACTGCCGAACTCGAGAGAGTACTCGTAGGCCGTTTCCCCTGCGATAAATACGTTATCGGCCAAAGTGACCAGTATCTTAACACCCAGCTTGTCTATCCTGTAAAGAACATGAACGCCAAGGAGTTCGTCGAGAATTACATGGACTACGACACCGCTCTTTATCTGTATGTAGACGGCAAAGAGAACATCCCTTCCGAGCAGGAAGTTGAGCAGTATCTCATGGATCTTGCAGCAGATGAACCCCACGCATACGATCTTTTGATCACCTACTGTGACTCAAGCACCTTAGACGGCAAGGCTGCCGATGTTTACACGGTCCAATACATGATAGACATGTCAGATGAGAAGACGATCAAGCAGTTCTACGTAACATTCAGCGACCCTTCAAAGGATAGTTATTTATACATAAATAATTAAGGTGTTAATAATTTGGCCGTTGCTGCGTCAATGGTTGAGGTGTTGCTGCGTCAACGGTTGAGGTGTTACTACATCTGCAATCAAGCCGTTACAAAATTTGATTCAAAGGACAGTGCAGCAATGCACTGTTTTTTGTTTTTTGTGTACCATTTTGTTCAAAAAAATTGAAATTGGACTACATATAATGCAATTTTGTAGTCCATTTCCTTATTTTTTTCGCGATTTGGTACACTAATGAGTTCGAATTCCTTCTCCTCATACTTCTCAGTCCATTTCCTTATTTTTTTCGCGATTTGGCACACCGTTAGAAGTCAGTCCGGGATTTGCTGCATCTGGTGGAAGGCATTCAGTACTCTTGGTATCATAAAATCGCAAAAACTACATGATTTATGATATTTTGAAGGCCTTCCTGTATCATAAAATGCGGGAAATCGAGGCATTTATGATATTTTTTCCCGCGTTCGTATCATAAAATGCGAATATTCGAGGCATTCGCGATATTTTAGAACCCCGTTCGTGTCATAAAAGTCCGATTTTTTAGGAATTTGTGATACCCCTCAAAACAGGCCGCTTTCCTGCCCGGTCCATTTTCGAGTGCGCGAAAAAGACTTGAGCGGATCTTTACCCTATCGTCTTGCCGTTCTCGAGCTTAACGATCCGCGTTCCGTAGGAGGCGCATTTCTCGGAGTGCGTGACCTGGAGGATCGTGAGGCCTTTTTCCTTGTTGAGCTTTGAGAAGAGTTCCATGATTTCCATTGAGGACTTGGCATCGAGGTTGCCGGTTGGCTCGTCGGCGAGGATGACGGCGGGATTGCCCATAACGGCTCTGGCGATGGCGACGCGCTGCTGCTGGCCGCCGGAAAGGGTGGCGGGCATGGCTTTGCGCTTCTCGGTGAGGCCGGTGAGCTCAAGGATCTCGTCAAGATCAGCCTTCAGGGATGCTCTGGATTTGCCGTTGATGGTCTGCGGCAGGAGGATGTTGTCTTCGACTTTGAGGTTCATAACGAGGTTGTAGAACTGGAATACGAATCCGATGTTCTTCAGGCGCAGGTCGGAAAGCTGCTTGTCTTTAAGGGAGCCGATGTCGCTGCCGCACAATGAGATGTTGCCTTCAAAATTGCGGTCGAGGCCGCCGATCAGGTAGAGCAAAGTCGATTTGCCGGAGCCCGACGCGCCCATGAGAGAGACAAACTCGCCTTCCTCAACGTACATGTTAGCGCCGTCCAGAACCTGGTTGAGATTTGTATTCTTGCCGAATGACTTGCTGACATTGATTACTTCGATCACTTTATTCATATTCATTATCCTCCGATAGATTATTCGTACTTGAGCGTCTCTGACAGCTTCATCTTCCTTAAGTGCTTCAGCGGGAACAGTACGGTTCCGGTGAAGACCAGGATGAGGATGATGCAGAATATCAGGCATTTGACCGGATCAGGGTTGACCGGCAGGTAGAGCTGGGAATTCTTCACGGCGGCATCGATCACTTTGCAGAGGAACAGGCCGGTCAGGGTGCCCGTTACGGAGGCAATGAAAGATGTGATCAGCATCTCCTTGAACAGGATGCCCGAGAGTTTTTTACGGCTCATCGAGGTCGACAGCATGACTGCGCATTCCTTTTTGCGTCCGTCGAAGCCTATCAGCTGGTTGCTTACCATTCCGATGAAAGTCATGCCGAGTCCTACCGTGATGACCGTCATAAGGATCGCCACAAGCCTTGTTCTGTCGCTGTCGACGTAGTCCTTGTAATCGGCAAATGTCTGCGTGTCGGAATAGGTGCCGACGGCATAGGTGGTGATCGTTTTCGAGATCTTCTCAGGATCTTCACACTTAACGAGCAAATAGCTGATCGTATCTCTGAATATCTCATTGAATTCGTTCTTCGTAATCAGGAAGGTTCCGGTCTGGCCGTCGAAAGACTTGATCTTTACGAGATCCTGGACCTTGTATTCCCTCGTGATCGGAACGACACCGTCCGGGTCGTACACGATCTTTATGGTGTCGCCCTGCTTTATCTCATACTCCTCCGCAAAATGATTATCAACGATGACCGAACCTTCCTCTAACGATTCCGGAAGATCGGCAAAGAAGTTGTAGTATTTGAACCCGTCGTCCGGCATTGCGACGAAATCTCCGAAGAGCCCGCCAAGCGCAGTCGTCTCTATGTCATTTACCTTTATACTGGTTGATTCGAGGTAGATCGCTTCGGTATCAGTGACGCCGTCAAGCTTGTCCACGAATTCAAAATCCTTGGTCTTGCCTGAGCTGTACACGATGACGTCGCTTAGGAAATCGTATCCTTTGTACATCTCCAGCGCGGACATCGCGACTCCGAAAATAACCATGCTCATGGCCGCCGCTGTTACGCAGAGCACGCCGCTCGAGACAGTGCTCTTCCTTGTTTTCGCTTCGGTCAGCGCAAGACCCCATTCCGCGTTGCCCTTCTTGTCCGCAAGGTTAGTGAGACCCGTCATGATCAGCTTATAGATCCACGGGAATATGAATGCCAGCGCGATCACAGAGCATACAAGGCATATTGTGGCGCCGGTGAACTGGTTTCTGAAGAAGAACGCGACGACCGCGCCTGCTAAAAGCAGTAAGCCAAGGACCAGGCCTGCCTTGCTGTATTTATATTCTGTGTCCCTGTTATCGAAAATAATGTCTCTTATAGGTGTCTTGATCGCCTTAAGTATCGCCTTCAAAGGAATGATGCACTCGACCAGCACGGCGCCGGCGATGACACTTACAATGAGGATCCAAGATACCGGGTCAACTTCCATCGGCACCTGATTTCCGTCAGAGTCGGCGACAAAGAAGATAAGGTTATAAAGAGGTGTTTTGATGAGCGCATAGACCACAACTGCGGGAACGCTGCCCATCAAAGCGTAGAGAACGTTCTCGAGCAGGAGCACACGCGCGGTCCTTGCAGAGCTCATACCGAAGCTCCTTAAAGTTCCTATCATCGGCATTCTCTCGCTTACGATCCTGTTGCAGATCGATGCGGTTACGAAGATTACCAGAAGGAATGCGACCGCGAATATCAGGTAGAAAACGGAAGATGTCTGCTGTATAGCTACTGACTCATCATCCGTAAGCGCGATGCGCACTATGGTGCCCTCCGGATAGTATTCCTTGAGCATCTCCTCCGCTTCGACGATCCTGTCGTCATCTACGATGTTCATCATGAGAACGCCGACGTCACCTCTTCCGCAGGAGATGATCTTCGCTATGTCGAGATTGACCACGATCTTGTACCCGGAGAAGAGAGTATTCTTGTTGTTCTTCGGGATCACTCCGGTGACCTTGAGAGTGACTTCCTCACCGGCCCTGTCATGGACCACGATCGTATCGCCGGGTTTGTAACCGAATTCGTTGGACAGCTTATAGGTAACATACGCCTCGTGATCGCCCAGCTCCATCGGATCGAGAAAACCCATCCTGACCGCGTCATCGGTGTTTATTCCGTAAATGTTTATATCGGTTGTCGACACGAAAGCATATTCACCCTCTATGTCTGAGTAGATCGTATCGTGGTTCGAGTTGATCTCCATGACCTCCGCTTCAGGGAATCCTTCGGGCAGACCCTTTACGGAGTAGTCGTCGACAAGAGCGATGATGTCGCCTGCCGTGATGTTGCCGAAGACCATGGTGACGTATTTTTCGATGCTTGATGCAAGGTCAAAGCAGAGCATCGCGCACACCGAGCACACGAAGATCGAGAAGATCACGAGCAGCGTGCGGAGCGGTTTTCCGAATATGTTTTTGAGTGAATTTTTAAGTACTATGTTCATTTTCGAGCGCCCCTCATCAATACCATCTTGAGATCCTGTCTTCAGGCGCGATATACATTCCGTCGCCTTCCTTGACGTCATAGACCTCATAGAAACAATCGAGCGTGGACAGGATCGCGTTAGTCCTTATGATCTCCGGGCTGTGCTCGTCGTAAGCGATCAGGTTAATGATCGTCACGTCGACTCTCTTAAGGCACCAGATTGCCGCGTAGTTCTCGAAGATCTTCTCCAGCTCATCTTTGTTGTGAGCAAGCGAAGTCACGCACTCCATGCCGCCTAAATCCGCATAGTTCTCGCCCAGCGTCTGCTCGCCGTCTACATGGTACACGCCGAAAACCGTGAAATTGTCTTCAAAGTAAGCGGCTGCCTTTTTGTTCCTCTCAGTCAGTTTGTCTATATCTTCGGCAGCGATCCAGTCCGGGTCGTATTCTCCGTCCTGATTGAAAACAATGCAGTTGCTGTCAAAAGCATGCCCCATCTCGTGCGCGATAACCGAACCAAGGCCGCCTAAGTTCGTGTAGTAATCCGCGTTTGCATCAAAAAACGGGGCATTGGTGATCGCCACCGTTATCGTTATGCTGTTTGCCGTCGGATCGTAGCACGCATTGAAAATCTGCATCGGCATGGATATCTCTTTGCGGTCGACAGGCTTTCCGAGGCTTTCTATATTTTCCTTCATCCGGATCCTGCTGTACTCCAGAAGGAACTGATAGTAGTTGCCGCTTAAATTCTTATATGTGGAATTATCGTGTCTTTTGCGGTCCATGCCTGTGATGTAGACGATGTTTTCGAGCTTTCCGAGAAGAGCATTCCTTGTATCTTCAGTAAGCCATGAAGCACTCGAGATAAGCTCCCTGTAGCCGCCCCTGATGTCATCGCACATTGATACGAGCGCATCGTCCATCTCCCTGGTGTAGTAACGCTCAACATAGATCGGGTCGGTCTCAAGATAGAACTTTGTCTTGATCTCGTTAATTGCCTGCTGCTCGGGAGTGTCGTAGCTGTCTGTGACATAATTTGCAAGGAGCTTATGGTGCGGCGCGATGAATCTCATGTATGCCGAGTAGAGATTATCTATCTCCCACACCTTGAGAGCATCGATATTCTCATCACACATGACCTTGTTAAGGCATTCGAGCTGTCCTCTGTCGAGCACGCAGAACTTGTTGCAGTACTTCACGTCAAACCCGATCAGCTTGACGTATTCGGACACATTGACGTTCGTGAATATTTTGCCGATCTCATCTTTGGACAGGATCTCCATATACTCGTAATTCCAGATCGTATCACTGATATCCATGTTAGTAGCGCCGTAAAGCTCGATGGCAGCATTCGCGATCTTCACCCCGTATTCATCGGCCGTTTCCTTGTCGTAACCCAGCGTCTGCATATCTATGGATGCACTTTCGGCGATATCATCAGCCGCGAAATTATCATCTCTCATCTGCTTAAAACTGACGCCCAGGACTGCCTCGATCTGATTAAACATCAGGATCTTCTCCCCGGCCTCGAAAAAATTATTGTCGATCGTCAGACTTATAAGACTCGACACACCGTAATCTCTCACGAGCATCGCATCGATCTTCATCAGCTCGTCAACAGTCTTGCAGTTATCGATGTCGTCAATTATCTTAGCAAGATCCTCCGGCACCGGCTCATTCGCGAAATCATAATCCATGAAAGCGCCGTAAGCCGTCTTGATAACATCTTCCTCGCTCCCCTTGGAGTATCCCGAACCTGCCAGAACATCCTTGATGATGCCTTCGACCTCTTCCTCGATGATCTTATTGTCAAACGCAGCCGCCGCGGTATTCTCACCGTATTCGAACGTGGCATTCGCGAGCTTCTCGCCATTGATGTATCTGTAGTAATCATCCTGCGGCCGCACCGGTTCTTGTTCTGTTTCTGTGGGTGTTGTCGTCTCTTCCGGCAGCTCCGGGATTTCTGTCGTGCACCCCGTTAATGCGCCTGCAGTTGCGCCCGCGATTACCGAACACAGCAACACTGCTGCTATTATCCTTTTCATCTATACTCTCCCCTTCTTATTATTTCTACTAAGGATAATATCACTGTTTTTTGATTTTTGATTACTTTTGCGTGAAGCTTGAGCATATCTTTACTGATTGGGGGGAGGGTGGGGATATCCTCCCTCAGATATCCTTTTATAAATTTCCGCTGCCAGTGTTATATATCGTGTCCCCAAAAAGCGAAATTTGAAGAAGTGCTAAATTTGGATACGTTTATGTTACAAATCGTATCCAAAAACAGCAAAATTCGAAAAAGTGCTAAATTCGGATACGTTTGTGTTACAAAACGTATCCAAAAATGCAAAATCTCGAGAAGTGCAAAATCCGTTTGATGGGGTCTGACCCCGCTAAAGAGTTTTGCTGCCTAAGAGCCTTTTCGAAGGGTTAGACAGCAAAACAGTTGTGGCTAAACTGCCATTAAGGCAGATTTATAGAATTGTGATGATCCGCCGGCATTTCGGGCTGCCGGGAGATGACCTGCGCTTGATCAAATACAGCTTACTTCTTCTTAACAGGGATCCAGAGTTCGCAGAAGATTTCCGGTCTGGTGCCGTCGTAGTAAAGCTCGTAGTCAGTCTGCTCGGAGGCTTCGTATCCCATCTGAGGGAGGAACTCTTTATAGAACTTGACCCATGTTTTCGCGATGCAGTCGCCGTCCTCGCCTACGCAGTCAAAGACAACATATGTGCCGGGTGTGACATCCCAGATGCGGAAGCCTTTCTTCTCGAGATCTGCCTGATCAAAAGCGGCAGTGTCCTCGTCAATGATGATGCCGATGCCGTATTCGAAGGTGTCCTGACCTTCTGTCGTCGGGCTGCAAAGACCGTAGAGGTCGCGCTTTCCGTCTTCTCTAAGCATCCAGATGGGAGAAAGCATCTGATTGCTGTTGACCTCGCCCCAGAAGTCTGCCACGTCGTGGTTGGCTTCATCGTTGATGATCTCGTTTTTGAACTCTCTTACAAGTGCTATAAACTTTTTCGCGTTTGTTTGAACTATACGGTAATCCATACTCTTACCACCTTTCACGGATAATGTAATCGTAAGCGGATTGAACAGCACGAGTTTGCCGGCTTCTTCTCTGGCAGTCTTAGGTGCGACACCATGAAACCTTGTGAAAGCTTTGGTAAAGCTTTCCGGCGTCTCATAGCCGTACTTCAAAGCCAGATCCGTGATCTTCGCATCGGTCTCAACGAGTTCTCTTCCCGCAAGTGATAAGCGGCGGTTGCGGATATACGCGTTGGCCGTTAAGCCTGTCACAAAACTGAAAGCCCTGTGAAATTCGTAGCTCGACGTGTGCACCTGCTTCGCTACGTCTTCATAGTTGATCTCCTCGAGAAGATGATCTTCCATGTACGTGATGGCCTTTTGTAATGCTTCGATCCATTCCATGCTTTGCGTCCTCCTGCTTACACGTACATTTTGCCCGAGCGCTCGTAAAGTTACATTTCCCGGTTTGCGAAGATTTGTCAGGTCGCATCCGGCACCTTTCACTTCGCGGGCAGTGTCTGCGGGCCCGTATCTGCCAGGCCTTCCGGGTTGCTTCGTGACCCGCATCAGGCACCTTTCACTTCGCGGGCCCGCTTTCCTCGTCCTTCTTCAGATTATACCGATTAATGCGTCCTCAAGTCCGTAGCCACTTCATATGCCGTATACTCATGATCGAATTCGTAGCCGAATTTACGCGCCAGCTGAACTGAATTCATATCGTGCGCATCCCAGCTCGGGTAAAGTCCCTCATCAAGGCATGCCAGGATCAACGCGGAACATACTGCACTTGCGAGCCCTTTGCGGCGCTCTGATTCTATTGTGTCCACTTCGATCTCGATGCCGCCTTTGTATCTGGTGTAAGAGGACGCGCCGGATACGAACTTTCCGTCTTTAAGGATCATCATTCCGCGTCCGAGCTCAAGGTAGTTTTCCTTGCTTCCGAATGCGGATACGAAGTCGGCGGTTACGGGATTCTGCCAGCACAGATCATATAGATCGGCATCTATCTTTTTGATTTCATATCCTTCAGGCAGCGCGGCAGCCATTTTCTCCAGCCCGGCCCTGTCAAAGACTGTGTCCTTTCTGATCGCGTAGCGTGTGACTTTTCGAGCATCGGGAAAACAATCCTCGATAAGATTGGACCACCTGTCATCTTGAGGGACCATGATCACAAAGCCATCCGGCTTGTTGACGATCAGCTCCCTGTCCGGCTCTCCTGCGAGAAATGCGAAGCAGCCGACGAACGCCATCGCTGATGCGGGGCTTTCTGTATCGGTAACGAATACCTTACCCATGACCTTTTCGAGGCATGAATAGATAAGTGTCTCTTCCCAGCCCTCGAAAAGAGCCTCAGCCTTAGATGTATCTTCAAGTTCAAAAATCATATTATTTGCCTGTCACATTAAGAACGCCGTTACGGCAAAGCAGCAAGCTTCGACAGCCGCAAGCGGCGTCATAACGTACCTTTCTTTTTTACTTGGCGATATCAGATTCATCACGGTGTTTACTGCGAAGAAGCCTGCGAAAACAAAGCAGATGATCTTTATCACTTTCTCCGGAAACCACATGTCCATCACTCCGCCGCCCTGAAGTATCATTGCAGCTCCGAATATCTGTATGATAACAGATGACGCGGCAAATATCCTGTACAACGCCGGCAGGATCCTGTGTCTTCCTCCCATTGTGAACTCGCCCAGCGGAAGACCGCATATTAATAAAACTTCCATTACCGCAACTGCCGCAAGAAGCAGCGCGCCTGATATTGAACTTATTGTCGAGATCATATTCTCCTCCTTATTTAGCTATCTTCTCCGGATCGACGCCTTCGTTGCGCATGAACGCATCGGCCGCACTGTTGATCATTTCCATCATCGCTTTCTCAGTTCCCTTAAGCACTCCGGTCGCAAGCATCGTCGCAATTCCGTGGGAATAGATGACCGTATTCCTCACAAAACGGATCACCTGCTCGTCATTAAGCCCGGTCTGCCCGGCAATCATGGCGATCATCTCTTTATTCTTCGCCCTGCCGATGTCCTTAAGGTTATATGGCTTGCCCATGGGACTCTCGCCCAGATAAAGGAACTTGAAAAGGTTCGGTTCCTTGAGCGCCATCTTCACATACGCTCTGCCCAGGAATTCGAAATTCTCCAGATTGTTCTCATAACTTGAAGCGGCCTTCTTCGCGGCATAAGCCATTGCATACCCGGAAAGCGCGCGCCTCAACCCTTCCATGTTCTCGAAATGCCAGACAATAGGCTGTGTCGAGCACCCGATCTCCGCCGCCAGCGTCTTCACATTAACAGAAGCATACCCGTCCCTGATAAGCATCTTCAAAGCAGCTTCAAGAATAACTTCTTTTGATATCGTAGTTTTCCGTGCCATTCGAGCCCCTTTCCATAAATGTGTTTATATAATCACGTTTATATTATATCCGCGCCCGGGGACTGTCAATATCAATTGTGCAGAAAATTTTTTTGGTGGCGGGGTTTGTTGTCCCTTAAGCGGCCGGAGGTTTTGATTGGCAACTTGAAAAGCTTATGTCAAAAGTCTGCCGGATTTCATGGTGAATGGGCATTTACTTATGCAAACCCGAATCAGATTTCTATGAGAAATATGCTAAAAGCCCAACATTCTGCGATTTAGCATATTTTTGCAGGGCGAATTTTCGAGCGCCCGGAAATGAAATGGTCCGGACTGCGTCTGATTTGAGAAATATCATAAATGGCTTGATTTCAGCCTTTTTATGATACGCATGGGGTGCGAAAATATCATAAATGCCCTGATTATTTGCATTTTGTGATACGGAAGCGAGAAAAAATATCATAAATGGCTTGATTTCAGCCTTTTTATGATACGCATGGGGTGCGAAAATATCATAAATTACGTTATTTTCTCGATTAGCGATATCAAGAGTAATGCATATCTCAAATGCCTCAAACCCCGCGGAAGATCACCGACACATGAGTGATCTCGTTATCGGGATCCGGGTACTCCTTCTCAAAATGCATGCCTATCGATTCCGCGGTCTTATAGGAACCGATGTTTGTATATTTGCAGTATGAATAAAGCGCGGGATAATCCGTGTTGGCGAACGCCCAGTCACGGACAGCTGCTGCCGCTTCCTTTGCATAGCCTTTGCGCTGCTGATCCGCGCGTATGTGATAACCGATCTCGGGAAGCATCTCGCCTTCGATATTCTGGAGCGTCAGTCCGCAGTCACCGATCATCTCGCCGGTATCTTTCAGGCATACAGCCCACAGGCCGAAGCCGTTATCGTGGTAGCGGTTCATGTTCCGCTCGATCCAGCCTCTGACCCTCTCCTCATCGAAAACATAAGGATAATGCTGCATGATATCCTGGTCTGCGAGAACCTTGTACAATGCATCGTAATCATCCGTATTCATCTCGCGAAGAAATAATCTTTCGGTTTCCAATATGATCTTCTGTTCCATATAAACCTATCTCCTTATCAATAAATCCAGCTGGCTGCGGGCCCAAACGGGTTCAAAATCCAAGCTTCAACTGCAGGGCCTAAACTACAGTTTCAAAGCTGCGTGCTTCAAACCTTCAGCCCCAAGGGAGACGAATTATATATCCAACCAATTCAAATTGCAATACTTATTATGTCCCGCTGAAAAAAGTCATGCAGGAAGCAGCGATAATAATCAGAGACATGATACGGACCTATGCAAAGTGTTCCGGCTGCTGCTGATTTTTGATCAAATCTTGGTCTCATTTTATGATATCTACCTTCTCTGCCCGTGGTCCCGACAAAAAACAATAAGCTTAGTCTAACGTGCTCATCAGTTTCCTGTATTCCTCATCCGAGATAACGCCGACAACATTTTCGAGGCTTTCTTCGGAGATGCCAAGTTTGTCAAGGAATTTGCGGACTAAGCCGTCGCTGTCGAAGCGGGCGCGCTTGCTTTTCGAGCACTTATCACCGATAACCCTGATAGATTCGACGATATTTTTCACAACCATGAGATATTGGTCTTCATACTTTGCGGATACAAATTCGAAGTAAGGAATCGGCAAGCGGATATCGGCAAATCTGTTTTTGTAACTGATATACTTCCGCGGCTTACCCCAACCGTCAAGCATGTTGCCTTCCGGGTGACAATTAACGATTATTCCGATGCTATCGATACCATCCGAGAAGGGCGCGATCTCAAAGGAATTCTCATCGATCTTATCACCGATATCCCTGACAATTTCCGAGACCTTACTTGCGGATCTCCATATCTCACAACTAATAAAAAATGCTCTGCCCATAAATACACCTACCCTATTCCTGTCACCTGTTTGAATCCTCGGAAGGATTCCTCGAACGATTATACCAGACCCAAGACACTCACCCGCTCAAGATCCACCAGTCACCCGGGAAGACTGTACTTATCTTTTGTAAACACTACGGGCGTCTGTCCCTGAAAATCTTCAAAATACACGACATATACCTTGTCACCGGCAGACAGCTTCTCGTATTGCGAGAAATGGACTCTTGCTTCATCACCGTTGCTTAGCTTCACCCAGGCACTGCGGCTTCGAAAACCCTTAACAAATCTGTCTTTCACGACCATCTCCTGCACTTCATATGTCGCATTATGAGCCCTGTTAAACGTTGAAATATTCGGTATTATAACGGCACAGATGACACCGGTCAGGCAGACACCGGCAAATATCCAGTCATCCTTCTTATACTTTTTCAATAGCATAGACAATACAAATGCCAATATGCAGAATGCGAGAACAGCCAGGATAGGAAGCAAAAGGAAAAACACCTGATACTCACGAAGGAATTTCTCATTAAGAACAGTATTCTTGCTGAATATCGTCTGATACATAAAATTCACCAGAGCGGACTTAACAAACGGTCTGGATATAAAAACAATAAACAAAGCGATAACTGCAATGAACATTGTCCACCATGCTGTTCTGATAAACTTATTGGTAGTTTCTTTCTCAAACTCGTCAGTCATATTGATGCACCTCCCCGTGATGCCTTGCCGGTATATGGAAAATTATCCGTTTGATCAGCCCTTTTCCCAATCAATAATCCTTTGATTAGAATCCTTATACTTTATAAAGTGTGTGATATCCCCGGCCGGTGTGTAACTTATCGTTCCGCTCTCTGTCTCAGAAAATATAGAATCTCGCTCGATTATTCCCTTGGCTTCAAGATCTGTCAGAATATCAATGCACTTGTCCTTTCTGGTCTCATAATCATCCTGAGAACAGGTTCCTCTGTCGATGTAATCAAATAAGCATTCATTCACATATACAGTATTGTAATATGGCTCGCTCGAAAACTTAACCACCGTGATCTGTATATTCGTTGAGGTGTCCTTGCCGAACACCGGCGAACATACTATCTCATAAACTTTTTCTTCCAGATTCGTTTCTATATCAGTATTTATGATCAGATCCGCGACATAATGATTATCGGCATCATCGGCTTTCGTCATTTCTATCGTGACATCCGAGTTCATCTCTTTAATCTCAATATTTTTTATTACGTTTCCGGACAAAACATGAATATCTATGCTCTCATTTACCTCGCCGGAACCGGCCTTCAAAATTCGGTTGTCAACTGTGACAGCAATTTCCGGTTCAAAAGCGAAAACAGCCGGCGCCTCAGGATATAAGTACTTTGAGGAGGCGATATCATCCGGCAAAGAGTAATTCTCCTGATCTGCCTGACAGCCCGTAATAAAACCGGCCGCAAACAAACCTGCGATCAATACAATAAAAGCTGTTGTAAACGATTTCTTTCTCATAACCCCAAATTCTGATTGTGTGTTCTCGAGCCCTCATCTATATAATAATGCATTGGAACAAAATAGTCAGGATATGATGAACTATAGGCGGGACGCTGAATAGACTTAAAATATTAATGCCCGAATGATAATCCCAAAAACGTGCATCGTTCAACGGAAATCCCAAAATGCGATTATTTTCAATTTGGGGTGCTTTTAACGCCGCGAAAACATCCCAAATGGTCTGATTTTTCATATTTGGGATACATTTTCTCATTTTTTGTATCCCAAATGGACGTTTTTTCAAATTTGGGGTACTTTTCCAATCGAAAATGTATCCCAAAAACCAAGATTTAAGCCATTTGGGATGTTTGGCCGCGACCCGCTTAAATCAAATCATAACCACCCGGAGTCACGTCTCCAAGAACAAAAAAACGTGCATCGGTCAACGGAAGAGGCGTGTTTAAAATCAAATTTCAGATCCGGACAGCCTTAAAGATCGAAAATACTCATCTGCTTATCAGGCAGATCGTTAAGATATCTGAAACACTCATCGGGATCAGATATGATGCCGTTGTCCCTGCATATCTTCTTCATTATTCCCATGAGTTTGTCTCTGTTGGGAGAAAGAACATTATAAGCATTTCCGTATGTCCTTATATACTGCTCCTTTAGGCCGGGAAAATGCCTGTCAAGTGCATCATAGAAATACTCCCTGTCGCCTTCTCTTAAGGTCACTCCCATGTCAAAGCAGATAATTCCCTTTACTCCGGTGCGCACGCATTCGTTGAGGATAGCGGTTATGTTTTCTTCCGTATCATTTATGAAAGGAAGAATCGGAGTCAGCCATACAACAGTCGGAATTCCTCTTTTCTGCATTTCCTCAAGAACTTCGATACGTCTTTTTGTATTGCAGACATTCGGCTCAAGAATGCTGCAAAGATCATCATCGTAAGTGGTAAGCGTCATCTGAACCACGCACTTCGCTTCTTTGTTGATTGCATCAAGAAGATTGATATCTTCTAATATCCTGTCGGATTTTGTCTGAACGGCAACACCGAAACCATATTTATGGATTATCTCCAGACACTTTCTGGTCAGGCGCAGCTCCGTCTCACAATGCATATAAGGATCAGACATGGATCCTGTGCCTATCATGCATCTTGAGCGTTTGCTCTTCAGAGCCTGTTCCAGAAGCTCCGGTGCATTCCTCTTTACTTCGACATCTTCAAACTTGTGCGTGAACTGATAGCAAAGGCTCCTGCTGTCGCAGTAGATGCATCCGTGAGTACATCCGCGGTATATATTCAGACCGTGGTATCCGCCCTTGTTATGAAGTATTCCCTTTGCCTCAACAAAATGCATATCTTAAGATTCTTTCTTTTCCCTGTCCTGAATGATACTCCGAAAACAGGGCATCGTTCAACCAAACTCAACTATCTGACAGATCATTATCCTTAATGTGGATGAATTTCGCGTTCCCGCTGTATTCTTCTTAGTGGCCGAAGATCAGCTCTTTCCCGCCGGCTAACCTAATCCAGCTCTCAGTATCCCATCAGGAAAATTCTGTTTCCGAAGTATCCTCGAAAGAAGCACAGTTATCATAAGCCGTGATTCATAATTTTGCTCTTAACATATCTTCGCATGCAACATCAATGCACTCCTGAAGCGTCTCGAAATTCACGGATCTGCTGATATTGTTAAGCCTTGTATAGTACCATGTTCCATCTTCATTCTTAATGATGTTCACATAAGCCGGATAATTCGAGTATTTATAATGAGAATCGTCGATTTTTTCCATAATACAACACCTGTGATTCCTAATCCCGGGTATCTGGTAGTTGCGCTTTTGGTATTCTTCCTCCGCTGCCCTGTTCTCATAAGTATCCGCTTCATATATGCCATCAACAAAATTCATCCAAGACTCGCTTATCATACCTGTCTCAAAATAACACCTGACATTTTCAGCGATCCTCATATCTGGCTGTTCTGAAAGCAGCGGCTCCAGATCCTTCAGACCTTTTGTTATAAAATGCAACTCCTTATCTTTTGTCAAAAGGTCCTGCAAAGCACATATACAATCGCTCTTGATCGCTAATTCAACCATGTATGCTAAGTATTCATTGACATCTCCGTCATCAATAATCCCGGCCATTTTAAAGATAAAGTCAGATGCTCCGGTCTGGACTCTGTCGTCAAAAGCATATCTTTTGCAATTTCCAAAAAGAAGTTCCGAAAACGTCTTAGCCTCATCAACACTAAAAGTGATTTCAGCCGCGTCGCAAAATGCAAGGAAAAGATCACAATCAGCACTTCTTCCCCTATCGGCTATCAACAGCAAGAGCTTATTCTTCTCATCTTCATCAAGAAGATTTCCCTTTTCTGCAAATAAACGCTTAACTCCTTCAATACCGGTATACAGCGTATTAATTGCAGCCTCGAGTTCTTTAAACACTTCCATCACACCAATGCTCCCTTATTTCCAGCCATTTAAAACTGCATTCGTTTTCGATGCATCTATCAACTACAATTATATCTTAACAGTAAGGCACCAAGGAACTTTTCGAGCAGGGCTTAAAGAAATATCACCACGCTCCGGAATAGCCTCAATGTTTTTCTGCTATTTCAGATGATATAATTTGAATACAGCAGGTGGGTGTTAATACGGATTATTGCTATGACGGTAATTTTTCGAGTGGGGCGATAGATGATATCGAGAAAAGTGCGGATCATGAACAGAAAACTCATTTTCATAAAAAGATTTACGGCTCTGCTTCTTCTGGCAGCAATGGTCTTTAGCATCACCGGATGCGTATTTTCAAATTACAGTAAAGATAAATATCCGAGAGTTAACGGAATTGACTCCTTGAAATTTATATCTGCAACAGGGAAAGGAGTACATACGAATTGTCTTTTCATCAGCAACAACTATGGAAGATATGAACCTACAATTGAAACAAACTATTTTCTGTTGACAGGTGATACAGCGAAAAAGCTTATCGATGAGATAACGGCACTTCCTGATGTCTATGGTGATGAGACTGAACCCCTCGCATATAGTATCCATCTTTATTACTACGATGAGAATGTGGAGTATTTAAGTGTTTATAAAAACGGGTATGGCGGTTTCCCTGATAACTGGCATGATATTATCGAACACACAAATGAAATAGCTGCTTTGGAAAACAAGCCACTTACATACAGCACGAATATAGTAACTATTGACGCCAACCTCCTGAGAAAAGATTTTGGCGTGACAGATGAGATGCTTCCCCAAGGAGCAACCGTTGAGAGTTTTTGCAGCTATTATAATTTCACATATGAGGATATGTACGATAAATATTTCAACAGAGAATACTATGTAAGTGATTATGCCTACAATTATTTTGGCTTCAAATCCTACAGGCTCACGAAAAGCACAGTAGCAAAGGCTTCTGATAGCGACTCGCTTAAAGAATACGCAAGAGCACATCTGAACAATATCTCTTCAGCAGATGATATCAGTATCGCAGGCAGTTTCAACGGACATGAGTTAGAGATAGTCCGGTTCGACTCTTTTGTGAAATGGCTCGAAAACAATGAGATGAGCCTTAGCGATGTACATGAAGCAGATGATGGGGCGCTGGACATTGAACGGTACGTGAATATTCATATGGAAGGCATGTCGGCCAGAGACGTAATATATATCTATATTGAGCCGACCAACCGGTATCTAATCCTTACTCGTTTTATGTCGTACCCTGATTACAACCTTTTATATGATTTTTTCAACCAGTAAATCTTGATATCAACAGTAACATCAATTGGAGTTAGCTGGCTGTGATGATTATTTATCCTCGTTCATCCAAAACCTTCTGCACTCTGTCTTGAGCTATCCTTACAACATCAGATAAGGGTTTCTGTCCGGTAAAATACGCAGGCATTTCCTCAATGAGGATAATGCTTATATCCGAGTCAGTTGAACTCACCCCGGAGCAACTCAATATGACCTTATCGAGATCATCGACATTGCTTTCAGAATAATGCTTCGTAACACCGGTCATTCCTGCATTATAGAATTCAACAGCAGTCTTTGAAGCCTGCCTCAATGCTTCCCTATTGATTACCAGATTGTCACACATGGCGAAGCTGCTTTGCACTTCATCAGATAAAAGCATTTTCACAAACTCACCGCATGCATCAAGATTCTTAGCCTGGGCGGAAACTGCAACCGACCTGGTCATCTTGACTGCCGGACCTCTGCCATCAGGAGAAGGCATTCCCAGAATCGCTGTGGCGCCGCTCAACACTTCTGTATCATGCAGATAACCGCTGATGAATGAATTCCTGCAGTATATGGCACGATAATTATCTTCCGGAGAATGCGGAATGTTTATTTCTGTACTGGCGCTTTCCGGAACATTATCCTTCACATAACTTGCCAGTCTTTCAAATTCAGGAGAAGAAAAGTCAGCCTTGCCGTCCCTAATAAAGACATCGGTTGAAGCATTGAAAAGCTTAGCAAAATAAACCGCCTGGCCAGAAGTCAACACATCTTTTCCATTGAGCGTATCGCCCAGAAACCTTTTATATTCTTCAGTGGTGAATCCTACGCCCGAACTCCCGGCATATCTATAATCAGTGTGTATACCCTCAACAGAGAACGTAATCGGCAACTGATAAAGAGCTCCGTTGGTCTTAGAACCTTCGACCACATTGACATAATACTTGTCAGAATCAAGTGTTCCTACATAAGGTGTAAGATCGGCAAGATAATTCGGATTATTGAGCTGACCAAATGAACTTGTGTTCAACAATATATCCGGTCCTTTACCGTTAATAATGTCCATGGCAAGTGTATTGTTCATCTGAGAATTCACGCTCAGACTGTATTTTTCCCCATCGTCAGAAGTGTCGAAAACCTGGTTGGGATCAATATAGCTGCTTAGATTATATCTGTCAGATACTTTGATGAAGTAGTCTTTGTTTGTATCGTTAAACCTTAATACAGCATCGGCTACCGCGTCATCCAATGCGCCATCTGCAGAATACAATTCAAGAACTGTTTTGTTTGCGTGAGGATTAGTCGCGGCTTTAGTGAATTCATAGATGATGGTCTCAGGCTGCTCTGAAGATAGAAAGGTGCCTGTGGGGTACTTTGATCCATAAAGGATGAAAGAATCTCCTTTACATTCAGCAACACTAAAGAAGCTGAGCGTATGCCTGTTAATACCGCACCAGCTATAATCGAAGACCAAATCGTTGGTCTTTTTCTCCATATCAACCCTGTATATGCCTTGAGTAGATGAAAAGTAAACATTGCCATCAGATCCAGTCAGCCGGTTTGACGACAGGAGATTGATATCCAGCCAATCGTAATCCTTGGCATCCACCGCAGTAACTGTAGAATTATCAATGTCCAGAACATAGAATAAATGGTTCCTCTCGGATTCGGCACAGATCAACGCGGTAGAGTCATTTATAGGCAAAATAGGATGTATTCCAAATATGATCGCACCGTTTCCGTTTACCTCTGTCTCTTTCACATTTCCGTCAGAAGAAGTTATCTTCAAAGTGAAGATTTCCTGATCAGCTTCCCATGTTCTCACGACATCTATTTTGTTATTCCCGATCTTGAATGTGCCATCAACCTCATTTATTTCTTCGGCATCTATCTGACGGGTTCCTAATAAGTTCCCGGTCAAAGGATCGATATCTGCCTCAGTGATGATGGTATTGTAGGTTGTGGGATCATAGGTGACAAAACTGACAATCAGTTTTCCATCGGAATACTCCGTTTTATATATAGCACCTTTAACCGGTATGTTTTTCAAATCAATAGAATTAACGGTTTTGTTATCTGCCCTGTCATAAACCGATATCAGATTTTCAGAAAAATCATCGTCATTGCCAGGATTGCTGTCTGTGTCCATATTACCTTGGGATGCATAATTTACAGTCGTATGTGTAACTAAATATTTGTCATCAACTCCTATAACATCGGTTCCAAAATAATTGATAGGCTTGCTTTTATCTATGCCAAAATCCACATCGAGTTTTTTACAGTCGAACCACGGAAAATCTTCTGAAACTATGTCAACACTTGGATTAATTGCAGGCGGCTCTTCATTGCTATCTTCTTTATCGCATGAAAATATCGACAATGCTAATGCAATTACAGCAAATACTGAACAGATTTTTGTGCTTACTTTTCTCATAAACTAAATCTTTCTACATTATCTAGAAAGGTAAACTACTTCCTTATTATCCTAAAACAGTTCAAACATTCCTAAATTCGCGAACGAAGTTCAGAAGTTCGGTAGATTGGGTTACCAATAACAGCTTCTCACTTTCCTCTTTCTTAATAGCAATAAACTAAATCACAATTGAATCGGTTTATAAGATAGTGCTTTGTCGGCAATCTCTTCCGGAGTGAGATTATCCCAGAATATATAGTTGGAGATTTCAGGATCAAGCACGCCTTTTTCCAGGAGCAAAATGTCTCTGTCAGCCTCTGCTTCAGAAGCATATTTACACGTCTTGATTCTTTTAACTGTTTCTATGATTTGTTCTCTGGTAAATAATTCCATTTTGCTCCGTCCTGTTTTTGCCGGTTGATACATCCGTTTAAGTTTTGCCGGTTGCCTTCAACAACAATTATACCAGTATAATTCAGCGATTCACTGATCCATCCGATAATAACCGGAAGGTTATTCCATGTTGTTAAGATGGCTGAATATCTGCATGTCAACTGATCCGGTTTTGAAGATCTGTTGCCGTGATACCGGAAGGTCTTTTTTCGAGCCCTTGTAACACGCAGCAATATCACATATGATGAACTTGCGGGAAAACCAGCCGGTTATAAGGCGGCACCTATGGGATTAATCAGAGATTTTAAGGTAGAAGATAACGGTATATTTGCGAGCTACAAATTCGATTCAGCTCGATCTTTCAGGGCGAGATGCCGGTAGAAATATTCCATGCAAACGGCGCTTCCGGGGAGGACGCCGAGAAATGCATTGCACATTACAACAGTCTTTTGGAAAAGCCTGAAATGCTTGAGGCAATACAGTCCGGACTCGAGAAGTTTTTCCTGTTTATGTACGACGAATGGCAAGTGATGGATTTCTATGAAGATATCTTTAAATCGCTTGAACCCGTAATGGACGCCTATAAGGCCGGCGAGAAGCTCGTCACATTTTTGCATAATCCGAGAATGTATGTATGGCCGATGCCGGAAAACGAGGTCGGCTACGGAATTGAATGCGATTGTCCTTGGGAGCCGGAGCATCAATGCATGATCCTCATCCGCAATGACAGGGTTTTATATGTCGAACCGTCGGACGGAGATACACCTTGGCAGGATGAAAGCTCGTACTACTATGCCTGGGACGATGAGAAATAAGATTAATCGCGCCGTTTAAGTTTTGGGAAGGGCGTTTTTGAAGAGGCACTTCAAAAAGTGCTGAATTTGGATACACTTGTGTTACAAAACGTGTCCAAAAACAGCAAATTTTCGAAAAGTGCAAAAATCGGATACGTTTGTGTTACAAAACGTGTCCAAAATGAAGCTCGGATGATTAATTTACAAAACCCATCCAGCGCGGCGTTGCAAAGCATAAACTCCCCATAACACCAATCGCGGGGCGCACTCCGCCACTCAATAAATCACTGAACAGCTTTCAGCACACCCATAGGAACCGAAGCCTGGGCGAACCCGTCCAGTTTTCCGCATGGCTGGCCAACACCACTCCTGAGATACCACGTCGCCTGCAAAGGCTTCATTCCGGCGCTAAGCGCTGCTTCAAGCTCGTGGCTTCCGCCGTCTCATACATATCGAAAACCACTGCTTTGATCAAGACTGTATTCCCCTGTTTCTCTTTTTATATTCATCGAAAAAAACGCGCTATTCCTGCTCCGGCCCGGAATTATCCACTATATCATCCAGCCACCGCCCGCCAACGCTAAGACGGTCAGCAGAGAACTGACGCAGTTTGGGCTCGTTCAGATTCAGATCCTTAAGAAAGATGCTCATGAATTGCTCTTCATCACCGAACTTTCTGTCCTTGCCGAAAACATCCTTCAGCATCTTTCCGTCATAAACGTAGAGATCCAAACGGCCCGCTTTCAAAACGCCTTCGCTGCCAAGCCAGTTATATAAACCATCAAGGCCTTTATCGTTTATTTCTCCAAAGAAAGTCAGCGCAGATTCCTGATATAAAGCACGCAAGATCTCCGGATCCTTTACAGGAATGATATTGAAATTCTTATGTCCGTCAGGAATTTTGGAAGCAGATTTTTTCTTTTTCATTCTCAGAAGAAACGCCAACAGAATCAGAGCTGAATAAGGAATGGCGAACACCAGAATGCCCGCAGCAACAAAGCCGAATTCAATAAGGATCGGTCCTGCGACAATAGGACCGACCAGAAGCAATGACACAAGCACTCCCAAAGCAATATCTTTTTTCTTCATTTCAGTATTTCCTGATTATTATACGGTGTATTCACACCTAAGCAGTCTGTATTCCAAACGTATCTCCATTTTGCCGTCACGCCACCCGTTTATGTCTGTCGGTTTCAAGGCAGATCATTTTCGAGCCCATAAAGATATCATGCGACCTTTCTGCAGATAATAGTGTCCATGCAGTGATAGTGAGGCACTCCGCCGCTGTTGTCCTCGAAGATCACTTCGTCAATTTTCTCGACCTTCCAGTCGGCAAAGTATGTGAAGAGCTCGCCTGATTTCCACATCTTCTCTTCAATATCCCAATCCGGCGGCAATTCGAGGAAGGACTTCTCCACAAATACGTTGATGAACACGATGCCGTCCGGCTTTGTGATCTTTTCGAGCTTGTCAAAGAATTCCTTTTTGTTCTCATCGAAAAGATACTGGACAGTGCCTGTCGAATAGATCATGTCGAACTTCTCATCCGTGCTGAATGTGTTAATGTCATCAACATACGCGTTGATCCTAACGTTCCGCTCAGAAGCCAGCGCTTTAGTCTTCCTGATGCCGTTCTCAGTCAGATCAAATGCCGTAACATCGTAGCCCTTCTGAGCCATATATACGGCATCTTTGCCTTCACCGCAGCCGATATCCAGAACTTTCTTTTCTGAAGAAGGCGGACACAGTTCTATGAGTTCTTCGAGGAAACGCCCTGGTTCTACTCCCCAGTAATATGTGTCTCCTTCATACCATTTCTCATAGTTGGTTCTAATGCTCATCTGTTATCCCTCTTGAATCATTCTGTTTAGTCCCTGACTGACTTTCACATTATAACAGTAAACGGCCATGACACTAACGGATATAGGTCACCTTCTGCGGACATTAATTGACTTCCCTTTTTGCATATACGAAAATGTGACAGACATGTTAGGTTTGCGTTAGCAGATGTTAAGGAATGGACCGGCTTGAAATTCTATACTTAAGCCACAATATGGAAAGGATGATCGGAACATGAGTCTGCTCGAAGTTAAGAATATCAGGAAAGTATACAAGACAAGGTTCGGCGGGGCGTCCGTCGAAGCTTTGAAGAATGTCAGTTTTACGGTCGAGAAGGGCGAATACGTTGCCATCATGGGCGAGTCCGGATCGGGTAAGACGACGCTTCTTAATATACTTGCCGCACTTGATAAGGCGACTGAGGGAACGGTCATCCTTGACGGCATGGACCTTACGACAGTAAAGGACAAGGCCGTTGCCAAGTTCAGAAGAGATAACCTGGGGTACGTTTTCCAGGATTTCAATCTGCTCGATACATTCTCGCTTGAGGACAACATATATCTTCCCCTGGTCCTGGCAGGCAAAAAGCATGCCGAGATGAAGGAAAGACTTGATAAGATCGCGCCTGCTCTGGGCATCTCGGATATATTAAAGAAATATCCCTATGAAGTGTCCGGCGGCCAGAAGCAGAGGGCCGCTGTCGCAAGAGCCCTGATCACCAACCCCCGCATCATTCTTGCCGACGAGCCCACGGGCGCTCTGGATTCAAAATCTTCCGACGAGCTCCTCGCGCTTTTCAAGAAAGTCAACCGGATGGGCCAGACCGTCCTCATGGTCACGCACTCGACCAAGGCCGCTTCGAATGCGTCGCGCGTCCTCTTTATCAAGGACGGCGTGATCTTCCACCAATTATACAAAGGCGACAATACCGATCAGCAGATGTACCAGAAGATCAGCGACACATTGACCCTCCTCGCTCAGGGAGGTGACCAGTAATGAAGGCCGGCTTCTATCCCAGACTGGCCGTCAGCGGAATGCGCAAAAACGGCCGCCTCTATCTGCCGTTCATAGCTGCAAGCATCCTGATGGTCGCGGTATTTTACATCATGCACCTGCTTGGCTTTTCCGACATGCTCGAAAATTTCCAAGGAGCGGGAACAGCACGTGACTCCTTAAGGTTAGGATCAGTAGTAATGGCTGTCTTCGGAGCCATCTTCCTGTTCTACACCCAGGCAACACTAATAAAGGGAAGGCTCAAGGAATTCGGTCTCTACAGTGTGCTCGGAATGAACAGAGGAAATCTTGGCAAGATAATATTTTTCGAGACCATAATAATGTGGTTAGTATCACTTGCAGGCGGAATCGTGATCGGCATCGGTTTTTCCAAACTCGCAGAACTCAGTTTCCGCAAGATGATCGGCATCGAATCAAGTTACAGATTTACCGTCAGCGGCCAGTCAATACTCACTACTGTCTCCGTATACAGCGTAATCTTCGTCCTGATCTTCCTTAATGCGGCAAGGCAGGTCAGATTCTCGAGAACGATAAATCTCATCAATGCCGACAAAGCAGGCGAGAAGCCCCCGAAAGCAAACTGGTTCATAGGTATTCTTGGCCTTCTCATCATGCTGTCAGGCTACGCGATCACGCTCAAGATCGAGCAGCCTCTGTCAGCTCTCATAATCTTCTTCGCGGCGGTGATCCTCGTCATCATCGGCACATATCTTGTGCTGATCGCAGGTTCCGTTCTGCTCTGCAGGATCCTTCAAAAGAATAAGAAATACTACTACAACACAAATCACTTCATATCCGTATCTTCAATGGCATACAGGATGAAGCGCAACGGCGCAGGTCTTGCATCCATCTGCATCCTGCTTACCATGATCCTCGTAATGATGTCTTCGACTTCCTCCCTCTATCTGAACAGGGAAGAAGTGCTCCACAGTCACTATCCCAGACAATTCGACTGTACCGCAAACAATTACGGATACTCGGATGATTATATGGAGGCAGCTGCAGAAATCGAGAAAGAGATCCGTAAGAGGGTCAGTGATTATGGCACTGAGGTAAAGGACCCGATCGTGCTCACCTACTGCAGTTTTTCCGGCTATTTTGATAACGGCAGGCTCCTGGTCGATATCGATCCTTTTGAATCCTTTTCGACCGTTAACTATGACAGAGTCACCATAGTCGATTTTGTCAGCCTGGAAGACTACAACAGAGTCGCCGGAACCAATGAGGTTTTGGGCAAGGGTGAAGTCCTTGCAGGTGTCAGCGGCAGCCTCCCTTTTGAAGATACTGTCGGTGTCGGTGACAAGACTTTCAAAGTCGCAAAGAAGATCGATATCAGCAAGTCCAATCTGAAATATATCGGATTAAACGAGGTCGTCTCATCACTGGTCATCGTTGTCGACGATCTTGGCGAGACTGCATCGCACTATAACGACCTCGTTGATAAAAGAGGCTATCCGATGCTCGTCTGGCAGTGGCATTTCTCCTTCGATACAGATCTTGATGAAGATAAGGAGATGGAACTCAGCAAGATTATCAATAATTATCTTGCTGATGTACTTTACCCGCAGGATTACTGGAGGGTTATGTGCGAGAGCAGAACTGCGGAGCGCGCGGATTTCGTCAGGACATTCGGCGGACTCTTCTTCCTCGGCATCCTGTTAAGCGTGATCTTCCTCGTCTCCTGCGTGCTCATTATCTACTACAAGCAGATCTCGGAAGGCTTCGAAGACCAGTCCCGGTTCGGCATCATGCAAAAAGTCGGCATGACCAAAGACGAGATCCGGAAAAGCATCAATTCGCAGATGCTCACGGTCTTCCTAATCCCGCTCGTAATGGCGTGCATCCACCTGATAGCCGTAACCCCGGTCATCCACAAGCTCTTAAGACTCTTTGGCCACAGCCACATAACGCTGCTCATCATCTGCGCGGCCGTCTGCGTCCTGATCTGCAGCCTCTTCTATGCCGCCATCTACAAAGTCACATCTAATGCGTACTGCAAGATAGTGTCATAAAAGGGGGGTGGGGCCGCGGTGTGGCTGGGGCTTGTAACCACGTGGGTCACCGACCTGTTTGTGTACCATTTCGCCCCCAAAAATGAAAAATGGACTACATAAACGCGGAATTTGTAGTCCATTTCCTTAAATTTTTCGCGTTTTGGTACATCGTTAGAAGTCAGTCCGGGATTTGCTGCATCCGGAATCAACACCCTGCTTATGAGGACGTACACTTTTCGCGCGCTCGAAAATATGGCCTTGGGGCAGGAACGCACCTATAAGAATTGTTTTTTCGAGTGATTTATGGGTATGCGGAGCGTGAAAATATGGCCTTGGGGCAGGAACGTACCTATAAGAATGAATTTTCCGCGCGATTTATAGGTACGCGGGAAAACGGCCGCGAATCAGGAACCAACACTCAAAGCGTCTCCAGACACTGACTCCAATTATCTCAATGTCGGTTCAGAGGAATGGTTGAGGCGTCTGGTTCTATTCTGATCCGGATCAAAGCCGTCCTGATTAAGCTCATGTTCTTCCCCGTAACACATCTTATACAGAGACTTCCAGTATTCGTCGAACAACGCGTTTACGCTGTTCGCTGCGCGGGATGAATACCTCATGTACTCACCGTCAGCATTAATGGCATAGACAAGATACGTATACTCCAGATCGGGATATGTGTTCCTTTCATCAGGACCGACATTATCCGGAAGCTCGTCGCAGATCATGTTATACACATCCGGATCTAAGTCCGCGCACATTTCCGCGTCACGGAAATCGTATGTATCCGAATTGAAATACACTTTCCCGTGTCTGATGTCAAAGACCATATTCTCGGTCATTGTTTCATCGCTGTCCGGCACCGGAAATTCGAATTCAAAATATACCCATTGAGCCTCATTTATGAACTCTTCCAAAGACAACATATACTCCATGTCAAATGACTTCATGTTAGTTGTGATACTGTATCCGAGCTCGTTATAATCTCCGAACTTTATATACATCTCGAGCAGGTCCCTGTGGTCATCATTAGCCAGTTCTTCTTTATCGATACGGTGGATCCAGATGTAGTCTTCAATGAGAGAATCCTCTATCTCACTGTCATTCATTGAATAGTAATCTTTGAATTCCTCCACGGTGACATACTCCGTATAACCAAAGAGCGAATCAATGTGGGATTGAGGAACATAGCTGTTAATCGCCAGAACGAGGAATTTGCATGAATCATCTACAAACACACGGTAATCATGTGTCATTAGCATACCTTCAGGACCGCTAAAACTCTCGACGGTGATAATCGGATATCCGTTAAACTCACTGAAATACAGATCTTCATCTGCATCGAAAAAGTATTCGAACCACTCCTGTGCCATCTCATACCGGATGACAAAGTATGGATTTTTTTTGTAACCAAGCAGGCAATAGTGGTGTTCTTCGTCTTCCTCGTAATTGAATCCGGCTTCTTTTCTCTTTTGCGTCAGTCTTTTAAGCTCATTAAAAGTTGAAGGAGCCGGCTCAACACCCAGCAGTTCCTGAAGCTGTGACATGTAATCCGGCACTTTTCTTTCAGTTACCGTAGTAGTCGGTGACGTTTTTATCTCTGTCCATGTTGCCCGGCTGGGCGGAGTGCTTTCCGTCTTTTTGCACGCGCATAACGGCGCGAGAAAACTACATGCCAGAACCCAGATCAATATTTGCTTCGCTTTCATAGATTCCCTCCCCAACACACTCTCTGTGTCTTAAACGCTGATAATCCGGCCGCTGCGGATTTCGTCCTGTTTTGCAGCTGATACACCCCTCGAATTTGATCAACTGCTTTATATACAGATAAACATAATCAGATGTTGCATTTTCAGGGCTTAAAAAAGTTCTTCCGCCACGAACGCGAAAAGACTTACCTGAACAGCGTTGAAACTGTTTTCAGAGTTGCATTCAGACGCTTTTCGAGTTGCTTTGAAAAAGGTTTTCTGTGTGTCAAGCAAATCCTGTCTTCAGATCGGATCTTCGAGCTTCCAAACGACCTCACCGGTGTATTCTTCACGTGTTTCGGCTTTATAAATTCCAAGCTCCTTGAGATCCTCCAGCAATGTGCAAATATCCTTGCCGTCTATCGCAAAAGCACTGCTCATGCCGGGATTATCATGAGAGAGCAGATCGGGGGCAGACACAAGATCCGGAACCTGCGGGATTCCGGTCTCATCGAATGAATCCGAAATGCATGAGATATCGTGGTTAATAGAATATCCTGTAAAAGTATTGTATTTGTACTTGCCTAATTCAATATGAGTTTCCTCTGAACCGAACCCGAAGCACACTCTTCCGTCATTTATGAGCAGAATACCAACTTCGCTCTTCAAAAGCTTGATCATGTGCTCGCGGAGAAATCCGTCAAGATAATAGATGTCTACATGGCAGTTCTCTATTATCTGATCATCATCGGGGCCGATGTTGTTATACTTTAGCTCGTCATCCATAGTGCACGGGGCTTCGATGAACATGAAAAGCAGTTCATCGTCTCTCATGCTGTTAAGGAAAGCCTCAAACAGCGCCGTTATTTTCTCAGCACTGACGTTGGCAATCAGGACATTGTCATTTACCCGGTATCCCTCTTTAAGATCCGAGATATCTCTTATTGAAGCGCCCTTAATAAATTGAAACATTCTCTCTCCCCCCCTTTTTTACTTTTGTACCACATGATGACTGTGCTAAGCACCGCGCTGACGCACAGAAATATTAAAGTAATTTTACCATATGTCCCGGCTTGCTTCTCCCCTCACCTGTTTCTATCCCAAAAAGAAGATGCTTTATACATACCCGGTTGACCTGTTCCGTTTTCGATGTGCGGGAATAATCGCCATAGCGATCAAGCTTTTTCCGGCGTACATGGTCAGTCGGCGATGCTAAGCAGTGTTTCAGAGATTCCGGCGTACCGGTCAGTCGACTATATTAAGTAATGTTTCAGCGAGCAGGACGGTCTCTTCCTGACTTCTGTTCTCGTCTCTGTAGATTACCTTGAAGCCCGACTTTTCGAGCTCTTCGTAACATTCTTTGGAATGGATCCTCGTAAGTATCTCGCGGTAATTAGCAAGCGCCGCCTGCGGGTCAGGTTCTTCCAGCATAAGCTGATACAAAAACTGTTTCTCAGGATCCGGACGGTCAAAGAAACGGTTGACCCCGACCTCCGGGTCAGCCAGCATCACGAGCACATGCCCGCTGTCAGAAATCTTATGAAGAGTATCTATGCAGATGTTCGTATCCGCAAATATCTTCTTGCCTTTCGCCTCAGGCTTCTGAAGGAGTTCATCAAGGATCTGAAGCTCCACAATCTCACATTCCTTTTTTACGTTATTGAGCCAGGTCACATATTCATCAGGCGTTCTTCGGATAAACTCACGCCAGTCCTGAAGATCACGGGTATAGGTCAGATTCGGGAACTCCCTGCTGTCGAGCCCGGGCAGCTTCACATCGTGATAGTTCTCCTCAAGCGCTATCCCGTTATGCTTTCTCGCAAGATTCTTCACGATAGTTGATTTCCCCGCATAGGATGTCCCTATAACGAAATACACATTGCTCAGATCCATATTTATCTCCCCGGTTCATTTAGAAATGACTCTCGCAACTTGAAAAGGTCATCCGCAAGAAGTTATTCCTGCTTTCTGATTATACATGAATGAACATCTGATCTTGCCGGCATAATGTTTTGCTTTGGGGTGGGGGCGAGGGCGGGTGATACCGTGCCAGATGATGTTTTTGGGGTTTGGTACGTTATGCGCGAAAAGAAGTCACGGCGGAGGATACCGTATCAAAGGGCATTTTCGAGCGTTGGTACGGTATTACCCACTAAATCCCACCGAAAATGAGTTTAGTGGGTATTGACCCAGCAGATGTCTCCCATCATTACCCACTAAAACGCCTCAACAAACCATTTAGTGGGTATTGACCCAGCAGATGTCTCCCACCATTACCCACTAAATTGCATCAATAACGTGTTTAGTGGGTAGGCACACCACCGCCGATTACCATCATTACCCACTAAACCGCCTCAACAAACCATTTAGTGGGTACTCGTCATCCATGGTTACCCACTAAACCGCCTCAACAAACTATTTAGTGGGTATTGACCCAGCAGATGTCTCCCACCATTACCCACTAAACCTCACCAAAATGGCTTTTAGTGGGTACACACCCATCGCACCCTTTCCCCGCAGTTTTGCCTCAGAAAATTTGAGGTTCGTTTTAAGTTGGGGGCCAATAATGAGGTCAAACCAAACACAAAGGAGTGATCGTAATGGACACCAGATCAACAGAAAACGATATGAACAGTACGGAGATGCTTTCGCCGGAACAGTTCCCTATATATGCGAGCATGGATCAGAATTCGAAAAACGGCGGGGATTCTTCGAGGAAGAAGCACAGCGCGGCGAAGGTCGTTGCATTGGTATTGTGCTGCACGCTGGCGGGCGGCGCGGCAGGTGCGACGGCGGCGGTTACGGTGACAGGGATTTTTCGAGATGATAAGAGCATCAGCGAACCGGTAGACCGCGGCCGGCCGGAAGGCAACGGCCAGACAGATAACAATAACCAACCGGCGATACAGGACAGCAGGCGCGACGGGCAGGCATACAAGGTTGCTTATGACAGCAACGGCGAAGAGATGTCGGCTTCGGAGATCTACAGCTCAAATGTTAATTCCACAGTCGGCATTACAACATCAATCAACACGAACTTTTTCGGATATCAGACAACTTCGGCAGCTTCAGGCTCAGGCTTCATAATTACTTCGGACGGATATATCGTAACGAATTATCATGTGGTCGAAGACGCGAATGAGATCAAAGTCACCACATTTGATGACACGTCCTATGAGGCAGAGCTTGTGGGCTACGACGAGAGCAATGATATCGCGGTGCTGAAGGTCGATGCGTCAGGTCTTTCACCTGTTGTGCTCGGCGATTCAGATAAGATGAGCGTCGGCGACAGCGTTGTTGCGATCGGCAATCCTCTGGGCGAGCTTACGTTCTCCCTTACAACCGGATCCATAAGTGCATTGAACCGCAAGATCACTATTAACAATACGGCAATGAATCTCATTCAGACCGACTGTGCCATTAATTCAGGCAATTCCGGCGGTGCACTTTTCAACTCCTATGGTGAAGTCATCGGCATCACAAATGCCAAATATTCCGGAAGCCAGTCCTCTGCCCCGATCGACAACATCGGCTTTGCAATTCCGATCAGCAGCGTCCGCGATATCATCTCGTCGATAATTGAGAAAGGCTATGTCGAGAAGCCCTACATCGGAATCTCTGTCTACCCCGTCTCAAGCAACCGCAGCGACATCGGCCTTGCAGTTGACAGCGTCGAAAACGACAGTCCCGCAGACATCGCAGGACTTAAAGCAGATGACATCATCATCAAAGTCAACGGCACTAAGATAACCGACACCGCAACACTCACAGGCATTATCGCCGGCTGCGATGAGGGAGATGTCCTCACGCTTACCGTATACCGCGATGACGATATCCTCGATATCGAAGTCGAGATCGGCATCCGCAGACAATCCACCAGTCCGGATGCCAAGCAGGAAGTTAAGCCCGAGAACCATTCAGATGAGAGGTTCGAGGAAAGGTCGGGCAATAAGCCGAACTGAAAAGTTCCGGCAACACGCCGATCTGACAAGCTCCGGCAACACGCCGATCTGACAAGCTCAGGCAACTTACCCGAACTGAAAAGGAGGTGCATAGACTGAATAATACCGTGTATATAAGGGCTGTCCCGGATAAAAGGGCAATGTCATTAAGTTAAGCTGACGTTGACTCACGGAGACCACAAAAACAAATCAAAAAGAGACTGGAGAAGCAAAATCTTCAGTCTCTTTTCGTTTTTCAGGCAGCGCAAACAGACAGATTGAGTCTGCTTTTTGGTT
>JAFRRJ010000064.1 GCA_017428155.1 Clostridiales bacterium | reverse complement strand
TTTAAGGCCTTCCTGTATCATAAAATGCGGGAAATCGAGGCATTTATGATATTTTTTCCCGCGTTCGTATCATAAAACGCGAATATTCGAGGCATTCGCGATATTTTAGAACCCCGTTCGTGTCATAAAAGTCCGATTTTTCAGGAATTGTGATATACCTCAAATCAGGCCTCATTCCCGCCCGTCTCATTTTCGAGCGCGCGAAAAACCAAACCATCATTAATACGTTGCAATCGGGAAGACCGGCCTCAATAATCTCAATAATACTGAAGTTGATTATTCTTCACACACCAGTCGCCGAATTTCGTGAAGATATCATCGCCGAAGAGCTCCTTTAAAGCAGTGGCGTAATCTGTTACCAGGGCTTCATCGTAATTGCCGTAGGAATAGTGAAGACCGTTCCCGTTAATGTAACTGTTCAGTCTGCTGAAGTAGTCAGCGCCGTATTCATTGTTCAGGTAATTGAACAGGCATCTGCCGTAATCGTACTGCGCACCGCGTTCGACATGAGAGAGCTGGTTATAGTCTTCAATAAAGATACGCTCAGCGTTGTCAGCATTTACTGATTCGGGGACACCAAAGTCATAAAGAAAACGCTGTGCGTTGTATTCTCCTATCGAAGGATAATTGTCTGCAAGTGCATCGATAACCGTGCGCGATGTGTATTCTGCGATACCTTCTGTAAGAATATCTGTCAGATCACAGTTCCTGCCCGTAATCGTATGGGTCAGTTCGTGAGCGATCGTTCCGTAATCTACGGCGTCCATTCTGCGCCATGGATTATTCTTGTAATCCGGAACTGAATTCCAAAAGTCTTCGGAGAAAAGCTCATATATAACAAAAATGGTCTCGTCTGACAACGCACACGAGATCAAACCTTCTGACTTTCTGTCGACCATAAGGAAGATGGGAATCTTATTGCCGGTGTGCCAGCCCTTCCAGGGATTGATGCCTCCATAGTAGGAAGAGTTGTCGGACAGAGGGCAGTAATTATATGAATCGGGACAAGAAGATATTCCGAGCTGATTCTCAATCTCAGTGATAATGGCTTCGACGTTGACGACAAAATCTCCGGGAAGATCGATGTCCTTGTCCAGAAAGATAAAACACTTCTCGGATTCGATGTAGCAGAAGTCATCTGCAATAAAGTGATGATCCTTAACTCCGTCAAGCGTGATCTTCTTATAAGGCGTTGAGTCGGGAATGTATATCTGCGTGTTATCCCCGTCAACGTATGGCTGCGTGTCATCTGTGGCCGTGGTTGCAGCAGAAGTGGTGACTTCAGTTGTTGTTACTGCAGCTGTTTCAGCGCCATTCTGTTTCTCGCCGCCGGAGGTGTTCCTTCCGGTGTTCTTAGTGATCTGACTGCATGAGCATAACAGAATAATTCCTGCCAGAAGTGCAGAAGCAGAGATAAGTGCCGTTCGCGGGAATGATATGTTCTTCATTGTTTTCCCCTCATCTATCCGTTAACAAAAAACTTAACAAGCTGCGGTTATTCCGGGCCGCTGTTTCCGAACAGATACATAATATCACACTATATTGACGCTTGTCAGAGTATCAGCTCTTTGCGACTGTGAACAATGCCTTGAAGTATCCGTCGTTTTCCATGAGGCTCTTAAAGTCCCCCTTCTCCTCGATCGTCCCGTTCTTAAGCACGATTATCTCGTCGAAGCGCTTCAGGGTCTGCTCTTCGAGGGAATGCGTAACGACGATCCTTGTCATCGAATCAAGGTCTAAGATCCCGTTGATCACTTCGTGAGCTGTCTTTGCATCGAGGGATGAGGTTATCTCGTCGGCAAGGAGGATCCTGGATTTTTTGAGAAGCCCTCTTGCGATCGAGATGCGTTGTTTCTCACCACCGGAAAGACCTTTGCCGTTCTCTCCGCAGAGGTAGCCGTCACCTTTTTCCTCTATGAGTTCTGTAAGGCGGGCCTGGGCAAGAGCAGCGTCAACCACGGGCTTTTCAAAGCCGCGGAACATTGTTACATTGTCTCTTATCGACGAATTGAAGATGAAAACATTCTGCTGAATGACCGTCATGATATCGTAGAGTGTCTCAATATTGACCGACGAGAGTTCCTTGCCGTCGATCGTGATGCTTCCGCCGTATTTGCCGTCACCGGAGGTGAGGAGATTAAGGAGCGTTGACTTGCCGCTTCCGCTGGAGCCGACGATCGCGTATGACCTGCCGGGGAGAAAAGAACAGGTGACATCGTGGAGGACTTCCTTTTTGTCGTCGTAGGCGAAAGATACGTTTTGGAAGTTGATCGCTTCGCCGACAGTGCCCACTGAAAGGGTTCCTTTTGTGTCGGCATTCTTTTCGAGCGCGGAGGAAAGCTTGTCGATGAGGGCGGAAGATGCTTTTTTGCCTGCAAGGAGCTTCGGCAGTTTGGAGACAGGGGAGACCATGAAGTTCATGAGGTTCACGAACATCAATACCGAGCCTGCGGTCACGCCTTTGCCGTTTAGCACGAGATATGTTCCTGCAAGAAATACACCGAACTGGGCTACCGCGCCTGATATGGCGCCGAGAGCTCCGGCAGCGCCCGTGATCTTTCTTAAGTGGCACTTTGTATCCTCAAGCTTGCGGTCACCGGACTCGAAGATCTTATATGCTTCTTTCTCTGCCCTGAAACTTTTGATCACCTGAAAGCCGCCGAGGCAGTCGGTGATGGTTGCTACGAAATCCGTATTCCTGTCTGACACTGCCTTTTGAGCCTTTGCCATTTTCCTGCCCATAACGGCAGAAACCGATGCGGGGATCACGGTGATCAGTACCGCTACTGCAGTAAGTGCAGGGGAGTAGTAGAGCATTAGTGCAACGGAAACGACAAGCGAGACTGTTTCCGAGACGATTGGGAGTACGGAAGCTACATAATCAGTCTCTATGGAAGTCGCATCATTTGTTAATGCCGAAAGATATGTGGAAGTCTCTTCCTGTCTGAAGGAGGCAATGTTCTTTTTGGAGAGTATGCAGAATGCCCGGTCTTTGAACTGGCGCATCGCCCTGCTTACAAAGCGCGGCTCAGAGTGATAATTGATCACCGTGAGCATAAGCGTGAAAACGGTAAATCCGATGCACATCATCGCCATCTGCTGAAGGGTATAATTCCCCTGTCCTGACATGAGATCGATGATCCCCTTTAAGATCCAGGAGACTATCGGCCCCGTCGTTCCGGAGAGCATGGATATTATCAGTGCTGTGAAAAAGGTGCAGTGATTCTTGGCGTAGAACCGGGAGACCAGTTCCGCGCGTACGGAAGTCTTATTCATTTGCCGTTACCTCTTTTGTTGATTGATTTCCAGAGCTTCATGAGTTCAGGTGATCTTAGCTCTGATATGGAGTTTTCCACGATCTCTTTGCATGTGGAACCTAATGTGTCATAAGCTGAAAGACGCTCCTGCCGTGATACAAAGCGCAGATTGGTCAGGTCGTAATCAGGAGCAGCATCAAAAGCTTCTGCTTTGCTCTTTACATCCTTAAGGATCCTTAATGCTTCGTTTTTGTTCTTTTGGTTCAGCTCGATAAAGGCGAGGCCGGTAAGGTAAACGCAGTCCAATCTGTCGAGGAAAGACGGAGCGTCATTCTTTCTCATGTAATTGTTCTCGCTTAATACCATCTCGAAAAGTACCTTTGCCTCGTCCAACTGTCCCGTCCGGTAATAATAAAGAGCCTTGGCCAAAAACAGATTGATCCCCTTGCCGACGCGGTCGATAAAGCCGTATGACAGATAGCGGTCGGCTTCCTCCAAGTCCATTCCGTTAGTTATCATTATCAGACCGATAGGAGTGTTGAATATCCCGCCCGCATTATGAGCCTTATAGATCTCAAGACTTTTACTTATGTCTCCCATCGCGTGATATACGCCTGCAAGCTCACCGTAGAGCTCGGTCTCGTTGATATTGGGATCGTTGTTCTGTGATATAAGTTTTATGGCCTCCTTGTAGAGTTCTTTAGCACGGAGGTTATACTTCAAGTCGATCCTGAACATGGAACCGTAAGCTCTGTAGAGATTTGCACACATCCTTACAACTGCAAAGCTGTGAGGATACTTCTTAAGCGCCTTCTCGGCTTCTGAAGGACCTTCGGGATCCATTGATTCGACCATTTTCTTAAGGCGATCCACCAGAGTCTCTACCCTGTTGTCGCGCACATCGAATCCTACGAGCACGTCAAGGGAAGTGTCGAAGAAATCAGCCATGTCGAGGAGCAGCGGAAGCTCAGGTGTCGACAATCCCGCTTCCCACTTGTGAACCGCTCCGAACGTTACATTGAAGACTTCTGCAAACTGCTCCTGGGTAAGACCTCTTGCTTTGCGGAATGTCCTGATGTTTTCTGCTAGATTATTCTTCATTTTGCTTCTCCTTATGACTGCCGTTGCCGGTTCCTTTGCTGTCCTGATTGTAGATGATGCGACCTCGGAAATGAATACACTATTGATACAAATAGAATAAAACTTTTTATACCAACAGTATAATAGCCTTTGTTTATTGCATTTCAACTTGCCACATCTTTGCCGAAAATTAGTTTGACTATCAAAGTAATTTTGCCGTATTATGCGGCTAAGGAGAGAGGGGGTATCCCCGTTTGTTACCGCCGTTATCAGGGAGGTACTGAATATGGAAAACCATATGCAAAATACAAGTCTTATAAAGACAGAAACGTTCAAGAACAGAATTACGGTCATGACAGGAAAACTTCTGATACTATCCGGTTTGGCAGTCCTGTGCATGGCATGTACCGCCTGTTCGCCTTTTATCTCAAGTAAAGACAGCATTATCCTCTATGCACAACTGAATTACGGTAAATGCAGTGTCATATATGATGAAGAAGGAGGAATCGGCAAAGACAGATACCGTACGGTCTATTTCAAAGACAAGGAAACCGGTATCTTATATGAGGTCACATCTGAACTTGATGAATTGAATATTGACGGTCCTACCGGGCTGGCCTTTGAGTGCAAAGCTTCGAACTTTGAAGAACAGTATGTCAAATACGTTATGGATCTTTCCGCTGATGATCTTGAAGAGATAATGGATGACAATAAACTGGTCATGAGCAGACTTGCGGACTATGAGTATTATTTCCTTGAACAGTCCTGGGAGTTCCTGTCTGAGGATCTGATTGACGGAAAAACTGCTGAGAAGCTGGCAAAAGAAATATGCGATGTGGTCAGGAAAAACGACTGCAAGAACCTTATTACGATCAGATGCAGTATGTATGCCGAGAATCCGGCAAGTGGCTGGAAATATGATCCATCGGAATACGGCGAGGATGAAAAGGTGTTTTTCTTCGACAACGAGTGTTTCAAGATAGGGGAATACAATACATCGGATAAGAAATGGGTAGACTCATATATCATGGACGCAATTGAATATATGCATGAGAATTGCCGTTATGATCCGGCATTTGCTGATTACGATGTATATGAATTCGGTGTTCTAATGACTATCAGACAGATGAGGGAATTCTATCCCGGAAAAGACGGGGATGATAAAGTCAGATGCTATAAGTTCTCGGATGAATACGGCCTGAATTACTATGTTCTGACTCCTTATGAGGAAGGCAAAGCTCCCAAAGAATATAAGCTTTTCAAGGAGTCGGAAGACAGGTCCAGCGGTCTTTGTATCTGCCTTGAGCCTATCGGATGAACAGCTTAAGGACCGTAAAAGACCGGCAGGAGTACTTCTCATAATCACAGCATGTATAAAACTACACATTCAAATAAATATATAAATTATAATTTGGTGCTTCAGCGGTGTTGTGATAGGATATGCGAGGAGGAGAGTATGCTTAAGGTTGTTGGAATGATGTACGTTACCCTTGTGCCGGTAATACTGGCGGGGATAATGGTAATGATATGGTGCAAGCTTCCCATATTAAAGGCGTTGGCAAAACCCATCGATTTCGGAAAGAACTTTGCTGACGGAAGAAGGCTCTTCGGTGACAACAAGACTTGGAAAGGTCTTTTGGGATACGTTCTTTTTAATCTGATCTTCCAGATCCTCTGGGGACTTGCCTGCAATAATGAGACCTTGAAAAGTCTGAATTTCTTTTATCAGCACCATGAGAATACGCTGATGTTTAACGTCATTACGGGCATCCTTCTGGGCCTCGGGTATGCTCTTTTCGAGCTGCCGAACAGTTTCCTCAAAAGAAGACTGGATATCACTCCCGGTAAGACAGTAAACGGTTTCTGGAAGGTGTTCTTCGTATTCCTTGATCAGGCTGATTCAATATTCGGAGTTGCTCTCGTAGTGTGGTTTTTCTACCCGCTCGGGATCCTGTTATATCTTGCGTATGTGCTCATCGGAGCGCTAACGCATATCATCCTTAATATGCTGCTTTATTTTATGCATTTAAGGAAAAACTTGGTTTAAGGAAAGATCTTTATGTTAGTACGTTTGGATTCAGGTAATGTAAACAGCGATAAACTCGGCAACAAGGGTAAATTCCTAGGTCTTATGAGACAAAAGGGATTTAATGTTCCGGCAGGTTTTGTCCTTGACAGCGATACATACGATGAGACTGTCAGCGGAACTGCGGGAGAAGTCATAAGAAATACGCTCTCGTGCCTTAATAAGGATAATGTCTCTGATACGGAGATCCTGCTAAAGGAACTTTTTGCTGATATGAGGCTCCCTGAAAGTGTCAGGGAGGAGCTCAAAAGGAATCTGAGCAGCGATAAGCTCTATGCAGTAAGGAGCAGCGGCACTAAGGAAGATCTTGCGGAATTCTCGTTTGCAGGCCAGTATCAGACATTCCTTAACACCAAGCCTTCGGATGTTGAATCTAAGGTAATAGAGTGCTACAGATCGATGTTCGGAAAGACGATACTTAGCTATCTCGTTAACCGCAATATAGATCCTTCAGATCTTAAGATGGCTGTTGTTGTACAGGAGATGGTCGCATCTGATATGAGCGGCATCTGCTTTACGATAGACCCGGTGACGGGCAACGACAGGACAATGCTCATTGAAGTGTCTGAGGGCCTTGGAGAAGATATCGTCAGCGGCAAGACCATTCCCGAGCAGTACCACTATAACTGGTATGAGGGAAGAGAGGCCGACAGGGCGGATGACAACAAGCTCATCAGCAGTGAAAAGGTTGAAGAATACGCAAAGGTGTTTTCCGATATCCAGCAGGAGTTCGGTTATCCCTGCGATATCGAATTTGCGGTAAAGAACGGAGAGCTGTTCATTCTTCAGTCCAGAAGGATAACCAAACTGAATTATTCGGGCATCAATGATGTCTGGACGACGGCGGACTTTAAGGACGGCGGTGTATCCGCAACCGTATGCACGCCTTACATGTGGAGCCTCTATGAATATATCTGGGAGTATTCCCTGAGAAGATTCATCGTTGATTCGAAGATCTTAAAAGATGAGCAGCTTCCCAAAAAGCTCGGCGAGATGTACTACGGAAGATGTTACTGGAATCTTTCTGCTGTAAAGAAGACGATGGAACAGATCGTAGGTTATAAGGAAAGGGAATTCGATAACGAATACGGGATCGTCGGAAACTATGAAGGTGACGGCAAAGTTACCGGTGCAACGCCTAAGGTTCTTTTCCACATGATTCCGATCATCATCAAGCAGAATAATCTCTTGAAAGACAGAAGAAAGAATTCCGAACGTTATAAGCAGGAACTCTTAGATCTTTACTACGGTTACAAAAAAGATCT
This sequence comes from Clostridiales bacterium, assembly GCA_017428155.1. Lineage (GTDB taxonomy): Bacteria > Bacillota > Clostridia > Saccharofermentanales > Saccharofermentanaceae > Saccharofermentans. The sequence goes on along the minus strand of JAFRRJ010000064.1, from coordinate 43,593 downwards.
CGACGAGGGCACGATAGAAGATATCACGAAGGCATTTTATAAGATCACCCATGAGACTTACTTAAGATCCGAGACTACTTATTTCCATCAGATCTTTATCAACACCATACATCAGTCTCTCTATAAAGACAGCCTGCTTAAATATGTATCCGAGAGTGAGTATCTCTCGCTCCTTGCAAGCATCGACAACATATCGCATCTTCTCCCGTTCTACGACATGTGGGATATCACGAGAAAGATCAGGGCAAATGAGGATGATATGAAGTTCTGGCAGGAGGTTTCCGCGGAAGATATTGCCGGGGATCTTGAAAGTGACAGTCATAATATCCCGCTCGTTAAAAAGCTGATAGATGACTATGGTTATCACTCCGACAAGGAACTTGATATCACATATCCGTGCTACTACGAGGAGCCTGAAGTAATGGTGTCTATGGTAAAGGATATGGTTCTTCTTGATGATTCCTTCTCCCCCAAGGAGGATAAGGAGAGGGGCACGGCTGTTTATGAGAAGATACTTGAAGATCTTGAAGCCAAGCATTCCGGTTCGGAGGTAAAAAAGATCAGGGACAAGGTCTCCAAGATGAGAAAGATGCTCTGGTGGAGAGAAGAATTCCGTGATGTATCTACGAGATTCTATTACATGCTCCGTATGTATACGATCGAGTATGCTAAAAAGCTCGAGAAAGACGGTGTCCTCACTAAATGGGAAGACGTATGGTTCCTCAAAGTCGGAAATCTCTGGGATTATATCGGCGGCAAAGCCACAAAGGAAGAATTAAATGACCTGATCACTAAGAACAGGTTCTATTACAACGCTTACAGGAATTACATCAGTGACAATGAGATCGGTCATGACTTCAAGGTTATAAATGATACGGAAAGCAAGAATTCCGTAAGAGGCCTTGGTGCAAATAACGGAAAGATCAGTGGTATTGCAAGAGTAATCGAAGACTTCACGCAGATAGACAGATTGGAGAAGGGTGATATCCTAGTAACAAGGTTTACCGATACCGGCTGGACTCCGAAGTTCGCTATCCTTTCCGGTATCGTAACCGAGTACGGCGGTATCTTATGCCATGCGGCGATCGTTTCAAGAGAGTACGGAATTCCTGCGATCGTTTGCTGCAAGGATGCTATGAGCAGGATCCGTGACGGACAGATCATAACGATCGACGGAAGCACGGGTGTGGTTACACTGGAGGACGAATCATGATCGTAGGCAAGTGGAACAAATCGGTGATCCTGACTTATGCGGGCATGCTTTTCGCGGTGCTTGGCATGGTCCTCGCATTCACATGCGGAAAGATCAATTACGCAATGTGCTGTCTTATGGTCGCGGGAGTCTGTGATCTTTTTGACGGCATGGTCGCAAGACGCTGCAAGCGTACTGAAGAAGAGAAGAAGTTCGGAATAGAACTCGATTCGATCGTCGACACATTGAGTTTTGTTGCCCTTCCTGTATGTATCTTCATTTCAATGGGACTAACGAAGGTATGGGATATCGTGATATTCATGTTTTTCGCGCTGGCAGGCGTAGCAAGACTTGCATATTTCAATATCGATACCGCTGACAGCGAGAAGGCGGTCAAGCACTATACCGGCCTGCCCGTTACTTATGCGGCTTTGATATTCCCTCTTGTATATCTTTTGTTCCTGCCTTTTGAAGGAGATGTATTCATGTGGATATACAGAGCGGCTATAGTTCTTATCTCCGTTTTTGAGATCCTTAAGATAAAAGTTCCGAAGCCTACAGGCTTCTGGTACATAATATTCGGATTGGCGGCAATTGCTTTATTAGTTGTTTATCTTGCAGTTATCTGAAAGCCTATGAAAATCTACGACCGACAGACTGAATCTTACGAAGAGATAGAGCAATTCGGAGCAGGGAAACTGAATTTCCTTTACAACAATCCGTTCGGCCGTCTGTTCCTGAGGATCGCCGTGTCGTCCTTCGTGTCAGATATCTATGCAAAAAAGAAATCGAAAAAGAGCTCTTGCAAAGATATTCCGGAATTCATCAGAAATCACAATATTGACATGGGTGATTACGAAGATAAGGAATATGAGTCTTTCAATGATTTTTTCACAAGAAAGATCAAGCCCGGCAAACGCCCTGTGGATATGGATCCAAAAGCTTTTATCTCACCGTGCGATTCAAAGCTCCTTGTCTATAAGATCGATTCCAATACCGGAATGAATATAAAGGGACGTGAATATACAGTTGATGAGATCCTTGGCGGAACAGGCGATGCGCAGGAGTTTAAAGACGGAATAGCAATGGTATTCAGGCTTACTGTTGATGACTACCACAGATATTGTTTCCCTGACAGCGGAAGCGTCATATCCCGCAAGCAGATCAAGGGCAAGCTCCACACTGTAAGTCCCATATCAAAAGATCACAGGATCTATCACGAGAATACCAGAAGTGTAAGCATATTAAAGACCGATAACTTCGGTATTATCGCATATATTGAAGTCGGTGCGATGCTCGTCGGAAGGATCGTGGATGAAGGGGCAGATGATTTCTCTAAGGGACAGGAGAAAGGTCATTTTGAACCCGGCGGATCGACAGTAATAATACTCGCGAATAACATAAAGATAGATGAAGATATAATGGAACAAAGCGTCTCAGGGATAGAGACAAAAGTCAGATACGGAGAGAGGATAGGTACGGCATTATGATCAAGAGGCTTCACATATATTTTAAGGAACGTTACCCGATCATTCCGAGGATAATCCTGGGCATAATCCTTTTCCTGGAGATCCATTTCATAATTCTTTTGAACATGGGCGTCACATGGAAGGAAGTTCACCTGGGGCCTGCAGAAGCCACTGGCGCTTTTACGTGCTTTGCTTTCCTTTTGTGGCTCAGGATCGCTGACGACTTAAAAGACTTCGAGACAGATAAAAAACTCTTCCCGGAAAGGCCTCTGCCCAGCGGAAGAGTATTCAAGAAAGACGTCATGACTGCATGCGTAATAGTTCAGGTAATAGCTATTGTCCTGAATGTTTTGTTCATGCGCGAAAACCTGATCTTCTTCGTGATCCTCTATATCTACGGATACCTCATGAGCAAGTGGTTCTTCAAGAAAAAGAAGATCCAGCCGAGCCTTCCTCTGGCGCTCATCACGCATAATCCGGTGCAGGCGTTTATCAACCTTTACATCATCGCATTTACGATCCAGAAGTATCAGCTTCCGTTCTTCTCTCTTACGAATATAATGGCGCTGTGGACGCTTTATTTCCCTGCTCTCATCTGGGAGGTGTCAAGAAAGATCAGGGCACCGAAGGACGAGACGGAATATACGACATATTCAAAGCTCTTCGGCTACAAGGATTCCACGAAGTTTGTACTGATACTTACTATCCTTGACATAATAACGAACTTCATCCTTGTATGGAATCTCAATAAGATATCCGTTGGTGTACTGTTCATTCTCGTATCATGGATGACCTGGAAGTTCATCCAGTTCATGAAAGATCCTGAAAGGTTCGTAATCGTCGAAAAGGTCGAACTCTACACGTATCTTCAGGAATCGACGATGCTGCTTACGATAGTGTGCTTCATAATATTCGGAAAGATCTGATATGTACGGTTCTAAGATCGACAATCTTATAAAACTACGAGACAACGGATTTAATGTTCCGGCATTTACCGTTGTGCCTTATGAGGAAGCCGTCAGAGAAGACCTTGAGATAAAGCTGCCTTCATCAGGAAAGCTATTTTCCGTAAGAAGCTCGGCCAATGTCGAGGACGGCGAATTCCAGAGTTTTGCAGGACAGTTCGATACTTTCCTCAACGTGCCTGAAGGTGAAGTTGCAGGCAAGATAAATGAGATCGTCGGCTCGCTTAACAGTGACAGCGTCAAGGCTTATGCGGAATCGAAAAATATCAGCATAACCGATATCAGGATGAACATAATCGTTCAGGACATGATCGACTCAGAAGTATCAGGCGTGCTGTTTACCGCTAATCCCCAGGGCATCTTAAATGAGAGCGTTATCACTGTGGGAAGAGGCCTCGGTGAAGGTGTCGTATCGTCCAAAACAGATACGACATCCTACTACTATAACCTCACTGATAAGATCTGTTATTTCGAAGGCAAAGAGGATCTTCTGTCACCCGAAAAGATCGACGAACTGATCGGTATTTCCGATGGTATTAAGAAGCTCTTTGGTGAATACCTGGATATCGAATTCGCGGTAAAAGGCGGTGAAGTCTTTATCCTTCAGGTACGCCCGATTACGACTCTTAAGACTGACGATCCGCTCATTATGGATAACAGTAATATCGTGGAAAGCTATCCCGGAATATCATCACCTCTTACGACTTCGTTTGTTGACCTTGTATACAGCGGAGTGTTCAGAGGATTAAGTGCCCGCGTTCTCAAGAATGATAAGGAAATCTCAAAGCATGAGGATGTTTTCCTCAACATGACCGGACACGTTAACGGCCGTGTCTACTATAAGATCAGCAACTGGTATACGGTCATCAAATTCCTGCCGATGAGCAAAAAGATTATTCCGGTATGGCAGGAGATGATGGGTGTCAGGAATAAGAGCTATAACGATGATGGTGTTAAGATCGGATTCTTCATGAGGATAGCGACTTATTTCAACTCTGTATATGAGCTCTGTTCCGTTCCGAAGAACATGAGAAAACTCAATGAGAAATTCATCGTGATCAACGACGATTTCTACAGTAAGTTCGATCCTTCTTTGTCACCTGAAGAGCTTACCGCACTGTTTAATGACGTGAAGGTCAAGCTTTTCGACTGCTGGGACGTAACGCTTCTTAACGACATGTATTCATTCATCTTCACGGGGCTTTTGAAGTCGAGGCTGAAGAAGAAATACGGTAAGGATGATAAGGAGATCAACGCATATATCAGCGGCATCTCGGACATCGAGAGCATGAAGCCCGTTATCGAGATAACAAGACTTGCATTGCAGAAAAATGAGATGAGCCCGGAGGAATTCGATGCTTCCAAGAAAGAATATATAAGGCTATACGGAGACCGTAATCTCGAGGAATTAAAGCTTGAGAGCAGAACGTTCAGGAGCAACCCTGAGCTTTTGGACTGGCGCATAAACCAGTACAGGAAAGATATGGACCGTCTTAAGGAGACATGGGACAGTTTTAACAGGGGAAAGAATACTGAAGATAAGTATGATGCGCTTACGGAGTTATATGTTAAGAAGGCTTCTCTGGGCATCTACAACCGCGAGATCTCAAGGCTTAACAGGAGCCGTATCTACGGCATAGTAAGACTTATAATCGACGCTCTCGGAGCTAAGTATAAAGAGCAGGGACTTATAGAGAAAGCTCACGATATCTACTACATGAAGATCGATGAAGCACTGGAGCTTGCAGCCGATCCCCGCGATATGAGAAAGACTGTATCAGACCGCAAGGATCAGTATAAACTCTACCGTGAGCTCCCGCCTTATTCCAGACTGATCTTTGCCGAAGGTCCTTTTAACAAGCGTCACGCTAATGTTAATGCATATCACAAGAAACTTAACGATAATGAGCTCTTCGGAGTGCCGTGTTCAGGCGGCATCTGCGAAGGTGAAGCGTTGGTAATTACAGATGTCAATGACACTGGCGATGTGAAGGATAAGATCCTTATCACGAAGATGACCGATCCCGGATGGGTATTCCTCCTCACACAGGCAAAGGGCGTGATCTCCGAGAAGGGTTCATTGCTGTCCCACACGGCGATCATCTCAAGAGAGATAGGCATACCTTCGATAGTCGGCGTCAAAGATCTCATGGATACTGTCCGTACAGGCGATCTTATCAGGATGAACGGCGACAAGGGCAAGATAGAAATACTTAAAAGGAGCGGCGATACATGAAGTTAGTCAAGTTTGATCTGGAAGAGAATTACATCAAGGATTTTGTAAAGCTTCCGGAGATGATCTACGATCCTTCTGACAACATGGAAGATCCGGGTTCGATGAAGAAAATCTTGAAGGGTGAACATCCCCTTAGCAAGTATTTCAAACTTGCAAAGTTCCTTGTATACGATGACACGGGCAGCGTTAAAGGACGTTTCTGTATCACATCCTATGAAGGTGATGAGACAGCATATCTCGGCTTCTTCGAATGCGTAAACAACGAGGAAGCTGCTAAATTCTTATTTGACAGCGCATATTCATATTGCAGCGAAAATGGTTTTGCAAAGATCCAGGGTCCTGTCGATGCGTCCTTCTGGATCAAGTACAGGCTTAAGATCAACAAGTTTGAGACTCCTTATACCGGAGAGCCCTACAACAAGGACTACTATCTGAAACTGTTCGCTGACAATGGTTTTGAAGTCATTGAACATTATGTGTCCAATGCCTTCAGAAGTGTCGGTGAGGAGTATGAGAATTCAAAATTCGAAGAACGCTACCAGGAGTTCCTTGATGCCGGCTATGAGATCAGGAGTCCGAAGGAAGAAGAGTTTTCGAGTGCCATCGATGATGTATACAGACTGGTTACCGACCTTTACAGTGACTTCCCGATCTTCAAGAATGTAAAGCAGGAGGACTTCAGAGAAGTCTTCATGAGCTATAAGCAGATAATGAACATGAGCATGACCAAGCTGGCATACTATAACGGCAAGGCGGTTGGATTTTATGTATCTATCCCGGATTACGGCAATCTCGTATACCACACCGGTAATCCTATAAACATCGCAAAAATACTGATGACAAAGAAGAAGCCGAAGCGCTACGTAATGCTCTACATGGGTGTCGACCAGCAGCACAGGGGCTTGGGAAAGGCGCTTGTATACGCGATCATGAAAGAACTTATGGTAACGGGACTTCCAAGCATCGGTGCTTTGATAAGAGACGGAAAGATCAATCAGAAATACGCGTCCAAAGAAATTACGGATGTATATGAATATGTTCTTTTGGAAAGGAAGATAGAAAGATGAATGAACTTGAGAGATTCTTAAGAGAAGACTATGAGAAGTGGAAGGATCTGCCTTATCTTCATGAGATGGTGAACGGCAAATATGAAGGCATCACGATGGGTGAGTTCATAGAGAAGGTGAATTATCTCGGAACTTTCTTTGTAAATAACGGTTACAAGGGTAAGAACATCGGTATCTACAGCCCGAACTCGATTGCATGGATGATAGCAGATGTTGCGATAATGAACTATGTCGGGTTAAGCGTCGGCCTTTCCAAAGACTGGATGGGAGACAACCTTGATTATGCAATCGGTAAATGTGAGATAACATGCCTTCTTTACAGCAGGACGGTAAAGGCTAATGTTGACACTGTAAAGATCAAGCATCCTGATGTTACATATATCTGCATTGAAGATGAGTTTGACAGTATGCTTGAAGAAGGAAAAGCAGCCTGCAAAGAGCTTTTTGCGCTTGAAGCGGTTGATGAAGATAAGCCTGCTAAGATAGTGTTTACAAGCGGTTCCACATCTTTCCCGAAGGCAGTAATGCTCTCGGTAAAGAATATCTATTCAAGCTATGAGGCATTGGGAAGAAGGATCAGTGTCGATACGAACGATGTATGTTATCTGTTCCTGCCTTTGAATCACACTTATGGTTCAATCTTCAATTTCCTTTATTCACTGGTATTCGGTTACAGTATCTATCTCACAGGCGATATCAAGAATATGGCTCAGGAGATGATGATGGTGAAGCCCACGGTATTCTGCGCAGTGCCTCTCGTATGTGTCAAGTTCTGCGAAGGCGCAAAAGCAATGAATATCCCTCTTAAAATGCTGCTGGGCGGAAGGATGAGATATCTTTTTATCGGCGGTTCATGTCTTCCTTACGATATCCGTCAGGCATTCATAGATCAGGGTATCAACCCGATGAACGCATATGCGCTTTCTGAGACATCTTCCGGCTTCTCGATCGACTATCCTGACGTTACCGATATGGACAGTGCCGGAACACTTTTGGAATATGTCGATGCAAAGGTAATAGATCCTGATGCGGACGGCATAGGCGAGCTCGCGATCAAGGGTCCCAACATCTTCCACGGTTATCTGAATGATCCCGAAGCTACAAAGAGGGCGTTCGATAAGGACGGATATTTTCTTACCGGTGACCTTGGAAAGATCGTCGGCAACATGGTCTATGTCAAGGGAAGAAAGGATACGATGCTCGTTCTTATCAATGGCGAGAATGTCTCCTCCAAGCGTATCTGCGAGAAGGTCAAAGCTGCAGATCCGAGGATCTCATCGGTTAAGGCTTACATCAGGGATGAGATGCTCACATGCGATATTTTCGTGAACGGAAAGGAAAATGTCGAAGGTGACTGGCAGGCTGTAATCGACAGTGTTAATGAGGACCTTTCAAAGTATGAGAAAATAAGAAAGTTCAGTGTAATCGATTCAAGCGCACTGCTCAAAGGATAATAAACAAAGGGAAAAGAATGGGAAAGGAAACAGTTGATTTTCTGATAAGAGCCAAGAAGGTCACATATGCAGCAAAGCTGAACCCTGTCTTGATTTGAGCTCAGGTGAGTGCTAGCATTTTCGGGATAAAAAAAGCAAGGACAGCAGCAATGGGTTATCTATACGAGACACACAGTCATACCTGTGAAGCAAGCGCATGCGGCAAGGTTCACGGTGAAGACTATATCTCTTACATGATGGATAAGGGTTACAGCGGAATGATCATCACGGATCATTTCTTTAACGGCAACACCTGTGTGCCCGAAGATCTTCCCTGGAAGGAACGGGTGGAGATGTATTGCTCCGGTTATGAGAGAGCAAAAAAAGCTGCTGAGGGCAAAGATTTTAATGTAATGTTCGGAGTTGAGATCAACTTCTGGAAAGACGAATATCTCCTCTACGGTATCGATAAAGAGTGGCTCATAAACAATGAATGCATAATGAGGATGACAAGACATGAACTGCTTGATGCTATCCATGAAGCAGGCGGTGCCATGGTCTGTGCTCATCCTTTCAGGGAAAGGTATTATTACGAGGATATCAAGCTCGCACCCACTGCCAGTGACGGTATCGAAGTCTATAATGCGGCCAATTCTCCCAATATGAATGCTCTTGCTTACGAATACTGCATAAGACTCGGTCAGACCATGACGGCCGGGTCCGATATCCATTATTTCTACGACGGGGATATGGGCGGAATGCTTTTCGAGCACAAGTTAGGATCCGTAAAAGATTATGTTAAAGCCATATTCGACAGATCGGGTGTCCCTGTCCGTCTTAGTAATGACGGTACAATAACGCCCGTATCAGCGATCAGAGAGCAGACGGTATCAACTGAACTTCCGACAATGAAGATCCTTTATCCCGAAGGAAAATAGTTCGGTAAAACTGTAAACATTCGTGTCAGATTATAGACAAAACTGTTAGATTTCCCTACAATTAACCGTAAGGGTTTAATGGAATGTGTTGCTTTCCGAAGCTTGATATTTTCCATTTTGTGTTGTTTTGGGGATGCAGAAGTATAGCAGGCGGAACGGTTAATGGCGAATTGCTGATCAGGATAGTTTGGTTTTTGCTCCATACAGGTGACCGTGCTTTATTTGCGGGAGGAAACAGGAATGGATACAATGTTTTGGATAGTCGGAGCAGTGCTGATCGCACTAAGTGTTTGTGTGATAATGTCCGGTATTAACGATTTGATTAAGAAAAAAGAGAAATCCGGAAAGGATAAGAAATCTTGATAGGAAGCTTAAGCACGGAAAAGGCACAGCAGGTTGTATCTCCAAAAAAGAGGAAAGACAGCGATCTGCTTGAGATTGACCGCAAATGGAGAGAAGGTTTTATCGTTATTGCTGCCATGACTGCCGGTACTATCCTTATACTGGTCGATGCGGCGATAAACAAAGCTGATCATCTGTTCGCGATGATCATTTTTACCGCCGTAATGGTTGTTTTTGATGCAGCAGAAGTTTATAAATTCATCAGGTCCAGAGTTATCATTCCGGGCAGGTTCCGGGCAAAAGTGGATAAGTACGGCAAAGATGAGCTGATATCACAGATCACGTCAAAAGATGCTCTTGTTTTCACTGCTGTGGACGGAATAACTGATAATTGCGTGATCCTTACAAAGGATTACCTGATCGCTTCTTATGAATTCATATATGCACTGGACGATATCGAATACTTCACTATAAGGAGACAGTATGTCAATCCGAAGGCTTACCGCGGATATCATATCAGCGAATACACAAGAACTATTATGAGAAATATGTATTCGGCCAGGGTAGTGCTTAAAGACGGAAAGACCCAAAACGGGTATATGGCTTTCGAAAGAAGCGACGTAAAAGTCTTCCTTAAAACGCTTAAGAAAAGAGCTCCGCATATAACGGCCAGATGGCCTGATGTTGAAGGTTAATGATCGATGGGGCGAGCCCACCGTCTTTTTTTGAGCGAGACTCCCGAAAAAACGAAAATGCTGAACGGCTGATGACGTGCTGCGATTTTTTTCGCGCTCTTCGAAAAATGCGCTTGACAGCTATGGTAAAATGTACCATAATACAAATGGTACAATAAACCATAAAGGAGAAAGACATGAAAAGGAAGAACGTGCAGTCTAAGGAAGAAAAAGAATTCCTTGAGCAATATGATGTCTCGCAGTTTGAGCGTCCGTCCGTTACAGCGGATATCGTGATCTTTACACTGGATTCTGCTGATAATCTCAATATCCTCCTGATAAAGCGAGGCGGATTCCCTTATAAGGACTGCTGGGCAATTCCCGGAGGCTTTCTCGAAGCAGGCAAAGAGTCTATAGATGAGACTGCTGCCCGTGAACTTAAGACAGAGACCAATATAGATAATGTATATCTCAAGCAGCTCTATACATTCGGTGATCTTGGAAGAGATCCCAGAACCACAGTTATATCAGTAGCATATACGGCACTTGTACCGAAGCATATGCTTGATATTAAAGCCGGTGATGACGCCAAGGAAGCAAAACTCTTCGCCATAAGGTACGACGTTAACGGCATCATCTTCACAAATGAGGATACGGTAATTACCGAGAATGATCTGGCATTCGATCACGCCGAGATCATTAAGATGGCCATCACCAGATTAAGGAATAGGATAGATTACGAAGATGATGCCTTTAACCTTCTGAAAAACAAAGAGGAATTCACAATTTCTGAACTTAAGAGGATCCATGAGACTATAAAGAACAGGACTTTGGATCTTCCGAATTTCCGGAAGACGTTCCTAAGGGATTATGTCTCAACCGGCAAAGTAATCGATCTTAACAAGACTGAGACTTCGAAGGGGAAACCGGCGCGGCTTTATAAATATCTTGAGAGGTAATGATATGAGGCGCATAGGAATAGGAATAATGGTGCTGGCACTGCTGCTGCCGCTGTCAGGCTGCCTGAACAAAGAGAAATACATAAAAGTTGACAGAGATCATTTTCCAGATGAAGTGTTATGGGAAGCAGCAAGGAAAAAGGATCTTGATCACGACACTAAACTCAGCAGTTCGGAAATAGAGTGCGCGACCTCGATCGTTCTCGACGGAGTGAAGGATCTTAAGGGTTTAGATGTGTTTACTGGCCTTACGACCATAAATTTGAGGGATGTAGAGAATATGAAATATGACTTTAAATGCTTTAACAATCTCAAAACATTAACCATCGATGGCACCTGGGCTTCAAACAGCATAGATCTAAGCGGAAACGCAAACCTGGAATGGATCAAAATCAAATGCAAAAACCTTGAAGAATTGATCCTGCCTGAGAATGCTCCTCTTAAGGAATTTACATGCATCAAGTCGCAACTGACGGGTATAGATCTTAATAGCTATAAAAGTCTGAAAACCATTCATCTTGAGAATAATTATTTAATGACAGAATTGAATTTAAACGGTTTGCCGGAGCTGACGGAACTTAATTGCGGTGCCAATAAATACCTCAGCACCATAAATATAAGTGATTGTCCCAAACTGAAAAAACTGGATTGTTCATACAATAGTCTGGTTGATCTGAATATCTCAGGCTGTGATGATCTGGAGGAACTGAAATGTTGCTCGAATCATCTGAGCAATCTGGATATCAGCGCATACAAAAATCTCAAGTCGCTTGACTGTGGCAGTAACGAGCTTACTGAATTAGATGTAAGCTCGTGCCCTGATCTTACCGAACTGAACTGCATCAATAATGACTTGGAGATACTTGATCTCAGATCTAATTCAAAGCTGACAGCGGTAACGTGCGGGGATACGGGTATAACCGGATTGGATCTCAGTTTCTGCCCTGATATTAAAACTGTGGAGTGCTACCGCTGCAATCTGTCAGAATTGAATATTGAAGGCTGCAGCAAGTTATCAGTTCTTGTCTGCTATGAGAACGAACTTTCCGGGATAGATGTTACCGGATGCCCGAATCTTTATTGGCTGATTTGCAATGGAAACGGAATTGATTCTTTGGATATAAGCAACTGTCCCAAACTGACAGACCTGATGCAAAGTGCTGAAGCGGAAGACTGGACCGACGGGAGTATAGCATACCGCGATGGAGATTTCCGGACGTTATGCTTTGATCCCGGGACAGAAATAGAAACAGGGTGACAGATGATATAAGAAGCAGAAACAGATAAGAGCGATTATTTCATTTGCCGGATAAGTTGTTTTGAGAAAGTAATTGAGGAGAGGGATGAGTAATGTACGGTGCAGTTATCGGTGACATAATAGGTTCATGTTACGAGTGGCACAATGTCCGGACGGAAGATTTTGAACTGTTTCCGAGACAGGCGCGGTTCACTGACGATTCGGTGCTTACCGTGGCCATAGCAGACAGCATACTTAACATGGACTTAAAGTCACCCCGCAAGTGCTACGCGCAGCATATTAAGGCATATTACTCGCGTTATCCTCATGCGGGTTTTGGCCAGATGTTTATCAATTGGGCGGAGTCTGATTCCCTCTATGTTCAGAGAAGTTACGGCAACGGTGCTTCGATGCGTGTTTCCGCGATCGGCTGGGCATTCGAAGATGAGGAGACTATTAGAAAGCATGTAAGAGAGAGCTGCCATTATACACACCATAACAATGAAGCAATAAAATGCGCGCAGGCAGTCGCCCTTGCAGTCTTTTACGCAAGAAAAGGTGTGGATAAGAATGAGATCCGCCGCCGTCTCGAAAACGAATTCAAACTGTCATTTGTGCCGATCGCTGACCTAAGGGACGGGTATCAGTTCGATGCAAGATCGTCATATTCAGTGCCTCCTGCCATAGAAGCATTCCTTGAGACGGATGATTACGAATCCTGTATCAGAAGAGCAATCTCTCTCGGAGGCGACAGCGATACGATTGCTGCGATCGCGGGCGGTATTGCTGAAGCGTATTACAGGGAGATTCCTGACCATATCGTAAATAAGGGCAAACTCATCCTGGACAGCGGTCTTAAGCGTGTGCTCAATCAGTTTGAAGAAAAATATAATGTGTAGTTCATAAAAACAAAACGGAAGAAAGGGGAAAGATTATGAACGGGGAATTATTGCAGCTTGTAAAACTGACTTCTTATTTAAGGTACTGCCTGGCATCCGGCAATGCCGGAGAATATGGAGCAGATCCATTTGTAGAACGGATATCTTTCAAATCTTTTGATGAACGGACAGCTTATTCTCCTGTAGAATGGCTGAAAGGATTAGAAGACAGAGAATTGAAGGACGCGTTCCTTTGGGTTCCCGTAAGAAGCAATAACCGTGAATATGCCGGCTTCTCGAATGCTGAAAGACAGGGCATAGTCACTGTATTTGACGGCGCGATATCGCTTTGGCAGCCTCGCTGGAGTTTTGATCAGGGCAGGAGAGCATGGCTTGTATCTTATTCTGAGCATATCATTGAGGATCTGCCGGAGGGATTAAAGGAGACAGAGGATCCTTCTGAGGATTTAAAGCGTGTTCTGACAGACATCGGTGAATTTGCCGATGAGATCGGGGCGACGGTTTTTGCAAGGATATTCAATGATGCATACAGTTATTTTACTGTGCCGGATATCGGTCAGCAGGATCTGGAATTTGTTAAGAGTAATTACATACCTGTCGAAGGCGATGCAGGGAGATTGTTCTTGGCAGCGGGCAGATCTGATGTCTTTGGCGGAATGGGTTCATGGAACGACGATCCCGAAGGTATGGCCGGATACAAAGGGTTAGGTGACAAATATAACAGATTATCTGATGAGTTATATAACACTTCCAGAGAAGCACTCGTTTATTCGGTCAATACAAGCTGGAAGAAAGAATAGAGGTATAATATCTTCTGAAATCTGCAAGGGGAAAATAACAGAAGCTGCAGATACGGGGGAATCATGGTCATACGCAAGGCATTGGAAGAAGATGCGGCTGTTGCAGGTGAAGTTCATTCCAAAGCATGGAAGCAGACATATCAGGGAATCTTCGATCAGGAATATATCGATAAGGATTCGCCTGAATTAAGAAGTAAAGAATTCCTGGATTCTCTAGAAACCGGGAATATCTTTTACTATATTCTGGAAGAAGATTCACAGGCTGCCGGAATAGTAAAACTGTCAGTTGAAGATTCTGAAGTCGAGATCTTAAGCATCTATATCTTGGAAGAATTCAGAGGCCTCGGTGGCGGCCGGTTGGCTATAGAGCATATCAGATCTGCTTATAGAGGTTCGAGAATAATCCTCCGGGTGCTTGAAGTTAATGCTAAAGCGCGTGCTTTCTATGAGAAATGCGGTTTTGTCTTAACGGATCAGGTCCGTACAATCAGCCGTGGCGGTGAGTTCCGTCAGTTGATGTATATTTGCGAAGGAGAATGACATGGCAGAGAAGATACTTGTAATGATGGCGGACTGGGACGATGAGACTCAGAAGATATTATCCGGCTGGTATGACGATCTGACCCGCGCGGGGTTCGAAGGCAAGCAGACATTAGGTCTTCCGCACCATATCACCATGTCCGCATATACGCTTGATAAGGAAGAGCAGGCCGCCAAGCTGATGAAGAAGGTTGCAGATGAATTTGCACCGTTCAAGGTGCATTTGAGCCATATGGGAATGTTCATGGGAGGAAGTGTTCTTTTCGCAGGTCCTGAAAGAACTCCGGAGCTTGTCAGGCTCCATGAAGCGTTAGACCTCGGAGCTCCCCAGGAACATCCGTGGACACCGCATACGACGATATTTATCAACGAACCGGAGATCGTTCATGCTGCGATCCCAACGGTCGTAAAGTCCTTCAGGCCTTTGGTTGGAACGATCACAAAGCTTCATCTTTGTGCGTTCTGGCCGACCAGAGAGATCGCGTCATTTGAATTGAAAGGCACGGCATCTGCAGCAGAATAATGCCAAAGGAGCTTATTCTTCCATCCTGATCGTAAGTACGGTAGTGACTGAGTCCAGCCATGTGGTGAGGTTTGAACGCCTTACATAGAGACTGTTGATCACGACGCTGTTCGGGTGGATCTTATCGTTGGACCCCGGAGCCGGCGCAACGAATGTGCCGACGGCACTTATGACATATGGAGTTCCGTCGACTGTGCCCAGATAGATCATCATATGGCCGGGGAAGGATACGAGGCTGCCGGGTGTAAGGTCTTCCAGCAGGGCGAGTTTCCCGTCTGTTGACATGTCTGATGTGTCGACTTTGTACACGCCTTTTGATTTTGACTGGTTGACGCGCGGAAGCAGGATGCCGAAGCAACGGTAGATCTCGCGGGTTATGCCGGTGCAGTCATTTGCCTGAAGGTCGCCGCCCCAGCCGTAGCGGTCACCAAGGAGTTTAAACGCCTGTCTTATGATATTTGCGGATGTGTAGGGAAGGAAGCCCACGTGGACGTCATCTGATACGGGTATTAGAACGAATTCATCCTTGATAAAGCCGCCACCGCCTCTTGTAGGGACCTTTACAATATAGTTGCCGTAAGTGGTGCGCTGATTTATGGCTTGAGGCGCGTCAGATGCGGAAACAAGCTGCATTCTTGTTCCCATGGGAAGAACGAGATCAGTTGTGGCAGGTGAGTATGGGTCGTTGCCCAGGCGGATCTCGCGGGCGGTGACTACGAGCCACTGATCAGGTTTTTGTCTGTCCATCCAGTCAAATCTGTTGCTGCAGATCGCGATGGCTTCCTTGCGTACCCATGCGGAGTAACTGTCGAAAACAACATAGAGATAGTTGCCGTCAGTGCTTTCGTGAAGTATGACACATGGCATATAGGGCATGCATTCGGAATAGAGCAATTTATCGTAATATTTATCCGATGTACCGTCGAAAACATGGTCTTCAGTCGGAAACATCCGCAGGGTCATGC
The DNA here is from genome assembly GCA_017428155.1 of Clostridiales bacterium. Classification (GTDB taxonomy): domain Bacteria; phylum Bacillota; class Clostridia; order Saccharofermentanales; family Saccharofermentanaceae; genus Saccharofermentans. Next base: position 27,354 of record JAFRRJ010000064.1, on the reverse strand, counting down.
GCATGGTGGAAAAACCGAATTTTACGTTGATCACATCAGGAACCTTATCGATGTTTGAACGCGCGATGAGACCGTTCCAGTATTCCTGTGTTGTGGGGTGTCCGTTTACGTAATAGCGTGCGGGGTCTGCGGGGACCGATTCCGCATTGTCGTTAAGGAAAGTCCTGAGGATGCTGCCGTCCAGCTTCTCGGGAAATACATCAAGATAAGGCAATGCGGTAACCTCATCGTTTGCCTTGATGCTTACCCGGTTCACGTAGTTATATTGGGCGATTCCTTCTTCGTCCATTATGGGTTCGTAATCTTCAGGGCCGATCCAGTAATCGGCATTCATCATTTCAGGTGTAACACCATCGATCAGGCGGACATAGTCTGTATCAGCTGCTGAGGGCGGCTCGACGGTAGAAATGGCTTCGGAAGGCGTTGGCACCGGTTCTGTGGGTGTGGGTGATGATGTGGCTGAAGGCTCAGTTACGGCTTCCGTTACAGTCGTAGAAGTTTCCTCTGCCGTTTCTGTATCTGCTCCGGCTGAATCCTGCCCGCCGGAAAACAAATCCTCAAACCTGCTGCAGGAGCAGAGCATTGACAATGCAAAGCAAGCTGCCAATGCAGCTGCGGTAATTCTGAATCTGTTTCTTACCATAATCGCTCCTTTGAATGAACGGGACAATACCTGACACAATTATATATTATTCTTTGGAAACGGTTTTCGAGGCAATGGTAAAATGTGTAAAAAGCTATTTGGAGGATCCATCATGAGATTAGACGGATTTGGTTTGTTTGTTGAAGATCTGGGCGTAATGATCCCTTTTTACAGGGACGTGCTATATTGCCGACCCTGAAGGCAATCTTATTGAGATAGGTTCCCGGGACAAAGCTTATGAAGAGAAGGATATGTAAGTGGAGATAGTTGAATACAGTGAAGAGTATAAGAAGAGCGTTTTCGAGTTTACGGAAAGATGCTTTGAAGAGCTTGGCAAAAAGTTCGAGCCTGACGGACGTCACAGCTTCTATAATGACATCGCGGATGAGTTTGATGTGTTCTATTGCGTGCTCGGGGATAACCGCGTCACGGGAACCGTGGGCTTGAAGAAGTTCAATACCGATACCGTGGAGCTTAAGGCTTTGTATCTGGATAAAGGCCTGAGAGGGCAGGGCATTGGCCGCAAGCTGATGGATAAGGCCGTCTCGGCTGCAAAAGAACTCGGGTATAAGAGCATTGTCCTTGATTCGATGTCAAAGTATAAGGATGCCAGAAGGCTTTATGAACGTGCGGGTTTTAAGGATACGGAAAGATATAACGATAATTTGCATGCCGATGTTTTTATGAGGCTGGAGCTTTAACTTACATTTAAGCCGCAAAGGCCTGCTTCCTTAAGTGGTATAATCCAGTCGGGAGTAATGAAAATGTATAAGATCTATATAGTTGAAGATGACAAGGGAATTGCTGAAGGTATCGTAGGGTGCCTTCAGAATTTCGGCATGGAGGGCAGAGTGGTATCCGACTTCATGAAGGTCATGGAAGAGATAAGTGAGTACGATCCGCACCTGATAATCATGGACATCACTTTACCATATATGGGCGGCTACCACTGGTGTCAGGAGATTAGGAAGAACAGCAAGGTTCCGATCATATTCATATCTTCGGCAACTGACAATATGAATATCGTTATGGCGATCAATATGGGCGCTGATGACTTCATTGCCAAGCCGTTTGATCAGAGCGTGCTTATTGCAAAAGTATCTGCGCTCCTAAGAAGGACTTATGATTTCTCTCAGGGAGGAAGCAATCTTGAGGTTGCCGGAGCCGTCATCAACACTAATAACAATACACTCACCTATAACGGGAACGAGATAGATCTTGCCCGCAATGAATATAAGATCCTCATAACTCTCGTTCAGAACAAGAATAAGGTCGTAAGCCGCGAGAAGCTTATGGAGGCTTTGTGGGAGACCGACTGTTATGTCGATGAGAATACACTTACCGTCAATGTCGGGCGTCTTAGAAAGACTCTTGAGAGTGCCGGGCTTAAGGATCTGATAAAGACCAAGTTCGGTGTGGGATATATCCTGGAGGATCAATGATAAAAGAATACCTCAAATCCCGTTTGAAGGTCATTATCCTGCTGCTGGTAGTGGTATCCGTATTTGCATCCTCATATCTTCTCTTTGATATGCCCGCTGTAACAGTGTTATATCCGGTATTATTGTGCCTTGGAATCTTTCTTGTCATAGGAACTATAGATTTCCTCATTACATTGGGAAAGCATAAGCAGCTTGAGATAAGAGAGCTCCCTGTCCCTTCCGGCATTCTCGAAAAGGATTATCAGGAGATAATAAGAAAACTCAAGGAAGAGGAAGAATATTCCCACAAGAAAGCAACCGAAGAATATAACAATATGGTGGAATACTATACCGTGTGGGCTCACCAGATAAAGACTCCGATAGCTTCGATGCGCCTGCAGCTCCAGGCTGAAGACACGGATGCGGCAAGACGTCTTAACGGGGATCTTAACAGGATAGAGGAATACGTCGGAATGGTGCTTGCTTTCTTAAGGCTTGATTCCGACAGTACGGATTACGTAATAAAAGAAACCGATCTTGATAAGATAATTAAGCCTGTAATAAGAAAGTTCGCACGCGATTTTATAACCAAAAAACTTGCAATGGATTATGAACCTTTGGAAACGAGAGTCTTATCTGATGAGAAGTGGCTTTCCTTTGTAATCGAGCAGGTGATCTCCAATGCCGTCAAATACACGAAGAATGGCGGGATCCGTATCTATATGAAGGAGCCGGGGGTACTCTGCATAGAAGACACGGGTATCGGAATAAGTGCTGAAGACCTTCCGAGAGTTTTCGAGAACGGGTATACAGGCTTTAACGGGCGCGAAGACAAGCGTGCGAGCGGTATAGGCCTTTATCTTTGCAAACGTGTCTGCGACAATTTAGGTCACAAGATCTCTGCTGAATCCGTACAGGGTGAAGGAACCAAGATAATAATCGATCTCAATCAGCATCAGCTTGGCATCGAGTAATTGTGACAGACTTGTTAGATTTGCGTAAGCACATCTTAAGGAATGGAATTCCCATGAATACTAGACTATGGCTATCCAAAATACGAAAGGAAGTCATGTTATGAGTTTGCTTGAGGCAAGAAATATCAGGAAAGTATATAAAACACGTTTTGGCGGTGCTTCAGTCGAAGCGCTGAAGAATGTAAGCTTCACCGTCGAAAAGGGTGAATATGTTGCGATCATGGGTGAGTCGGGGTCAGGAAAGACAACGCTCCTTAACATCATCGCAGCACTCGATAAGGCTACTGAAGGTACGGTCATCCTCGACGGCATGGATCTTACCAAAGTTAAGGACAAGGATGTTGCAAAGTTCAGAAGAGACAATCTGGGATACGTGTTCCAGGATTTCAACCTTCTTGATACATTCTCACTGGAAGATAATATCTACCTCCCTCTGGTGCTCGCAGGCAAGAAGCATGCCGAGATGAAGCAGAGGCTTGACGGGATTGCGGGAACTTTAGGTATCGCAGAACTCCTGAAGAAGTATCCTTATGAGGTTTCCGGCGGTCAGAAGCAGAGAGCGGCAGTTGCAAGAGCCCTCATCACAAATCCCCGTATGATCCTGGCAGACGAGCCTACCGGTGCGTTGGATTCAAAGTCTTCCGACGAGCTTCTCGCTCTCTTTAAGAAGGTCAACCAGATGGGGCAGACAGTTCTTATGGTTACACACTCAACAAAGGCGGCATCCAATGCCTCCAGAGTGCTCTTCATCAAGGACGGAACGATCTTCCATCAGATCTATAAGGGACAGGCTACCGACCAGCAGATGTACCAGTCCATCAGTGATACGCTGACGCTTCTTGCTCAGGGAGGTGACCAGTAATGAAGGCCGGTTTCTATCCGAAGATGGCCGTCAGCGGAATGCGTAAGAACGGCAGGCTTTATATGCCGTATCTTATCACCTGCATCCTGATGGTCGCAGTTTTTTACATAGTTCATTTCCTCGGTTTCTCTGACGTAATGGACGGAATGATGGGCGTAACAACCGCAAAGCAAATGTTGGGATTCGGAGTTTATGTCATCGCGATCTTCGCTGCGATATTCCTTTTCTATACACAGTCAACGCTTATCAAGGGACGCAAGAAAGAGTTTGGTCTTTACAGTATTCTCGGCATGAACAAGCGCAATATCGGCAAGATCTTATTCTGGGAATCAGTGGTCAACTGGGCAGTATCTCTGGGTCTCGGCCTTCTTGCAGGTATCGGTCTTTCAAAACTTGCGGAATTGGGGTTTACCAGGATGATCGAAGCAAAGGCGGATTACAGCTTTAAAGTATCCGGCGGTTCCATCGTTGCATCTGTCATACTATTCTCGGCCATATTCTTCCTGATCTACTTAAATTCCGTAAGACAGATCAGATTTGCTAATCCCACGCAGCTTATCACAGCAGGCAAAGCAGGCGAGAAGCCCCCGAAGTCTAACTGGGTCCTCGGCATCATCGGACTCCTCTCAATGGGAGCCGGTTATATAATCGCCATTAAGATAAAGGAACCGATTTCAGCTCTTATGTTATTCTTCGTTGCGGTCATTCTGGTAATAATCGGAACATACTTCCTGCTTATTGCAGGTTCTGTAATCCTTTGCAGACTGCTTCAGAAGAATAAGGGTTACTATTATAAGACAAACCATTTTGTATCCGTATCTTCCATGGCTTACAGAATGAAGAGAAACGGTGCGGGACTTGCATCCATCTGTATCCTCATCACTATGGTCCTCGTAACCCTCTCATCAACATCGGCTCTCTATGCAGGTAAGGAGCAGACACTAGAGGCCCGTTATCCGCAGGAAATCGACGCGTACATGAGCAACTTCGGGTTCGATGAGGAACTTTCTCAACATACTGAAAGAATGAGTAGGATCATCAGGAATACCACTGAAGAGAACGGCGCTGAGATGAAGAACATCCGCAGTTATTCAGCTTATTCCATAAGCGGTTATCTTGATAATGATGTGCTTGAAACAGACATAAATATGGTAAACGGATTTCAGCTGATCGACTATGATAAGATCGTGGCACTCGAGATTTTCGATGTCGATGAATTTAACAGGGCATTCGGTTTCAATGAAAAGGTCGAACCCGGAAAGATGCTCATAGGCACGGCTAAGAAGATACACATAGGAGATGAACTGACCATCGGAGATCATACGTTTGAGATCAGCGGAAGAATTGATGACAAGATCTCAGCCATCGATCCGTCGGCTGCAGGTTCGCCGATCATAATGCTTTTCGTGGTGGTTGATGATGTTCAGTCGCTCGCACGTGAGTTTGAAGGTCTTCCGGGCAACGAAAACGGCAGAATGGTTTCCTGGTCATGGTATATGCAGTTCGATTCGGGACTTGATTCTGACGGCCAGATCGCTCTTGCAGACAAGATAAACACCGCTATGACGGACGAGCTTCAGGGCAAGGGATACACCCTCTATTATTGTGAAAGCAGGGAAGCGGAAAGAGATGACTTTGTAAGCACATTCGGCGGTCTTTTCTTCCTCGGCATCCTCTTAAGCCTCATTTTCCTTGTATCCTGTGTAGTCATTATCTACTACAAGCAGATCTCGGAGGGCCTTGAGGACCAGTCAAGATTCAGCATCATGCAGAAGGTCGGAATGACCGGCAAGGAGATCAAAAACAGCATCAACTCACAGATGATCACTGTATTCATGATCCCTGTCATTGTTGCAGGCATCCATCTGCTGGTAGTTCTTCCTGTCGTAGACAAGCTCCTTACGCTTTTCGGACTTTTCAATATGAACCTGCTTCTCGTATGTGCGGGAATCTGCGTGGTCATCTGCGGAGTATTCTATGCGGTGATCTACAAAGTAACCTCTAACGCATACTACAAGATCGTCTCTTAAGAGTTTTTACATATATCCGGAAACGGCAGTGTCTTCAAAAGGCACTGCCGTTTTCTGTTGCCGGGATTCATCAATTGTTCTCCCCGCCGGCCCCGGTATAGGCTTCAAGAGCCTGTGAGTAGTAATTCCTGAGTCTTGATCTGAGTTTTCCGGGCTTCAATACGACAGCATCTTTTCCGAATCTTCGAAAATAATCATCGAGCTGAACTTCCGGCCAGTCGAAAACATAGATGTCGCCGTCGACCTTTGTTACCTGAGGTCTGTTCTTGACTATGAGTCTGTATTTCCTTTTCCCTGCCTCATTAAGACGTATCACTGCATGGATGTCAGGGGCAGCCGTGTGAGGACTTCTGACAGCGATTGCATGGAGTCTCTCATAGAATCTCTCATCAGGCGTAAAAGAGTCTGATGTAACAAAAGGCGTCCTTATTCTTGAGATCCTGAATGTTCTTGACTTTTTGCTCTTAACATCACGGCACAGGAGATAGTTGCACTGCTCTTCCTTGGAAGGTGCGATTATGTAGGGTTCGACCGTGAAGTTGTATTCGTTGCTCGTGGATGAGAGAGACAGGCGTTTATGTTCTGCTATGGCTCTTCTGATATCCGCATAGACGTCTTTGAAAATAATCTCTTCGCGCCTGCTTCTGGGAATCGAGAGGTAAGATAAGAACATATCCTTCATGTAGCCTGACAATGACTTATCCTGTAGAAGATTATTCTCGATGGTCTTTAAGATGTTGTATGAAGGACCGCTGACAGTGAGTGTTATTACGGCTTTGCCGCCGGATGAAGATGATTCGCCTCTTATATAAGTGCTGATTATCTTCCCCGCAAGCGCAGCGGCATCTTTGCTTCTGATAGATCTGACAGATGCGATATCATCCATTATTCCGCTTAAGAGTTCTTCTGAATCTTTTCTGTACTGATCGAAGTAGTTTACGATCAGTTCCTTTAAGAAACCGTTGAGGTTTACAGATGCGTCACTCCTTGTGAATTCAAAGAGTTCGGCATCGTTTAAAAGCCTGGTCCTGATGTCTTCAGAAAGGTATATTTTGTATTTCTCGGTCATAGTATAACTCCTGTTTGGGGTTGCATTTCAAAGTGAATCTGTCGTAATTATACAACAATATCCGATAAAATTGGGGTTATACTCTAACAAAATTCTGCATCTTTAAGAACCCAACAGGCAGGGCTATCATAAGGCTGTAACGTGATAAGACACTTACAGCAAATATTCAGGCGGTCTCTGCGGGGGTTCGAATCCCCCCTTTGAAAGAACCCTTCGGGGAGTGTCTTGGAAATATGTTACGGAAATAAAGGTGCATACAGCAAGTAGCCTCGTTCAGTAATCCCCGGGGGGGAGCCCGGGGTGCACCTTGTAAAAAAGGAGATAAAGAAAATGTTGAAGTTTTTGAAGAAAGAAGCTAACAAAACATATACCGAGAACGGTGCTGTCACATACATGAGCACAGAGTCTTTCTGCCTTGACCTTTTCGCTACGGCAGGCGCACTCCGCCAGGCTTCAGACGAAGAGATCATCAGCAGATTCGTCAAGGCATTTGCAGAAGACAGGGACCTTGCCGTTAAGACACTCTTCTTTGCAAGAGATATCAGAGGCGGTCTGGGTGAGAGAAGATTCTTTAAGGTTATCCTGAAGTATCTTGCAGAAGCAGAACCTGAAACGGTTATAAAGAATATCGCTAACATTGCCGAATACGGCAGATATGACGACATTCTTGTACTTATAGGCACACCTTGTGAGCAGGCTGCGCTGGAATACATCAGATCCACGCTTGCCGGCGATATACAGGCACTTAATGCCGGCGGCGAAGTGTCCCTGCTCGCAAAGTGGCTCCCTTCCGTAAATGCTTCAAGCGAAGCAACGGTAAGAACTGCAAGAAAGATTGCAAAAGCCATTGGCATGTCCGAAGCCGAGTACAGAAAGACATTGTCTTCCTTAAGAGCTCAGATAAAGATTATCGAGAACAACTTAAGGGAAAAGGACTACACTTTCGAGTATGAGAAGCAGCCTTCAAAGGCGCTCTACAAATACAGAAGAGCCTTCATAAGAAACGATGTCGAAAGATACTGCAAGTTCATGGACAGGGCTTCAGCAGATCCGTCCTTACTGAACACCGGCACACTTACTCCTTACGATGTCATCGCACCTGTAATCAGGCGTGCTGACATAAGCAAACAGGAGAGAAAGTCCATGAACGTTACATGGAATGCTTTGGAGGACTTCACGGGTTCTGACAACGCTCTTGCCGTTGTAGACGGTTCCGGTTCAATGTATTCTCTCGGCGAACCCTGCGCTGCAGCAGTTGCGCAGTCTCTGGGTATCTACTTTGCAGAGCACAACAAGGGTGCATTTAAAAACCACTTCATAACTTTCTCCACCAATCCCAGACTGGTCGAGATAAGGGGCAGAGATATTGTCGAGAAGGTCAGATACTGCATGAGCTTTAACGAAGTAAGCAATACTGATATCGGAAAGGTTTTCGAGCTCATCCTGAAAACTGCAGTAAAGAACAGACTGAAGCAGAAGGATATGCCTGATAAGATATACATCATATCCGACATGGAGTTTGACTACTGCGCTGCTAACGCAGACGAAACAAACTTCGAGCATGCGAAGAAAAGATTTGCATTATACGGCTACAGACTGCCTCAGATAATCTTCTGGAATGTCAGAAGCCGCAATGCTCAGCAGCCCGTCAAAATGAATGAACAGGGAGTAGCGCTCGTATCCGGCTGCAGTTCTCAGATTTTCAAGATGCTAAAGGAAGGCAATCTTGAGCCTTACAAGTTCATGCTGAGCGTCCTTAAGTCTGAAAGATATGAGAATATCGCTGCTTAAGAAAACCAGGTCCCCGGTGCAATATTATCAAAGCCGGGGACTTTTACGGAAAGGAATTTACTATGGAATATATTGAGATCAAAGGAAAGGTCAACACTGCCATCTGCTATGCGAAGGTGGTTGAAGAAGAGGCCATAGAACAGATCAGACGTATGTGTGACTATCCTATGACTGAGGGCTCGAAAATACGTATCATGCCTGACGTTCACTCCGGTAAGGGCTGCACGATAGGAACAACAATGACCATCACTGACAAGGCTGTTCCCAACGTCGTAGGTGTCGATATCGGCTGCGGTATGTACACGGTTGATCTCGGCAAGGGTGACATCGATCTCATGCTGCTCGATGCAACAGCGCATTTTATTCCTTCCGGCATGAATGTATGGGAAGGAAGACAGGAGAGATTCGACTTGACGGGTCTTAAGTGTTTCAGGGAACTCAAGGCTACAAGAAGACTTGAAAGATCCTTAGGTACGTTAGGAGGCGGAAACCACTTCATAGAAGTCGATGTTTCTTCCGACGGAACAAAGTATCTTGTAATCCACTCCGGATCGAGAAACCTCGGAAAGCAGGTTGCCGAATATTACCAGAAGCTCGCAATAAACCTCAACAGAGGTTATGGTGATTATCTTGAGAGAAGAGATGAGATCATAAGAACCTACAAGGAGCAGGGCAGGAAGGAAGAGATTCAGAAAGCACTAAGCGAGCTTCGCTGGAAAGTATTCGGAGGAGAGACAAGCATGCCGGAAGACCTTTGTTATCTTTCCGGACAGTATCTCGAAGATTATCTCCACGATGTCGAGATCTGCCAGGCATTCGCTAAGCGCAGCCGTGAGAAGATGGCTGAGATCCTTATTGAAAAGACAGGACTTTCGGCAGGTGATTCCTTCCACACTATCCATAACTACATCGATACTGATGAGATGATCTTAAGAAAGGGTTCGATCGCTGCACACAAGGGGGAGAAGGTCCTTATCCCGATCAACATGAGAGACGGTTCCGTCCTTGCAATAGGAAAGGGCAACCCTGAATGGAACTATTCCGCGCCTCACGGTGCCGGACGCATCATGTCCAGAACAAAGGCTAAGAACACTCTTTCTATGGACGATTACAGGGAAGCGATGAAGGATGTCTTCACTACATCAGTAAACAGTCAGACATTGGATGAGGCTCCGATGGCTTATAAGTCACTGGATGACATCATCGATGTTATCTCGGAATCCGTTGACGTAATCGAGGTTTTGAAGCCCATATATAACTTCAAGGCTTAGGAGTGATCTTTCTGGCTTAGGTCTAGTGTTATACTAGATTCTGATGAATGAAGTTAACAAGACACTTTATATACCTCTTTACGGCAAGTCGTTTGTGAGCCGGCAGGGAATAATACTGCAGGATACAAAGGCCGAAGAGATCTGGAATAAGGAAGGCTTTGAGCTTAAGGGTAAGTCGAAGTCCAAGTGGCTTGCCTATAACATGGCAATGCGCGCGAAGGTTTTCGATGACTGGACGGAATCAATGACCGCCCAGAACCCTGAAGCCATAGTCATCCATATCGGCTGCGGACTAGACAGCAGGTGCTTCAGGGTAAAGCGCAACTATAAGCTCTGGCTCGACTGTGATCTTCCTGACGTCATTGCTGTCCGGAAACAATACTTCAAAGAAACGCCCAATTATCATATGGCAGAACTCGATGCCACGGATACTGATGCGGTAAAGGGTCTCCCGGATGCTGATGCCGCTGTGATCGTTCTTGAAGGCATCTCGATGTATCTTTCCAATGACAGATTAAAGTCACTGCTCAAGACTTTGAAAGACAAATACCCGAAACTCAATGTGCTGATGGATGTCTATACTGAGTTCGGAGCAAAAGCGACCAAATACAAGAATCCCATAAACGACGTCGGTGTCACTGAGGTTCATGGCGTGGATGATATTGGTAAATTGCTTGAAGGCACAGGTGTCAGGGTGGTCAAAGAACACTCTTTTACACCGGATCATCTCGTAAGCCGGTTAAAGAATTCCGAACGCCGTTTCTTCAAGCTGATGTTCAGGGAAAAAACATACAGCAGGTTGTACCGGTTATACGAATTAGAAGGTCAATAGTTGTGGAATAACCGGTAATGTCATGCTCGGAGCATCCGCACCCGGGCTGATCATTTCAGCGGTTCAGACGGGGTATACTATTCTGCATAATATCCTCTGTGGTGACAAATTAGCGGTAACTGGAGAATAATAGACACCATATTATTGATATATTTGACATGTTCAGTAATCCTTAAGCCGTGCTAAAATATTAAATTGCAAAAACGCGAATGAGGAAGGCTGAAGTTATGGGATTCTTTGATGGACTCACCTATTTGCCACGCAAGAATAAGATAATTATTCTTGCTGTTTTAGCTGCTGTTATATTAGTGACGGCTGTGGTCTGTATTGTTTTCGCGAACAGCAGATACACGGCAACATCTATGAGGCTCCTTCGCGTTGAGGGATCCGTAAAGGTCTTTGATACCAACGGAAAAGACAAATTCGTCAGAAACCATGCAAGATTCCAGTCCGGTGAGACAATCACCACTTTATCTAACGGACTGGCTTCCATAGGCCTTGATGAAGACAAGATAGTTACTCTCCAGCCCAGCAGCAGTGCTGAGTTCAAGAAGCAGAATAAGCGTCTGGAGCTTAAGCTTACCAAGGGAGCTTTGTTCTTTGAGGTAACAAAGCCTCTTAATTCCGATGAATCATTCGATATCAAGACTTCAACTATGACTGCCGGTATAAGGGGTACTTCCGGATATGTCTTTTTCGATGAAGAAGGCAGGGATTCCATCATCGTTACCGATGGTTCCGTTATCATTACCGCGACAAATCCCGAGACAGGTGAGACAAAGTATGCTGAAGTCTGTGCAGGTGAGAAGTTAACTGTATATCTCTATTCTGACAGGGAAGAGAATACCGTATCGTTTGAGATCGAGAGCGTAGTTGAAGAGAACATTCCTGCGCTTCCTCTTAAGATGATCACGGAAAATGAGGAGCTCCTTAATAAGGTATGCGAATACACAGGCTGGGATATGCAGAAGTTACTGGCAATTGTCTCTGATAAACCCGTCGAGACAGAACCTGTCGAAGAAGATCCCACACCTACACCTGAAGAGGCAGTGGCCGAAGAGCCGACCCCGACTCCGGAAGAAGAGATACAGGAGGATACTCCTACCCCGGCACCTGATGCTGACACTGCGACTCCGAAGCCGACGGAAAAGCCTTCCAAGAAGCCTACTGCCAAGCCGACAGCAAAACCGGCTTCAAAGGCTACAAATACACCAGCACCTAAGGTGACCAATACACCTACTCCGGCCCCTAAAGTATCAAATACACCGTCGTCGACACCTACTAACACGCCTACTAACACGCCGACGAATACACCGACTAACACGCCGACCAACACCCCTACTAATACGCCGACGAATACGCCGACAAACACCCCGACTCCGACGGAGGCTACCCAGACAGATCCTTCTACAGACTCATCAACCGCAGATGGTGCGGGCAGCGGCACGAACTGAAAAACATAAGAGCCTTAGGTCCTGTTATTTGATATAATAAAACTATTGATTAATCGGACAAGGCGGATACTTATGGATTTATACGGCAAGATCAGGAGACTGACCCGTAAGAATAAGATAATAATGTGTGTTATAGCGGCGGCTGTTGTTGCAGCCGTCGTTATTTGTATATCAGTGGCGCGGAAAGGGTATCTGGCAAATACCATGAGACTCCTTCATGTCGAAGGCACAGTCAATATAGAGACTTCGGGCGGAGGAACAAAGCCCGTAACCGGCAACATCAGATTCCAGTCCGGAGATGCCCTTAATACCGGCTCTGACGGTCTTGCCTCTGTAGGTCTTGATGACACGAAAATAATCACTCTGCAAAATAACAGCCGCGCAGAATTCAAGAAGAACGGCAAGCAGCTTGAATTGAACCTCACAAAAGGTGCGGTTTTCTTCAATGTTACCGAGAAGCTTAAGCCTGACGAGACATTAGAGATAAAGACATCCACAATGACAGCCGGGATCAGAGGAACATCCGGCATAATATACCGCGATGAGAAAGATGGAAGAGACTCGGTTATCGTAACGGACGGATCTGTCGAAGTTACGGCAGTAAACCCCGCCACCGGTGAGACAAAACACGCCAGAGTAGAGGGAGGCCAGAGGATCAAAATATTCCTCTATAAAGATACGACAGACAGTCACGACACAGTAGAATTCTATCTTGATGAGATTACAGAGGAAGAACTCCCTGATTTCTCGGTACAGCTGATCGCAGAGAACGAAGAACTCCTGAACAGGGTATGCGAATATACCGGCTGGGACAAAGAGACATTGAAGGAACTTGTAGAGGATATCGTAAGCGGGGAAGCTGAAGGTGAGGAGATCGAGCTCACTCCGACGCCTGAACCTCTGGATACACCGACACCTCCGCCGGCGCAATCTTTGACGCCGCCTCCGTCGACACCTACACCGTCACCAACACCATCTGTATCACCTTATCCGCCGACGCCGGGCCCGACTTCGCCTACGCCGCGTCCTCCTACGCCTACGCCGTCACCTACTGTGACGCCGGCGCCGCCGACAGAACCGCCATATGATGTGCCTGAGGCTCCGTTCAATCCGACTAATACACCTACAAACACACCGACGAACACACCGACTGTGACGCCTTCGCCGACATCTACGCCGACGAACACACCTACTGTGACGCCGTCACCGACATCTACGCCGACCAACACACCGACGTCAACACCGACAAATACACCGACGAACACACCGACACCGACGACGGTAAGCAGTTCTGAACCTGCCATGCCGTCCGGATGTTCTTCCCTTCCTGCCGGGTGGAACAAGGAGTATGACGGACATAAGGTGTATATCTGCTACAACGAAGATGCCACATACTACGGATACTATAACGAACGGTGGATGGAATTGTCGGTTTCAGCTTCTGCCGATGATCCGGAAGGCAAAGCGTACTTTTATATCGGAGCTACAGGATATCTGTATTTTGAGACACGAAGAACTTAATATGATGGTCAGGCATTAAGACTTAAGCAAAACCGTGCCGGTTTACAATAAATAAATGGAACTTTTTGTTTATAAAGTCTTACGTCAAGGTTTATTTCCGAAGGACTATTCCACGTGATGAAATGATTAATGATCTGGGAACGTAATAAAAATGAACAAGCGGACTAAAGAAATATTGATAGCATTATCCTGGGCACTTGTTATCACGGTGCTCTGCGGTCTGGGTGTTTTCAGAAGTCCTGAATTATGGCTTGAAGACACTTTATACCAGCAGCCTGTATATGTGCCTGGCGACATTATCGTAATCGGTATCACCGATGAGGATTTTGATGAGTTCGGTCCTTATTATTCTTGGGACAGAACTGTTTATGCCAGGGTTCTTGAAGCGCTTGCATCTGACCCTGATAATAAGCCTGCGGTAGTTGTAATGGACGTTCTTTTCGATGGCGAGACAGATAAAGAAAAAGATTCGAGACTCGCATCTGCGGCGGGCGAACTGAATGTGGTTGTCGCTACCGAGGCAAAGATCGGCACCGAGAGGATTTTCGGGACCGCATCAACAATATACGAAGATGACTATGCGGTGCTGGACTACATAGAGCCGTTTGATGAGCTGAAGAATGCTACAACACAGGGCTTCATGAACACGATGTATGATGAGGACGGCGTTATCCGCCATTCGGCGCTGTATCTTGAACCTGACGGCAAACGTGTTTACTCGATGCCTTATGAGGGTGCAAGGATATATGCTCAGCAGCACGGCTTTGATATTGAGATGCCCCCGACGGACGGAAGAGGCTGGTTCTATGTGCCTTTCTCTGCCCAGCCCGGAGATTTCTACGATGATATCTCGTTAAGTGACGTTATCAACGGTGAATTCAAACCGGAGTTTTTTGCAGACAAACTCGTCGTTATCGGACCTTATGCTTCCGGTCTACAGGACGCTTTCATCACTGCGATCGACAGAGGACGCATGATGTATGGTGTTGAATATCATGCAAATGTCATGCAGTGCCTTTTGGACGGCAGATATAAGAGGGAAGCTTCAGACTTTCTTCAGCTGGCGATACTCTTCGTTATCTGCTTTGCTTTCTTCTATTTCTGCAGCAATAGAAAACTCCGCGTCGTCGTACCTGCATTTGCAGTATTGGCAGGTCTTGCAATAGGCGCAGCCATGCTGATCTTCGAGGCCGGATACATCATTCATGCGCTGTGGATACCCGTTGGCCTCTTTATCCTGTTTGTCGCATGTGTGGCAAGCAATTATATCAACGCCGCCATAGCAAAACAGAATGTTACTAAGACTTTCGAGAGATACGTCGCGCCGAATATTGTCGGTGAGATCCTGAAGGAAGGTACGGATGCGTTAAAACTCGGCGGAAAGACTGTCGATATTGCCGTGCTTTTCGTTGATGTCAGAGGTTTCACTACGATGTCAGAGAGACTGGCACCTGAGGTGGTAGTTAAGATCCTTAACAGATATCTGACTATGGCAAGCGCTTGCGTTGATAACACTAAGGGTACGGTCGACAAGTTCGTCGGTGACGCCATGATGGCTTTCTGGGGCGCACCCATCGATGATGATGATCCGGTTTACCATGCTGCAGTCACAGCTCTCGGTATTGTCGAGGGCGCGAAAAAGATCTCTGCCGAGTTAAAGGAAGAAATCGGCGAAGAGCTTAACGTCGGTGTCGGCATCAACTACGGACCGGCAGTCGTCGGCAACATGGGCTCCGAAAAACGAATGGACTATACTGCCATCGGCGATACGGTCAACACGTCTGCAAGACTTGAGGCCAACGCGCCCGGCGGAACTGTTTATATCAGCCGTTCCTGCGCTGACAGGCTTGAGGGACGAATGAAGTTCGAACCTCTGGATCACCCGATCAAGCTCAAGGGTAAGGCTGACGGATTTGAAATATTGAGACTGATAGGACCGGTTGATGAGAAGTAAGGTTTTTATGGCAGGGGCTGATTCCGTCATATGGTCTGCGGCAAGAAGATAAACGTAAGTTGTGATATAGTTTTAGTGGGTCAGTAAGTGTTTTTGACGGAGTCTGACTCCGTCAAAAAAGGAGGAGTGAATATGCTGAGATTTCTCGGAAGAGGTTCTGCGTTTACGGACGAGCATAACAGCGCATATTTCATAAGAAATGATGAACTGGTCCTGATCGACTGTCCTATGAGTTCCTTTATGAGACTCAACGACAAGAACATGGCTATGTTTGACCATGTATATGTTCTTGTAACCCATACCCACGGAGACCATGTCGGCGGCATAGGGATGCTCATTGACCTTTTGGAGTTTACAGTTAAGACTCCCATCACGATCGTAGCGCCTTCCAAAGACGTTGAAGCAGATCTTTTCTATCTGATCTCAAGGATCGAAGGCTGCAGCTCCTCGTGGTATGACCTGATCTCTGTTGAAGACCTTGATAAGGATTGGTTTGTCTGTTCAATACCTACTTCACACACAGAAGAACTTGCCGGCAAATGCTATGGCTATTGTCTCAATATAGACGGCAATAATGTCGTCTATACGGGAGATACCAATACATTGATCCCGTTCGAGAAATATCTCAAAAAGGATACCTATTTCTATTGCGAGATGTCCGCTTATAAATCACCTGTACACCTGTATTGCACTGATATGGCTGACAGGATCAAGGAAATGGTCGATTCCGGTATTCACGTTTACCTCATGCATATGGATGATGAGAAGAGGATACTTCAGGTCATGGAGGATACCGGTGCGGAGCTTGCACCGCTTGAACTCGGAGGGGCTACTATGGAAGATAACGGAAGAATGCTGAGTGGTATTTTCGATATCACGAACAGTCTTTACAGAGACATGTGCATGAACGACAGCAAGGATCATAATCTTCTGTTCTCATATCTTACCGGGCTTTCCAAGACTATCGTTGATGCCGACAGGGCAAGCTTCTGGAAGTGGGACAAGAGAAAGGGTCAGATCTGGACTATGTCCGCAACCGGCGTTGACAAGATCGTTATCCCTGATGATACGGGTCTTGTAGGCAAGGCATTAAGACTTCAGGAAACGATCATTACGAACGATCCTTATAACGATCCGGACTTCAACCGCGAGATCGATGCTCAGACAGGCTATAAGACAAAGTCTATTCTGGTCCTTCCCGTTGCGGATGTTAACGGTAACTTCATCGGAGCCCTGCAGCTTATTAACAAGAATGATGAGCACGGCTTTGATGATGAGACGGACCCCAAGAAGTTATCTCTTGCGGCTCTGGTCTGCGGCATCGCATTGGAGTCCGAGACATTCCTTGAAGATTCACATCATGACAAGCTCACGGGCCTTAAGAACAGAATGGGCTTTTATTATGACTTCGGCAACAGATACAAGGATTATCTGATACCGGCATCCGGCAAGGTAATGTCACTGTTCATCTGCGATATTGACAAGTTCAAGAATGTCAACGATACATACGGTCATAATGCCGGCGATGATGTCCTTAGATTCACGGCCCAACTCCTCGAATCCTTCTGCGCAGAGAAGGACGGCGTTTACAGATGGGGCGGTGAGGAGTTCATCATGATAATGCGTGACACCGGTCTTGAAGGGGCTGTTAAGAAGGCTGAAGAGATAAGGACCAAGCTCATGGAGTCAGAGTTCGAAGCTGACGGAAATACTCTGAAATGCACGATGAGTTTCGGGTGTGCTGTTTTCGAGCCTTCAAAAACAATAGAGGAAAATGTCAGTGCAGCAGACGAGAAACTCTATACCGCAAAAGAAACCGGAAGAAATAAAGTCTGCTGGGAGTAAAAACCTTTGTAAAAATTAATTTAGTATTGTATTATTATTTCATGGTAAAGGCCTGTGTTTATAAAACACAGGTTTTTTCAAAGAAATAAGGGTAGATTTATCTAAGGAGGAAGATCATGGTTTATTGCAGAAAATGCGCAGCACCAATGACAGAGGGCGATCTGGTTTGCACAAGATGCGGAACACCGGTGGTTAATGCCGTAAGGCAGTCAGAGAAGGACGAGAGGATCAAGGATCTCGAAGAGTACAGGACTCTTTTGAGCGAGAATGAGGAGCTCAAGAGGATGATCAAGCCTCAGAGTGAATTCCCGATGTATGACAGCAGTGATTATAAGAAGAGATCATTTATCAGATACTTCTGGCCGTTCATCATCGGAGCTGTTGCTGCATACACGATCATTTATATACTTTCGATTATTATCACTTTTTCGTCACTTGAAACGATCGTGACCACTTCAAGATCTGCAGAGCGGGTATCATCAAGGTTACTCGGTGATACATATGGCGGTCTCTTTGTCGGAATTATCGTTGCTGTTCTTATCATCGTAATCGGAATCAAGATCTCTAAGAGCAAGCAGAATGCATTCAACAGCAATGCCGAATTCATGAATATGCAGATCACAGAGAAGTACAGAGCGGGATTGAAGAATCAGAAGATGATCGACATCTATCAGGACAACATCAACAGAATGCGCAAGTATGAGCGTTTTGTTCCCGAGCCGTACCGTACTTCGCTCCAGGTTGATGCGATCATAAAGATCCTTAAAGAAGACAAAGCTCAGACGATCGACGAAGCAATCGCATTGCTCTGATAAAGATCTTAAGATCCGACAGTAATTATGTAATAGAGCCCGGAAAGTTTCCGGGCTTTTATTATGCATATAGAAAGCTGTTTTTGTGTTTTATTATTCCTGATATGGTGTAAAATCTACCGTTAGTCAGGAGTATTTTATGCAGAAGATAATCATCAGTATCAAAAACAATGCAATCCTTTATATATCGGGTCTGCTCGCATTCATATCATGCTTTTTTGTAAAGCCTGATATGAAGTATGCTGACTACATAAATGTAAGAGTCCTTGCAATTCTTTTCAGCCTGATGCTCATAGTAGGGGCGTTAGGCCATATTGGCACATTCGATATCCTTACGAATAAACTGCTTTCCCGTGTCAGGACATACAGGGGCATAAGTCTTCTTATGTCGCTTCTTTCATTCTTCTTAAGCATGTTCCTTACCAACGACGTGTCACTTGTTACACTTGTGCCTTTTGCGATAATGGTACTTGCTCCTTTCGGTGAGAACAGAAAGCTCATGTATACCCTGATTATCATGACTGTTGCAGCTAATCTCGGAAGCATGCTTACTCCGATCGGAAATCCGCAAAACCTTTATCTCTACGACACCTATAAAGTCCCGCTCACAAGATTCCTGTTTCTGATGCTCCCTTATTCGTTGATGTCTCTTGTCCTGATCATTGCACTGACGTTTATTCTCATTAAAGGATCATCGGAACTTCCCGTAAACGGCAGAAGGGAAACAGGGAAACTCTCAGCGGTAAAGCTGGTTATCTATTTTGTGCTGTTTGTCCTGAATATTCTGACGGTCATCGGCATAGTCCATTTCCTGATCTCTCTTATTGTGACAGTCGCTGCGATGATCATTATGGACCGCAAAGCATTCATCAAGGCTGACTACAATCTTCTACTGACGTTCGTATTCTTCTTCGTACTTATAGGAAATATCGGACGCATCGATACAATAACAAATGCCCTGTCAGGTCTGGTATCAGGTTATCCTGTTCCTGCCGCGGTGCTCTCGTCTCAGATTATTAGCAACGTTCCTGCAGCAATGCTCCTTTCCGCATTCACAGCGGACGGCGAGTCGCTTATAATCGGTACGAATCTCGGCGGCCTCGGAACGCTGATCGCGAGCATGGCGAGCCTTATCACTTACAGATTCCATTCCGCTTATTCGAAGTCACTTGAAGATAAGAGCAAGCAGGGAAACTATCTTCTTAACTTTACAGTGATCAATATTGTAATGCTCGCGGTGCTTTTCGCTTTGTATCTGATATTAAATCACTGAGCGCTGTTGCAATTTGCGGGGATACCCGCAAAACCAAGTGTTTTTGCAGTCTGGGGGGGCAATTCGCCAATTGATTGCTAAGCAGATACCCACTAAATGAGGTCTTTACCAAGTTTAGTGGGTAATGATGGTGATAGGCGGTGGAGTGTCTACCCACTAAAACCCGTTTTGACAGGATTTAGTGGGTAATGTTGTGAGGCTGCAGTGCGGTCAATACCCACTAAATGCATTGTTTATGAAGTTTAGTGGGTAATGATGATGATCGACGGAGGAGCGCCTACCCACTAAATGAGGTCTTTACCAAGTTTAGTGGGTAATGATGATGATCGACAGTGAAGTGTCTACCCACTAAAACCCTTTTTGACTGGGTTTAGTGGGTTATACCGTATCAAACCCCAAAAACGGCCATTGGTACGGTATCAATTCACTTGATCCTGACGAGGTTATACCGTATCAAACCTCGAAAACGGTCTTGGGTACGGTATCCTCTGCCGTGATTTCTTTTCGCGAATACCGTATCCCCCCCCAAAAAACGGTCTTTGGTACGGTATCCTCTGCCGCGGTATCTTTTCGCGAATACAGTATCACCCCACGAAAACCCTCTTTGGTACGGTATCAGCCCTCCACATACCTGCATAACCCGCAAACAAAAAGGCTGCCCGCAAAGGACAGCCTATGAATTTAAACTGTTTAATCGATTATTCTGCGATATATTCGCTGTAAGCTTTCTTGATGATGTCCCAGTCGAGTTCGAATCTGGACATGTGCTTTGCAAAAGCGGCTTCGGCAGCATCCTTGTCGTGTGCCGCGATCGCATCAGCAATAGCCTTGTGATCTGATACGAGCTTGGTATCCTTGATCGTCTTAAGGGAAAGGGATCTTACACGGTCAAAGTGAAGGCTCATGAGGCCTACCATGTAGAAGCACTGCATCTTATTGCATGCGACATAGATGCTCTTGTGGAAATCATTATCGAGATCCAAAAACTTCGGCGGATCGTTCTCGATGTAGAACTGCTGGAGCTTGATGTTGGCATAGAGCTTCTGAATATCTTCTTCAGTTGCAACATCGCATGCTTCTCTTAAGAGTGCTGTTTCAACTGCGATACGGAGGAATCTTGATTCCTTGATGAGCTCGTAATCGATCAATGAGACATTGCAACCCTTCTGGGGAAGGATATTAACGATCTTGGACTTGGATAATTCGAGGAAGGCCTCGTGAACCGGTGTTCTTGAGATGCCGAGCTGGGTTGCGATCTCCTGCTCGCCGATAAGAGAACCGGGCTTGATCTCCATGTTGATGATGTTGTCTTTTACGATTCGGAAAGCATACTCACGGTTGGGTTCAAAAGTGTTCTTGGGCGTGATGATCATTTATAGAATTCCCCTTTAAATAACGAAATCTATAAAGAAACTAACATAAAAGAATATTTATGTCTAGCACTTACATACTAATTAGCAACCACGTTGTGAAGTGTGTTCCGAACAGCCCCGCTTCCTTTGTTCAAATCGTCAAAATATTGCTCAATTAAAGGCGTTAAACCGGTCTTGTTAATGTCGGTCCCGAAGACTGTCTCATTAGAAAGAATGCCTGAGAGTTTGCCGGATACGCTTCCGTCCATAAGATAGGTAATACCGAGCTTGCGGAGCTCATCCTGGAAAAAGCCTGCCATAGGATCGGAGCTGATCTCAAAATCATTTCCTTCATCGTCAACAGCAAGAAGATATCTGAGCCAAGCTGCGATAACGAGGGGAATATACTTTAGTTCAGCGAGCTTTTCGGGATGTTCTGTAAGATAAGAATTCAGAGTTATTCCGTACCTGATAGGAAGCTTCTGGCTTGTATCCGTAGCGATGCGCTGAGGCGTATCAGGGAGGAAGGGGTTGGGGAATCTTTCTTCGAGAACTTCCTTAAGGAACTTTTCCGGATTAAGTATAACGGGGTCGCAAACAACAGGAAGGCATTCGTCATAACCCATTTTTGTGACCAATGTTCTTAAGTCAGCATAGTTCATCTCATCTGATATCTTCGTAAAGCCCAGAAGACATCCGAAGATCGCAAGTGCTGTATGGAGCGGGTTAAGACATGCAGTAACCTTCATTCTCTCTGCCTTGTCGACCGTGTCCCTGTCTGTAAGGATAACTCCGCCTTTCTCGAGCGGAGGTCTTCCGTTCGGGAAGAGATCTTCTACAACAAGGTATTCGGGCACTTCCGCATTTACGAACGGCGCCGCGAAAACACCCGTCGTAGTCTTAACGCTCTTAAGATTATCGATGCCCAGGTTTGTGAGCTTGTCCAGAATTATTTCGGAAGGTCTGGGGGTAATCTTATCGATCATGCTCCAGGGGTAAGCTATTTGGAATGGATCGTTTACATAATCTCGAAAAGAATTACCTACGTAGCCCAGTTCCACCCAGGCATCGATTATCTCTAACAATGAGTTTTTGAGCTTATCACCGTTGTGGCTGCAGTTATCCATGCTGACCAGAGCCAAAGGATAAGCACCTGCCGTAAATCTCTCATAGAGAAGGGAAGCGATAAAGCCCATGCAGGAAAGCGGATGTGAAGGACCGTTTTCCATATCTTTTTTTGCAAGCTCATAAAGCTTGCCGTCAGCGTCTCTGTTTGCATAACCCTTCTCTGTGATCGTGAACGATATAATCTGAAGAGAAGGATTTCTTGCTATTTCGTTAAGTCTATCGACGTTTTCTTTAATGTCATAGTTTGCAGCGACAGCTTCAGTGATGTTGCCGATTATCTCATAGCCGGTATTGCCGTCGGGTTTTAAGTCACAGATTATGGAGAGGTTGTCGAACGGCTTATATACGCGCTCGAAATTCTCATAATCCATTGTTCCGCATACCACGATGCCGGTATCGGCAAGCCCGGCGTTAAGGAGTCTTTGATTGATCCTTGCGATAAACGCTCTGAAGATATTTCCGCCGCCGACGTGAAGCCAGACCGGGTTCTTGTAAGTTGCTTCTTTTACCGCATCGATATCATATTGAGGAAGAACAACATTGATGCTGTTCCAGAATTCCGTGTTCTTAAGATTAGCTTTAGAAAGATCCATAATGACCGACCCTTTCCCGGCAACTGACTGATCTTATTGTTCATACAAAACCGATAACCTTATAAGTTTTATAAGATCATCGGTTTTGCGGGCAAGAAGGAGGAGTTATTGCCTGTATAAAAACAAAAAAGTTAACACAGTTTGCTTGCGGCTTCCCATAAGCCGTTGATGTATGCTGCACCCAGTGCACGGTCGTAAAGACCATATCCCGGTCTTCCGACTTCATCCCAGATCATGCGTCCGTGATCGGGACGGATATAACCGTCAAATCCGTTCTCGTAAAGAGCCTTTACGATGGCGAACATATCGAGGTCTCCGCATGAAGAGAGATGTGCTGATTCATGGAAATCAGTATCTGATTCATGCTTTACGTTTCTTAAGTGTACGAAATGGACCTTACCCATAGAGGTGAATGTTTCCGCGATATCCACAATATCGTTATGAATGCCTGCGCCAAGACTTCCGGTGCAGAGTGTAAGACCGTTTCTCTTGGACTCATTGAGGTTAAGGTATGTGTTGATCGACTCCTTGCTGTTGACGACCTTGGGGAGATTGAACAGCGGCATCGGAGGATCGTCAGGATGAACTGCGAAATTGATGTCGAGTTCATCAGCGACCGGAATGACAGCGTCAAGGAAATACTTGATGTTCTTGAAGTAGTCTTCGGAGGTCATGCTCTGATAGAACTTGATGTCTTCTGCCATCTGGCCGAATCTCTCAGGCTCCCATCCGGGAAGGCTGAAATTGTGAGATCCGTCGATCATGTCTGAAGTGATCTTCTCTAAAGTAAGCTTAACGGCTTCGCTGTGGCAGTAAGCCATTGCAGTACTTCCGTCGGAGAGTTCCTTTGCGAGATTGCTTCTGTACCAGTCCATAACGGGCATGAAATTGTAGCAGATGCACTTTACGCCGGCTTTGGAAAGGTTCTTCATTGATTCGATATAGTTATCGATCAGCATATCTCTTGAAGGGAGGCCCTTCTTGATGTCTTCATGGATATTGAGGCTCTCGATGACTTCCATCTCAAGACCGTATGAATTGATCTCATCCTTAACGAGATTGATCTCGTCCATCGACCAGATATCTCCTACCGGGATCTTGGTCAGGTGAGTTGCGACGCCGCTGACACCGGGAATCTGTTTAATGTGCTTGAGCGATACGCTGTCATCGCCGTAAGGAAACCACCGCAAAACCAATTTCATAACGCAATTTACCCTCAGTTTTATACTGGTATAGAGTCTTGAGAGAATACTCAAGCTTTGTTCTGTTAACTAGAATACTAGTATTCGCAGACCTTGTCAATAGATTATGACAAATCGATTTGAATTATACTATGTTTTTGTGTGTTATGGGCGCGAAAACAGTTAAATCAGGACTCTTCGCCGTCTTCTGTAATCTCTTCTTCAGGCTTTTCCTTGCGTGATTTTGGCTTAAACAGCCTGAACAGAAGCGGGATAAAAGCAATAAAACCCAGTGATTTCACAACTTCACCCATAGAAGCAAGATATAAGGACCACAGTTCATACTGTTCTTCGGTTGCGACGGTATAGTTTGTGCAAGTTTTCATCAGTCCGTAGCATAGAAGTCCTGCGATGATAAGTGCGGTCGATATAACAGTTGTCTTGTAGGGTATGGTCTCATACTTTTCAGGGTTCAGCTTCCTGCAGGTGATAAAGATACCTAAAAAGACCAGCACTGCCGCAAGCACACCTGATATCAACTGAATTAGGTTAAGGTATTCACTTATCATCCTGTTATTTCCTCTTCTTCGTTGGATCCGGTTATATCAGTATCTTCATTACTTTCTTCACCGGAGATATCTTCTTCCATATCTTTTTCTTCTCTTGCTTTCTCAACACGGACAGCAGCAGCAAAAGCTTTCTCGGTGATCATCTGACAAAGATAAGTTGCTGCCAGAGGCGTAATGAGTGCCGAAGGCGGGAAGACTATGCTTATTGCAAGCGAAGCAAG
The DNA here is from genome assembly GCA_017428155.1 of Clostridiales bacterium. GTDB lineage: Bacteria > Bacillota > Clostridia > Saccharofermentanales > Saccharofermentanaceae > Saccharofermentans. The sequence continues at coordinate 2,558 of JAFRRJ010000064.1, read as the reverse complement.
TGTTATAAGCCATATAAGAAGGAACTTCGGGAAGTTGATCATGCATAACGTAAGGCTGTTGGTGATAGTGCCCTTGATCCCGTTATTGAACCTGGAAAGAAGCGGATAAACAAAAGGCAGAGTAAATATAACAGGCAGAAGCGGCAAGAAGGAGATGATAAGATACCAGTCGGGAAGCTTAACGTCTCCAAGGCCGTTGAAAGCAAAATAGATATTGAACCCTACGACGGCGCTGTAGATAAGATAAATCAGATTTATGATGATGCCGTTTTTGAGGTTCATCTTAAAAGAGTGCATGAAATCTTTAGAAGGTGTGTCACTCCTTTTATAAAATTTTCTATAGACAGTATAATAAAGTGCTGATACTGAGGTACCTATTGTAACAACGGGAATGCAGAATACCAGGAAAAGGGCCGATATGATCACAACATTACCGACAGCATCACCGATCCTGTAAAGACGGCTGTTTGTTATGTGGTCAAAAGAACTCTTCAAAGGTTTTCTCCTTCCTTGCGGTTTTCTACGATAAGAATATCAGAAAAAACGCGACTTGCCAACTAGAATACTAGACAAGACCGAGGACTGTGTATAGAATATCTTTGAAGGGTGGTGAATATAATGTCAGTTACTAAACTTCTCGGTATTTATTCAAACGGAATGGTTCTCCAGAGGAATAAAGAGATCATCATAGAAGGTACGGATAACGGTGTTTCCGAAGTAAAAGTTACGCTTAAAGACAGGACTGTTACTGCTCCTGTTGAGGACGGAAGATTCAAGGCGGTCTTTGAACCGATGGACGTGGTTTTCGATACCGTATTAACAGTCGAAGGCAGTGAAGAGATCACAGTCAAAGACGTATGCATAGGCGATGTGTTCATGCTGTCAGGCCAGTCCAATATGGAACTTCCCGTCGCAAGAACGGTTGAGCTTAATAAGGAAGAGATCGAAGCTTGCGATTATCCTTTTGTAAGACAGTATCTTCTTACCCCCGATCTTGAACTCCCGATCAAGGGAGGAGAGTCTATATGCACCCTTCCAGAGACAGACTGGACAAAAGCAGAAGGAACCGGTAAGTATGCCTTCAGTGCTGTCGGTTTTTATGCAGCGAAAAAGATCTTCGAAGAGAAGAATATTCCTATCGGCCTGATACTTAATGCCCAGGGCGGATCCACCATTGAAGCATGGATGTGCGATGAGGATCTTTACGCAACAGGTGTCAGTGAGGAAGAGCTTTCAGAACTCAGAGGCAAAGGTGCTCTCAAATCATATGTGGATAGATGGCAGCAGAAGACCATTGACTGGCGCGCTAAAGCCGTCAAAGAGGATTTCGATGCAGACGCGGCATTGAAAGATGCAGCAAAAGTTACACTTCCCGGAATCGTCGTCAAAGATTTCTCAGGTGTTATCTGGTTCGAGAAGGAATTTGAGATAGACGGATCCTGTGAAGGTGAGTGCCTCTTAAGATTAGGCGATCTAATAGATGCCGACACCACATATATTAACGGCATTGAAGTAGGGAGGACCGAATATCAGTATCCGCCGAGGATATATTATTTCGACGGATCTGTATTAAAGCAGGGCAAAAACATCTTAAGGACAAGACTTATCGTCGAGCAGGAACTTGGCGGATTTGTTGAAGGACATCCTTACTATCTGAAGACGGCTTCGCAGAAGATAGACCTCTCAGGAGAGTGGAAGATGGCCGAAGAGATAAAGCTGACTAAGTTCGAACCTATACCGATGGCCCAGATGCTTCCTGCGACACTTTACTATGCAAGTCTCCTGACGATCAGGAATATAGCAATATCACAGATATGGTGGTATCAGGGCGAGTCCAACGCGGGAGATCCCGACGGACTGACGGCAAATAATGTGTCTTTATCTGAGCAGCTGTGGGATCAGGACGGATCCGGCAAGATCAATCCCAGAGGTTACGATCAGAAGATGATCAGGACGTTCAAAAAGATGAGAGAGCTGTTCGGCGAGGTGCCTGTCATCCTCGTAAAGATGGCTGACTATATCAACCCGCTGACTTTCGAGACAGAGGTTCCGGAAGGCTGGAGAAAGATCCAGGCTCTTCAGGAAACTGCGCCCGATTATATCAGCAATGTAAAGGTGGTAAATGCGCCGGCTCCGGACCCTGTCTATGAACTGCACCCGCAGAACAAGAGCGGCCTTGGGGCAGACTTCGCGAAAGCCTCAATGGAATTTTGAGAAGCGAGTTGAACATAGATGATCCGACGAGAGTGTCCGGATAGCCGGGCTAATAGTTGAGATTAGAGTAGCTCCTCTTCAAATGTATAAAGAAGTGAGCTTATTAGGATACATTTTGTAACATAAACGTATCCAAAATCAGCACTTTTTCGAATTTTGCGTTTTTAGGATACGTTTTGTAATACAACCGTATCCAAAATCAGGGGGCTGTGAAAAAACCTCGACCTGAAAATCGAGGTTACACAGTCCCTTTCTTATACTTATAGCTGTCCTTGGCGACAGCGTTTTTGCTTTTTAAGGAATGTCTGTTTACCGAGTTTGCTAAGCGTTTAGCGGAAGGTTTC
>JAFRRJ010000063.1 GCA_017428155.1 Clostridiales bacterium | reverse complement strand
GCCGCTATAGATGAGCATCATGCATCACCTATGATGAAGCAGCTTGCTCTATTACGCGAGAAATACGATCTCCACATGACGGTTGAGCGTTTTGTCAGTGATGAATATGATGCGGATAAACAGTTTATTAGAATGTAATATTAGCAGTATGGTGGGATAAGGATAAATGGATAACAGTAGAATAGAGAGTTTTATCAGAAAACAAAATGTGGCATTTATATGCTCTGTCGATGAGACAGGGTATCCCAATGTAAAAGCGATGCTCAAGCCGAGAAAGATCGACGGGTTGCGTCAGTTCTATTTTTCGACAAACACTTCTTCTATGAGAGTAAAACAGTATATGAATAACCCGAATGCATGTATCTATTTCTATCATAAGGGACTGATCAAATACACGGGAGTAATGCTTAAGGGCACGATGGAAGTACTGACTGACCAAAAGACGAAAAACATGATCTGGCGCAAAGGCGACACGATGTTTTATAAGGGCGGCATAACAGATCCTGATTACTGTGTTTTGAGATTTACTGCGGAAAGCGGAAGATACTACTGTGATCTTGAGACAGAAAGTTTTACGATAGAATAATAGTAGGATTGATAATCAGAAAGTATTACTAAAGAACAATTTAAAGAATAGTGTTTGAAGGAAGCGATTTTGATTATGGGGAAAAAGAAGAGAGAACACGTAGTTTTCGATCAAATGTTAAAGCAGAAAAAGAGTATCCCTTTTTCGAAAACAATAAGTGATAGCCCGCGAAAACAGAAAACAAAACCTTTGAAGTCAAAATAATCATCAGGAAAAGTGATTAAGAGAATACGGAAATAGGTTTTTGGGAAAAGGATCTGGGAAAGCGGCAGGTAATATGAAGATGACATATTTCGTTGAAGGTATACAAGGAAGCGGTAAGAGCACTCTTGTAAAGTTATTGTCGGAGAAATGTCCGGACCATAAAGTTCTTGAAGAAGGTGACTATTCTCCGGTAGAACTTGCTTGGTGCGCATATATGGGTATGGAAGACTATCAGGCTGCTCTGGATGAGCATCTTTCGCTGAAGAAGGAGATAGAAGCGAAAACCCATTTTGAAGATGATCATGCGGTTGTCTGTTATACAAAGATCCGGACTGATGGCCGGAGCTTTTATCAGGAAATGGAAAAATATGAGATATATAACAACCGGGTATCCTTTGAGCGGTTCAAAGACATTGTCTTAAAGCGCTACGGCAGATGGGACGGGGCACCTCTGATTACAGAATGCGCTCTATTCCAAAATATCGTGGAGGACATGATACTGTTCCGGGATATGCCGGATGAAGACATCATAGATTTCTATAGAGATATTAAGAAAGCTATAGGCGATAAGCAGATCCAAATAGTTTATCTTAAGGCAGAAACGGATGATATCAGAAGGAATCTTGAGACAGCACGGCAGATCCGGGTTGATGATAAAGGCAATGAAGTCTGGTTTTCGATGCTCTGTGAATATTTTAACAACAGTCCCCATGCAGTAAGATGCGGCCTTAAAGGCGAAGAAGGCTTGGTCAGACACTGGATTCACAGACAGGATCTTGAACTTAGGATTTGTGAAGAACTGTTTTGGAACCAGTGTACTGTACTGCCCTCGAAACTGTATGGGGAGAAGGATATTGATAAGCTGTTTGGAAAGGAAACACAGTATAAATGAGTGGTATCACTTGAATATTTAATCAGCAGAATAATTGAGCAAAGGTAAAGATGTCAGGTATGATATACAGAAGGAAAAGTGATAAGCCGACAGTAATAAATTAATGCATTAAACCGAAATAAGGAAATGTGACTACGAATATAGAAACAGAAAGAATAATTATAAGATCAATCCAACGTGGAGATGAAAAAGCGTATGCCGAGATGGCTAAGGATGGGAGCTTAACTGAAATAGGGTTTGATGAAAACTTTTCAGATTGGGCAGAGGATTGGATAAATGAAGCAGTTGCTCTTACTGAAAAGGATGATCCAAAAGCTGATTATATACCTTGCACCATAGTGCTCAAAGCCACAGGGGAAGTAATCGGAAATGTTGGATGTACATACTATGAGGATACGGATAGGATAGGTATTTGTTATTTTGCCGGAACAGAATATCGAAGACATGGATATGTCAGTGAAGCAGTTCAGGCATACATTTCCTATTTCTTTGATCATTATAACGAGAAAGAAATCATAGCCACTATTAAAGATATAAATATTCCATCATGGAAGACTGCAGAAAAATGCGGATTTGAGTTGGCGGAAACCAAGATGTATAAAGATCTTGATGATGAGAGGGAAGAACTGTATAGGTTCTATAAGATAAACGGATGATAGATTAAATTGACAATGAACGAGGAAAGCAACAGAATTTAGCGGGACAGTTATTTCCTCTGATGAAGGGGATATGGAGTGGATAGATATTGATGGCATTTCCAAAGTGAATGTTGTCGAAGATTTCTATGATCTTTTGAAAGTGCTGAATGACCCGGACATAAACGAATTTCAGTATACTATTGCTGACGGAAGTCTTCCTTGCGAGAACCCGGACAACATAATTTCGATACAATTTGCAGGTATGATAGACTCATATTGCTTAAGGAGGACGGATTCATGAAGAGACCGCTGAGGAAGTATGAGGGTTCACTGCCTTACTTTTTGGGCTGCATTGGTGTTGCAGTAGTCCTGTGTGCAGCAATCACGTTTTTTGCATTAAACTATCTTGTCCTGGTTCTCGAAAATAAGCTGAGTCATGATTATGAAAGGCAACTGAGAAATGAGAAAAGCTATTTTGAAGGGCTCTATTTCAATAGTGATACCGAACTGGATCGCAACAGTTTAGAAAACGAATATAAATTTAAAACACTTATCTATTATCAGGCAGAACCGGAATATCCTTACATGGTATATAGCCGGGTTAGGGTCGAAAGTGATTCTCTTGGTAATTTCGAAAAAAGCAATCTTGGTACAAAGTATTCAAGTAACATCAAAGCACCTACAGAAGAAGAAATTGATGTAGTCAGAAACTTGGCAGAGTGCGAACATCTTGCTGATCCCGGTGAATATTTTTTCGAAAACCATTACAGATACATGAATGACAGTGACAGGTTGGGTTATGGTCGGAAGATAAGCAGATTGTATTTTGGTCCGAGTAACTATATAGCATTCTCTTACCGGGCTATATTCGAAAAAGGTAATAACGAACGTGTGGTCTGGGACTATTATTTCAGAGTGAATAATGTCTACTGGGTCGTCTGGAAGGATTATGCAGTAATGTTTATCCTTTTCTATGTATTCTCCCTTGTGCTTGCAGCACTTACGGGCAGGCATCTTTTTATCAAGAGCTCAAAGTATGAAGGCAATGCCTACAGAAGGCATATGATGTCAGCCATGATCCATGACCTGAAGTCGCCTCTCATGGTCATCTCCTCTTATGCTGAGAATCTTAAGGCAAATGTTCATTCGGAGAAGAAGAATTATTACGCGGAAGAGATCATTAAAGGTACCGGGAAGCTGAATGACATGATAATGAACAATCTTCATCTCCTTGCCCTCGAGAATGAGCAGATCGATCTGAAACTCGGACAATATGACATCGTCAAGATCGCTTCGGATAAGCTTATGTCCTACGAAGATATCCTAAAGGCCAGAAACATCGAGACAACAGTAAAGGGAAAGATCGTGGCTCGCTTGGATCAGAGACAGATGCAGGCCGCTTTTGGGAATATAATCTCGAATGCTGTGGATTACTGTAAGGACGGTGGAAAGATCAATATAATTGCAACAAGAGACGGAAGAGATTTCAAACTTACGATCTCGAATACATCCGACCCTGTCGATAAAGAGCTTCTTGAGAAGATCTGGGAGCCGTTCGTCAAAGGCGACAATGCCAGGAGCAACTCCCGCAGCAGCGGACTTGGAATGTCAATTGCAAAAGGTGTTTTCGAGATCCATAAGTGGATATGCAAAGCCGATTACGACGAGAAGACAAAGATGTTCTCTGTCTCGGTATTGATCCCGCGGAAGAGATTATGAAGCCGGAAAGGAAAAGGAGTTATGCAGAGGGTATTACTGGTCGAAGACGATGCGAACATCCGTGAGGGTATATCCGATTACATCACGGGAACGATGAGCGATGTTTTTGCGCTCGATACCGCATCTGACGGGATCGAAGGATTGAATGCGGTAAGGAACTCGCAATATGATCTGCTTCTTCTCGACATTATGCTGCCCGGTCTTGACGGATTTACCATGATGCGCGAGATCAGAAAGACGAGCGATATCCCCGTTATCTTCCTGACTGCCCGCGTAAGTCTTTCAGACAGGCTATACGGATACGAACTGGGTTGTGATGATTATATATGCAAGCCTTTTCTCGTTGAGGAGCTTTGTGCCAAGATCAAGAACCTTCTAAAACGCACCCGCAAAGATGATAAGGACAGAATCCTGACTTGTGGTGATATTACATTGGACAGAAGAACACTTCGCGTGACTTCAGACGGCATTGAAGTCGAACTCCCGCCCAAGGAATACGGAATACTATTGCAGCTGATGCAGCATGCCGATACGGTTCTCACCAGAGATCAGCTTATGGACCTTGTCTGGGGAATGGATTCTTTCTGTACAGACAGAGTAATTGATAATCACGTCAAGAACCTCAGAAAACTGTTAGGCTCTTCAGGAAAAAAGATCAAGTCAGTATATGGAAGAGGTTATAAGATAACGCCAGTGTGATAGCGGTAAAGGACGGATAAAAGAGTATTGATCCTAATCGGTAATAACAGGGAGAAAGGTGCTATAGCAAATCAGAAAAAATATGGAAAGCATCCTGCAGTCAAATTCGCTGATACTAATGTTGGCGGCGGAGAAGGGTTCATCACATTGCCTTTATATGCAATAGGGCTGATTGAGTTGAATAACGAACAAAGAATCGTTGAAACAGCCGATCTGAGTAAACTGAAAGTACCGACTGATAATTCTACGACTATATAAGATATCTCAAGGATCTGGAGATCAAGGATATCCCGGGCGGGAAGACCGGCGTGATATATGCTTTCAAAAAGTTTGAGGATGACTATTTCGACAGATGGCAGGTATGGCTCCTGTTTTTGGAAGAACTTCTTGATGATCCGGAGAATTGTAAGAACCATGCCTTTGAGGCAGTTCCGTTTCAGGAGATCCTGGGCTTTCGCGTGGCTGACAACGAATTTACGAAAGAGATCATCTACCGGGCTATTTCGCGTGTGCTTCATATTGCTTCATACTCGGGGTTCAGGCAGGAATACAGGGAGGCCTGTCTGGAAGTGGTTAAAGAGAGCGGAGGCGACTATGAGCCGTATATGCCCATAGATGAATGGTCGAGTTTTCTTTTTGCGTTGACCGTGAGCGCGTGCACTTTGGTTACGGCGAGACTGTGGAGAACCGGGAAAAACTGAAAGAAGTCTGGAAAGCCATCTACGAATACGAGATGTGCTCGATTAGAATAGAAAGAGAGATCATCTTGAAAGCTTATAGAAGGTGAGATCCCGGATGAGACCGGAGACGTGATCTGACCCGGCAGGTCAGGATTCTGAATCCCTGATCTGTTGAACGATGCACCAGTTTTGGAGTATCATTCAGGGAAATGCAAGCAGTATACCGGTTACTCCTTGACACCTCTGATACTGAGACCGGCAACGAAGTATTTCTGAAAGAACGGATAAGCTATAACTAAAGGAACCGATACCAGAACATATGCCGCAGCTCTCTCTGTATCACCCGTGGGTGTTCTGAACATAGCCTCTACTGTTCCGGGATGAACTCTTAATTCGCTGAACAGCTTCATCATCTCATACTGCAGAGTTGTATACCGGGGTTCAAACCGGTTATAAAGCAATGCGTCAAACCATGAGTTCCAGTGATTTACGGCAATAAACAGAGCAACAGCTGCATAAACTGGTTTGCACAGAGGGGATATGATACTCCAGAATATTCTCATATAACCTGCGCCTTCAAGCAGGGCAGCTTCCTCCACCGAATCAGGAATACCACTCATGTAAGTCCTGATAGCCAGTACGTAAAACGCGCTTACCAGACCCGGAATAATGTATACCCAGAATGTATTATTGAAATGCAGATATCTGTACAGGATATAAGTCGTGACAATGCCTCCGGAAGCATACATCGTTATTACCCAGAACAGCGAAAGGCCGGATCGGAAAAGGAATTTCTTCCGGCTGAGGATAAAAGCAAGCAGAGCATTGGCTCCCAAAGCCGTGAACGTGCCGATAACCGTTCTTGCCACAGTAGTGAGCATGCCACGCTGAATACCGGTTTTCTCGAAGATAACCTCGTAGTAGTTTCTCAGATCCCACCTGCGCGGAAATATATAGATCCCGCCGGTTACCGCGTCATAACGTTCGTTGAACGAGAGCGCGAGTATGTGAATGACAGGATAAAGCGTAAAGACCGCAAACAATACGAAGAAAGAATAGATAAAAACATAGAAGATCTTATCCCGTGCCGCTGTCTTTTTTCTGCGTTTGATTTTTCCCAAAGAGACACTGTCAGAAACTGTCATGATACTATCCTCCCCCGTATTTTCTCTACAGGATAGCATGACAGAAGACACGTCAGCCACGGACAAAATCTGACAATAATACTGAGGAATTCCTGTTTATTTCAGGAGATCCCGATTTTGTTACTGACGGTGTATGCTATTACTGTTCTGCGGGGGCGAATATGGGGGGATGGAATTTCACATTTGATGAAAACGATCAACTAGATATTTTCGGCTGGAATCAGTAATCGTGAACTCTTTTCAGTATAAATACTTTAAGTTATTCGGCGCCGATGGGTACAATGCTTATCTACCCTGTTTTGGACAGACGTATGATTACTGATTCAATGACGAAATATGTTGACACACCGGTTTGGGATGCTGTAAGAAACAGAATGTTTTGGAGAGAATACCTCAAGGATAATGTGACGGCACAAATTAAATATGCGTCACCAATGGAAGCTGAATCACTGAAAGGGTTCCCAAAGACTTATATAGAAGTAGCGGAATTTGATTGTCTGCATGACGAAGGATTACTTTTTGCAGACAGACTTCAAGAGGAAGACATACCTGTTGAGTATTATGAAATGAAGGGCACGTGCCATGGATATGACGAGGCATTTGACAGCTTACTTGTTAGTGATGCTGTGAAAAGAAGAGTAAAATGGATGCAGTCAGTGTTTGATTGTTAGTCAGACAAATCATCAGGTTATAGGATTATGAATACAATGATAAAGATACGTGAAGCAACAACAGAAGATGCAGCAAGACTGGTTGAGATCTACTCATACTATGTGTTAAATACGGCAGTTTCATTTGAATACGAAGTGCCGACAGTAGAAGAGTTCAGGCAAAGGATTAAAAAGATAACTGCTAAATATCCGTACCTGGTCTGTCTTATAGACGACAAGATAGTCGGATATGTATATGCCGGTGAATACAGCTCACGTTCCGCTTATTCATGGACGGCAGCAATGTCGATCTATGTTGACAAGGATTACCGCAGACAGGGTATTGGCTCAGCGTTGTATAGAGCAATCGAGCCAAAACTTAAGGAAATGGGCATTATAAATCTTTTGGCAGGTACGGCTTACTGTGAGCCTGAGGATGAATACCTTACTCATGCCAGCAGCCTGTTCCATACGAACCAGGGTTATTCTGAGGCTGCCCACTTTAAGAACATCGGCAAGAAGTTTGACAGATGGTACGATCTGAAATGGTATCAGAAAGGATTTTGAAAAAAGTCTATGACACACAAGGAAAAAGCTCTTGCATATTTTGGCAGGAAGTTTCACTGTTCTCAGGCAGTATTGGCTGCTTTTGCGCCTGAATGCGGGCTTACGGAAGAACAGGCCTTAAAACTCGGCGCATGCTTTGGCAGCGGTATGCGCAAGGGTGAAGTTTGTGGCGCCTGCACGGGTGCTTTGATGGTTCTTGGCGCATTGTACGGCCAGTATGACAAAGCAGATCCGGAGAGCAGGCTCAGAGCCGATGAAGTCAACGATAAGATGATGGCAGGATTTGCCAAAGTCTGCGGATCATACATTTGCAATGATCTGCTCGAGTGTGAGGTGTCTACACCTGAAGGTAGACAGTACTGTTTAGATAACAACCTGTTTACTGAGTTCTGCCCGATAATGGTTGCGAACGCTGTGGATGTGCTTGAGCAGATAATTGCGGAGACGAACAGCGAAAAAGGATAACTACGGAATTGATGAAGTGTAACAGGAGATGACAACTGTTATTTGAAGTTAAAAAATTAGATCATATTATGAAATGGAAATCATGATTATTTTTATAGAAAGTATTTTATTGTGCGGACTGTTTACGCTTATGGTTTTCATAATGTCAAGAAAACCTATTAATGCGCTTTATAACTATCCGCCCAAGATTCAGGAGAGAGTGAAGTCTCTGGAAGAATATAAGGACAGCATTCCTGCAAATAAGAATAAGATCGCTGCCAAGCTTATTGCTTGCATAATGTTCGTTGTTATTCTAAGTCTGATATTGAGCTCTATAAGCAGAGCTTTATCAGCTGTTAATAGCCATATCCTTATCCCAGTATTTTTTCTTTTGTCCGAGCATAAACATTATGTCGTCATCGCTGAACAGTCTGAAGTGATTCAAGTCAACGCCAACATTGAATCCGAAAGGCTTCCACAGTCCGCCGTATCTGTGCGTGTGGCCGAATAAAGTCTGACACTCTTTATCGTGGTCAGTAGGCTTATGTGTAAGGAAAAACTTTTCGCCTTTTATATCAACGTAGTCATTCAGCTTTACGTCATCGAATCTGCATGATGGATCAGTCATGCAGTACTCACGGAACTTATCAAAAGAACCGTCAAAACATTCGTCGATAGCACGCTGTTCATTGTTTCCGATAATGAGGATGATGTGTGCATTTATCTGCTTCGATACGGCAAGACCGCTCCTGAAATCTTTTTTGACCGTGGGGCCGCAGTTGCAGAAATCTCCGATGACATATATGGTGTCATCTGAAGATGCCTGTTCATTCCAGATCCTCACCTGCTTTTGTGTATACTCATTAATATCCTTGAACGGACGGTTATCACGAACCATGATCTCTTTTGAATCCGAACCGAAATGAGGATCTGCCGTATACCAGTTGCTCATTGCGTGCTTCCCCCGTCATAAATAGTGTGGAAATAAAAAATTGACAAGAATCATTATAGTACATAATCGCAATATTACCGACAAATCGTAGTGTATAATTGAATCTGACAGAGCAGTCGCTTTGTCAGAATTATTCTAAAATATTATTCGAACATTGTACTCCAGTCATATGATATGGGGGAGGAATAAAGTATGTCAGTATGTCCTAATTGCGGAGCAGCCGGTAACAACGGAAAGTTCTGTGAGAGCTGCGGATCTCCGCTTCCCGTTGAGCAGCTTGTACCCGCTCCGGCTCCCGGACAGGCCGGGAATCAGCCTGCTCCAGGTGCTCAGCCCATACCGGTCCAGCCTTTATATCAACAGCCGCCGCAAACGGACTACCAGCCTGTTCCCGTACAGCCGTATTACCAGCAGCCCGGTTATGGACAGCCCGTCCATGGCTATCAGCCTCAGCCTTCTTACAATCCAGCACCAAAAAAGTCGACAAATGGTGCCTGCATTGCAGGTTTTATTCTGGGTCTGGTCGGAATTTTCACTTTCGGTATTCCCAGTTTTATCGGTTTTATCGTAAGCACCATCGGCGTTATCATCGCCTTCGTAAAGAAGCAGAAGGGTAAAGTCCTCGGAATCATCGGCATGATCCTTTCTCTCCTCATGACTGTCGGAGTGATCCTTTTCTTTGCTAATGCGGATAAGATCAGCGAGTTTTTATCCAATGCAAACGGTGCAGGCTATTCATTTGAAGAGTGGCTCTTTGACGTTTCTTATGACGGAAAGATAGAGATGATAAGCGAGACGGAATGGATCGAAAAGAACAGCGGTTCATGCCTGGTTTTCGAAGCAGATGACAAATTCAAATATTACTGGGATTATCGCGATCTGAATAACTACTATTACACCGGCACATACGAGATCTATTTCGGTTATGAAGCAATGGACGTTCTCGAAAACAGATACCCACAATATGGCTATACCGGCAGTCAGATCTGTGACGATATTGAAGAAGAACGCGGTCTGGCCGGTGTTAAACAATTCATGATAATGATAATCCATAATGACGGATGCTGGATCGATGGCGAGAATACCATGGATTTGAAATGGGACAACGTATACAAGGGTTATTACGATGATGTCCGCAATGTCATGGATCTTACATATCTGGAAAAGAATACGGATTATACCTTCATTTCAAGGGATGATTTCAATCCGTCAAGCATCGTAATGCCGGATCTTACTCCTACCGAATCCATCAACGAAGATCTATGGGGCAATGAGCTTGTCGGTACTGTCGAACTCTATCAGGGTGAATGGGAAGATTATTATGAATATGACGAGATGGAAGATCATTACCGCGAAAAGATCCAAAAGCGCAATGTTGATACTGATACGGTAATCCAGCTGACTCTGGTCTCAGGCCAGTTCAATCCTGTACTTGCAGAAGAATATGCAAATGAATTCAAAACCACAATGGAAGAACGGGGCAATACAGTAAGCGAAGTGGAGGAGACCACTTTGGGCGGTTACACGGCTTATAAGGTCTCAGCGCAGTACGAGTCCGGTCAGTATATTACAGCCTGGTTTTTCATTGACGGAGAACACAAATACCACTATGTTACGATAACATACTATGATACTGACCTAGCTTCATATGAGATGGTAAAGAATACATACACGTACAAGGAATGAGACCCGGTCTGATGAACTAAACCTCTAATCCGGAATGGCACCGTCCAATTCAGATCTATAAATGCTGCATCTGAACCTGTTTCTTCATGTATCCAATATTCCAGCCCCGGGCATTAAAGTGTAAATGCAGACGTGTTTAATACCGTAGAAAGTTCGTGTAAGAGTGAGATAAAAAGATGGAAGAATCCTACGGGGTTCTTCCCAGTTTTTTTATTGGTGTTTTAGAAAAATGCGAGATAAAAGGCTATGTCTCATCCCGACAAACTGGAATTTGTTAAATTGATATCCACCAGCATACACCATATTTATCAATAATGGTGGCGCAACATTTACTCCATGGAAGTTCTCCGATAGGTTCGATAATTACACCCCCATCGCTCAAAACCTGAAAAGCATTATAAACAGCTTCTTCTGTTCCCATTTCAAAAACGTTAAAAGTCATAGTTTCCCACTTGTTTTTGTGTACTACATCTATATCACAGGGATTTTTCGCTTCTGCCAATGCCAAAAAACCTTCCCCGTTTACAGATAGCTCACAGTGCTCATAAGCAGTGTTATCTTCGTTTTTAAACTCCCGGGTTATTTCTGCTCCAAAGGCTTTGCAGTATGTTTTTGCTGCTTCAAAACTGTTTTTAACATATACCTGTGTATAATTCTTCATCGCAACCTCCACAAAATCCGATTTGACTTAATCAATTAACTTAAAGTTTATCGCCCACTCCTCATAATTAGATTTATTTACCATTTTTAAAGAATTTATACTCACTATTCACGCCGGAAGGCAATTTGAGATTTCTTCTGATTCGGTCATATATGGACAAAGTCCCGTTCCATTTGAAGTGGATTTTACATGTATGAGTATTTTGGGACGAAGAAATTTCCTTTTGAATGTCCCAACAACTGTTGTTATATAAACATTTTTCAGTTAGTAACACAGCCTCATAAAACTGCTCATAGTCATCAGAAGACAAAGTAATAGAGGCCTCACGATAATTGTCAGGATCAATTTTATATATCTGATCAGCCCGCTTCGTTTCGTTGACACTAAAGTTAATTTCAGCTTTGGTAGGAACTTTTATCTTTTTAATATTTCTAGCTGCCATTTTATCTTTACTGAATCATATTAAAATATCCCTGACTAAAACATAATCGACGAAGGTATTTTTCTCCGTCGCTTAAGATTATACCTTGTCCCTCGATGATTGCGAGTTACCAGATTAAGAATTAGAACTCTTTCTTTCGTTCCAAGCAACATCTATATATCTGGAAAGATTAAAATAATACTCCTCATTATACGGAACAAACAGATATGCTTCATTCTTGAATCTGGCGCTGTAATCCTTATCGTAATAATAGAATTTGGCATACTGATCAACATAGTCGGGATATTTGTGTATACCTTCGGAAAAATTATAAAAGAAACGTGTAAAAACTTCGCCCTCTTCAGTAAAATCAGATGAGCGTATCTTTCCTTTCATATATTTACTGTTTGCAATTACCTCGCGGAGGTCACATTCGCCATCCATTGCAGTTTTTATTCGCGGTTCGCCTTTTAAAAGTTTCTCCGACAACAAACCTTTTTCATAAGCCCATCTCAAATAAATAGCCAAATGATTATAGCCCGAGAGCGGAGGACAATCTAAGCCCTTTGCTTGTATCTTCCGTTCATGCTTGTCTCCATTATCAATTATCATACCTATTCCTCACTCATAAATTCTCAGGGAAAATAAATACCGCTTATATCAGGTAATAAGGTTTGGATCGAATCTTAAAATATTATCGACTAGCGCTTCCAGTATACCAAGATTGCAATATCTTGTGAAAAGACGATCATCAATAATAATTGCTATGACCCTGTATCCGCTCCAATTCATTAAATAGTTTTTTCAAAGCGGAAAGCATTGGCGGGATTTCTGTTTGATCAAGTTCGATTTCATCAAAACATATTCCGTTTCTGCAACCATTCTCGTCATTCTTAAAAAATCCACCGACAACACAGTGTCCGGTTTTATCAAAACTAAATGTTAGCATTGTCCGATCTTCGCTATAATCGTGCATTGTTACTTTAATATCTTTGCCACGCTGAATATTGTAAGCATTATCCAAGTCCAAATAGAATTGATATACATTGCCTACAGTTAAATCACACAGGAAACCACCATCAATACCAAGACCACGATAGGTTATTTCAAACTTGCCGGTAACGCCACCCATTTCTATTGAATATTCGCTCTGATCGTCATCAAAGCACCTAAAAGCAAAAACAAATTGTTCTCCGCCTTTATTGATTTCAATCAGTTTAAAGGGTAATTCCAGACAACTTTCTATTCTTTTAACCATATTAATCACCAATATCTTAACTTACAACCGTTTACACATCTGCATAATTATGCCTTGTTGAACAATTCCATCAGTGCGTATTGCGCTTTGGTGACCATAAAACCATGTGTTTGCAGTGACGCCTGAATATATTTGTCGCCGTCTTTGAATGCGATGCTTACAGAGCCGCCCACGATGCCCATGGCAGCGGGGTCTTTGAAGTCCGGATCGTCAAGCTTGTTATTTCTGATGATCTCCATGGCAGGTCCGATGACGTCAGCTGATATAAGTCTGCGCTTTCCGTTGTCATCCATGAGAAGCTCTGTGTCAGAGTACTCGTAGATGATCGTACTGGTGTGTACAGGCGGATTTGTCGACATGTAAGTTGATATGCTGAAAAGGATTACCGGTTTGATCTCCTTGCCGCATACAGTGCACTTGTCCACCTGGTTCTCAGATCCGCATTGCTGACATTTCCAACCGGTTTTTTCTTTGGGTTCAGAAGGTTTAATGGCTTCCGAAGTGGGCATAGGTGTTAAAACAGGAGGAGGTAATTCCTGCCTGATAATCTGATGTCCGCAGTTTGGACAGAAATTACTTATTGGTCCGCTATAGCCGCATTCGCAGGTAAATGACTCCTGTTCTTTCCGCTGCCGGCCGCAGTTAGGGCAGAATTTGCCTGTATGTATCTCACCGCATTCGCATTTATAGTAATTCTGTTGTGAGTCCTGTACTTGCATGTGTGACCTCCACTGATCTTCTGTTCTGATTTTACCGCAGAATGCTTTGTTTTCGTGATGATATAATTAACTGATCAGAAAAAGGACAAGGATGAGATTTTAAACGAGATTTATTCAAGAGTTTATAATGGTAAATAACTTTGAATGTAAATGCGTAAGACAAATCGGGATTTATATGAGGGATTACTATGAAACAGTACATTGTAGATGCATTCTCAAGTGAGTTATTCCATGGAAATCAGGCAGCAGTATGCGTCCTTGATGAATGGCTGCCAGAAAAAATGATGATGGATATTGCTGCAGAGAACAACTTCTCGGAAACTGCATTTACCGTTAAAGCAAGTGAAGGATACGATCTGAGATGGTTTACTCCGGGTGGTGAGATTGACTTGTGCGGACATGCAACGCTGGCGACCGCATATGTGTTATTCAACTATTATGAGAAAGAAAACAATAAAATTGTGTTTCACACGCTGAGTGGAGACTTGTTTTGTGGGAGACGTGGGGAATATATAGAGATGGATTTCCCTGTTTACAGCCTTAACGAGGTGCCTGTTACGGATGAGATGGCAGATGCTATGGGAGCGGCTCCAAAAGAGGCATACTTAGACAGAGATCTGCTTCTAGTATATGAAGATGAAGATATCATCCGAAATATGAAACCTGACATCGACAAAGTAAAACGGCTCGATGGCATGGGGGTAGGTGTTACCGCGCGTGGGAAAGACTATGACTGCGTTTCACGTTTCTTTGTACCTGAACTAAGTATTCCTGAGGATCCGGTCACAGGTTCTGTTCACTGTATGATAACACCGTATTGGACAGAGCGGCTTGGCAAAAGCAGTCTCAAAGCGTACCAGGCATCAAAACGTGGAGGCGAGCTGATCTGCGAGTTAAGAGAAAACAGGGTGATTATTTCAGGAAAAGTTGTAGTTTTCGCTGTTAGCGAACTTATGATTTGATTAGAAAATGGAATTATAG
>JAFRRJ010000062.1 GCA_017428155.1 Clostridiales bacterium | reverse complement strand
TTTCCGTGTTCTGGTAAAGTCGCGATCTGGGTTAACGCAATAGTCTTCGGGTGTACCGGCAACTTCGGCTATGGCTGACGAAAGCAGCCTCTTTACGTATTTGGGTTTCATGCAGTGCCTCCTTGAAATCAGGTTTTCCTAATTCCAAGGGCCTCTTTGAATCTTCCATATAAGGATTCAAAGAGGCCGCACACTTGAGTGTGCGTGTCAACCCCTAACTGCAAAAATCACTCAAAAAAAAGACCCCCATACCTTTGCGGTATGAGGATCTTTGAAGAGGCTGTCTTAACTTAATGACATTGCTTTAATGAGCACGCCCTTTTTAATCTTACGAAAATCTTATTCCTTAAAGATCAGCCCTTGGACTGGAAGTAGTTGTTGATCTCTTCAACAAGAGAATCGCAGTCCATGCCGTGAACCATGCATGCTTCCTCGATGGTCTCACCGGAAGCGAGTGCGCAGCCGAGGCAGTGAAGTCCGGATGCCATGAGGATCGGCGCGATGCCTTCGTCCTGCATTACAACATCTCCGATAATCGTATCTTTTGTAACTATCATCTCGTTACCTCCGATTAATAATTTGCAATACAAATCATACACTATCATCGCCAATAAATCTTGTTTCTAAACGATTTTATTATCCATTTCACTTCATGTTATCTCACTGCCTTTGATACCTGTTCCCGGATACGTTCTCCAAAGGTCTGAAATCCCTATAAAAAATCAAACATTGTCTCATTTTTTTGACCAAAAACGCTTGACAAGCATTTGCGATAAATTAATAATGAAATTACTTAAAAATTCAGCCTTTTCAGCGGCTATTACAGGAGGAACCCATATGAACAAGTCACAGCTTATTGACAAGATCGCAGCTGATGCCGGCCTCAGCAAGAAGGACGCAGAAGCAGCTCTCAAGGCTACACTCGGTGCTATTGAAGGCGCGCTCGTTAAGAATGAAAAAGTCGTTCTTGTAGGTTTTGGTACTTTCAAGACAAAGAAGCTCGCTGCAAGAAGCGGACGTAATCCTGCGACAGGCGATAAGATCAAGATCGCAGCTTCCACAGTTCCTACATTTAAGGCAGGAAAGTCTCTCAAGGATAAGGTCAACGCTAAGAAGGGCAAGAAGAAGTAATTCTTACGTATAACTGATTTCTACAGGCTCCGTGTTACTGCGGAGCCTTTTTTATTCCAAAGGATCAACATAACCCAGCCTTTTCTCGACTCTAGACTGTATGCATCTCAAAGCCGAACGGCTGCGCATGTTCTTAAGACTGCTCTTTGTGATCGCGTATCTTACATCCCTTTCAGCCTGTTCGTAGGATAAGCCCAGATCCCTGCCGTTCTCATAATAAAGAGTCTTCATTGTCGGAGGGAGCGGTATGCCTCTTTTCAAAGAAGAATAAACTGCTCTGTAAATCAGTGTCGAGCCGATCAGAGCCATATCAAAACCGTATTCCCTGAGAACGGTCCTTAAGCATAATTCGAGGAAAGAGTCAGCCTTATCCTGATCGTTGTTTGCATCAGCAAACGGTCTTATAGCCGTTATCTTGCCTGCATCTCTCCTGCCGCTTCTTCCGTCAACAATGTAATGAAGGATGCCGTATTCGTCTTCAACTGATATAACGCCTTTTTCCTGAAGCAGCGAATTGATGTTCTCGAGCAGGCTTAAGTCGCTGCACACCACCGACATCTCTACCGTGCGTTTGTTTAACAATCTGTTCTCCATAGATCGTTCACCTCCTTTGTGTTCTAAAGAAAGTGTACGTTCTCAAAACGCACTTGTGTCATCAAAGTGCACCAATTTGCATTTTAGGGGGTCGAATTTGAGACTTTTTGGCAAAAATTGAGACTAGTCTCAATTTTCAGTTTCTTCGGAAGAATTATTCTCCGGCTCCGGCTCTGTCCCAGAAAGCTTGGTCATCTCAACCGTAAAAGACGAGAACGGAGTATGCTTTACCCTTACCAGATCACTTTCATTAAGGTTATTGTGCAAAGGATTCAGATAGTAATAATTTCCGTCAATAATGAAGTAGTTCTTAAGGAATCCTATCTTCTCAACCGTTCCGGTAGTGTAATAGTAATTGCTGTTGATCATGCTGTTGATATCAAGCAGTCTCGGCGCCGTATAAAGAACTATATCGATTATCGCAACGAGAGCAAATAAGATTGGAAAGAAATAAGATATAACATGCTTAGTTTTGCGTTTTCTGTTGCGTGACGCAAATATGCAGGCGAAGACCGTAAGGGCCGCCAGTATAATCAGATGAACTGCAAGATTTGCGATAAAATAACGCATTGTTAAGATCTTTACTCCCCGTATAATTCTTCCGGTATCACCGCCAGAAAATCAGCGCTGATATCGTGTCCGGTAAAAGGCAAGCCGGAACATATCTGGAACTCATAGCAGATTCCCAGAAGATAAGGTCTTGCTGAACCTGCTTCCCCGATAAAACGGTCGTAATAGCCGCCGCCCATACCGAGTCTTGTACCTTCTTCATTATATGCAACTGCAGGAAGCACGACAATATCGATATCCTTAGGATCAACTCCGTTCTTTGACGCGGCCGGCTCCCGGATCCCCAGATCCGATACATCGAACAGCGAATCATCCAGACTGTCACAATCAAAGAATAACATCCTGCCATCACATATCTTAGGGAAACAGCATCTGATCCCCTTTTCCATAAATGCTTTTGCAAGACCGTCCACAGGCACTTCGCCGTTGAAAGCCCTGTAAAGAGCTATCCTTTTGGCATGCTTAAGCTTCTTTGGGAGTTCGTCATCTTCTATCGCAAAGATAAAGTCCGGAAGTGAGCTGTCTATTTCAGACAGAACCTTATTTGAGAGGGATTTTCTCCTCCTCTTTATCTCTTTCCTTATTACAGCCTTTTCTTCCGCAACGCTCATGAACTTATACTCCGGCGATCATATCCTTAAGTTCTTCAAGACTGATTATCGGAACGCCGAGTTCTCTTGCCTTCCGCTCCTTGGATCCCGCGTCAGCACCCATAAGAAGATATGAGGTCTTCTTCGATACCGAAGATACAGGCTTGCCGCCGTAGCTCTCGATAAGACTCTCGGCTTCGCTTCTGCTCATTCCTTCAAGCGTTCCGGTGATGCAGAATGTAAGACCTGATAAAGCAGAACCCTGAACTTCGCTTTCCTCTTTTGCAAAGTTCAGTCCGAGATTCTTCAAGCGGTCTAAGAGTTCTACATTTCCTTCATCGTGGAAGAAGTTATAGATTCCTTCAGCCGAGATCTCTCCGATGTCCTGGACAGCTATAAGTGACGCTTTGTCAGCTCCGGCAATAGCGTCGATGGAACCGAATGTCCTTATGAGTTCTTTTGCCGTCGCCTTGCCGACACCCGGAATTCCCAATCCTGCCAGGAGTTTATCTGCGGGTGTGTCTTTTCGAGCGTCCTCAATGGCACTTAAGAGCTTGTCGGTATTCTTCTCAAGACCTAAGAGCTTGTTCTCAATAAGCTCATCTCTTTTGTCCTTGAGCTCGAAAACATCCGCGATATCCTTGATGTACTTTTCTTCGGTGAGTTTCCTGATGTATTCAGTGCCAAAACCCTTTATATCCATGCAGTCACGCGATACAAAATTGACTATACGGTTTACAAGCGTTCCGGGACACATCATGTTCATGCACTTGAAGTCAACACCGCCTTCATCCCTCACGAGTCTGTGACCGCATACAGGGCAGTTCTCCGGCATCTTATAAGGCTGCCAGTCAGAAGGTCTCTTATCCTTGTTGACATCCTTGACCTTCGGAATGATCTCGCCTGACTTGTAGACCAGGATCGTATCACCGATTCCCAAACCCAACTGGTCTATAAAGTCCTGATTGTGAAGCGTTGCTCTTGATACCATCGTTCCGCAGAGGCTTATGGGCTCGAAAACAGCAACCGGAGTAACTCTTCCCGTTCTGCCCGTGTTGACTTCTATGTCCAGAAGACGGGTCTCTTTAACTTCAGGCGGATACTTGTATGCAATAGCCCATCTCGGGAACTTGATCGTGTTGCCGAGCACGGATCTTTCCGAGAGATTATTGAGCTTAACGACAGCTCCGTCGATATCGTATTCAAGATCGCCTCTCATCTCACCGATCTTTTGGATCGCATTCCAGACTTCGTCTGCGGTCTTGCATTTATAGCAGTTCTCGATGACTTTAACATTGTTGCGCTTCAAGTATTCATAGCCTTCAAGGTGGGTCTTAAATGTAACTCCTCTGGTCTCCTGAATATTAAAGATAAATAAAGAAAGACCTCTTTCTTTTGTAATTCTGGTATCTATCTGTCTAAGCGTTCCTGCAGCGCAGTTCCTGGGATTTGCAAAAGTCTTTTTGCCTTCTTCCTCAGCCCTGGCATTTACAGTCTCAAAGGCCTGCCTTGTCATGTAGACTTCGCCTCTGATCTCTATATAGGGAACCGGCTCTTTCATCTGCTTGACAACATCAGGGATCTGCTTTGCATTCATGGTGACGTCTTCGCCTTCGGTTATTCCGTCACCTCTCGTAACTGCAAGCTTAAGCTCTCCATCCTCATAACGGAGAGCCATCGACAGGCCGTCGATCTTAGTCTCTACGAGAAACTCGGCCTCATCACCGAATTCTTCAATCATTGAGTTTACAAACTCATATACTTCCTCTTTTGAGAAAACGTCCTGAAGGGAAAGCATCGGAACATTATGCTTTACGAGAACGCCCTTTTCCGCCTTCCAGCCGACTCTTACCGATGGAGATTCGGGAACGACCCAGTCCGGATGCTCCTTCTCGATCTCTTTAAGTCTGTTATTCATCGAATCGTATTCGTAATCCGATATCTCAGGCTCGTCCTTTGAATAGTATAGTTCGGCGAAGTGATTGAGCTTTTTTACCAGTTCAAGGTATTCATTCCGCTCATTGCTGCCGTTCTCGAGATTCGCGAAAAGATCTAACTGTTCCATGTCATTTCCTCCTGCCCGTCATAGCAAGATAGATTACCGGAAGTGACGCAAAAGCTGTGAGGAAGAACCCCCACACGATTTCCGGTATTCCGGCAAGGTCCTTAAAACTCTCAGTTATGTTGATGTTATTGTAATTTGTAATATAAAGGATCTTATCCAGTGTTCCGTTAAGCTTTGCAAGCGGGACAAAGAAAAGCGCATTAAGAAGCGCTATTGCAAGCGAATATGTGTAGACGTCGGTAAACCACTTAAGACCCTTGTCGAGCTTTAAAAGATAGAGTGCGATCGCAACCACAGCCGGAATCGCAAGACAAATTGCTTCACTGACATCCACATGCTGCTTGTGAATGCTCTTGACCACAAGCATCGCTATAAAAACTGTTGATATTGCACACGGCATAAACGTTCCGAGCTTGCTCTGTGATATAAGCTGCATCAGAATCACTGCAGATACAACTACAACATAAAGGATGAGCGACTTTATTACGCTTCCCTCTTCCAGCCACATAAAGGCATATTTTACGGCAGATGCAATATACCGCGCAAAAATATGGAAGGGCTCTGTAATCAGAGTCCCCCATAAAAACAACAAAATTATTGAGATGATACCGGCACGTTCTTCGCTTCTCATATCAAACCATGACGCATTATCACGCGCCTGCTGCGTTTAAGATAAGTAATAATTTGTTACGGCTATTACTCGTCGAGAGAAGTGAAGTCGCCATCCTCAAGGAAAGCCTTGAGTGTATTGTATTCTTCGAAATCAAGAGAAATACCCTTGCCAACCTTCTCATGGTTCGGGCCCCAATCACGGATATCGAGCTTCGGCTTACCGTTATTCCACTTAACGATATTAAGCTCACGCTGCCAACCTGACTTATTCTCCTTGAGAATACCGATCTGCTGAACGATCTCGTATGTGATTTCTGTCTTAGGCATCCTAAATTCCTCCTGCAAAAACTTGTTTCACTTTATGAATTATAACACACGATTGACGGCTGCATATTATATAATTAAGAAAAAAGGAGAACTGCCACAAGGAATGAATACGGTTTACATCATTCTGACAGTATTAGCAGCATTTATTCTGCTTACTCTATTGTGGTGTCTTATAGAACCGCTGTTCCTTGATAAAGACAAGATTACGCTCGGAATATCGCCAGACGTTCCTTCGTCAGATGAGCTTACTATCAGAAAGCTTCCTATTAATAATAAGAATATAAATAGAGATCCCGATCTGAGAATATTCTTTTTCTCTGACCTTCACGCAGAATTCTGCGGCATATCCTCCAAAAGGATCTGTAAATCCGTCACAAAGGCGCATTTGAGCGCCCCTTTAGACTGCGTGATCTTTGGAGGTGACATTTCCAACAATCAAAACAAGGGCGATAAAGGATACCGTTATCTAAAAAAAGTCAGCGCCTGCTGCAAAGATCTCGGAATCCCCTTCTACGGTATAACAGGCAACCATGATATTTATTTGAAAGACCCTTCCAACGCTTCCGGATTTATTGATCTTAATAACACATTCACAGACCTTGCTTCGCGCACAACGGGGCGTAAGATCG
Source organism: Clostridiales bacterium (assembly GCA_017428155.1). GTDB lineage: Bacteria > Bacillota > Clostridia > Saccharofermentanales > Saccharofermentanaceae > Saccharofermentans. The sequence continues at coordinate 92,436 of JAFRRJ010000062.1, read as the reverse complement.
TTTTGGCAGGCGTATCAGATTCAGGAAGGCTTAACCGCGTCTGGAAGCAGCTTCCCTTAAAACGCGGAAAAGATCCGGTGGTGCTCATCGCTCACAATCCTGATAATCTCCTTCACCTCGACAAGGATAACAGGCCGGACTTTATGCTCTCAGGTCATTTCCACGGCGGTCAGATGAAGTTCCCTTTCAGACTGGAACACCGTTTATTGAGGACAAAAGATCTTCTTCCAAAGAAAGACGTCGTTCAGGGGGTCTTTGATATCAACGGCACCCGCGTCTTTATCTCGAGAGGCCTTGGCTGCGGCGTTCTTCCGTTCAGGCTTTTTTCAGTTCCCGAAGCATCTGTGGTTGAGATTTATATTTGACCTCTGTCTCAGACCGCCCGAAAAGCAATTCAACCAAGCTGAATAACAACTGTGTTCTATACCCGAAGACAAAAAAAGAGGCGCCTCATAAGAGACGCCTCTGATATTTTGTACTTTAAGTCAGTTATTAGCCGAGCTCTGCGAAGTACTTGATTGTTCTTACCATCTGAGATGTGTAAGAATTCTCGTTGTCATACCAGGATACAACCTGAACGAGGGAGTTGCCGTCATCCATCTTGGAAACCATTGTCTGGTTAGCATCGAAGAGTGAACCATATCTCATGCCTACGATATCAGAAGAAACGAGCTTCTCTTCTGTATAACCGAAAGACTCATTTGTAGCAGCCTTCATAGCAGCGTTGATGCCCTCAACAGTTACATCACCGGCAACTACAGCGTGAAGGATTGTTGTAGAACCTGTAGGTGTAGGAACTCTCTGAGCAGCACCGATGAGCTTGCCGTTGAGCTCAGGGATAACAAGACCGATAGCCTTAGCAGCACCTGTGGAGTTAGGTACGATGTTAGCAGCACCAGCTCTTGCTCTCTGGAGGTCACCCTTTCTGTGAGGACCGTCAAGGATCATCTGGTCACTTGTGTAAGCGTGAACTGTTGTCATGATACCGCTCTGGATCTTTGCATAATCATTGAGAGCCTTTGTCATAGGAGCAAGGCAGTTTGTTGTGCAGGATGCAGCAGAGATGATCTTGTCATCAGCTGTAAGTGTTGTGTGGTTAACGTTGTAAACGATTGTAGGGAGATCGTTTCCTGCAGGAGCAGAAATAACAACCTTCTTAGCGCCGGCGTTGATGTGAGCCTGAGACTTCTCCTTGGATGTATAGAAACCTGTGCACTCGAGAACAACGTCTACACCGAGCTCACCCCAAGGGCAATTGTTAGCGTCAGCTTCCTTGTAGATCTTAAGTGTCTTACCGTCTACTGTGATTGTGTTAGCTTCGTCATCAGAAGTAACTGTGTGCTTGTTCTCGCCGATTACACCAGTGTAACCGCCCTGAGCTGTGTCATACTTAAGAAGGTGAGCGAGCATGGAAGGCTTTGTAAGATCGTTGATAGCAACAACTTCATAACCCTCAGCGCCGAACATCTGTCTGAAAGCAAGACGACCGATACGACCGAAACCGTTAATCGCAACTTTTACTGCCATATTTGAATTCCTCCTAAATTCCCTTTAGCGGGATTATTAAACTTTAATAGTGCTCTTTTGGTCTGCACCGTAAGAATTCTACTCCACTAATAAGGGGTTTTCCACAAAAATTTTGTCATTAGAATGTAAATTTTAATAAAAAAGGGGCTGTTTGCCCCTATTTTTCCTCAAACGATTTTTGCTTCACTTTCCGTGGGTGATTTTCCCGCCTCCGATAACGCATCCGCGCTCATCGTAAAAGACTGCGGACTGTCCCGGAGACACCCCCTTAAAGGCCTCGCCGAGAACGACTTTAACGGTGCCATCCTCCATTTTTGTGATAAGAGCAGGCCTTTCGGGCTGATGGTAACGCGCCTTTACGAGACACTTTATCTCAGTTCCGTCAGAAGGTTCGGGGATTCCCATGTAATTGACGTCATCACAGAAGAAAGTATTGCATTTCAGGTCTTCCTCCGTACCGAGAACGACAGTGTTGTCCTCCACATTGATCTTCGTTACGAATGCGGGATATCCCAAAGCTATGCCGAGGCCTTTGCGCTGTCCGACCGTATACCGGTAGATACCCTTGTGTCTTCCAAGCACATTGCCCTGACTGTCCACAAAATTTCCTTCACCCGGAACCGTTTCCGTGGTATGAGAGCAGATGAAATCCGTATATCTGCCTTCTGATACGAAGCAGATCTCCTGGGAATCCTCTTTATTCGCGACTGTAAGACCAGCCTTTTCAGCCAGAGCCCGGGCCTCATCCTTGGTGTATTTACCGAGCGGCATAAGAGTGCGGGATAACTGCTCCTGCGTAAGCTTATAGAGCATGTATGTCTGGTCCTTGCCCGCATGGGAAGCCTTGCGGACCGTGTATCGCCCGTTTTCAAGCTTCTCGACAAAAGCATAGTGACCTGTTGCGACATATTCAGCACCGAAAACATCGGCTAATTCGATCAGCTTTGCAAACTTTACAAATCTGTTGCACTCTATGCACGGATTGGGTGTAAGACCCTTCAGATAATCACTTACAAAAGGACAGACTACATTCTCAGAGAACAGTGATGTGCAGTTATGCGGATGGTATTTGATACCGAGTATCTCACAGGAACGGCGCGCATCATCTATCTCGCAGCAACGGCTGTTCTCTTCGCCGTTCTCGCCCGCCCAGACCCTGAGCGTAACGCCGATGACCTCATAGCCCTGCTGTTTAAGAAGCAAAGCCGCAACAGCGCTGTCAACTCCCCCGGACATTCCGACGATTACTTTTGCCACTCTAAGACCCCGTCTGCAATTATGTGAAAAGCCTTATTTCATTAAGGCTACGACTCTTTTTATCGTGATGCCCTGATCTGCGAATTTCTGCTCGAATTCGGTGCGGATATTATCTTCATCGAACTCACTGTTATGAAGATCTCTTGTCACATCTGTAAGTTCAAATCCCATATCCTTGAATTCGCCGAGCGAGAAATCGAAAAGATCATCGTTATCGGTCTTGAATTCTATGGCCCCGCCGTCTTTCATCATGACCTTGTATTTTGCGAGGAAATCCCTGTATGTGAGGCGTCTTTTGGGCTTGTTCTGCCTTGTCCAGGGATCCGAGAAATTAAGGAATATCCTGTCGACTTCATCTTCCGCAAAGTAATTCTCTATTATCCCCGCGTCTCCTCTTATAAAGAACAGATTAGGGATCTCAAGTTCATGCGCTTTCTCAATTGCAGCAAGCGTTACGGAAGCATCTCTTTCCATAGCGATATAAAGAACTTCCGGATGTCTTAATGCCATCTCGGTGCAGAATTTGCCCTTGCCGCAGCCGATCTCCAGCCATACCGGAACATCTTGGTCAAAACCGCAGGCTTCACGCCACTTTCCGCGGTTCAGCATGGGTGCATCAAACCAGCGCTCATGGCACTTTTCCATGCGCGCGGGAATATTGCGCTTAGTTCTCATTCTAGCCATAAGATCAGATCAGCTTTTCAGTAAGGTTAGTTCCGCCGAGCACATGGAAGTGAACGTGCATAACTGTCTGACCGGCACCTTCTCCGCAATTGTTGATCGTTCTGTAAGCGCCGCTTACGCCGGAGATCTTAGCTACCTCAGCAATAGCCTTGGTAATCTCAGCAGAATAAAGAGCGCCCTCGGGATCACCAGCGAGTTCATTAATATCGGCAAAATGCTTCTTCGGAACAACAAGAACATGTACCGGAGCTGCAGGATTAATATCCTTGAAGCAGTATACATAATCGTTCTCATATACTTTTGTTGAGGGGATCTTGCCCGCAACTATATCACAAAAAATGCACATAAATATTCTCCTTTATCCGTTAACCTGTGAAGCAAGAACTTCCTCTGCCTTTGCAAGTGCATCGTTAAGCTTGCTTATATCCTTGCCGCCTGCCTGAGCCATGTCGGGACGTCCGCCGCCGCCACCGCCTGCAACCTTTGCAGCTTCCTTGATAATGTTGCCGCAGTGAACACCCTTATCTACGGCGGACTTTGTAGCCATAGCCGTGAAAAGGAGCTTGTCGCCGCCGTTAGCAGCGAGGAAAACAACACCGCATTCAAGCTTGTCGCGGATCTTGTCAGCCGTATCTCTCATAGCTGCTGCATCTGCTGCATCACAAGCTGCGATGACTGCCTTTACGCCGCTGATATCCTTAGCTCCTGAGACAGCACTGTCAGCGAATGAACCTGCCTTGGCCTTCTCGATCTCGGCGAGTTCCTTCTCGAGAGCTTTGACTTCTGCATGAAGAGCATCGATCCTCTCAACGATCTTATCCTTGGGAGTCTTAAGTGCGGCAGATGCCTCATCGATGAGATTTCTGTCAGCCTTATTCATCTCGTAGCATCTCTCGCCTGTAACAGCTTCTATCCTTCTGATTCCTGCTGCAATACCGGACTCGGAAACGATCCTGAACTGGCCGATCTGTGCTGTGTTCTTAAGGTGTGTACCGCCGCAGAACTCGAGATCGAAAGGATCTTCAAATCCGCCTACCGCAACGACTCTTACGACCTCTCCGTACTTCTCGCCGAAGATTGCCGTAGCGCCGAGCTTCTTAGCGTCCTCGATAGCAAGGACCTTTGTCTCAACAGGAAGTGCCTGGAGGACAACATCATTGACCATTTCTTCAACCTTAGCGATCTCATCGGCTGTCATTGCCTGGGAGTTGTTGAAGTCGAATCTCAGACGGTCATTGCCTACATAAGAACCAGCCTGCTCAACATGGTCACCTAAGACCTTCTGGAGAGCTGAAAGCAGGATGTGTGTAGCTGTGTGGTTCCTTGCAATAGCAAATCTGTTCTTCTTATCAACTTCGATATTGACTTTCCCGCCTGCGGAAACAGAACCCTTAACAACCTTAAGAGTATGGAGATACTTGCCTTGAGCATCCTTATCTACTGAAATTACCTCAGCCTCAAAACCTGCTGTGTAGATCTTACCTTCATCGTGGATCTGACCGCCCATCGTAGCGTAGAGAACAGTCTTGTCAGTTACGAGGATGATATCATCACCTTCGGAAGCACTGTCAACGACCTTAACACCGTCTTCGTCAGACTTAAGGATGTAGATAACCTTTGCATCACACTTGAGGCTATCGTAACCGTCATATTCTGTAGCATTGGAATCCTTTGCAACTTCATCAGGGATCTCATTTACGGCAAGTGCGAGATCACCCTTAGCCTTGGTAGCAGCTCTTGCTGTTTCCTTCTGCTTTTCCATTGCAGCCTTAAAGCCTTCCTCATCGACCTTAAGGCCTTCTTCGGAAGCCATCTCAACAGTAAGCTCTATAGGGAAACCGAATGTATCGTAAAGATAGAATGCTGAATCGCCGTCGATCTCAGAAGAAGCTGCTGCCTTCTTGTCATCAAGGATCTTCTTGAACTCCTTGATACCGTTCTCGAGAGTACTCTCGAATCTTGCGATCTCCTTGTCGAGTTCGTTAAGGATGAACTCACGGTTCTTCGCAAGAAGCGGGTAGCTGTCATCGTAAACGCTGTCGATATAGATCTTTGCAAGACCCGGGATCTGCTCTGTGGAGAGTCCGAGTGTTCTTGCGTGTCTTACGGCACGTCTGATGAGACGTCTTAATACGTAGCCTGCACCTGCATTTGAAGGAACGAGCTTAGCTGCGTCACCTATAAGCATAACGCTTGTACGGATATGGTCAGCGAGAACCCGCATGGACTTTGTGAGCTTCTCATCCGAGTCGTACTTAACGCCGGAAGCATTCTCGATATAAGCGATGGCATCAGTAAATAGGTCTGTCTTATATACGTCCTTTGTTCCGTTAAGGAATGCGAGGATTCTCTCTAAGCCCCAGCCTGTATCAACGTTCTTCTGCTTGAGAGGTGTAAGAGTACCGTCCTGATGCTTCTCATACTGCATGAAGACATCGTTGCCGATCTCGGTGTACTTGCCGCATGAGCATCCCGGGCCGCAGTCAGGACCGCAGTCAGGGACATCGGCAATATAGAACATCTCGCTGTCAGGACCGCAGGGACCGTACTCAAGTCCCCACCAGTTATCATCTGCACCTAAATAGTAGATATTCTCCGGTTTGAATCCGGAAGCGATCCTGTATTGAGCGCCTTCCTCATCTCTCGGAGCATTCTCATCACCTGCGAAAACAGTTGCGGCGAGGTGATCCTTATCAAAGCCGAATACGTCTGTAAGGAGTTCATAACTCCACTTGCATCTGTCTTCCTTGAAGTAGTCACCGAGGCTCCAGCTGCCCATCATCTCAAAGAATGTGACGTGGCTTCTGTCTCCTACAGAATCGATATCGTTTGTACGGACACAGCCCTGTACATTGCAGAGCCTTGTTCCAAGCGGGTGCTTCTCTCCGAGAAGGTAAGGCATCAAAGGCTGCATTCCCGCAACGTTGAATAATACTCCGGTTGAACCGTCAGATACCAAAGATACGGCACCTACATCCACATGACCTCTGTCAATATAGAATTGCTTCCAGGTCTTTCTAAGCTCTTTTGAAGTGAATTGTCTCATCAGGTGATACTCCTAAATAATAATAAAACTGAAAAATTATAAATCGTTTGATACCTCTTTGCAATCAGAGACCGGCAAGTTTTGCCGCCTTGGCAGCCTTCCTGATATATTCGCCGTATTCCCGGCATATCTCCTCGTTTCCGATCTCGATCTCGACATTATCGAATGTAGAAAGCTCGAAAAGTCCCGTGAACAGCGTCGGCGCGTGCCCCGTATCCACTCTGATCTTCAGTATTCCTTTCTCAAGCTTGGTGTCATCTTCGATAAAGATATTGTTTGTTATTCTGGACGCAAAGGCTCCATAAGCCTTGAGAACGTCCTTTCTGGTCTCGCCTGTTATCGTAAGATTGACATGGACGGGCTTGTCGCTCGAGAATGCCGAGACCGAATTCTCGATAAACTGCATTAATTCCTGCTTTCTTAAAGCATCGTTCTTATAATCGATAAAGGCTTCCTTCTCCGCATAATCAACACGTGCTATACGGTCGAATCTGTATCTCCTTAAGGCTTTTGTCAGTTCCTGATCATTACCTAATCCCCTTGATTCAGCCTCTTTGTTATCGACTGCCACCACGTAATAACAGTTGTTCTCCCAGTCAAGAGCCAGAGGCGAGATGAGCCTGTCTGACTTCTCGATCAGCTCGCTCCCGAGCTTATAGCCGTAGCTTATCCTAAGCGGTCTTTTATCCTCAATGCCGCTTCTTATGCAGTTCAGATTGAGTGTGCTTCTCTTGCTGGTCTTCCTGTAGTGCGGGAAAAGTGCCCGCTTCTCATAATCTGCCGGGAAATACGTAGGAAACAGTCTTGTGATCTTATTGCACAGCTCGGTATCGACGAATGTAGTGGTGCTGATCGCATCGACGATGAGCCTTGCTTCGTCTATCGTAATCTCGTCTTTAAGCTCATTGCGCCTGTATTTTTTGCCTTCACTGGTGATCCAGCTGTCTGAGCCGATCACGGTCTCTGTCTTCTCAACATATTCGTTGATCCTGCTTATATCGGAATAAATGGACTTACGTTCAAATGTGTATCCGGTCTTGTCTTCAAGATAGCCTATAAGGTCATTCACGGTAACTGAATCGTGATTATATGCATTCAGCTGCGTCTTGAAGAAATCGTACATGAATAATACCTTGAGTTTTGATAATTCACTGTTAGCCATAAAGCATTCCTCCCTGCAGATTTTGAACAGATTTATAGTACCATTAACCGTACTTTAAGTTAAGCGCAAGACAGGGTTTTGCCAAGACCTGCCTGCAAAACAAACACAGTACTTTGACCGAAGAAAACCAGAAGAAACAAAAAAGCCTTCTTTTTATCCCCAAAACCCGGCCTGTCCGTGATAGAATGATAGGCACTTTATTGTTTTAATAGGGGTAATCAGCGTTGAGGACAATCAGTGATCTCGGCTTTGCGGTGCCGGACATACTTATTCCGCAGGAAGGTACAGACCTTAAGAAGTGGGCAGTTATAGCCTGTGACCAGTACACATCAGAACCCGAATACTGGGAAAATTGCGAGAAAGAAGCAGGAGATGCTCCTTCGACTCTCAATCTCGTTCTTCCCGAAGTCTATCTTAATACTGATAAAGAGACGGAAAAACTCGGGTCTATCGCAAGAACTGCACAGAGATATCTTGATGAAGGCATATTAAGAAGCCTTGGCACCGGGTTTATCCTTACAGACAGATCTACTGATCTTCACCCTTCAAGAAGAGGCCTCATGGCTGCTATAGATCTCGAGGGTTACAGTTTTGAACCCGGCAACAAGAATATCTGCAGAGCAACCGAAGGAACGGTGCTCTCGAGGATCCCTCCGAGAGTCAGGATCAGAGCCAATTCCCCGCTTGAGCTTCCTCATATAATGATACTTATCGACGACCCTGAGGGCATCACGATCGAGAAGGCCTTTGATATGGCTGAAGCTGCCGGTATCGCACCGTTATATGACACGGATCTTATGCTCGGTTCGGGACATATCACGGGAACATTCATACCCGACGGATCCGAGATTGCGGATTCCATCATAAACGGCCTTGAAGCACTGAAAGCAGCAAACAGCGACGGACTCTTATTCCTGGTCGGCGACGGCAATCATTCACTTGCTTCTGCCAAGGCTCACTGGGAGAACGTAAGACAGGGTCTGTCAGAAGAAGAAAGACTTAACCATCCCGCAAGATATGCACTTGCCGAGATTGTAAATATCCACGACAAGGGGCTTGATTTTGAGCCTATCCACAGAGTTGTTTTCAATATCTCATCCGGTGAATTCATAGCAAAAGCGACTGAATTTTTCAAGGATTCGGGCGTTGAGATCAACGGCACTGAAGACGGCTCCCAGAGCTTTACCGTTGTATCGGAAGGCGAAGCTGACGTTACAATAAAGCTTTCAAACCCGCCGCATTCCCTGGCTGTCGGTTCCGTACAGATGATGATCGACGCTTTAGGGCTCGAATGCGATTACATCCACGGTGAAGATTCCGTAAGAAAGCTTGCCACTGAAGGCAATACAGGCATTCTCGTTCCCGCCATCAGAAAGGATACGTTCTTCGGAACGGTCGAGAAGGAAGGGGTGTTCCCCAGAAAGACTTTCTCCATGGGCGAGGCTTTTGAGAAGAGATTCTATCTTGAGGCAAAGAAGATCGGATGATGGATTCGGATAAAGAGAGTTTGAATGAGAAGAAGACTGTCTGCATAATCGGATCCGGCTTATCGGGTCTTACATGCGGCATGAAGCTGGCAAAAGCCGGCTTCAGCGTCACGGTCGTCGAGGAACTTGCTTCCCCCGGCGGTCTTCTCGCATATACCAGGATCGGAAGAGAATACTTAGAACTTCTCCCCCATCATTTAAGAAAAAGCGACAAGGCTTTGCTCGCACTTTCCAAGGAGATGGGCGTTGACGATAAGATCGAATGGTTTGATTCGGCTTGGTCCGGCAAAGCTTCACACCGCAAGGTGGGATACTATAACGGCGGATTTGCCTGCCTGATCTCAAGCCTTATGCAGGCAATAACCGATAACGGCGGACATATCTACTATTCGACAACCGTTGCCGAGATAGCAAGGCTCGGAAGCGGAATGTACCGAACAAACTGCATTCTTTCAAATTCAACGAGAGTCGTTATTGACAGTGCTTACGTAATCTTTACGGGTTCATGCAGAACATTCGTAAATGTAAGCCACGGTCTTCCCATTCCGATGGACGACAGAGATATACTCATGAACGTAACCTACAGCGCAAAGATCACGGCCATGATGGTTGTAAAGCATGAGATATCCCAGATGTTCTATCAGGTTCCGCCCAAGGATGCGGGACTTCCTTTTAAAGCGATAATCAATCACACAAGTGCGTTCGGCGAACGCAGCTACGGCGGCCATGTAGTATATCTTGTAGGCTCATGTTCGATAACCGATGCTCTCTGGATCGATTCGGATTCGGAGATCATGCTCAAGTATTTCGCCGGCCTTCGAAAACTCTATCCGTCACTTCGTAAATCAGACATCAAGTCATGGCGTCTTACCAAAACCAGATATGCCCTGACTTCACAATATCCGGAGATCGATCTTACCAATCCCTGCGAGAATCTTTATGTATGCTCCACCGGTCTTACAAAATATGCAACGAGCGAGACACCGGAGAATCACATGGATTCAGTAGTCGATCTTGCCGGCAAGATCAGTTCGGAAATAATCAGATCTTACGATGAATCACTTAAAAGATCTTCAAGCGCTGCTCCCGTAACAGAACTTAATGTTCAGGAAGCATCCGTCAAAGATACTCTTGAAGGAGTTTTGTCATGAGCAAAATTTCAGGCACACGGTTTACCACCTCATCACCTTTCAGGTTTGCACTTTTACTCATACCGTTTGCCATCGCGGCAATTCTCGGTATATATACCGTCGGTAACTACGAAGGACTTCTCTGCCTTTGGTGGGCTTTTATCCTTGTTATTTTCGGAATAGCAACACTGCCTCTTGCAGCCAGGCTCTGGGGCAATTCGACTTCAGGCGGTTTCTTTCTTTCCCAGCCGTTAGGTCTTGTGCTCACTTGTCTTGTTTTGTGGACACTTACTCATCTGAAGCTCTGCAGGATCAATCTTGTCTGCATCATCATGTCGTTCCTGATAGTAGCGGCTGTCTGCTACATACCGAAATCATTCAGGAAGGCACTTAAGGAAAAGATCAGCAGCGACGACTTTATCGAAGCTGTTGTCGTTGAAGAGACCGCGTTCCTTATCGTGTTCTTCTTAATGTGCTATTTCAAGGGCTTCTCCCCTGCTATCAACGGTCAGGAGAAGTACATGGATTACGGATTCATGATGTCAATGCTCAGGAACGATCAGCTTCCGGCAAATGACATGTGGCTTTCCGGCAAATTTATTAACTACTATTATTTCGGTCAATATATATGGACTGTTGTAGCCAAGGTTTCCTATGTCCCCACCGGAATTGCTTATAATCTGGCAATGTGTTCTGCCACTGCGATTCCCTTTGCTACGAGCTTTTCGATAGGCAAGCTGCTCATCGAGACAGCGTCGGAGAAGGGATTTTTCGAGAGCAAAGCAGTCAAGTATATCAGCGGACTTCTCACCGGCTGTGCCGTATCGATTTGGGGCAACTCACACTCATTCTTCTACGATCAGAAAAGCATCGGCAACAAATTCCTTTTAATGTTCCAGAAGCTCGGAATCGAAGTCGGCAGAACAGATAATTTCTACTATCCGGACAGCACGAGATTCATTGGATGGAATCCTGTAACCGTTAATGATCACTACGGTGATTACACGATCGAGGAATTCCCTTTTTATTCCTATCTTGTAGGCGACCTTCATGCACACGTTATCTCGATGATGGTTGTTCTCCTGATCGCCGCAGTCTTACTTTCAATGATCGGCAATGTAAAGTTACCGTCTTTGGAAGATATGGATATCCGCCATTCATTAGACAATCTCGGAGGCAGCAACTCAAGGGTATTGAAAGAATTCGAATCCACGATAACCATGCCCCTCGTTTTGAGCGGAGTGCTTCTCGGATGTGCCCAGATGACCAACTACTGGGATTTTCTCATCTATTTCATATTCTGTTCCATGGGATTCTTTATCGTGAATACCATAAGATCAGCCAAGTTTGTAAATATTCCGGGTGCCATAGTCTTTATCTGCAATGTCGGAGGCATCCTTCTTATCTATCTTTCGCAGGGAAGCAATCCTTCCGCGCTCTTCGCGCTTGAAGCACTTCTCATGGCTGCTTCATTCCTGTTCTGCGTCGTAAGCCCGACAGCTCTTCCCAGAACTTCTTTCCAGATGAGTTTTATATTCACGCTGGCAACGCTCGTATCGCTTCCGTTCAACATTAACTTCGATATGATCTCCAATTCCCTAGGCAAAGTAAGAGATCACTCAGCGCCGTTCCAGCTCTTTGTTTTATATGGAACCCACGTGATCATATGCCTGGTATTTGTTGTTGTAACCATCGTATTTAAGAACTACAGATATGTCTCACCCTCCAAGGCAGGCAGGAAAACGAAGGGCAACAGAGCAGTATCTTCTGTGATCGGTTCAGAGCATGAATATTCCAACCCTGTCCAGCGCTTCTTTGCAGAGCGCAACCTTACGGATGTGTTTGTCTGCGGAATGACGGTCGTCGGACTGATGCTCCTTGCCGCACCCGAGATCTTTTATGTAAGGGATATTTATACCGGCGGATATCTGCGTTCGAACACTATGTTCAAGTTTGCTTTCGCCGCATTCATTATCCTGTCTATCTCCATGATCTATGCAATCGCAAGACTTATGTGGCTTGTAACTAAGAACGGCAGATACTCAACACCATTCTTTGTAGTCTCTCTGGTCTTCCTTGTAATGCTTTTTGTTCCGGCTCACTACACGATTGAAGCACTGAGGCAGCGCTCGGGCGATCTTAATCATGAGAACTACAAGACTTTGGACGGAACAGCATATCTTGATACACACTTCAGTAATAAAGTCTCCATTCAGGAATACGGCAACCTCATTCCTTACAGGGATACCATCAACTGGTTCAATGAGAATGTTGAGGGCAGTCCTGTTATCTGCGAGGTATACGGCGACAGTTATACTGACAACTGCATAGTCTCCGCATATACCGGACTTCCGACAGTATTCGGCTGGCAGACACACGAATGGCTCTGGCGTTATCACGGAATAGTTGACCCGGAGACAGATACTCTCGTCTCGGATCCTGATCATGACGTATGGAAGATCTATATAACACCGCGCCACAATGATGTCGACACTGTTTACACGGATCCTTATATAGAGGACGTTCAGTCTATAATCAACAAGTATCAGATCGAATATATCATCCTGGGAGAACTCGAGTTCACAAAATATAATCTTGATAATTCAGGATGCTTCGAACAGCTCGGAGAACCCGTATTCAGATCCGGAAACCTGACAGTATATAAGGTTACTCCGGTTCAGGTATATTGATCTTCAGACTTCAGGCAATTCCTTTTTGGGATCGGTCTTCACGGTTACGGGCTTGGTGCCCTCTCCTTCGTCGTATGTAAGTTCAGCCATGACAAGAGCTACGGGGCATTTTATCCTGCTGCCGTATTTGCCGTCGCCTGCAAGCGGATGCCTTCGTGAAGCAAACTGCGCTCTTATCTGATGAGTGCGGCCTGTCTCAAGCACGACGGACACAAAGGATATATCCTTTTCTTCATTATATCCGAGTACTTTATAGGACAGTTTTGCTTCCTTGACACCTTTACGCATCCTTTTTACAGGGAAAGTGCGGTTTGATCTTGAGTCATGGAAAAGAAGATCTTCCATAACGCCTTCAGTACCGTCAAACTTCCCCTGGCATACGAGATAGTATTTCTTGTCCGGGATCCGGATCCTGTTCCCTGAATCTGCAGCCGCTACTATTCCCGGCACCGGAACATCGAGCCTAAAGAGAGCAAAGCAGCCTGAAGATGCGATCTTCTCGCTGTCTTCGCCTCTTTCCTTATATAGGATCTGATAACCCTGTCCTTGCGATAGTATTTTTGTCATAACAGCTCAGCAGATAAAAACCGATATATTCTCTTTGCCCCCGTCAAGGAATACCTCAACGGTTCCAACATCTTCCAGCACACTTACCGCAGGGCTTTCCCTGTAAGCACGGTCAAAAAGCGTTCGCCCTTCAAACTGCACTCTAAGCCGTCCCGAAGCATAGCTTACAAACCGGCTTTCTTTTACCATTCTGCGCCTTAATTCTCCGGCAGGCTGAAGACACACCTCACCTTTCCGTGATACCGATATCTCTCTCGGACAGGATATGGCTCTCGAGTTCATCTTCATTGAGAACAGCCATCCCATGAGGATCACTCTTCCGTCCTCATGAACATACGTTACGGGATTATAGAAATCACTTCCGAGTTCCACCGCTTTGAAAGGTTCTTTTATGTCATCGAAAACAAATCTTTCACCATCGTAGATTCCTGTAGCAAACAGCACTTTAGTGGGAAGATGCTTTTCGCTCTGGATAATGAATATCCATCTGCCGTCGGCCTCAACAATACAGGGTGCTTCGATAACACTTCCGAACACCGGATCAGATATCAGCTCCCCGGTGTATTCCCAGTTGATAAGATCTTCTGATCTGTACTGAAGGACCTTTGCAACTCCGTCCCTGCCTGCGCCTGCCAGCATTCGAAAACCTTTGCCGTATCTGAATACAAACGGATCCCTGAACTTGACTGTGCCCTCAAAAGGAGCTGTAACTTCAATACCTGACTTCGTAAAGCTAATACCGTCGTCCGAAGAATATGCACAGATCTTCTCGTTATTGTCATGTGAGACAGAAGTGTAGAACAGCCATATCCTTCCGTCCTGAACTATTGCACATCCTGAATTGCAGCTCAGTTCGTCTGAAGGACTTACAGCAACAGGATATTCTTCCCAGGATATTAGATCTTCAGATACTATATGACCCCAGTGCATCGGTCCGAATCTAGGCCGGTCCGGATTTAACTGAAAGAACAGATGGTATCTGTCTTTGAAAAAAACAAGACCGCAGGGATTTCCCAGCCAACCGTCTTTTCTTGAATAATGGTATTTCACGGGCTAACCTCTGCGGTCTGAAATTCTGATTTATTTACTTAAACAGTACTTACTCGCCAAGTTCCAAAAGTGATACACGGAGAACGCCTTCAGCATTGCTGAGTTCGTCAATGATCTCCTGTGATACAGGCTGGTCGATAGCAACGAAAGCCTGTGCATGCGGATTATCGGAACCGTCCTGGTTCTTTCTTCCCCAGTGCATGGAAGCGATATTGATATTATGACTTCCGAGAACTGTTGCTATCCTTCCGATTACGCCCGGAACATCGTTGTTCTTGAGGGCGAGAACTGTATCAGAAAGAGGACAGTTCATCTCGTAACCGAAGAAGGATACGATAACCTCTGTGTCAGGTCCGAATACCGTACCGTTGATCTTAAGCTCTCTGCCGTCTTCTGTAACGAACTTTACGTTGATCAGGTTGTTGTACTTCTGGATAGACTCTGTCTTTGTCTCAACGACTTCGATGCCTGTCTCAGCCATGCATTCCTGTGCATTTACATAAGATACATGATCGTTGCCCATACCCTTCAAAAGGCCCATCATGAGTGAGAGTGTGATGATGCCTGTGCCGGAGCTCTCAGCGAGTTCACCTCTGTATCTTACTTCTACCTTTGTGATAGGTGTAGCTTCTGCCTGGAAATACATACGGCCGATCTTCTCAGCAAGTGAGCAGTAAGGCTTGATGTCTTCAATGCTTCCGGAGAACTGGGGCATATTGATAGCTGCAACGAGTTCACCCTTCAAAGCGCCGTCGATGAGTTCTACGATGCCCTGGCCAACCTTGGCTGTAGCCTCAACAGTGGAAGCTCCGAGGTGGGGAGTGATATAGCAGTGAGGTGCATGGAGAAGAACATTGTCATACTCCTGCTCACCGGGTGCCTTGTTATATGAAGGCTCCTTATCGAATACGTCGATAGCTGCTGCTGCAACCTGGCCTTCAGCCAATGCATCAGCAAGATCCTGCTCGTTAACAAGTCCGCCTCTTGCAGCATTAACGATCCTGACGCCTCTCTTACACTTATAGAGCTGCTCCTTGGAAAGGATTCCGTAAGTTTCCTTTGTCTTAGGTGTATGAAGTGTGATGAGGTCACAGATAGGAAGAAGGTCATCAAGAGTCTTGCATCTTGTAACGCCAAGCTTATCGAACTTCTCCTGAGGAACATAAGGATCGTATGCAACAACATTCATGCCTACGCCCTTGAGCTTTCTGGATACGATCGAACCGATACGGCCGAGACCGATAATGCCGGCTGTCTTGCCTTCAAGCTCGATTCCTACCCAGTTTCCACGTCTGAAGTCACCGTTGTGAACTCCCTCGTTTGCAGTGCAAAGGTTACGGAAGATTGAGAATGCATGACCTACTGCCAGCTCGCCTGCTGCCATGTTGTTTGCTGTAGGTGTGTTAAGAGCGATAACGCCGTGCTCAGTGCATGCCTTGACATCGATGTTGTCGATACCAGTTCCGGCTCTGCCTACTGCCTTAAGACAATCAGCATTGTTAAGAAGTGTCTCGTTGATCTTTGTTGCTGATCTTACGATGATCGCATCAAATCCCTTGATGTACTGTTCGATCTCTTCCTGAGAATGGCCCAGGTATTCTTCTACTTCATAGCCTCTGTCTCTCAGATACTGAACGCTCTCTTCTGCAATGCTTTCTGTGATAAGAATCTTCATTTCATGTTCCCCCGTCAAATATTTTCTATTGATCAAGCTTTTGCTTTAAGTTCATCGATGGTGTCTTTAAGATCACTCAGATACTTTTTGAGCTCTTCCTCAGTAAGATCACCCATGTGAGCGATTCTGAAGGTCTTGTCCTTCAAAGGACCGTAACCGTTGCTCATGAGGTATCCCTTCTCTCCCATAGCTTTGATAAGGTCTGATGTGGGGATTCCCGTTGTGTTAGTTACGCAGGTAACGGTAACTGAAAGGTTCTCGGGATTGGAATAAAGAGCACAATTCTCTCTTGCCCAGTCCTGTGCGATCTTAGCGAGTCTTACGTGCTTCTGATATCTGTTCTCAACGCCTTCTGCAAGGATCTTGTCGAGCTGGTAATCCAAAGCGAACATGTGCGACTCGGAAGGTGTTGAAGGATACTGATAAGGCTTTTCCTTAACGAACTTAACGAGTTCAAGATAGTCGAAGTAAAGACCTCTGTTCTCTACTGTCTCAGCCTTCTTGATTGCCTTGTCTGAGACAGAAGCGATTGCCATTCCCGGAGGCAGGCCTAAGCACTTCTGTGTTGATGTGATGCATACGTCGATGCCAAGCTCGTCTACAGGGATATAGTCACCTGCCATTGAAGAGACTGCGTCAACGCAAACGATGACATCAGGATATTTCTTATAGACCTCAGCGAGCTTATCCATAGGATTGTGGATGCCTGTTGATGTCTCGTTCTGTGTGATAGTTATAAGGTCGTACTTGCCTGTTGAGAGTGCTTCCTCGATCATCTCAGGTGTTGTAGGCTGACCGAGTTCTGACTCAAAAAGATCGGCAGCGATGCCGTTGGATGTGCACATCTTGTGCCATCTCTTACCGAATGCACCGATCGAGAATACTGCAGCTCTTGTTTTGGTAAAGCTTCTTACGGCACCTTCCATAAGACCACTGCCTGATGACGTTGATAAAACGATAGTGTTATTGGTCATCATTACCTTCTGGAGCTTTTCAGAGATAGACTGCTGAAGAGCGGACATGTCCTTCGTTCTGTGTCCGATCATTGGAGTAGACATCTTCTCCAGAACGTCATCAGAAACCTCGATAGGACCGGGTATAAACAGTTTCTTGTGCATGGATAAATACCTCTTTTCGCGCGTATATATAAACAGCAATAGCATTATATACTTGAAAAGTCTTTTTTTGTGAAAATCTCATTCGGCTAAATAGCCAAAAAAGAAGCCGCCTGCCGGAAAATATGTAGCAGGCGGTCTTATTAGTCTCTAATGATTTTCGCTTTAGATCACGTGATGTGGATCTGACTTACGATCTCTGTGGACTCCGTTGTTGCCTCGGTGGAGTTGTTATCAGTTGTTGTAGTACCGGCACTGAATGTGTTCGGGATCTCACCTGTGATTACTTCCTTAGGAGGCAGGAGGATATGGTCTCCGATATTAGGAGAATATGTAGCAGGATCGAGCTTGTTGTATGTAATGATCTTCGCGATCTGAGGATCTCTTGCATTATCGATCTCGATTTCATAAATGTAATGGAAGACATCCCACCATGTTCTATATCCGATATATTCGGAGAATACGAAGTATCCGATAGGTGCCGAAGGATCAGGCAGTGTAGCCTGTGTGGACGGAGCAGTCGTCTCTGTCGTCGTCTCGGACGAAGTCGGTATAAGCGTTGTCTCCGTAGGCTTTGTCTTCTTGCTGCATCCTCTGGAGATCAGAGCGACAACGATGACTATACAGATCAGGAGGATCGCGAGGAATGCAATAAACATGTAGCCGTTGCGGTTGAGCTTCATCTTCTTTCCGCCGCCGCCTCCCTTGCCGGAAGATGCACTTGTACGCGGTGCACTGCCGGTAGGTCTGCTGTTATTGTTGGGACCTGTGCCTGAAGGTCTGTAGTTGGTCTGACCGGGATTTGTATACTGGGCCTGCTGCTGTGCATCCGGCATAACAGGCTGTGCCTCTTCAGCTGCGGGGTTGTATCCGTAAGCCTGATCTCCGTATACCTGACCGCCTTCATCAACGCCGAGGATATTATTGAACCACTCGTCGTCTAATGAAGATGAAGATGATGCGGAAGCCTGAGGCTGTGCGCTCTCTGCGCCGTAAGCATTCTGTGCCTGTGATGAGAAATCCGAATATCCTTCCTGCTGATAGAACCTGGATGCCTGGTCAGGAGCCTGATATCCTGCCTCGGAATACTCACCGAAGCTTCCTGCAGAAGCCTGATCGTATCCGGGAACATAACCGTTCCCGCCATTTCCGTAATCAGGATATCCGTTATTATCCATTGGTACACCTCCCTGCATATCTACAGTCTGATTGCCATATGTGCCAAAACTGCTCTGGTCTGCAGCAGAGAATGCCTCTGCACCGTACGGTTGATAAGGCGGAACTTCTGCCGCGCCTTCAGAAGGTGCTTCAGAACCCGCATAATCCCCATAGTATGAAGCATTATCGTAAGGCTGCGAGATGTTCTGCTCAGATCCTACAGCGTTTACCGGGTTGTTATAGTTATCCGAATCGTAAAGAGGCATCTGGGGAATGTCATCCACCTTTGCCTGAGGAGCCTCACCTGAAGCAGAAACAAAAGCAGGATCACCGAACGGGAGAACGATATCGTCTGATGCTTCGGGAACAACTTCTACGGGAACCTCAGGAACTGCTTCCTGAACAGCAGAAGCAGCCTCCTGAACCGGAACAGCTACAGGCTTCTCTGTCTCAGGGAAGTCAACATTAAGCTTATCCTCATCCTTTAATTCAGGCTTGTCTTCCGCAAGTTCATATTCGGGAACGGGAATAGAGGATACCTCTTCTGAAGGTACCGGTTCTTCCCTGGGTGCGAGTCCGTCATCGCCGAATACGAGCGGCGGTGTGTTCTTAAGTTCCTGTGCGCTGATGTTGCCGTAAGGATCAAATGTATCTTCAGCACTTGCAGCCACATCGGAACTGCCTGCGTCTGCCTTGACTTCGCCGGGCGCGAAAACGATTTCTTCCGGCTTGTTAACAACTGCGGGTGCAGGAGGAATAACGACAGGTGTCTCGGGAACAGAAGGAATTACCGGAGCTTCCGGCACAACGGGTACTACAGGAATAACAGGAATAACAGGTTCTTCCTTAAGATCTGAGATTGCAGTCTCCTTTGCAGCTTCCTTCTCCTTTGAATCTGAAACAGCCTTGGCGAGAATTCCGGCACCGCCTGCAGTAAACAGGATCGAGTTAATGTTTGTAACCGGCTTCGTAGGTGAATCATCTGTACTGTCAGGTGCGAACTCTGTTGTGGAGATAGTCTCCATAGCAGGTACCGCAGGTTCAGATTCTTCTTTGCTCTCAGAAACAGAATCGTTGTTGTCGACATTGAAAACGAACGGTGAATCTGAGACTACCTCACCCTTTTCAACTGCTTCGGAACTGCCCTGGGAAGCTTCCTTCATCTCACCGAAGATCTTCTTCATTGCTTCTTCAGCTGATAATTCCTCGACAGGCTCTTCCACATCAGGGAATTCAGGTGCGTCATCAGGTATCTTCTGGGCGTCAGGCTGGCCTGCCTTATCGCCGAACTGGACACTGCCGTCTGAAGGAGGAACTGCTGTATCAAAAGGAACAACAACGGGCTCTTCCGGTGCGAGGCTTACAAATCCTGCATCAGCAATTGCCTTGGCTGCTGCACCGACTTCTCCGCCTTCAACTGTTGACTCAAGAAGTTCATGACCTTCACTTTCATAGTCGTTCTTCTTCTTTTTACGTCCGAACAGACCTCTCTTCTCTTCCTTCGTAACACTCTCTACAAAGGAGATCGAGATCTGCATCGGGGTATTCGGCATTCTTGCCGACGCCTGTGTAAGAATAAGACCTGCTGCATCGCACTGGTCTTCCGCGTCAGTAAGGATCCTCAATATCTCTCTCTGACCTAATGCATCGTAGATTGCCTTGTTGCAAAGAATGATGCAGTCATCAGGTGTAAGCGTAAAGAAATTGGACCAAAGTGCATTGGCTGTCTTTGAAGAGCAGTAATACTGGAAATCACCGACTCTGTTGCCGTATGCATCGATAGGCTCCATGGGAATTCCCGCATCTGTTAACGGGAACATTGTGTCGTCTCTGTAAAGGAATGCAAGGCCGCCGCCGATAGTTACGGCAAACGCCTCGGAATCTCTGACGATAACACCGGTAAAATAAGGATCTCTTGTCTCGTTATCGATGAGCTTCGTTGTTCCGGCAACCTCAACTGCAGTTGACAGGAACTTCTCGATCATAGCATCGATCTCTTTGTGACCGTTCTTTACTTCATTGCAAAGACCGCGAAGCTGAGGTTCAAACGGCGGAATAGTTCCGGGTTCAAATCCTTCGATAGCGGGGTGGGTGAAAAGCGAGAAGAAGAATCCTCTCTCATCTTTGTCGATAGTGATATCGGCCTGTCTGGTCTCTCTCTTACCGCAGAGTCTGCCGTCAAGATAGAAAGCGTCTGTCAGCGTGCCGGAAGGGAAATAGCGCGCAGTAAGCGTGCTTGCAAGCCGTGTTAAGGTAGCCATGAAGCCCGTCCTCCGTATAAATATTCAGGTTAATTATAACACAACGATTATTTTCTCAATCATTTTATATAAAAATTAATATAATGGTAATCTTCGGGAAAATACCGCAAAATAAAGCCCCGCAGGTTGTATCTTTATACAACATTTCCGCGGGGCATTCAGCGCATTTCTGAGGCAATAGATCAGCTTAACAGTTTATCGGTATTCGCTTCTATCTGCTCGAAGGTTCCCGTAAGGGAATCAAGGTATGCAGTGTGGATCTCAAGATCAGTCTTGTCAGGGTGCTTTGCATGCATGTTATCCATGATCTGCGTTGTCCAGACATTACCCATTCCGTATTTTATATAATAACCCGGATCCATAATGAGCATCGTGTATGCATCGGCGAGATCATCCTCGGTACAAAGGTCTTCATCGCCAGCCCCCTGGCTCAATAAAATGTCATTAAGATAATCAACACAATCCTTAAGCGACCAGTTCTCGGCATGTATACCATAGTCAAGTTTGGTACTGATCAAAGTGTTTAGATTATCAGTGATTCCAACCAGTTTTCCTGCGGTCTGATTGTCTGCGAAGTACTTACAAGAGTATTCCTGAACATAGGTAGCCCAGCCTTCTTTGTAACCGATCGAACCTGCAAGATACATATAAGGATGAGAGGTCCTGGAGCGTGTGTAGATGGACTGGTACATGTGTCCCGGATATGCCTCATGGGCAATCGTGGTGCCGAGATCACCACCGACACTTTTGTTATTGACAATGATGCAGTTGGAATTGAAGGTGTCTAGGTGATATGCCATACATGCAGCGGGAGAGAAGTAGTCCTCGAATGCTTCGGGGACCTCCATAAGGAAATACGCATGCGCAGGGATAGCCGGGAAATCCTCTTCTATACGGCTGTATAGATAATCCATGTTATCCTCAACACTGCCTTTTGAATACGCGTGGTCCTCATATTCTTTATCCCAGCCTGTACCGGTTAAAGCGGCCTGATAGAGCTTGGCATAAGTCGCATCAATGGCATTATCTAAAGCACTTATGCTTTCTTCAACACTCACACCTTTATTCGAAAGATGTCTGTTAATTACCGCATAGTAGGCATCTCCTCCCCTGTATCTGCAAAGCCCGGCATCCGTTCCGCCGGAGCCTTCGAGAGCTCTCATGCGTGATGCGCACTCTTCAAATTCAGGGAACATTACCTCCTTCATCGCCTTCTCATTCTCCTGGATCAGTCTGTCTTTATCAGCTGATGAGAGACCTTTGATATTATCCAGTCTCTCTTCGAATGAATAGTAGAGGAAACAGTCGTCTTTTTGCTCCACGAGGCTGTCAAATGACTTGGCTGCTTCCTCATAACTGTTGTCAGATGAAGCAAAACCATATGCCGCTCTTGACTCCTCATATTCACACAGCAGATCGAAGTATCTGTCGATATCCTTAACGAGCTTTATATAGTCCTCCGCATCTTTCACGGTATCGAAAGCGAATATCTCCAAATCAAAAAGGATATTGCACTGCGGACCGGTAAGGGCGTTGAAGGTCATCTCATAGTATTCAAAAGCCGTATAGGAATAACCGTAGATGGTTTCCTCTATGTCATATACGATCAGGTCATAACAAAGCCTGTCATCGCTGCCTAATGACTCATAATCGATGGTATAGAGACTGTCCAGCTGCTGCTGATAGTATGCCTTCTCATCATCATATTCATCGATCGTCGTGAACTCACCCCACGATACGTCATTTACCGAGAATCCGAGTTTTTCCGGGTTCTCGAAAAGAATAACGATGTCAGCATAGCTGTCGATCTCATGATGAAGGATATCCATCTCAACATCTGACAGAAGCTTCTGTGCCGCACTGCCCTTTACGGTTCCCGGCGCATGATATGGATGTATCTCATCATATGTTGCGACATGATCAGGATATGTGAGGGCATCAGATGTCGGGATGTAATCGCCGTATGTTCCTGCAGAAGGTGTCGGTGTCGGTGTCGCGCTTACTGTAATTGTCGGATCAACGGGCAAAGTAGGTACGGGTGTTCCTCCCTCTATCTTAGTGCCCGGGCCTGAACGCCTTCCGCCGGAATGTCTGTTGTCAGGCTTTGTACAGCTTGCCATAGAGAGCATCAAAGCCGCAGTACAGACAAGCGATATAGCCTTGATTCCGATTTTTCTCATTGAATTAACTCCTTTATCTTTTCCTTAATCCGTGTATCCGCACAGTCATTCTGTATCGAACGGATACTTTTTGAATAATACCACGAAAAACATAAGAATTCTTACCTTAAGTCGGCTCTGAATCAGGCAAATTCTCGTCAGACATCTCGTCTTCACGGACCAGCGAGATCCTTTTCTTTATCGCCTCATAGTCGTAAGAACCGCTTGTATTTTTGGGAAGCGAGACAAAGAATAGTATCTCCGACGGCCGCATCGCTTCATGGAGCATAGACTCGCATTCGGCTTTTATCCTGTCTCTTAAGTCCTCCATCATGGAGTTGTCATAGAAATACTGTTCTTCCGGAACTGCAGCCGCGACAAGCACCGGTCCGTCAGTATCCTCAATGATAACCGAGCAGCACTCAACAACGCCTTCAGTCATCTGAACTGTCTCATCTACCATATCAGGATATACAGGATAACTGCCGATCCTGGCTTCACGCGATTTATTGCCGACCAGATAGAACATCTTATTCGCATCCTGCTTTCCGATCATTCCGGTAAAATACCATAGCCTTCCGTCCGGGAGTCTCTTATAGTTTTTCTTTTTCCCGGAATTGATATCGGAAATACTGACTTCACTTGAAAGCGGTGAATATACGGATATCTCGCCTTCAGCGCCGTCGGGAACATCAAGCCCCGTCTCGCTGTCAGCGACACGCATAATAACTCCCGGCAAAGGGAATCCCAGAAGTCTGTCGCTCTCAAGATCGGAAGGTCCGTATGCGTAAGTAAGGACCTCATCACAGACAGCGATCGAACACAAGGAAAGCTTTCTTCCCGATCTCTGGGCAATCTCAAACAGCGTTGCCTTCTGGCTGCTGGTAAGAAGACCTCCTCCGACGATTATGCGTTCAACCGGACGGAGTATTCCGGAATAGATTCCCGCCTTGTTTATCGAAGCTACGGTACTGTTATACCCGATTACGACATCAGGCCTGTATCTCATCAATGCGAAAAAGATCTTCTCGTTGTCATACCATGTAAATATCAGAACCGTCTGTCCGCTGCAGAGAACATCATGTGTTCCGAACACGAACCCGAACGTAAAACAGCTCTCGCTTATACAAAGAGTCCTTGCGGGACGTCCCGTAACATCCTCGTTTGCCTTAAGGACCATTTCCGTATGGTTTGCGGAAAGATTGATTTTCCTGGCAGAAAGCTCCACAGGCTTCAATCCGTCTGCAACGCTGCTCGGAAACAGATAAAGCACCGTGCGGCGGTTGTCTTTGTCATATGGCAGGTTTGACGGAACGCCGTCTTCATCAGGCAGTGCCATAACATCTTTCCAGAACATCACCCTTATTCCGTCAGGCTCTTCCCTCGGCTTCGGTGAATCAAAACTTGAGAGTCCGTAAAAGGGAAAAGATATCCTGTTTAATCCGGAGATCATATTCCCGTATTTCCCGATGATTACCGCCTTGATCTTCGTCGAGGAAAGTACTGATGAGAAATTCTCATACTGCCTGCAGCTCATAACACAGAATCTTGCTCCGAGGTCATTTGCATATCTCTCAAACTGCTCGGGCGCGAGGATCGGAACTGCCAGCGACGCTGATGCGCCGAGTTTATCCAGTGCATAGACACTGATGACGTTCATCGGGTTATGGCCCATCATCAATATGACGATGTCACCTTTCCTGACACCGAGTTTTCTCCAGGCTTTTGCCACTTCATCTATCTTATCGATCAAAGCTGCAAAAGTCAGTTTTTTGCTTCCGTATTGAAGCGCGATCCTGGTCGGATACTTCGCACAGACCTTCTTCATTCTCATGTAAAGAGTCTCGTCAGAATCCGTATCGGGATTTGAGTATTTCTCGGGATAGAATACGCTCCAAAAACTTTCCAAAACCAATCTCCGTCAAATGATATATACGATCAATAGTTCTTGATTATCCTTGCGCCCATTATACACCGTTGCGCAGATATCAAAAACTTTTAATGCCGGGGCGAATTACCGAACAGTCTTTTGTGCATATGTACGACAATTTTCTTTATTCGCTTTTTATTCCGCGTGTTAAAATGTTCGCAGAATTTTTATAGGGACGAGGTATAAGGTCCATGGATATCAAACTCAACAATCATTTCCTTGACGTTAAAGAAACATATCTGTTCTCTGATATAGCAAAGCGCGTCAAGGCTTTCCAGGCAGCAAACCCTGAAAGGGAAATCATCAGGATGGGTATAGGCGACGTTACCCTTCCCCTTCCGGCTTCCGTCACTTCCGCTATGGAAGATGCAGTCAGGCAAATGACAGCAAAGGAGTCCTTCCACGGTTATCCGCCTGAATACGGCTACGATTTCCTTAGAAACGCGATCGCTGATCACTACAAGACGATCGGCGCTCCTTTCATAACTCCCGATGTTGTTTATGTTTCCGACGGCGCGAAAAGCGATCTCGGCAACCTTCCCGACATCCTTGGTGACAACCCTGTCATCATCCCCGATCCCGTCTATCCCGTTTATGTCGATTCCAACCTCATGAACGGCAGAAAGATCTCATTTGTTGCAGGCACAAGCGGGAACGGTTTCCTTCCCGAACCTCCCGCTGACACAGACATCGAACCTTCCGTTATCTACATCTGCTCGCCCAACAACCCGACGGGTGCGGTATACAGTTACGAAGGTCTCACGGCATGGGTCAACTTCGCGATCAAGACAGGCTCGCTCATTATTTTCGATGCGGCATACGAAGCATTCATCACAGAAGACAAGCCCCACACGATCTATGAGATCCCCGGTGCGGATACCTGCGCAATTGAAGTATCCTCATTCTCCAAGTTTGCAGGCTTTACCGGCGTGCGCTGCGGCTGGACAGTAGTTCCCGACACTCTTGAAGCAGGCGGGATCAAGCTCTCCAAATTCTGGGCAAGACGCCAGGCAACAAAATTCAACGGCGTATCATACGTAACCCAGATGGGCGCAGCGGCATCACTTTCCGGCAAGGGACTTGAAGACTGCATGGCAAACATCGCTTACTACAAGAGAAACGCAGCTGCTCTCGCAGAAGTATTCACAAGCAAAGGCATCTACTTCACCGGCGGCGTCAACTCGCCTTACATCTGGCTCAAGTGCCCCGACAACATGGGCGGCTGGGATTTCTTCGACATGATCCTCAACAAGTACGGCGTGGTCGGAACACCCGGCGAAGGCTTCGGCGAGAACGGCACAGGCTACTTCCGCCTCACCGCCTTCGGCTCATACGAGAACACCCTCAAAGCATGCGAATTCTTTAAGACTCTGTAAGGGTATATAACATTACGCAAATCAGAAATGTCCCGCCGGCCTCTATGCTGTGGGACATTTTTCGCAGTGCGTTGCTGTGTTTTTTACGCAGTCGCCATTTACAGTATTACTTCAGGAGTTCTTCCATTTCTCCTGCAGTCATTCCCTTAAGGAAGATATGGGTTTCATCGAGTTTGGGGTAGTTTGCGATGCCCGCCTTCTGAGCAAAATCATCGAATGATAATGATCCGATCGGCTTTTTCTTATCGTAATCAAAAAACGCGACGCGGAAATCATCGCACTCAAGTGCTTTTCCCGTATTCGGATTCTTGAACATCATGGGCACAGAAGCCTTGAGGGGGAAGATGGTATCGGTATCTGTGGTTATAACATAGTTGCCGAAGAAGACATTCTTCTTTTCCCTGCTTTCGTACATCGAAGGAACTGCATAATATGCGTCGATGCTCTGGAGACCGTGAAGATAATCAGCGTAACCGTCAGCATCTTTGGAATTACCGAATTCCTTTAGTCTTTCGACCGCGATATCAATATCGAACATCGCACTCGGTATGGTAATGTGTCCGTTACTGTCGTTTACTATGCTCTCGATCTCTGACATGTACTTGATCGAGAACTCCTTTTGCTCATCAGCGAGCCTGTCAATGTCATTCGCAGTATACTTGCTGCCGTCCTGTTCAAAGTCCTTCGCCTTCCATATCTTCATGATGTTTCTGATGAACTCATAGAACATGTCGATGTCACGGAAGGTGGAAAAGGAATTCAGTCTGAGATCCACACTATCCTTGACTGAATCTGACCAGGAAAAGATAATGACTCCTCTTCCGATCCTGTTCTTATCGTAAAAAACAATATCACCGTTGCCGGGTTTGCAGGTATTGCGTCCGTACTGATCAACGGTGCCGCATCCGTATTTGCCCATTGTCAGTTCATCTATGGTCAGCGGCTTTTTGAATAACTGCTTGTTCTTTATCGTTACGTCTACTCCCATATGACACCTCTTTCCGGCAGCCTGTTTTCCCCGGCCGATCGATAATAAACCAATTATAGCATCAAATACTGTCCCATTATCGGACCCGACCTTTTGATATAATTCAGATAATAAAGTATGGACGGATATCGTTATGGCTAAGAAGACAACATTTTTCTGCAGGGAATGCGGTTATGAGACGTCAGGCTGGATGGGCAAATGTCCCGGCTGCGGAATGTTCAACACCTTTGTCGAAGCACCTTCGGCCAAGGAGCCGGCAAAGGCCAAGACAGATTCTCCCGCATTTACCGCCAACCAATACTCGTGGACTGATTCTGCTGTCACAGTAAGACTCAGCGAAGCCGGCAAGGAGAATTACAAGAGACATTCGACAGGCATCCCGCCGCTCGACATATTATTCGGCGGCGGAATAACCGAGGGTTCTGTTACCCTAGTGGCAGGCGAGCCCGGTATCGGCAAATCGACCATCCTCATGCAGCTTGCAGATTCTTATAAAGCTAATGGTGAAGTCCTCTATATCTCAGGTGAGGAATCACCTGCACAGATCGGTATGCGCGCATCGAGACTGAAGATCAAAAGGGATATCCTTATCTGCGGTGAGACAAGATTCGAAGCTATCGCCGAACAGCTTAAGTCTCATAAGCCCTGTCTTGCGATCATTGATTCTATTCAGACTCTCTATTCCGAACAGGTGGCAGGAACACCGGGCGGAGTTGCCCAGATAAGGGAAGTTGCGGCAGGACTTATCCGCATCGCAAAGACCAATAATATCACGATAATAATGGTCGGTCACATTGCAAAAGACGGATCTATTGCTGGTCCGAAGACCATAGAGCATATGGTGGATACCGTACTGAGCTTTGAAGGTGATTCGACAGGCGGTTACAGGATAATACGCTCTGCCAAGAACAGGTTCGGAAGGAGCAATGAGATATGCTTCTTTGAGATGGGTGAGACAGGTCTTGTTCCCGTAGACAGCTCCAAAGCGCTTCTCGTAGCGGGCAGGCCTCTCAACAGTCCGGGATCGGTATTAACATCAACACTTGAAGGCAACGATGCCCTTACTATCGAAGTTCAGGCTCTATGCACCGAGAGCGTTTATCCCAATCCCCAGAGAATGACATCCGGCCCTGAAAGAAGCAGAGTTCTGATGCTCCTTGCAGTTTGCGAGAAGATCCTGTCGTTGGGCCTTACTTCAAAGGATTGTTTTGTTAACGTAATAGGCGGCCTTAAGGTAAGCGATCCGGCAACT
Source organism: Clostridiales bacterium (assembly GCA_017428155.1). GTDB lineage: Bacteria > Bacillota > Clostridia > Saccharofermentanales > Saccharofermentanaceae > Saccharofermentans. Next base: position 63,922 of record JAFRRJ010000062.1, on the reverse strand, counting down.
GACCTTGCAGTTTGCATAGCCGCCGTGTCATCCGCAAGAGGTGTAAGCTGCAAAGCCAATACTCTGATATTGGGAGAGATCGGCCTGTCAGGTGAGATAAGACCTGTAAGCAGGATCTTAAAAAGATGCGTTGCGGCATCGAAGATCGGTGTCACCACGGTAGTTCTTCCGGGCAGTTCCAAGGATGCACTTGAGAAGGAATTGAAGGGTATCTCATCAGATACATTCGGAGACGGTCAGGCCCCCGAGTTCATCTATGCGGATAACCTTAAAGAAGCAGTTGATATACTGTTTTCATAAGGGGATAAGGAGGATATCTTATGGAACGTAAATGTTATTTTCTGATACCTGCCGCAGGAAGCGGAACACGTATGGGAGCAGGTCTGCCCAAGCTCATGAGGAATGTCGAAGGCAGCCCGGTTATCTTAAGGACTCTCGGTGCGGTATCCGAAGTGTGCAGGAACGGATATGCCGGATTCAGTTACCGGATAATACTCGTTACGACGCATGATCTCATAGATACCCTTAAGGCTATGTGTATGGAGTATTTCCCCGATCTTGATATCGTGTTTGCTTTCGGAGGAAATACAAGGACCGAATCTGTCTGTTTGGGGCTTAAAGCTATAGAAGGTGCTTCCGGTGACGATCTCGTTCTCGTTCACGACGGAGCCCGTTGCCTTATCACTTATGAAGAGATAACAGCCTGCATTGACGGACTTAAGGATCACACGGTATGTGCGTCTGCCGTTCCTGTTAAGAACACACTTAAGGAAGTTGAAGTCATGGCGTCCGGGGAAGTTAAAGTTACAGGCACTCCCGACCGTTCCAGATTCTACGAGATACTTACGCCGCAGGGCTTTAAGTACAGTGATATTAAGATGTGTTATGAGAGGGCTGCTTCTGACGGTATCGAAGCTACTGATGATACCGCGCTTGCCACCATCTATGGTCTTGATGTTTATCTTACTAAGGGACTTTATTCCAATCTTAAGATCACGACGCCGGAAGATATTGCAATCGCTTCAGAGATCGTCAGATCACGCGGTGAGAGTGAACCGTTCCATGACTGACGGTCAGATTTCTTTTGCAAAAGTCAGTATAACAAATACCTGTATTCCTTCACCCCTGCCAAAGCCGGTCAGACCTTCGCCGGTCGTTGCAGTAATGCCGACCGAAGAAGACGGGATCCCCAGCATGCCGGCAACAGACTCCTTCATAGAAGGAATGTAAGGCATAAGCTTAGGTCTTAAGCACTCAATGGTGACGGAGCAGTGAATGATCTGTCCTTCTTTTATATATTCGAGAGCTTTTTTAAGATAAACGGAACTGTCTTTGATACCCTTTTCGAGACAGAGCTTATCGGCTTCACCGCCAAGGATATTAACACCTGTATAACCGGAGATCGCATTGGTTATAGCATGATATACTACATCGCCGTCACTGTTTGCCTCGATGGGTCTGTCAAAAGGGATATCGATCCCTCCGAGCCTTATTGCCGTACTGCCGCAAGGCTCCCCGAATCTGTGACTGTCCTGTCCTATCGTGCTGATGGATATAATGTTTCCCATGTTTCTCACCTTATTTGATTCCGTTGCTTTGAAGCCATGATAACACATCATTGACTGACCAGTAACCATATGAGCTGCTGCAGAAAACCTGATCTTCCTGACCTGCCTTGATAAGGACAAAATCCGGTACCGCTTCGATCTTGTATTTGCTCATGAGATCGGGATATTCCATCGCGTCAATCATAATGACCGCGAACTTTCCGTTATAGGCCTGTGCCACATCTTCCATTGAGGCAGTTATCACTGCACCGCTGTTCGACATAGAGCTGTAGAAATAAAGCAGCAAAGTGTTTCCGGATGCTATAAGCCCGTCAAGATCAGTTACTTTGCGGTACTGGATGCCATAGCACGGATTGCCTGCTTCATCGATCTCGCCTTCAACCGTTTCATAGACCATACACACAGCGGGTTCGGCATAGGAATAATTGCCCAGGTAATCCTTTACTCCCCCGGACTTGCTTCCTGAACACCCGCAGAGGAATGCGAATGCAAAACACAGTATCAGAACTGATGACAGATATCTTTTTCTCACTTGCTGATCAACCCGGCTGCCATCTCAACTGCTCCGGAAAGAAGGTCTTCTGCAACCATCTCAGCATTTCCTGAATCGACGAGTTTTGTTACTTCAGGATCAAGAGGGAGCTTGTCCAGAACTCTGGATCCGATCTCTTTTGCGGACTTCTCAATGGAAGATCCGTCACCATACAATCTGATCTCGTCACCGCAGTGAGGACACTTGATAAAGCTCATATTCTCGACCATTCCGAGAACGGGAACGTTCATCATGGAAGCCATGTTCCTTGCCTTGTTTACGATCATGGATACAAGATCCTGGCTCGTAGCTACAAGAACGATACCGTCCAGAGGGATAGACTGGAAGACCGTGAGCGGCACATCGCCTGTTCCCGGCGGCATGTCGATAAGAAGAACATCCAGAGGACCCCAGTTGACCTGGCCCCAGAACTGTTTAACAAGAGAATTGAGAACAGGTCCTCTCCAGATAACGGGAGCCTCCTTGTTCTCGAGAAGAAGATTTACGCTTACTGCTTTAATGCCTGTAGAGGTTACTGCAGGTTCAATGATCTGCTCATCGTTAGCCATAAGATTATCTTTAAGACCGAATGACTGCGGAATTGAAGGACCGGTTACGTCCGCATCCATGATACCGACTTTATACCCTTTTCGAGCGAGCCCGACAGCGAGAACTGAAGTAACAAAAGACTTTCCGACGCCGCCCTTGCCGCTCGCGATACCGATAACGGTCTTAACAGAAGATCCGTTTGCGAGAGGGTCCTTTACGGGACCGTTCAATGAAGGGCATGTGCTCTGGGATGTGCATCCGTCCTTGTGGGCGCATGATTCGCATGCTGATGACATATTTATTCCTCCTAACCGTTTAAGACGCGAATATTATATGTAATGCCTGTGTTTATTTCAAATTAAGAAAGATCAGGAGCCGGACTTCTCTTCTGAAGGCTCGTCCTCTTCCATATTGAAGAGTTCCTCGTTGTCGTTTTCCGTCTTTTTCTTGATAAATCTCATGACTGCAGCACCTGCATCACTTGACCTGACCATAACTACTCTTACAAGACGCTGCTCGTTCTTCTTAAACGATCTGACAAGTGATCCGACGGCATTGGAAGCAGATTCTTTTGCAAGTCTGATGCTCTCTTTCTCCGCCTCGGTGAACTGATTTGCAAAAGCCTTCTCCTCTGCCCTGTGCTGAGCGGCAAGTTCCTTTTCCTGCTGACGGTTATCAGCCAGGAGTTTCCTGTATTGCTCGTAGTGGTTCCTCGTAGGCTCGCTTACGGTAACGAGCGTATCTACAGCACCGTAGATGCCCGACCCGATCTTGTCTGACACTGCCTTTGTACCTGTAACGACTTTCTCCATCGCTTCGAACTTCTTCCTGAAGCCTACGATAGTAATGATTGTGGTTACAAGGTCAGCGACAAGGACCACAGTAAAGAGTATCAGTATGCCGATCCTTACGGGATAATTGATATGGGCTATGAGCCACTTGACTGCCGGGTGAAGAACATAGATGCCCAAAGAAGCGGCAATACCCCAGTAAACATAGAATCTGAGACAGATATATCCTCTGAAATTGAACTTGTAATCCGAATAATCCCACCAGCGCATATGGAAGGTATGGTAAAGGATCACTCCGGCGATAAGCTCGACTAACGTGCAGGCGGTAGCCATACCGAAGAAGATGATAAAAAAGCTGTCATTCAAAGGCTCAAAGATCCAGATGGCGGCATAAAAACCCAGGCCGTAAACAGGACAAAGAGGTCCTGCAAGAAAGCCTCTGTTAATAAACTTTCCTTCGGTGAGACCGTAATAGATTACTTCGATGACCCATCCCGTGAAACTGTAGATGAAGAACATCAGGTAGGATTCGATAAAAGGATAAGGAAGGCTCATTCTTTCCTCGCTCTCATTACCCTGTAGCCGCCGTCGATGGAAAGAGTCTCGCAGTTGCCGAAGAGTTCTTTAAGCTTATCCATTGTAGAGGGCGCGCCCTGCTTGCGCTGGAGCACCACATAGAGGTATCCGCCCGGATTAAGAAGTTCATAGGACTGTTCGTAAAACTCGAAAACAGTTTTCTTGCCGGCTCTTACGGGAGGGTTTGTTGCGATAATGTCGAAGTGTTCGTCTCTTACTGCGAAGAGCACGTCACTGGACATGAACCTGCAGTTGACGCCGTTGAGCTTGCTGTTCTCGCGGGCCAGTGCAACAGCTCTTGAGTTGATGTCGACGCCGGTGACATCAAAAGCCATAAAGCAGGACTTTATAACGATCCCGACTATGCCGACACCGCAGCCCAAATCGGCAAAGCGCTCCATCTTCGGACCTCTTGCCTTGATGTCTTTTACTAGTGTCTCGATAAGAAGGTTGGTTCCGAAGTCGACTTCCTTTCTGGAGAATACGGCTGTATCCGTATAGAATTCGAAGTTGATCCCGTTCATTCTGTAAGGGATAACCTTACGTTCTGAAGGAGTCATCGGGTTTGGGTCAAAATACTGTGTCATGGTAACTTATTCTTCAATCCTGTCTTTTCCATTACTAATATGAGCGGTATTCCGAGTACGATAAGGAGCACCGCCTCACTTCCTGCTACGGAGAGCATACTTACGAGCACTGCCTGAACCGTAACCGTGCTTCCCTGGTCCATGAGAAGGAACGGGAGATAGCCTCCGACTATGATCCCGTTGACCAGTACCGGGGGTATCAATCCGAGCCACACACTCTTCTTGCCGAGCAGATATGAGAGGATCCCCGCGATCAGTGTCGCAAGTGTTCCTCCGATAATGTCGACAGGTCCGTAGTTGCCGGGATTGATAAGATTTGCGATGAAGCATCCCAGAGTCACTCCGGGGATCATGCCCCATGAGAATATCGGGAATACTGTCATTACTTCCGCGATCCTCACCTGGATGGGACCGTAGGCGATGTTCGCGAACGGAGCCGTGAAGACCACATAAAGAGCTGCAACGATTCCATTGAAAACAATGAACTTTATGCGCTTTCTGTTCTGAGACTGTCTAATACTTCTGTCCGGCATATTACATCATTGAACGGATGGCATCGCCTAACGCCGCGATCCTGACAGTTCTTGCCCACGGCATCTCAGGCGCCTGGATAAGGCCCTTTGAGATCGCGTTGGCACAACTCTCAAACTCGTAAACGTATCCGTGCAAATAATCCTCCTTGGCTTCCACCTCTTCCAAAAGTGTATCGTCCTGCGACAGAAGAGTTATCTTGCGGTAATTATTTATATTGGTGAACTTGATCTTGCCTCTTTCACCAATGACCACACCGTCCTTGTCCGTATCGGCACACATGGTGACATAGAAATTTCCAAGAATACTTCCATCCTCTGATTCCATAGAATATGTGGTATCCTTGTCGATCCCTGAAGAGATCTGTCTTGCAAAGACCCTCGCCACCCTTATGTCATCGCCCATGAAAGAAAGAGCGAAATTAGTCGTATATACACCAAGATCGTAATAGCTTCCGCCGCCTAAGGCCTGGCTGTTAAGTCTCGGAACATTGGCAATGTCGTAGCCGAGATTTGCGGAAACATATTTTACTGCTCCGATCCTGCCCTTTGCGATCCACTCGAGAGCCTTCTTGTGAAGCGGCATGTATGAAGTCCACATAGCCTCTGCGACGAATACGCCTCTGTTCTTGGCCTCGAAAAATATGCTGTCGGCTTCCGCCTTGCTCATGGCAAAAGGCTTCTCGACAAGGATGTTCTTATACTCCTTGATGCACATGATCGCGTGCTCATAGTGATATGTGTTCGGAGTAGCGATGTATACAAGATCAATATCTTTGGAAGCAGCGAGCTTCTCATAGCCCGTAAAGACTTTTGCATCAGGACAATGAAGTGCGGCAAACTTCTTTGCCTTGCTCCGTTCTCGTGATGCCACGCCCGCAATAGTGACGTTCCTGTTGCGCTTCAAGCTGTCAGCGACTTTAGAAGCGATAGAACCGCAACCCAGGATACCGACTCTAAGCATATAAAAAACCTCTTATTCCTTCCAGTCTATGCAACTTCCTAATTGTATTTAGCACGGCTTAATGTGTCAATCTACGTTTTGACTAAGCCTTATTATATAGACAACGGCGGCTGCTTACTTTATCTTAATTGCAGATTTTGTTAATTTAGAGGCCTTTGTGACAGTCAGGTTTTTGGAAAAGCTATCACCACGCAAACGGGGTATCATATACCTTCTCTTGTCGTCATTTTCTTTCGCATGCATGGCGCTGTTCATTAACCTCGCCGGAGACATGCCCGTATTCCAGAAGGCCTTTTTCAGAAACCTTGTGGCTATCGTAATGTCCTATGTGCTCCTTGCAAGGTCTCCCGAGAAATTCAAGATCAAAAAGGGCTCTTGGCCGGGACTTCTCATGCGTGCCTCATTCGGCACGATAGGCGTTCTTGCCAACTTCTATGCGATATCGCACACCAACATGTCCGATGCCATGATGCTCAACAAGCTCTCGCCGTTCTTTGCGATGCTGACTTCGATCATCGTTCTTAAAGAAGCTGCAGACGGCTTCCAGTGGGCAGCGATCCTTACGGCGATCACGGGCGCGGTATTCGTTGTTAAGCCCACATTCCTGTTCGGAACGCTGGGAGTCAGCGGTGATGACATCTTCCCGCTGGTGATCGCGCTTATCGGAGGAATATGCGCGGGCATAGCATATACATTCCTGCGCAAGGTCACACTTAAAGGTGAACGCGGAATAGTCGTGGTCGCGTTCTTTTCGACATTCTCATGCGTGGCGCTGATACCGTTCATCATATTCACATATCAGCCTATTACGTGGCTTCAGTTCTTCTACTGCTGCATGACCGGCGTTTCCGCATGCTTCGGCCAGATATTCATCACATCGGCCTATGCCGCATGCCCTGCAAAAGAGATATCGATATACGACTACTCAACCGTAATATTCACGGCACTTCTGGGGCTCATCTTCCTTGGCGAGATGCCCGACTGGCTCAGCATAGCAGGATACGCGATAATCATCGGCGCATCCGTGCTGAACTATCTCTATAACAACAATCACTTGAGATTCAAGAAATCCTGAACGTCTTTAAGAGACGGCAGGATAACATCCGCAAGTCCTTTCATCTCGTCATCGGGCTGAATTATGTCCGGCACCATTATCGTGTAAAGGCCTGACGCCTTGCACGCTCTTACCCCGTTGAAGGAATCCTCAAGTCCTATGGACTCTTCCGGCTTTACACCCAGTGCATCGCAGGCAAGAAGGAATATCTCCGGATCAGGCTTTGACTTAGTGACCTGATCTCCGCAGACTGCCGCATCAAAGAACTTAAATGCACCGAGCTTTGTAAGCTGGGAGATAACCTCTTCTCTTGTTGAAGATGAAGCAATAGCGATCTTCATCCCGGCATTCTTCATAGCGCTTAACAGTTCAATGGTATGGGGCTTTAACGGAACCTCCATACCGTTATAGATCTGTCTGAGTTCTGCCTCATACCTGTCACCGGGCTCGCCGTAAACCCTCTCGAATTCTTCGACTGTGGACCTTTTATTCTTTCCGATAACGCTGATCCCGTATGTAACAATATCGGGAAAACCGTACTTCTCACCTATCACTTCCCAGCATTTGAGGACTGTCCTCTCCGAATCGAGAATAAGTCCGTCCATATCAAAGATGGCCGCCGTGAAGCTTCTTTTGCTTTTTTCCATTAAACCTCCATGGAGCCCTCGAAAACCTTGGCGCAGTTTCCGGTCATCCATACAGTATCGTCAGTATAGTTGATTATGAGATCTCCGCCCTTAAGGATGACTCTTATGTCTTCACCCTTCTTGCAGAAGCCGTTCTCGCATGCCGCAACAACTGTTGCGCAGGCGCCGGTACCGCAGGCCATCGTCTCGCCGGAACCTCTCTCCCAGACTCTCATCTTGAGAGTGTGTTCGTCTATGACCTTAACGAACTCCGTGTTGACTCTTTCAGGGAAGATGTCTGTCGAATATTCGAACTTCGGACCTATAGTATTGAGATCCATAACATCCACAAGATCCGTGAATACGACAGCATGCGGGTTGCCCATAGATACTGCCGTGATCTTATATTCATCACCGTCTATATTTACAGGAACATTAATCGCACTGTCTCCGGGAAGGGTGCACGGGATCTTCGGCGGATTAAGTTCTGCCTTGCCCATGTCGACTTTGACTCTGGATGCAACACCGCCTAATGTCATGATCTCAAGTGTCTTGATGCCGCTCTTGGTCTCGATCTTCATATGTCTCTTCTTGTGGCCGCGTTCATCGTACATGTACTTTGCAACGCATCTGATCGCATTTCCGCACATCATGCCCTCTGAACCGTCAAGATTGAACATTATCATCCTGCAGTCGGCAACCTTTGAAGGGGCGATGAGAACGATGCCGTCACCGCCGACACCGAAGTGTCTGTCACTCATATAGACAGAGAGTGATTCAGGCGAAGATACCATGCTCTCCATGCAGTCGATGTAGATATAATCGTTGCCTGCACCCTGCATCTTGATGAAGTTGATCTTACGGCGCTTATCACGCATGTTGTTGATGTCGACAAGCTCTGTGTTGATCTCGGAGAAGTGGCTCATGAGCGAGTCAGCAAGGGCGTCTGCGGTATCGATAGCCGTAAGGCACGGAATTCCGAGCATGACTGCTCTTCTTCTGAGCTTAACGGAGTCTCTCGCAGGGAGTCTGCCCTTTGCTGATGTCGAGATAATGTAATTGATCTTGCCGCTCTCTAAGAGTGTCATTGTGTTGTTCTCATCGGACTCGTGGATCTTCGATACTTCGGAAACTTCCATTCCGGCCTGTCTCAATGCCTCGGCAGTACCGTGCGTCGCATAGAGCTTGAAGCCCATGAGATCGAACTTCTTAGCGATCTCAACGATCTCCATCTTGTCGGAATTTCTTACCGTGATGAAGACTCCGCCGCGTTTGTACATCTTGTAGCCTGCTGCTACGAGGCCCTTGTACAAAGCTTCTGAGAGGTTTCTGCCTACGCCCAATACCTCACCCGTGGACTTCATCTCAGGTCCAAGCTGAGTATCAACGTCCGTGAGTTTCTCAAATGAGAATACCGGAACCTTGACTGCGGTATAAGGTGACTGTCTGTAGAATCCGGTGCCGTAATCCATATCGGCAAGAGGTGTGCCGAGACTTACTTCTATGGCAACGTCTACCATCGGGATGCCCGTTACCTTGCTCATGTAAGGAACCGTTCTTGATGCTCTCGGGTTGACCTCGATAACATAGATCCTGTTGTCCTTTACGATGTACTGGATATTTACGATACCTGTTGACTTAAGGCCGTCGCAGAGAGCGATCGTGGTATCAGCAAGCTTCTTATACATATCGTCGTAGATGTGCTTTGCGGGATACATAGCGATGGAGTCACCGGAGTGGATTCCCGCACGCTCAACGTGTTCCATGAGGCCCGGGATAAGGACATCCTTGCCGTCGTAGATCGCGTCTACTTCGATCTCCTTGCCCTGGATGTACTTGTCGATGAGGACAGGGTTCTCGATGCCCTGCGCTAAGATGATCTTCATGTACTCATTAACGTCCTCGTCGTTGAAGGCGATGATCATGTTCTGACCGCCAAGAACGTATGAAGGTCTTAAGAGCACGGGATATTCAAGTGTGTTTGCGGCATGGAGGGCTTCTTCAAGAGTGAGAACTGAGAATCCCTTAGGTCTTGCGATACCGAGGCGCTCTAAGAGCTCGTCGAATCTCTCACGGTCTTCTGCCATATCGATCGAATCCGCGGAAGTTCCGATGATGTTAACGTTATTCTCGGAAAGAGTTTTCGTGAGCTTGATGGCAGTCTGGCCGCCGAACGCAACAACTACGCCAAAAGGCTTTTCCTGATCAACAATATTCATTACGTCTTCAGGTGTCAGAGGTTCGAAGTAGAGTCTGTCGCCGGTGTCGAAGTCAGTGGATACCGTCTCAGGGTTGTTGTTTACGATAACGACTCTGTAGCCTAAGTTGCGGAGCGCGTTTACGCAGTGAACAGCAGCGTAGTCGAACTCGATTCCCTGACCGATCCTGATCGGGCCTGAACCGAATACGATGACTGTCTTCTTGTCCTTATCGCCTGCCTTCTCGAAGTCGGCCTCATTCTCGCCGCCCTCCTCAGGCGTGTTATACGTCGCATAGAAGTAAGGTGTGTGCGCTTCGAATTCGCCTGCGCACGTATCGACCATCTTAAATGTCGGCTTGAGCTTATATTCAGGCTTTTTGCCCGTGATCCTTGCAAGAGCCTTGTCGGTAAAACCAAGCTTCTTGGCCTTTACATATTCATCGAAAGTGAGTTCTTTGCCGGAGATAGCCTTCTCGAACTCAACGAGATTCCTGATCTTGGACAGGAACCACATATCGATCTTTGTTTTCTCATTGATGATCTTGATATCTACGCCTCTTCTGATCGCTTCCGCGACGTAGAAGAGTCTTTCATCGGTAGCCTTGATGCAGTTCGGCATAAGGTCTTCGTCGGATACGTCCTCCATCTTCTTCAGGTGAAGTGTATCAGCGGAGATCTCCGCACCTCTGATTGCCTTCATGAGCGCGCTCTCAAATGAATCGGAGATGGACATGACTTCGCCCGTCGCCTTCATCTGCGTTCCGAGGTCTCTCTTTGCATATACGAACTTGTCGAAAGGCCACTTCGGATACTTGACTGCAACATAGTCCAGCGCAGGCTCAAATGCAGCATATGTGTGACCTGTTACGGCATTTACGATCTCGTGAAGCCTGTATCCGATCGCGATCTTTGTCGCAACCTTCGCGATGGGATAACCCGTTGCTTTTGATGCAAGTGCAGAGGATCTTGAGACTCTCGGGTTGACCTCGATTACCGCATATTCGAAGGAGTTCGGATTAAGCGCGAACTGGCAGTTGCATCCGCCTTCAACGCCCAAAGCTTCGATGATGTTAAGTGATGCTGTTCTTAACATCTGATACTCTTTGTCGGAAAGAGTTACTGCAGGAGCTATGACGATAGAGTCACCTGTGTGAACTCCTACGGGGTCTAAGTTCTCCATCGAGCAGACCGTGATTACGTTGCCGTCTTTATCTCTTATTACTTCGAACTCGATCTCTTTCCAGCCTGCGATTCCGCGCTCGATCAGGACCTGAGTGATAGGTGATAATGCAAGTCCTCCTCTCGCGATCTCGAAAAGCTCGTCCTTGTCATTTGCGATTCCGCCGCCCGTTCCGCCTAAAGTGAAAGCAGGTCTTACGATAACCGGGTAACCGATCTCGTCAGCGAATTCCAGTGCATCCTCAACTGTAGTTACGACCTTTGAAGGAATGCAGGGCTGGCCTATGGATTCCATCGTATCCTTGAAGATCTGACGGTCCTCAGCCTTGTCGATACACTCGGGAGATGAGCCAAGGAGCTTTACTCCGTGCGACTCAAGGAAACCTTCCTTTGCAAGCTGCATGCACAATGTAAGCGCAGTCTGTCCGCCAAGACCCGAGAGGATTGAGTCAGGTCTTTCAGTCTCGATTATTCTCTTTACTGTAGTAAGTGTTAAAGGTTCGATGTAGATCTTATCTGCCATCGTCTTGTCTGTCATGATGGTGGCCGGATTGGAGTTAAGGAGCACGATCTCGATGCCGTCTTCCCTCAAGGCTCTGCAGGCCTGTGTGCCTGCATAGTCGAACTCGGCTGCCTGACCGATAACGATAGGGCCTGATCCGATAACAAGAACTTTACGTATAGTTTTATCAAGCGGCATATTAACTGTTCCTCCTGTCATCCATCATCTTTATGAACCTGTCGAAAAGGAATTCCGTATCCTTAGGTCCTCCGCATGCCTCGGGGTGGAACTGCACCGAGAAGCAGGGCTTATTCATGTATTCGATACCTTCATTCGTTCCGTCGTTAACGTTGACGAAGTATTCTTTTGCGATCTTCGGATCCACGGAGGAACTTACGACCTGATAGCCGTGGTTCTGTGAAGAGATGTAGACTCTTCCCGTATCAAGATCCCTGACCGGATGGTTAGCTCCCCTGTGGCCGTATTTAAGCTTTGAAGTCTTAAAGCCGTGAGCAAGAGCCAGGATCTGGTGGCCTAAGCAGATGCCCATGACGGGTGTGCCCCAGTCCTTTATTTCCTTCATGGTCTCAATCGCTTTTACGTTGTCTTCAGGGTCTCCCGGACCGTTGGACAGGAAGATTCCGTCAGGATCTATCTCCTTTACTCTCTGCGCCGTCGTATCTGCGGGGAGAAGATATACTTCGGCTCCTCTTTTCGAGAGCTCGCGGATAATGTTGCGCTTGATGCCGAAGTCGAACATAGCGACCCTGTAGACCGTCTCGCCTTCAGCCTTTATGACCTGTTCTGTCTCTGTCGTGACCTCTTCTACGGGGTCTTTGATCCTGTATGCTTTGATCTCGTCTATTGAGAATTCGTCAGGGCTTGAGCAGATAGCGCCGTTCATGGTGCCGGACTCTCTTAAGCACTTCGTGAGTGCTCTTGTATCTATTCCCTTGATGCCCGGAATGTTCTGCTGCTTAAGGAAAGTGTCCAGATCTGTCTCACATCTGAAGTTTGAAGGAAGCTCACATGCTTCTCTTACGATATAGCCGGACACATTGACCTTGGGTCCTTCCATGTCGGGTGTGATTATTCCGTAGTTGCCTATCAGGGGGAAGGTTTGCACGACTGCCTGACCTTTATAGCTCGGATCGGTAAGGGTCTCAAGGTAAGCTGTCATTGCGGTCGTAAATACGATCTCGGAAATGACGCTGCCTTCTGCGCCCATCGCCTCTCCTTCGTAGATGTTGCCGTTCTCTAATACAAGATAACGTTTCATATATATAACCCCCTTTTATAAAAAAGGCTTTTTCGTTGAAGAAAAAGCCTTAGAATGCAATCTAACCGAGAAGAATCTCGCGCACTTTGCTTTCCATCTGTTCCTTCTCGATAACGTCCTTATGCCTTACCTCAAGAGACGGCAGTTCGGCAATGGACTGCGGGATAGTAAGCCCGCTTTCCTCAGCAAGTTCGGCAATGATATCCGGTATGGACTTTCCGTCCGAATAGCCGGCTCCCCTTAATGAATCCATTACGGCAGGTGCGAACTTGAACGGAGATGCCGTTGAAGCAAATACCGTCTTGCTCTCATCACCTGATCTTGTGTGATATCTTCCGTAGATATTGAATCCTACGGCAGTATGAGGATCGATAACGTGATCCGTGCGGTCGTAAACCTCAAGGATGGTCTTCGATACACCGGTCTCATCGGCAAATCCTCCGACAAAGAGCTTCTGCAAAGCCTTTAATGTATCCTTGTCGACACTGTACTTGCCGTTATCGCTAAGCTGCCTCATCCAGTCGGTTACCCTCTGCGGATCTTTTCCTGCGATCTCATAAAGAAGTCTCTCGAGATTGGAAGAGATAAGGATATCCATCGAAGGCGATGTCGTCTTGAAGAACTCCCTGTTGCGGTCGTATGTGCCGCTTGAGAAGAAGTCGCACAATACCTTGTTGCGGTTGGAAGCACAGATGAGCTTATGTACCGGAATGCCCATCTGCTTTGCAAACCACGCTGCAAGGATGTTTCCGAAGTTACCTGTAGGAACAACTATGTTGAATGATTCCGTAAGATCGATCTTTCCCTTTCTTACGAGTTCAACATAGGAATATACATAATATGCGATCTGCGGAGCAAGTCTTCCCCAGTTGATGGAGTTAGCCGAAGAGAGCATTATGTCATGCTCATCGAGAGTTATGGCAAACTCCATATCTCCGAAGATCCTCTTAACGCCAGTCTGGGCATCGTCAAAGCAGCCGTTGACCGCGATGACATGTGTATTGGATCCGCCTGTCGTCGTCATCTGGAGTTTCTGTGCCTCAGAAACGCCGCCTGTGGGATAGAATACGATGATCTCCGTGCCGGGAAGATCCTTGAAGCCCTCAAGTGCAGCCTTGCCCGTATCACCTGATGTTGCAGTAAGGATGCAGATCTTCTTGTTGATGCCTGTCTTCTTTGCTGCGGCAGTCATGAGATGGGGCAGGAGCTGGAGCGCGACATCCTTAAATGCGCATGTAGGTCCGTGCCAGAGCTCTAAGATATATTCCCTGTCGTTATATTCATTCATCTGAACGAGGGGAATGGGGTTTACTCCCCACTTCTCCTCGGAATAAGCCTGTCTTGTATATTCGAGGAGTTCTTCCTCTGTAAAGTCTGTAAGGAATTTAGATAAAACAAATGCAGACAGCTGATAGAATTCCATCGTCTGCATTGCTTCGAGATCTTCTTTTGTAAGCTGCGGAACCGACTCGGGAACGAAGAGTCCTCCGTCAGGAGCGATTCCTCTTATGATCGCTTCGCTGGAAGAAAACTTTCCTTCATATCCTCTTGTGCTTATATAGTTCATTAATCTTCTCCTTGCGCCGTCTCTCCGGAAGTCGTTGTCTCTTCTGAAGTTGTCGTCTCGGCAAGTATTGCCGACAGCTCAGTTGCGGCGGTTGTCGTCTCAGAAGTCGTCTCGGACTCAGTCTCAGGCAGAGTCGTAAGATCCGACGGCGATTGTGAGAAGACCGTACCGTAGCTTGATTCGTAAGCACTTATGATAGCTGAAACCTCAGGATCGTACTTATTCTTTTTGAACTCTCCGTACAGATATTCAAGCCTGTCTACGGCGTCAGCCCCGGTCTCGATCTGTTTTACCAGAGGAATAATACCAAATATGATGAGAAGCGTCACTAGTAACAATGACAGAATTACGACGCCTGCAGCAACTAAACTTCTCATTCTCTCTCTTGGAGATTTTATATCCTCAATATCTATTGAATCATCAGGGAGCTCATCGGCAACTCCGCCGGAGCGCATCATGATGTCTCTTCTCTCCTTGGAAGAAGCCATTTGAGGCGGTTCCGAGGTCTTCTGCGCCTTTGTAAGGATAGGTGCCTGGAAGTTTGCTCTTGCCGCAGGAGATGAGCCTGATGCCATTTGTGCATTTTTGAGCTTGCCCGCGATATCTGCAGGCGGTATGTCAGCCGGAGGGTTCTTTATGTCCTCCCTGACCATTCTTAATGCCTCCTGGGCAATGGTCAGATACTGCTCTGTACCGAGCACTCCCTGGATCGCGAAAACAAGACTTCCCTCTGCTCTTTTGAACTGCCCTTCCCTTGCAAGGCAAAGTCCGAAGATCAATGCCGGATCTCCCCACTTCTGATACTGGGAGATCAGGGGCTTTAAGAATATCTGTGCAACGTCAGTGCCGTCGCCCTGACTGTTCTGTAATGCTCTGTTGTACTGGCGGACAATACGTGCTTTCTCTTCATTGCTCACGTCGAAAAGAATGAGACTCGACTCATTTATCGGCTGTATCATCATACATAAGCTTAAATAGTCGTGCATTCGATCAATCCTTTCAGCGTAGACCTTATCTGGCCTGCGAGATATAGCGATCCTGTCGCAAGAAGAATCATGTCGTCCCTGCCGCATTTCTGATATGCAAGCCGGGTACCTTCCACTGCATCAGGCACTACCGCCAAATCGTCGCTGATATTATACACATATTTAATTTTCTGTGCGAGAACATCAGCGCTCTCACTTCTCGGGTTGTCAGGTGTTACCGCAACAGCAGCCGCTACATTGATACCGCAGGATCTGTAGGCTTCAAGGATACCCCAAACATCCTTATCTTTCATGACTCCGATAAGAAGTCTTACAGGTTTGCCTCTCAATCTGCCCCCGAGCATCTCATTAAGTGTGTAGCCGAGGCTTACAGCGCCCTGGGGATTGTGCCCGCCGTCTATGATCACCGTAGGATATATGCTGAGTATCTCAGCCCTGCACTTCCATCTTGCAAGAGATATTCCTTCCCTGATCACATTCCCGGGGATTCCGCACTTTTTGCAGGCTTCAATCGCGCAGATCGCATTGCCGACCTGATGCTTTCCGTTCAAAGCGGTGTTATACACTGTGCCGCCGTAAGTAAATTCCATTCTGCCGTCAGAAGTAAACTTTGCACTGTCAGAAGCTGATCTGCTTCCGGCAAATAAGATATCAATATTCTTTTCGCGCGCTTTGGAAAGCAAAGCGTCCCTTGCTTCACTCTTCATGTTGTCAGGTATGAGCATAAGATCGGGATCATAGCAGACACCGGGTGTTCCCTCTTTGAAAATGCCGGCCTTCTCGCCTGCGATCTCCGTTATCGTATTGCCTAATACACCGCAGTGATCCAGCCCCAGAGCCGTGATAACGGTTACAAGGGGATTGCTTATGATATTTGTCGAATCGAGCCTGCCCCCGAGACCTGTCTCAAGCACTGCTATATCGACTTTCATGTCTGCAAAATAGAGGAAGCAGATCGCCGTGATCAGTTCAAATTCAGTAGGCTCGTCAAAAGAGCCTTCCTTCATCATGGTGTCTTTTGCATTCTTTACAATATCAGAATATCTGACGAGATCCTCATTTGATATCTCTCCGTAACTGTCATCATTTACAAGCTTATATAATCCATCCGCACCGTCAATTATCCTGATCCGCTCGGAGAAACGCTCAAGATAAGGAGAAGTAAAGACACCGACCTTCTTGCCCGAAGCTGCCATCACTGAGGAGATATATGCTGCTACCGAACCTTTGCCGTTGGTGCCTGCGATATGAACAGACTTGAATCTGTCCTGGGGATCGCCTGTGAGCCTCATCAGTTCAGAGATCCTTTCAAGGCCGGGCTTGATACCGAATTGCAAAGCACCTTTAAGAACTTCCGGAACTAAATTATCAGGCATTTTCTTTTATTTCCTCCGGGGAAGCGTCTTTATTATCTTCCGCTGCTTTATAATCCAGCATATCCTGCTTCCTGAATACCATGAGCTTGCTCAGGACATAGTTGGCAATGACTACAAATACCGCGTTTATGAGCTTTATCATGTATTCATAGGTGAACGGAATGCTCCACATAAGAATGTTTATATATGTCATAGGTGTCGTATATGGCACTTTGGTGATCAGTTCGCATATCCACAGCATCAGATACAATAATCCGAGTTCAAGGACCAGGAATGATACTATCCTGGCGCTTGTAAATGACAGAAGCTCTCTTACGACATTGCCCTTTGACCTGAATACTGTGATCCTGTTAAGGAAATATGCGACAATTACCGCCGCGATCCAGCTTACGACCTGCTTAACTGCAACCTTCAAAGAGAATTCAAATCCGAAGACCGAGACCATCATGTCAGCTTTTACCAGAAGATCTAAAAGTGCATAACAAACAAAATTCGTCAATGTGGTAAGACCGCCGCTTACAAGATACATGAACAGCTTGCGCTTCTTCTCCTGACTCTCGGTAAAGCTCGGATCACCGAATACTATCTTCTTGATTAAACCCATATCTTTCCTTTAAACCCTTTTAGGTCTCGGATTCGTTCTCTCGGAGACCATCCTTTTTACGATATATGTAGTAATTGTGATAATGACCGCCTCAATAATAGCAATTACAAGGAAAACGTCAAACAGATATGAATATAATAATTCCGCTTTTTTATCCGCAAATCTGTATACACTGAGGGAATTGTCCGTCTTGTCGACATAATAGAATTCCTTTGAGCCGTTCTCATCTTCGAGATAGCAGATAAAGTCACCATCCTTATTGGTATAACCCGATAAGATAACAGAACCCGTATTGTATTTTGCAGGTCTGAATTCATCCGGGATAATTACATCGGAAGGAACATCTGTCATCTTAAGTATCCTTGAAGATTCAATGATCGTATTATCTTCCTCGTATCTTAAGACTGTTTTCTCGGCTGCATTGTAGAAATAGAATCCGGGTGACTTAGTGCCGTCAAACAGATAGAGCAGGACACTCGTAACGCCGTCTTTAACATAAGCCGGAACGCTGTATCCGTTTATGTATCTTGTCGTCTGCGTAAAACCTGCAGGGATCATTGCATCCTCAGGGGTATCAAGGAACGTGTATGTGTTGCCGTCCTTATCGACCATTGAAGCATCGTCAGGTATATTGCTTTCTCTTCGAATTACATGGATAGTGTAATGCATACGGTTAACGCCGTCTTGAGCGGTGACATCGATGCTGACGACATTATCACCCATATTAAGATATTGGTTGCCGTTGATGATAATAGCGGCCCAGAGATTGCTTGCCGTAACACTTACCTGGACTTCGGTAACGGAACGTTCGACCGAGCAGCTGTATTCAGTGATATTGGGATTAAATTCCGGTGTTATCGTAGTGCCTCTGATCTTAAGCGAAGCGATGGTCGCATCACCGGATAATCCGGATCTTGTGATAGGCAATGTGATGCCGCTTCCGATCTTCGAAGGGACACTGTCGGATACTGCAGTAAATGTACCGGTATCGCTGATCCAGCAATTGATATCGCCTGAACTTCCGGGAAACATTCTCAGTGCAACAGTAAAGAGCACTACTGAATCCAAAGACGAGAATGAAGCAGCCAGTATATCTTCGCCGCTTCCGTCAGAACCTATGCTTACCATCTGGTCAATACCGCTTACGGATAAAGAACCCGGAGTCTGTGTCTCTGTAAAGACAAAATTGGTAAGATCCTTTCCCTGATCGAAAGATACAAATTCAGCTTTATCGGAATCGTAGTTGAAGACGATCGGACCAAACTCTGTAATGCCGGGCATCTTGTTTGCAACGATATCGATTTTCATGATGTCTCCCGGACCGATATTTGTCTTTTGTGTCACTGCAGAGACAGTCACTTCCCCGTCAGCTTTAACATCTGTCTGATTAAGATTTGCAAGGCATACGGTTGCAGCAATAACAAAAGCAAAGAACGCAGAGCTGATCTTTGCAGTTGCTTTCATTATCTTTTTGCAAACCGTTTTTCTCATTAAGGCAGACTCCCGTATGTTGCCGGCATATTCTCATATACCGGAATGATAAATTCGAATCCCGAATCCGTCATTCCGATCGAATCATAACTTCTGTAATATCTCATACCTTCAGAATACGCCATTTGGATATTCTGTGCATACTGGTGATTATACTTCTCGGTACCGTCATCAAGCACATCAAACTTCTGGAAATAAAGTGTGTTCTGACCTTTGTCTATATATCCTGATGCGATCCAAAGTGCTCCGCCCTTTATGGCCTTCTCGACAGATGTCCACGGAAGAAGGAATGATGCCTCTGTCTCGGTTATCTCCTGTCCTTCCCAGTCTCTGCCCCACTGTGCATATTTTGCACCGTTGATAACCGCTCCGCCGGGTTCGGTCGTCGCATAGGCACCGATATTGTAATAGTTATAGTATCCTTCATAACCTGTCAGGTCTCCCCTCGACAGAGCGGATTCACCTGAATAACCCATCTCCTGGATTATCCTGCTTGCAAGGAAATAAGGAGATACTCCCGCGTTCTCTCCGGCCTCATAGATTATCTTCGCGTAATCGTAATCAGAAGAACCATCCATGAACGATCCTCTAATGATCTCCCTTACGCCGTCAACAGTATGAACATTGGGGTCAAATCCGAGCATCTCGAATGCGAAGATCTTCTGCGGAGTAAAGAAATTCCTCGGGTCGAGGTAATAGCTTACAACTTCAGTCTTGCAAGCCATCCAGTCGGGCTTGTCATAGACCTTGCTGTTAGGCTTAACCCACGAAGGATTAGATGAATTCTGTATAAGGCTTCTGCCCTTGCTGTCTTCAGCGGCAAGCGCATTCTCGAATGAAAGATTCGTATAGTACGGAGTAAAGATGTATTCAGGCTTGAGACTGTGGACCAGCCACAATCCGCTGTAATAACTCTTCGGGAATTTGGAAAGCGTATTCTCATTGAAAGTACCGTTGTCATCGCCGTTAAGAAGATAAAATCTGTATGAATCGGAATATCCGTCAAAACTCGTAACGGTGCATGTGATGACAGTCTCGCCCTGAGGAAGATCAAATATCTGACCCTGATCAAGATAGACCGCACTTCCGTTCGAATCCGCCTTGATCGTTATCTCGGAGGAAAAACCTTCAAGCGATGTGCATCTTAAGGCAATACTTTTAGATCCGTCTGAAAAATAAGCATAATCACGGCTCAGGAAATCAAAATCAGGATAGATGTTTATGCTCTCTGATGTTGCCGAATCTGCCATATAAAAACCTGATAAAGCACCGTTGACGGGAATTATTCCCGCCTTCTTTTTCTCGACTTCATAGGTATTGCCGTAACTGTCGGTAAGCTTTACCTTATCTCCGCTTTCGCCTGTTACAGCCATATACTGACCGTCAAAATAAGCACAGTCCCTGGTCTGTATCATCGTGTAATCAATATCTTTATCCGTATCGATTCCGGAACCTGTGCGGCTTACGCAGACGTAATAGCAGTTCGATACACCGCTTATTCCGGTCTCGTCAGCCACGGCTTTTGTATCCTGTTTCCTGCCTCTGATAAGGATATAGGGAATGCCGGGGTTCTCATTAGTTCCTACAACATCTCCCTTGAGATCATAGAGTGATACTCTTATGTCGTCAGAAAGACCGGCAAAATCGATATAACAATTCTCTTCACCGCAATCGATCATGTACCAGGAAGTATCCTCACCTGAAGGAAGACAGCCCTGAAAAACTCCGCCCGGAGTTATGCTGGTCTTCTCGGGTATCATGATCTCTCCTCCCGAGATTACCGTGCCTCTGCCGTCAGAGCTTCTAAGCAGCGCATAGACCTCATGGCGTCCGGGAAGACAGTCTGCCGTATCCCACGAGAGAACAAATTCACGGTAATCAGAGCCTGCCTGATCGTTGAATTTCAGATATCCGTAATAAAGCGAGCCGTCAACAAAGAAGTCCGTTCTTACTTCATCACCTGTAGCAGTATAAGAGCCCGTC
The DNA here is from genome assembly GCA_017428155.1 of Clostridiales bacterium. Classification (GTDB taxonomy): domain Bacteria; phylum Bacillota; class Clostridia; order Saccharofermentanales; family Saccharofermentanaceae; genus Saccharofermentans. The sequence continues at coordinate 42,978 of JAFRRJ010000062.1, read as the reverse complement.
GCTTCTCTTATTCCGACAGTATACTGGCCGGGTGAATCGATGGCTGAAGAAAGACTGACATTAGATATCACAGAGCCCTTGCCCGTGATCTTTCCGGATGCGGAAAGATCTTTGTCTTCAGAAGATATAGCCCTGTCTATAGCTGACATTCTCGAGTGATCTTTAAGATCTTCAAGGATGTATCCTATCTCATCAGATCTCTGCTCGCCGTAGATCACATTGCAAAGATCGGATGCGAACTCCTGATCTGTTACACCCCTGAGTAAATATTCAGGTGAAGTCATAACGGAGATAACATAATCACCGCAGGATATAAGCCCGTCCTCGACACGTGATCTTGCGATCTTGAGTTCGTCTTCAGAGCTTGAAGTAAGCGCTCCTGCGCGCACAACTATATCATCAGCAGCCTTTAAAGATCTCCTGTCAGGTTCGGCAATCCCCGTATCAAGGCTTACCGCAGTTATTATGGTTGCGGCGACAGCCAAAACTCCGCCTAAAGCCGCTACAGCAAAATACTCGGGACGTCTTCTGAACATCGGTCAGCCTTCCCTCCCGGTGATCCTGTCTAACGTATATCCGTACGACGGAACAAAATGATCCATAAAAAACTGTACTTCAGGCATATCCATCCCGCGGATGATCTTACCCGTAGATATCTTAGCGGCGGCAAATTCGGCATTGCCCGTGCTCTCTTCCCTTAAACACTTGATATATGCCGAGATCTTGTCTGCAGCCTTAACTAGTCTTTGTATAAGCTGTTCCTCTTCTGTGGACATGGACGGAGCAAGGAGTTCCATATATTCCGCTCTCATATCTTCGGGAAGGAGCTGCACGAGGCTTGCTGCTGCTTCTGACTCGACTTCCTTATATGCTTTTGTGATCTCCTTATTACGGTACTTTATAGGAGTCGGAAGATCTCCGGTAAGTATCTCCGTGCAGTCGTGATAAAGAGCATAAGCCTGAACTTTATAAGGATCGGGCAGAATAGCGCCTTCTTTATCTTTCTCGTTCTTGTTGTGAATGACGGTAAGGCAATGTGCTATCACCGCCACATCAAAGCTGTGTTCCTTGATATTCTCGATCCTGCTGTTGCGCATCAGTGCCCATCTTCCGATGTACTGCATGCGGTCAAGCATCGCAAAGAAACCGTATTCCTCTGTTCTATCCATAACTTATTCTTCCTTTAGCTCTTGTACATCTCGTTAAAGCAGATTACTGCAAACGTATCAGTCATGCCTGCAATATAATCGGACACATAGATCGGGAGAGGTGTGTCTGCTCCCGCCTTGTATTCAGGATGGTTGCTTACGAATTCGGCAAACTTCCTGATCGATGACGACTTCGATTCTGCTGCCTTATTGATATTTAAGACTGCCTGATAGAAAGCATCGAATAATCCTTCGAGCATTACCTCGCAGTATTTCTCATAAGTCTTTACCTTGCCCGCTGTGTAGATCTTTGTGACATTCTCATTCAATGTATGCTCGAGCGCATCACCTGCATGGTCGCTCATCATGATGCAGCCTTTGTCCATACTGTTCTCGATAATATCCTGAACAAGGAAATTGATGATCTCCGAATTAGAGCTTCCCATTCCGTCAGCAACGACGGGAACATCGAATTCACTTGCGATAACGCCTGTTCTCAATGCGTCTTCGATATCTCTTCCGACATATGCTATCTTGTCGGCAAATCTTACGACACATCCCTCCATAGTCGCAGGACCCTTGCGCTCCTTCTTTGGGATAAGGTAGGACAGATCCTCTTCTGTCTTATCACGGCAGGGTTCAAGTCTTCTCTCCGAATAGTATTCCCCGCAGTGACTGATTATTCCGTCTCTTACTTCGAATGTGAGATTAAGGCCGTTGTCGCCGTTATGCTTTTCGAGGATATTAAGAACTCTCAAACCGTTGGATTCATGCTCGAAATAAAGCTTCGGATCGATCTGCTTAAGCTTCTTGTTTATTATCCTCTCGCCGCTGTGGCCGAACGGTGTATGCCCGACATCGTGCCCCAATGCAATCGCCCTTATAAGATCGACATTGAGATTAAGTGCCCTTCCGATCGTCGAGGCTATGTAATCAACATAAATGACATGCTCAAGTCTTGAGCAGATATGATCGTTAGCAGGATTAAAGAAGACCTGCGTCTTATGCTTAAGACGCCTGAAAGCCTGGGAATATATTATCCTTCCCATATCACGCTCGAAGCAGTTCCTTATATCCCCGTCTTTCTCAGGACGGACTCTGCCTCTTGAATCAGAACACTTGGTGGCATTAACACTTAAGATCCTGTCCTTCTCATCCTGAAGCATCCTGATCTTGGCTCTTGTTGCCTCCGATATCTTGTCTGACTTTCCGATACTGGCTACGCTGTCGGCATACAGATCCTGGAAACTGAGATTATCTGTCATCAGCAAAAGTCTCCTTCTAAAAACAATAGGTTATTATACTACAATTCACATGCCCGTTTCTTGGTAAACCCTCATGCTTTCTTAAGTCCTGCAGCATTTGCGAGCATATTCTTGCGCTTGCCGTCGAAGTCGACCGTAATGAGCGCGTCACCGCCGACCGCTTCCACCTTCAAGATCACGCCCTCACCGAATCTGGGATGGACTACTCTCAGGCCCTCGAAAAGCTCGTCAGGACCAAGCTGTCCTTCGCGTGCACCGGCAGGCTTATCCTTTGTAAACTGCGACTTGATAGCTGACGCAATCGACTTCCTGGACTTCTCCCTGTTGCTCTCCCCCTGAGGTGCCTCCTTGGGAGCCTCTCTTTTGGAACCCATAAGATACAGGAGTTCCGGATCTATCTCCCTTATGAATCTCGACGGCTGGTTGCAGTTGGTCTGTCCGAACAGCATTCTCTGTCTTGCCAGAACGATAAAGAGATTCTTCTTGGCTCTTGTGATAGCAACATACATGAGTCTTCTCTCTTCCTCGGTATCCTCCATACTCTGGATGGATCTGTAGCTCGGGAAAACCCCTTCCTCAAGACCTATGATGAATACGGCGCCGAACTCAAGACCTTTAGCACTGTGGATCGACATGAGCTTTACGAAGTCATCACCCTCGTTGAAATCATCGCCTTCCGTAAAGAGCGATGCATTCTCAAGATAAAGCCCCAGTATTCCTTCAGTTGTATCGGCTGTGGCAGTATCGAAAAAGAAATCATCAGTGACCTCAACGGGACGTCCGTCACCGTCGTCGATCTCCAGCGTATCCATATCAACCGGCTCGGCACGGTGCGCCTTGTCATATTCGGCAGCTTCAGACAAAAGCTCTTTTAAGTTCTCGACCCTGTCTATGATGTCGCCCTTCTTCTCACGCTGTTCGGTGATCTCTTCGATAATGCCCGACTCGTTCTCCACATAATCCACGAACTGTGCGAAGTCTAATTCATCTTCCTTAAGCTTGTCTCTCATCTCATTGATCAGATCGGTAAATGCGCCGATCTTCGCTGCGGATCTTACAAGTTCAGGATAATCTACGGCATGCATTGCGACCTCAAACATGCTGATATTGTCAGATATCGCGTACTGCCTTATCTTCTCGATCGTAGTATCACCGATACCTCTTCTCGGAACATTGATTATCCTTTCAAATGAGATATTATCCTTCGGATCGTTGATGAGTCTTAAGTATGCCAGGATGTCCTTGATCTCTTTCCTGTCATAGAACCTCATTCCGCCGTAGACCTTGAACGGAATGCCCATGTTGTGGAGCGTGGTCTCTATATTACGCGACAGCGCATTCATTCTGTAGAGGACCGCACAGTCCGAATATTTGAACTTGCCCTTGTCGGCCATCATCTTGATCGTCCTTCCGACGAAGTCTGCCTCTCCGGCACTCGTGTCGGCATTCATTACGATGATCTTCTCGCCTTCGGCACCTTCAGTCCTGAGTTTCTTGCTCTTGCGCTTCTTGTTATTTGATATAACACAGTTGGCAGCATTAAGGATAGTCTTTGTGGAACGGTAGTTCTCCTCGAGTTTGATAACACCCGCGCCCGGGAAATCCTTCTCAAACTTAAGGATAAGCCTTACATCCGCACCTCTGAATGAATAGATGGACTGGTCGTCATCACCTACAACGCAGATATTGTTGTTGCCCTGGGCAAGTTGCATGACCGCACGGTACTGAGGCATATTGGTATCCTGATACTCGTCGACCATTATGTATCTGAACTTGGCTCTGTAAAGATCCCTGATATCCGGATTCTGCTCAAGAAGCTTGACCATGTTTACCAGGATATCGTCAAAGTCCATCGCATTGTTTGCAAGGAGCTTTTCCTGATATCTCTTGTAGATCCTTGCGACAACGCCCTGGAAGTACTCCTTGCCGGCAAGGAGTGTATATTCCTCAACTCCGATGAACTTGTTCTTTGCATTGGATATCTCTATCTGAACATTCCTCGGCTTAAACTGGCTGTCTGCAATATCGAGCTCCTTCATGGAATCCTTGACGAGTTTAAGCTGGTCATCGGAGTCGATGATCGAGAAGTTTTGTGTATATCCTAAGAGCTCTGCATGCCTTCTTAACAGCCTCGCAAAAATACTGTGGAACGTGCCGCACCAGATATACTTCGAACGCTCTCCGACAAGACCTTCGATACGCTGACGCATCTCATTAGCCGCCTTGTTGGTAAAGGTGATCGCAAGTATAGACGAAGGAGCTACATTGTGCTTCTTCATCATGTAGGCGATGCGGTATGTTATGACCCTGGTCTTGCCTGAACCTGCACCTGCAAGGATAAGAAGAGGTCCGTCAAGATGAGTTACAGCTTCTCTCTGCTCTGCATTAAGCCCGTCTAAAAGCCGTTCCGCGTCACTGTCAACAGCGGTCTGCGGAACCTGTCCGTATATATTCTCCAAATCTTTAAAGAAATCTTCTGAGCTGTTATAAATATCGTCTGCCAAAACTGAATTCTCCCTGAGATAAAACCGATTTAGGAGATTATATCAATAAAGAAAAATAATAGCCGTCAATTAATGGGACAATTTTCTTTTAAAAATCAAAATCTTAGTTTTATAATATCAGCATGGCAAACGGCAGACACAGTCATTTCAGATTAACGGGATCGAGGAGTATACTCCTCGGATTCATTCTGTTAATGCTCTCGGGCGCATTTCTTCTTATGCTCCCCATCTCAACAAAGACCGGTGAATGGACGGGTTTTACCGACGCATTATTCACCGCTGTCTCCGCAAGCAGCGTTACCGGTCTCGTACTATATGACACCGCTTCCCGATGGTCATGGTTCGGCCAGCTCGTGATCCTTGCCCTCATTCAGATCGGAGGTATGGGAGTCGTTACCATGACGACCATCTTAACAAAGATCATCGGCAGGAAGATCGGTCTTCAGGCGAGAACGACACTTCAGGAAGCTGTCTCTGCGCCTAACCTCGGCGAACTCATGAAGTACACAAGGTTCATTTGCATCGGGACAGTCATTTTCGAGGCCGCCGGAGCGGTATTAATGTCTCCTGTATTCATTGAGGAGTATGGTGTGATCAAGGGATTATGGGTATCTGTTTTCACTTCGATATCCGCTTTCTGTAATGCCGGGTTCGACCTTAACGGTGCACACGGACCTTTCTCATCCATGGTGCCTTATGTGGATAATCCGGTAATAGTCCTTACTCTTGTTTTCCTCATCCTTACGGGTGGTCTCGGATTCCTTACATGGATGGATATCCGCAGATACGGCTTCAAGTTCCGCAAGTACAGCACTCAGAGCAAGATCATCATCGTGCTCGAAGTCATCCTTGTTGTTGTTCCGATGGTATATCTCTGGTTCGGTGAATATACTGACCTTCCCTGCGGTCAGAGATTCCTTGCATCACTCTTCCAGTCAGTCACGCCCAGAACTGCAGGCTTTAATACGACTGATTATAATGATTTCTCGGGTACCGGCTCTGTGTTGACTGTCATACTGATGCTGATAGGCGGTGCGCCGGGTTCCACTGCAGGCGGTATGAAGATCACTACTGTTGCAGTCTTATTCTTTACGATGCTCTCATATTTCCAGCACGAGAAATCCCCTGCGGTATTCAGGAGAAGGATCACAAATGAAGCAGTATCAGGTGCCGTTGCGGTATTCATGCTCGACTTCCTCATAACAATGTTCGGTGCAATGGCAATTGCAAGGATCGAGAACCTTCCTTTTATAAAGACTATTTTCGAGAGCGCATCGGCAGTTGCCACAGTCGGACTTACCATGGGCATAACCCCCACGCTCTGCACAGCTTCGAAATACATACTAATATTCCTTATGTACACAGGACGTGTCGGCGGCCTCACCCTGGTATTCGCGGCGATCACGCGAAAAGCAACCGGCAACAGACAATTCCCCTCTGATAATATCGCGGTCGGCTAAGCCGGCAGAAAGGACAAAAATATGAAGAGCATACTCGTAATCGGAATCGGACGCTTCGGCTACCACCTCATTGATCAGCTGAGCAAGGCAGGCGACGAGATCCTGGCCGTTGATTCTTCCGAAGAGAGGATCGAACCCGTTCTGGGTATGGTAACAAGTTCCCTGATAGGTGACACCACCAAAGAGGAATTCGTAAGAACCTTAGGCGTCGCAAACTTCGATGTCTGCTTCGTTGCGATCGGCGACGATTTCCAGTCATCACTTGAGACGACTTCACTCCTCAAGGAGTGCGGTGCTAAATATGTTGTGGCAAGAGCATCCCGGTCAGTTCATGAGAAGTTCCTTTTAAGGAACGGTGCCGATGCTGTGGTCTTCCCGGAGAAGCAGCTTGCCGAATGGGCTGCAATCCGCTGGTGTTCCGGCCGTGTCGTCGATTATCTCGATTTCCCGGGAGACTACTCGATCTTCGAGATCAAGGTCCCCAAGGAGTGGATCGGCAAGAGCCTCGTTGACCTCGGTGTCCGCAATAAGCTCCACCTGAATGTTCTGTCGATCAAGAGAGACGGCAAAGCAATTTTGGAATTCCCCGCAAATCTTGTTTTCGAGGAAGGCGACACGGTAACGATCTTCGGCGCCGACAAGGACATAAAGAAGAACCTCAATATCAATTACTGATACGCGGTCAAAATTCAAACACATCAATCAAAAAGGGTTGCCTCGATTTGAGACAACCCTAATATGTTTGATTTGTTATGCAGAAGATTATCTTACGAGAGCTTCTGTCTCCTGTGCGATTGCAAGCTCTTCGTTTGTAGGGATAACGCAAACTGTAACCTTTGAAGAAGGCTTGGAGATGATAGCTTCCTTGCCTCTTAAGCCTGCATTAACGTCAGCATCGAACTCAACGCCCATGAATTCAAGGCCTTCACACATAGCCCTTCTCATGTGGTCTGTGTTCTCGCCGATTCCTGCCGTGAAGACGATAACGTCAACGCCGCCCATAGCAGCTGCATAAGATCCGATGATCTTCTTGCCCTGGTATGCGAACATGTCGAGCGCAAGTCTCGCTCTCTCGTTGCCCTCGTTAGCTGCCTTCTCGAGATCTCTGAAGTCGGAAGAAACGCCGGAAACACCCTGTACGCCGGACTGCTTGTTGAGGAGATTGTCCATCTCATCAGCTGTGTATCTCTCGTTCTTCATGAGGAAAGGAACGATAGCCGGATCGATGTCACCTGTTCTTGTACCCATGCAGATACCTGCAAGAGGTGTAAGACCCATTGATGTATCCTGGCACTTGCCGTCCTTAACAGCTGCGAAGGAAGAACCGTTGCCCAAGTGGCAGGTGATGATCCTCAAGTCCTCATACTTCTTGCCGAGGAAATCAGCAACTCTGTGGCTTACATAACGGTGGGATGTTCCATGGAAACCGTAGCGGCGGATGTCATACTTCTCGGAGATCTCATAAGGAAGTGCATATGTGTATGCCTTCGGGGGCATTGTCTGATGGAAAGCCGTATCGAATACTGCAACTTGAGGTGTGCCCTCAGGAAGAACATCCTCGCATGCCTCGATACCGATAAGGTTTGCAGGATTGTGCAAAGGTCCCAACGGGAAGCACTCTCTGATAACTCTCTTAACGTCGTCGTTAACGATAACTGAAGCACTGTAGTACTTACCGCCGTGGAGTACTCTGTGGCCTACTGCTGCGATCTCGGAAACGTCAGAGATTACGCCGTGCTCAGGATCAACAAGAGCATCGAGAATCATCTTTACAGCAACCTTGTGGTCAGGCATGGGTTCTGTAGAAACGAACTCATCCTTGCCGGCGGGCTTATATGTGAGCTTACCGTCGATTCCGATTCTCTCGGCATTACCCTTAGCGAGGACATCACCTGTGTCGATGTCGAAAAGCTGGAACTTCGCGGAAGAGCTTCCGCAGTTGATTACTAAGATCTTCATTAGACTTTTCTCCTGTATTTAAATTTGTATTGTCAATAAGCTCTTATGCCTGTGCAGCCTGAGCCTGAACTGCTGTGATAGCAACTGTTCCGACGATATCGTCAGCGTTGCATCCTCTTGAGAGGTCATTAACCGGAAGTGCAAGACCCTGAAGGACAGGTCCGTAAGCGGGAGCCTTTGCAAGTCTCTGAACGAGCTTGTAACCGATATTGCCTGCTTCGAGTGAAGGGAATACCAATGTGTTTGCGTGGCCTGCAACCGGTGAACCCGGAGCCTTTAACTGGCCAACCTCTTCAACAAGTGCTGCGTCGAGCTGGAGCTCACCGTCAACTACGAGATCAGGATACTTCTCCTTTGCGATCTTAACTGCCTCGGCAACCTTTGTAACGTCATCGTGCTTTGCAGAACCGTAGGAAGAATATGAGAGCATAGCAACCTTAGCGGGAGCGCCGATGAACTGCTCGAAAGACTCAGCGGAGAGCTTGGCGATCTCAGCAAGCTTAGCGGAATCAACGTCTGTGTTTACTGCGCAGTCAGCAAAAATGAAGAGACCATGCTCACCGAGGTCACAGTTAGGTACGTCGAGAAGGAAGAAGCCTGATACTGAAGAAATGCCGGGCTTCATCTTGAGGAGCTGGAGAGCGGGACGGATCGTGTTGCCTGTGGAGTGGCAAGCGCCGGATACGGCACCGTCAGCATCGCCGCACTTGCACATGAGGCAAGCGTAGTACATATAGTCAGCTTCCATCTGAGCCTGAGCCTTCTCGGGTGTGATGCCCTTCTTCTGTGCGTCAGCGATGAGAGCGTTTGTCTCTTCTTCGGAAAGGCCCTTCTTCTCAGCCTTCTTCTTAGCTGCAGCTACCATGGTGTCAACACCGCGGAGCTCAACGAATTTGTCGATATATTTCTGCTTGTTGGGATCGTTGAAAGGATCTACGATAGTAGCGCCTGTGATATCAAAACCTTCGGAGTTCTTAGCGATCTCTTCGGGGGTTCCGATGATGATGAGGTTAGCCATATCTGCCTTGAGGATCTTCTCGGCAGCCTCAAAAGTTCTCTTGTCCATTGATTCGGGAAGTACGATAGTCTTTTTGTCAGCTTTTGCCCTGGCAATGATGTCATCAATAAATGCCATATATATAAATCTCCTTTTGGAATTTTTAGTCGTCAAAAGTATACTCGTAAACCTATGCTATTTCAAATAATAAAATAAGGAATTATGAGGTCACGAGACGCGTGCCCAGATTCTCCCTCGCATAGAAGACGTATCTGTCGTTTTCTTCCCTGAAGATCATGTAAAGAGCAGGGCTCGTAGACTTTGTCGCAACCCTTTTTCCCAGGGTATCCGAGAGCTTGCCGTAGAGATCCCTGTCGCCCATAAAATATGCGATCATCAGTCCGTCAGTATATGAGCTTAAAGCTTCTCTGCCGGAATAGTTGCCCGTCATAAGTACATATTCCGTATATATCCTGCCGCTGTTGATCACCATGCCTTTAAATTCGGCAAAAGAAGCATTGTCGAGTTCGCCGACTTCGGCAAGATTTTTCATAGTCTTAACGTTCTGTGCAATATCTATGGCACCGATATCCTGACCGCTGTAAATATAGTCACCGCAGTCCATTGCGCCTGAGGTCGAATAAGCATAAAACGCGTGTCCTGCTCCGGTGAATCCGTCTTTTACAGCCTTAAGCGCCCTGTCATATGCACCTGAAGCTATGAGTCCGTTTGTCTCGAGATCTCTTATGAGCCTTAGGTTGATGTTGGAGAGAAGCACGCCTTCGATCTCCGCGCTTGAATCCTCCCTGTCCGTATCGGCACCTTCATCGTCTCCTGTGATCGTGCCGTAGAGCTGCTCAAGAGATCCTTCACGGCCGTCCTCCGAGAACGTGCTCGGGTCTTCAAGGCTCACGTACAAAGATTCGGCGTATTTGGCGACATCGATCTTCTCGGGCTTAAGTCTTCCCTCACCATCGAAAAGAACCTCCGTAAGACTCTTTATCTCCTCATAATCCCCGTCACTTCCGTAGACGACGTAATACTCCATCATCGCGTCAAGCCACTCTAATGAAGCCGATGAGGATATAACCTCCTCACCTTCCCCTTCCTTGTAGACGAAGGCTTTGTATGAACCGCCGGAGAGCTTGAACTGTCTGATGACCTTTTCCTTAAGAGCGACAGCGTTATTTCTGTCACCTGTCCTTACATATGCCTTAAGAAGAAGTGCCTGGTCGGAAAGTCCGTAGATGCCGGAATCTTCCGCCTCCTGCGTCACAAGTCTTCCCGCGATCATATATGATGTCGCAGCAAAAGTACCGTCACCGCCCTTGCCTACTATAAGATTCTTGGTCCTGCCGAACATATAATCGCTGACAATATTGTTGTCGGCTGCTATGTCGCTCCATTCATGACCAACGTGGGTGGTGGCGCTTATCTTAAGCTTGGTGCCGCCTCCGAATCTTCCGGTATAAAACAGATAGAAAACCGTCGCACCCACACCGAGCGCTGCAATGACCGCGCCCGTGATGACTCTTTTTGCGGTTATCTCTATCATTCCTCTGCGTTGCATAAACTCCGCCTTATGAAATATAATCTTTACAATCAAAGATTATACCAAAAGCAGAGGATTTACATAAATTGCGGGTCATAGGAATAATTGCGGAATTTAATCCGTTTCACAATGGTCACGAATACCTGATAAAAAAGGCGCGTGAGGCCGTAAATGACCCCAGGGCTATCGTCATGCCCGTTATGTCAGGATTTTTTACACAGCGCGGACTTCCTGCCATATGCCCTCCTTCTGTCCGCGCAAGACAGGCGCTCTTGTGCGGCGCTGATGTCGTTATAGAGCTTCCGTTCAGCTTCTCTTGCGCGCCGTCTTCAAGATTTGCCGAAGGTGCTGTTTCCGAACTGATCTCAACGGGCGTTGTAACCGATATAGCTTTCGGCGTTGACACTGATGATACAGATCTTCTTATGACTCTGGCATCTCAAGATTTCGAATCAGATGAAGCATTCAATACTTTGCTTAACGGGTACATCTCCCGGGGATTGAATTATCCAAAGGCAAGGGCAAACGCCATCAGGGATCTTGCAGCTTCAAGAAATATTACCGGCCGCATTGATCAGATCCTCTCAAGTCCCAATTCGATCCTTGCTCTGGATTATCTTACTGCGCTTAAGAAATTCGATAAGAAAAACAGGATCAACATCATCATGATCAGACGCAAAGGCGACGGTTACAAGGATCAGGAAGCAAAGAGCAAAATGGCAAGCGCCACATCGATCCGCAGCCTGATAACATCCGCCGCTCCATCCGCATCAAGGATAGCGTCCTGCCTTAACGGTCTTATGCCTGATATTTCTCTCGGCGTCATGCTCTCTTCTAACTCAGGCGGAGTATTCTCCTTCCCTGACTATGCGGGCTATATAAGAGACTGCATGAATAAGGTTCTCAGCACACCTGATCTTGAGAGCATCTCCTACATGACTGATGATCTCCCGGGTTATTTGAGGAATTTTGCCCGTGACATCAGACCCGGAACCATTCCGGATAAAGATCCTGACCTTAAAGTTTTCGAGGACGGAATATCGACAAAAAGATATACATTAACAAGGATCGAGAGAGCACTTGCCTGCCTCATGGCCGGACAGGACCGGTCCGTCCTTGAGATCAAGCATCCTCCCTACATAAGAGTCCTTGGCTTTAACTCCGAGGGCAAGTATTGCCTTAAGATAATGGGGAAATGCGCGAAGATCCCGGTTATAAACAGACCTTCCGACTGCCTCGAGCTTCAGTCGGGCAATGAGGCCTTAAAGAATATTTTCGAGCTTGACATGAGAGCTGCTTCTTTAGGCTGGAAGCTTTACGGAAGAGATACAGCCACAGAATGGGAGCAGGTTCCTGTAATAGTTAAGTAGATCCCCGGACAAGACTTTATGTCTTACCCCAAAACCCTTTTCGGGGTCATCTTAAAATGCGCAGAACAAAGCCGTCCGCCTTAAACACAAGGCAGACGGCTTGGATTTAACTTCTTAAACGATCGATTAAGCCTTGGCAGCGTTAGCAGCCTTTGCGATTCTGGACTTTGTTCTGGAAGCTGCGTTCTTGCTCATGTGGCCCTTAGCAGCAGCCTTGTCCAATGCCTTCTGAGTAGACTTGACTGTAGCATCAAGATTCTCACCGGAAGCGATATCAGCCTTTGCCTTCTTGATAGTTGTGCGGATAGCACTCTTCTTACCCTTATTGGCAGCTGCCTTCTTCTCGGAAACGTTTACACGCTTGATAGCTGATTTAATATTAGGCATCTTTCTTCTCCTTTATAGACTTATATCTTCAAATTACCGAAGAATTGTATCACGATTGTATTTTATTCGCAAGACTTTGTTGCTTCATAAAGCCCGATACTTGCGGCAATTGTAATATTCAGGCTGTCTATGTTGTCCGAGTGCTCGATCCTTATGGGCTGACCGATATCCTTAAAGGCAGGATCAAGGCCCGTTGCCTCGTTGCCCATGATGAGCGAGAAGGGCTTTTCTATCTTCGTTTGCTGAAGTATCTTACTGCCGTCCAGCATGAAGGGATAAAGCTTATTGGAAGGAAATCTTGAGCTGTATTCCCCGAAGGTCTCGAAAACCTCTATCCTCACGCTTGCACATGCACCCATGGATGCTCTGATGGTCCTGGGATCAAAAGGATCTGCTGCCGTCTTTCCGACTACCGCAATATCATTGACTCCGAATCCGAGACAGCTTCTTACGATAGTTCCGAGGTTACCGCAGTTGGAGGGATTGACCAGCACCATATGGTTGCCATCCTTTATCCTTATCTCCTGCTTCCTGATAACGGCTATAACAAAACAGTTATCCTTCTTCGACAGGATGTTAAAAGGCTTTTCCTCAACGGATACAGGAATATCCTTACCGCAAATATCATTTATGCGGGCTATAGTCTCTTCCGATCTGAAATCCGGATGAATGATAACAGCTTCGACCGATCCCCTGTTTTTCAGAAGATATTCCATTGCCACGGTTGCCCCGAGCCCATATGTGTGTATATTGTTGTTTTTATAACTGCTAACTTTTATCAATTTGTATTCTCCCTGTTTGTGAATTATATGCTAATATTATTTTATATTTTAAGTAAAGGAGCAATCTCTTATGGCAGAAAATCAAAACGTTCAGGCTCAAGAGCCTGTTTCAGAGCAGCTTCCACAGAACGCTAAGTTGTTCTCAATCCTTGCTTACATCGGTGTTCTTTGGCTTTTAGGCCTCTTGATCTCACCTGAGAAGACATCACCCTTCGTAAGAAGTCACGTAAACAACGGAATCGTTATTTGCATCACAGGTGCAATTTTGGCTTGCATTCCGTTCTTAGGCTGGATAGCAGAAATTGTAGTTGTTGTATTCATGATCATGGGTATTATCGCAGCTGCTAAGACTCAGTACTTCACACTTCCTCTCTTCCTCGGAAAGATCAAGATCGTTAAGTAATCTGCAATTAAACCGCATTACCGGCCCCGCATCAGTTGGTGCGGGGTTTTCATTTGCAGTGAGTCCGCAAAACATATATAATTATCGCCGTGAACATCGAGGTGTAGCGCAGTTGGTAGCGTACGTGCTTTGGGAGCATGGGGTCGCAGGTTCGAATCCTGTCACCTCGACCACAATTTGAATAGCTGTCTCGAAAAGAGGCAGCTTTTTTGTTTTTGAAACCCGCCCGCCGGGTCTTTTGGTCAATCGATCCCCTCAAGACTTACAGTCTTTTTCTTTTTATATGCATCAAATAAACCCATAACCGTTTCCCTTTCTGTTCCCTGCCCATTACCCTTCCTCGCTTATCAGCAAAGATAATTCATCGTCTTTACCGTGCTCCAGAATGTATTCCACTACATCCTTTTTTGTCAGCACTTTATCAAGAAGCGGTTTATCCAGGCTTTTTACCAGGTCAGTCATCTTAACCTGGGAAGATCTTCTTATCCTTTTGAGGAGCTTGGTATCTTCCATTTTGCGCGCCGCTTCGCTCTTCGGGTATCCCTGACCGAAGGGCTCTGAAAAAAGCTTGGCGATGGTTTTGTCCAGGTTTTCCTCAGCGGCCCAGGTGTATTCCTCGCCTAAGGGGAGAGACACCGCATTTCCGTCGTTGATCTGCGCGAAAAGATAAGCGTCCTGAGGAGTCGGGATATATCCGCATAACACGCCCGGCATATTATTGCAGGCAAGCATCATGCCCTGACCTGAAGAGCAGCCTGTGACGACAAAGTCCACAGCTCCGCTCGATAACAGAAGGCCGGCTAAAACAGATATCTCGATGTAGCTGTATCTTGTCTCCTCAACAATAAAACAGCCGAAGTTGATCACGTCAGCATCAGGTGCATATTTCTTAACAGTTCTATATATCAGTTCATTCTTTTCGGATTGGGAACTTGCTTGAATTACAGCGATCTTCATACACCATCAGTCTCTTCCGGATCAAAATTCTAATTATCCAACGCCATCATTATACCAATATTGCAGATTCCCGATAAACTATGGTTCCGCCACGCAACTGCGGGAGGCCAGGTTTACTGATGATACAGTGCTGACAGCATAAGGAAGAAAGGACGCCTTCTTCTCGACAGCGGTTTGAAGCGTGTTCTTGATGAGTTTGAAGATAAATACTGCAAAAAAGAATAACAGGAAACCGGCAACAAAAAACAACGCCGGATCATGACCGGCTTTTCTTGTTTTACATCCCGAAAAAGCTGATCTTCTTCTCAGCCATTTCTTCGACCCTCTCAATATAGTTAAGCGCGTCTTTAATGGTCGGACATCTCTCGACACGGTGCTTAACGGCCTCGCCCTCCTGGGCAAAACATCTCTTGCTCATTCCGCCTGCACCGAAAGACAGGACGTCCCTGCAGTCGCTCATCATGGCAACGTTATAAAGGCTTCCGGTATCGCCTTTTGCAAATCCCGTGTTCTCCAGTCCGTGACCCGTATCCTTCTGGCGGTACATATAGTACGGATGGTATCCGGCTTCTTTGAGCAGTCTGTAGCTTTCGGCAACGCACTCGTCCAGTTTTCCTCTTGCCATCTCAAGGTCCATTACGGTGTCCCTGCTCATGGCAGCTCTTCTCTTCTTATAGAGCGTGTGAACGGTTATGTTGGCAGGTGCCAGCTCAATGAGCTTTGCGGTTGAGCGCACATGTTCATCTGCATTCTCATGAGGAAGTCCTGCAATAAGGTCCATGTTGATCAGATCAAAACCCATATCACAGGCTTTCTTATAGACCCTTACTGCCTCTTCTGCTGTATGGATCCTGCCGAGCTTTTGAAGCGTCTCTGACCTCATCGTCTGAGGATTTATGCATATCCTTGTTATGCCGTGCTCTCTCATCGCTTCAAGTTTGCCGTCAGTAATCGTGTCCGGTCTTCCGGCTTCTATTGTGACTTCGCAGCCGGGAGTGATCTTAAATTCCTTATAGATACGGTCAAGAAGAGAAGCAAATTCTTTCTCGCCTAACACGGTGGGTGTTCCGCCGCCTACATAAATAGCTGACAAAGGTCTTTTTACCGCAGGTGCCACCAGGCTTATCTCCCGTTCGAGTGCCGCCTCATAATTAACGAGCCTGTCCATATGGCACGATATATCCGAAGATACAAAAGAACAGTATGCGCATCTTGAAGGGCAGAAAGGAATGCCGACATAAATACATAAGCTCTCTTCGGGCACTTTGGATAAGATATGCTGTTCCTCTCTGGAAGTCTCAAAAGCAAGTAGCGCCTTATCAGGCCTTACAAAATACTTTTCTTCCAGTTCTTTGGGGCTTTGGACTTCGCACGCTACCAGAGTGGGTCTTATTCCGGTAAGACATCCCCAAGGAAGTCTTTTCGAGGTAATGTCAGATAAAGCCATATAAAGAGATCTCTTGATCTCCCTGCCGGGCTCCAATATCTCCCCTTCAGATGCATAAGATCTGCCTTCTGTATATGTAACGGATCTGCCGTCTTTTGAGAGTTCATTTACAAGTGTGATATCAGGACCATCAGGAGCTATGACTTTGCCTTCGTCTTTCAATTCCTCCGGCACGCCGCAGAACATTCTGACAACATCTGATACCCCGTAGTATTTGTCATGTCCTTTAAGGATTACTTCAAGCATCGTCAGCCCCTTCGATATAAGTCATATAATATCTGACATAGACACTGTCGGGTACGTGGTATGAATCCACACCGCTCTCACCGTTGCTCTTAAGGAATGTATCGTTAACCTTGTCGCTTGCTTCGGTGATGTCGATCCCCAGTACTTGCTTTATATCATCAACCTCTTTATCGATCTGATTCCAGTAGATAATCGATGCCCTCATATCCCTGTAGACGGGCTCCATTTCAGAAGATGCTGCATACTGCGGCATGACTTCACCGGTAGCCTCTGCAATGTTCTCCGTTACATAGTAGAGATTCCAGAATATCTCATAATATCCGGCATACCTGAAATCGGCTCTGACAGATCTCGAGCAGGCGAGGACCGACAGAGTATTGCAGTCTGTCTCACTTGCATACCCCTTTGCGTGGCAGAGTTCATGACAAAGCGTGATCGGATATTCGTTGATGCTCATATAATCGGTATTGATATTCACTTCGGCAAGGAACGGATCATACATTCCGACTATGTGAGTGTAGCTCCAGTAATGGCTCATCGATACCGGCTTGGCACGGACATAATTCCCGCTCGCCGGAACATCGTACTCCTCGCAAAATGCATCCACCAGAGAACATGCGAAAGTTGCGGAATTCTCGAAGCTCTCCTGCATATGCGCCACTCCGTTATAATCCTCACCCAAGCGGCTTCTTGCTTCTATCATGCCTTGATATGCCCACTTCAATGCTTTGCAGTATTCTTCGTAAGTGAGTTCTTCACCATTAAGATCAAGTGACTCGGATACATGCGTGCGCTTGTAATTGATGCCGTGCATTGCCTGAAAGATAACGGCAGCCACGATAGCAAGAATCATAAGATTCCGGTATGACTTATAAAGAAAACTCATTGCGCCGTGGCTTAAGATCTTCCTTATGAGGAATACCACCCATATGATAAGTCCCAAAGCAAGCAGCGGGACAAAGCATATTATCACGTTTTCGGTAATCGAGAACTGGAACATCATGTTAAATCCCTGCGCAGGCGAAGACAGGTACGGGAATATCCTTGTGCAGTAATAATCTGCAAAACTCCGTGGTATGAACCAGTTGCAGATCACCGCTGCAATGAACATGACCGTTAAGATAACAGTCAGGACGATCCTTAATGCCGTCCGCTTCTTTTTCTTGCTGCTTATCTTCATTTATCCGGCTTTAGGCAACTCGATGATCAAATATAAGATCGCAAATACTATAGGCTGATGCGCAAGGTATATGATCAGTGAATGTCTTCCAAGGAATTCGACAGGTCTTGATATGGCCTTCATTAGTTTTCCTCTGCCGGCAAACAGAGTCTTCTTATCTTTATAGCAGATCCTTCCGACTACGCAGCCGATTAGAAATACCCCAAGCCATGGAAATAGCGGCATGTAATCTGCCATATATGGTGTTCCCGATATTTCAAATCCCACCGGCAGAAACATCAATGACTTTGAAGCATAATCCATCTCATGAATATTGCATCCGCAAATGACTATATAAAGACCAATAAGTCCCATAATGAGATTAATGACATTGGATGATACTTTTGTCTTTCTCTCGATAAACGTTATCAGAGAATATAAGAAGATGCCGCAGGTAATAACTGCCAGAACATTAAATATGATGAGACAATTAACTACCGTAAATGCCGTAATGAGATATGTTGCAAGATAAAACGCCAGTGTAGCGGCAAGGAGCTTTAATCCTCTTTTGACATTATTACGTGATAATGTGCAGCACATTCCCGACACACTGACAAAGAGAACAACTATTACAGGATGTACAAAGGACCAGAACCAGCCTGCATCAAGATAGGAGAATGTGTCAACTCTGAATTCATACCTTACGTCAAATGACATATGCATGAATACCATCATGAGTATTGCAATGCCTCTCAGGAAATCAAGTTCCCATGCACGGTCCTTATTAAGAGCTTTCCTACTCACTTGTTTTCCAGCCCTTCCGCAAGACAGCTTCCCAGTGCCGTAGCGAAAACGGCATCTTCCGGAATAATCATATTCACTCCATAGAGTTCTTCGAACGGGATCAGATATTTCTGGCACTCCTTAAGTCCTGTCAGCTGACCTGTGAACACTATATCTTTTATATTGCACTGTCTGGACGCCATAACAGCAACAGTGCCAATAGACTGATATACAAGATTGAATACGCCGGCCATCTTGTCCTCTCTGGACAGATCATCGGCTGCTTTGCCGAAGTTAGATGCAGTAACGTCCAATGGAAGACCTGTAACGCCGTTCTTTGTGATATCACCGATAGTTAGATCGCACTTAAGGATATCTCCGGAAGTCGCCATATCAGAAAGCTTTACTGCGTCGGAAGTTCCTGCAATAACTCTCCCTAGACCTACAAGAGTGCCTCCGCCGACACCTGAACCGATTATGTGCCTTACACTTTCTTTAGTAGCTTCAAGATATGCTGTACCTGTTCCCATGCTTACAACTACGGCATGATCTAATCCTGAAAGGTACAATCCGCCAAGTCCGGTTGCCCTGAATTCTTCCACTACTACAGTCTTGATACCGAATATCGGAGCCTGAGGAAAACCTGAACCGACTCCTGTAATATTGATCTGCTCAATATCATTAACTGAGATCGAATTATCATTAATAAGCTTGCCGACCGCACCAAATGCCGATGTGACCGGATCTGCTGCCTTAACTATCGCTCCGGCAATCATATTGCCTTCTCTCATTCCGACGATCTTAGTCGTACTTCCGCCAATATCAAGACCGACTTTTATCTTCATGACGACCAGCTCCCTCATTTTTTACGTAATTCTATCAAATATATATTTATATATCCAATTTTGTCATTGAATTGAACTGCAAAAAAAAGCTCTGCAGATAAACTGCAGAGCCTGAATCATTCTTTTTATAAAGATCAAGGATTGAATTTGATCTGTGTCTTGTATTTAGAATCAAATGCCTTTGAAGGAAGCTTAGCGATCTGAGCATCTGTAAATCCATATTTCTTTAATGTCTTTGCATTCATCTCAGAACCGTCTACCGTAATAGTCATATTCTTACTGTTAAAGTCAGCTCTCTCCTTAAGACGCGGAACCCAGAAGCTGTCATCAAACATGTAGATATAATCTGTCTTTTTATTATAAGCATCAGCAAGGAACATACGGTAATGTACATACTCGTTCGCTTCATCGTAATAAAAGAAAAGAGCTATCCTCCACTTATAATCTGTCTTGGTATTACCTATGAACTTAGGCTCAAAAACAGGCTTGCACGTTCCTGTCTGAGGTCCGAACATAAGTGTCGGATATTTGGATGAATCCGCCTTGGGATTGCTTATGTACCATACAAGATTGTCTGATCCGTCTGTCTGAGTGCATGCCAGGAAGGAATTCTCAAAGCCCTTGCTGTACAACATAGAGTAATCTGCAGCATCATCAATATCGTAGGTCGTAGCAAAGGAACTTGATATTGAGGCACAAACGCCTGCTATAACTCCGCCAATCATGCAGATGATAGCAACGGACAATACCATTTCAACCAAGGTAAAACCTTTTTTGCTCTTTCTAACACTCTTCATAAAAACCGTGCCCCCGTACTAGTGACGTTAGTCTCTGTGATTAAAATCGGATCAACTTCCGATTGCGTTTCCAATATAATCAGTATCTTTATAACCGGTAAAATCTTCTATCTCTTCTCCGTTGGTCTTATAGCCGATTACCCAGTAATACTTCTTCGATACTGAATCATACATTACAACGATACAACCTACGTTGTTGCCATCTGCATCAGACCACTTCTCGGGATAATACTTGATTGCCTTTCTGTTATCGGCAAGCTGATTATTGGTAGGAGCAAATTCATATCCCTGAACTGCATCCGGAACTGTGAGTTTGAGATCATCATAAGTTATGAGCTCAACATAAAGATCTTCTACTTTTACGCCAGCATACTTTGAGCCTGTCAAATTAAATGTAAGTGTATCCGGCTTATTAGCGCCCTTATATTTATCATAAGCTGCCTTCTCTCGACCGTTTACTAAAACCTCCTGTTTAACTCCTGCATCATTTGTGATTTCTTTCTTTACATTACAGTTATCAAGCTGATTCCATTTTGCAACTTCATTGAGGCAGGCAGTATAATTCCTTGCACCGGACTTATTGTATACTGACGTCTGGTAAGAATACCCCATAGTAGCTACAAAGCCGTTGATAAGCATTGTTGAAACAACAACAAGGATAAATGTTGCCAAGAGGGTCTCGACAAGAGTAAATCCCTTGCGGCTGAAATTCTTAACTAATCTCTTCATAAAATCACTCTCCCGGAACTGGTCATTAAGTGCCAAAATTATACTTATTCAATATAGACTCGCTCTCATCAATGCGCTGCTTGAGCTGTGCACAGGAGTCTTCAACAGCCTTCTTTGATTTCTTCGCATTCTTAAGAGTGTCAGCAATACCGGCACCGACTGCACTGGCAAGTATTACGATAATTCCGATGATAATTACCATCTCGGTAAGTGTAAAACCACACTTAGAATTCTTAAATTTAGTTATCCTGTGCATACCGGCCTCCAGATAAACAATAAATCTTATACTTCTATATGTGTATTATACCGACTTCTGTGCAAATTTCAACATCAAAGTTAATAATTTGTTAAAATTTGTCATAATTTGTTTACAAATAAAACAAAAAGGCGGAGAACCTGAATTCTCCGCCATTTTTTAGTTTCTAGTGATCGACTAAACTAGATATTAGTCTGTCCAACCCATGAATGCGTTAACTTCGCTGTTAACTGCAGAAACGTCACTGTTGTGCTTACCAACGGAGCTTGCAGCTGCCTTAGCCTTGTTGAGGTATGCACCGATACCAAGAACGAGAACTGCTGCGAGGATAACGATGATAGCAATAACGAGTACCATTTCTACGAGGGTGAAACCCTTCTTTGACTTCTGAATCTTCTTCATTTTAGATTCCTCCTGTAAGTTTTTGAGTTTGTAGCCTGATTATACAAGCTATTATGAACAATTGCAACACTTTTTTCAATTTTTTTCAAAATTTTGTCACAATTAATCATCTTTATGTCGCAGGCTGCGTCTCTGCGGGTGCTTCTTCACCCTCAAAGTTCAACAGAACCTTGATATCTCCGCCTGCTGCTTCGAGCTGTGCATCGAACAGTACGTTAGCCCAGTATGCTGCGAACGGTCTCTTAACCTGTGAGCCTTCCTTGAGGTTCATTGTTACGCAACCATACCACAAGCTGTCCTTATAATCGCAGATATAAGGGAATCCGATAAATCCGCCCTTTGTATCAACGCCCCTATGTCCAGTCCAGCTTGTATAAGGCTTTGTGCTGTCGTCAACGGACAATCTGTTTCTAAGACTTGTTCCATAGAAATTGATAGTAGCACTGACTGTCATGATACCGACTTCCTCTGTAGCAGTGATGCTTGTTACCTTGATGCAGGAAGGATTCTCGTTGGCAATCTTCTTAAGAGCTGAAAGGAATTCATGATAGCCAGTTCTCTTGGCATAATCTCCCTGACCCATCTGGGTTGCCAGTTCGGCGATAGTCTCTTCCGCAGGAATCTGCGCACCCTCTGTAAAGTCCGGAGTACGGTTATACTGTGTAACTGTGTATCCGTCTGTTGTTGAATAAGATACACCGATCTGCATACAAACAAGTCCGTCAGGTGAAGTTGTTCCGTCAGGATAGGTTACAGATGACATTCCAACATCAGCAGAGTTGATGTTGATAAGGAAGGGGCAGCCTTCTTCTTCAAATGTCTTTAATACATACTGCTGAAGGCACTCTGTCTCAAGCTTGTCGATGAAGGATAACTCCAGTTCCTTGCATGATGCTTCGAGCACCTGGATCTCCTTGTCCATGCTTACATTGTTCTCACGAAGCTGGTCAAGGAATTCTTTCTTTTCCTGTAATGTCTGTAATTCTTCTCTATAATCATCATACTTATTATTAAGTGTTCTGATTCCGAAGAAATAGCCCAATACGATAATGATCAGCAATGTGATCGCATACATAAAGGCTTTTTCTCTAGCTGTAAGATTACTCATATTATATATCCTCCCTTACACTTAGCCTTCTTCAGCAGGTGCTTCAGCGCCGACAGGTGTGTAGTAGAACCTGATGTCGTAGTTGCCGCGGCCGATATCAACATACTTGTTGTTGGCTACGATCATGTTGAAACTTGCTTCCTCAACCTGTACACCGTTTACATAGATGCTCGTCAGGTTATAGCTTGTACCTGCATATTCATACTGAGCAACACCATCGATCTCATACTGGTCGCCTGCCTTAACGGTAATTGTCTCAATTCCGCCAAGAGAAGAAGTATCAGATTCACCGTCTGTATAACGTGTAATAGCAATATGAACGTTTGCTACCAGTGTTCCGGAAATAGAGAACTTATAGTAGTTGTTAATAGCATTGACTGATGCTCCCGCAATGATCTCATCGATCGTAAGCTGCTGTGTATCAGGTTCATATCTGTCTATTGTGATCGTAGGTCTTGCTGTGAAGACATTCTTCGCATTCAACATATTTACCATATCAACGGGGCTGTAATATGTGAATGAATAGCCGTCCATTGTCACCATGGAATTTGTGATCGAATAGTTGGAGATGAACGAATCGCTGGGGATACACTTCTCAATGATGTCAGGAAGCTCAACAGGGGCAGGATCGATCTCATCAACATCTCTTCTCATCTGTGTAAGAGCATAATAGTAATTTGTTCTGTCATTGAGCTGAGCTTTGAGTGCCTCAGAATCCTGCTCAAGAGTAGCATACTCGGGTCCTGAGAGGAGCTCATTCAGTTCGTTGATCTGGCCCTTAATGATTGAGTTTCTGATAAAGAATGCAACGATGAACGCGAGGACTACAAATACTACAAGGACACCGATAACAACGCCATAGCCTAACAATCTTGCCTGTTTCGCTGCGTTGGCTGTAAACTCGGCAAAGAAGTTCATATCTTTCTTTGCCAATAACTTTTTGTTAATTCCGCTAGCCTTAGCCATATAGTTAACCCCTCCTTAATCGTGACGAATCAAAGCGCCACAACAATTGATGAACTGACCGAGCTCGAAGTCCCTAGGACCGCTTACTGTGCTGAGTGACTTAAGGATCTCGACCTGTGTTCCAAGCTGACGCGCAAGTTCTTTGTCTATCTTCTTATAACCTGCACCAGATCCATAAAGGAAACATGTGCTGATAGCATCAATGTGATACTTGGCAATTGAGAACTGTGCCGTACGGGAAACTGCATCAACGAGACTCTTGAAGTATGCATTAACAGCACTCTGGAGTGCGGGTGTCTCTGCAACCGTCTCATTCCAAACGTCGATATCCTCGATCGGAACACTGGCTTCTGCTTCGGAAGTGGTAATGTTAAGTCTTCTTGCGAGAGATGACTGCTGGTTTCCGCTCTGAAGCTTCTTGACAGAATCAGCAACCTGTCTGATGTTGCTGTGACCGAACTGGAGTCTTCTTGAAAGAACCGGGAATCCCTTATCAAGAACCGTAACGGTTGTTGTTTTGCTTGAAAGTTCAATCAGAAGGATCGTGGACTGCTTGATATTAACGTTACCATTGATGATGCCCTGCTCGAAAAGCTTTCTTACTGCATTGGGGTTAACATCAAGAGCAACAGGATTGAGATCCATGTTCTTTAAGAATTCACGGTAATCCTTGATAACTTCTGTAGGGATAGCAGTAGCTCTTACCTTAAGCTTATCTGCATTTGTCTCTGCATCCTTAGTCGTACCGTATACGAGATAATCGATTGACATATCTCTGTTGGAACCCTGTCCGAGGATCTCGTACTTAACCATATCCTTAAGCTGATCATCTTTAACTACAGGAAGTTCAAGGTCTCTGCTGTGAACAAAAGCACCTTCTGTAGTAAGTATGCAGCTCTTCATTCTGATATCGAGTCTTGCGATGGCGTGCTTAAGAGCCATAACGATTCCGAAGGAATCTGCAACAGTACCGTCGTTAATGGCATCGCCTTCCAACGGAACTATGCCCATCTTCTCGATTGTTATATTTCCTGTCTTGGGATTGTAATTCCCGACAGCAACTTTAAGGTCTGAGCTGGAGCAATCGATTACCAGTTCGTTTGAGCCTCTTCCTAATGCTAAATCCATTTATATACTCCTTTCAATCTATTCGGGGATTACATGATCCACTGAGCCATCGTGAAGATAGGCATTGCGATACCGCCTACAACAGTTCCGACGATGATAGCCATGATGATGATCATGACAGGCTCCAAAGCGGAAACCATCTTTGCTGTAGCGGCATCAGCCTCATCTTCAAAGTAATCAGCGGCCTTCTGCAAAATCGTGTCCAGGGTACCTGATTCCTCACCGATAGAAACCATTGCATAGATCATGGGAGGGAACTCGGTAATATCTCTGATTGATCTTGAAAGAGATGTACCCTTTCTGATCTCGATACGTGCCTGGGAAAGTTTTTTCTGAAGAATAACATTATCAAGCGACTTCTCGGTAATCTCAACTGCCTGAAGTACGGAAATACCTGACTTAAGGAGTGTGGATACTGTTCTGGTAAATCTTGCTGAAGCGTTCATTCTGGTGGATTTTCCGACGACAGGCATCTTGAGCATCATCTTAGACCATGTCTCAGCACCTTTCTCGGAACTCTTCCAGAGCTTAAAACCATATACAATAAGACCGATAACTGCAATATAAATGTACCAGTAGTGAACGATTGAATCTGAGAAGTCAAGAAGGAACTGCGTCAATTTAGGCAATTCACCTCCGAGATCCTTGATCGTATCACCGATCTTAGGTACGAGGAATGTCAAGAGACCGATACTGACTGCTGCTGTAAGTGCAGCGAGGATCTTAGGATAAACCATTGCCGAGGAGATCTTGTTCTTGAGCTTTGCATCCTTCGCAAAGTGTTCAGCAAGTCTTTCCATAACTTCGTCGAGTCGGCCGGATTCCTCACCTGCAGCGATCATACTGATCATGATATTAGGGATAACACCCCTCTGTTCCTTAAATGCCTCGGAAAGAGAACGACCACTCTGAACTGATTCGTATATCTCTCCGATACACTTCTTTGCCTTTTTAGATTCAAGCTGCTGATAAAGCATATCGAGCGATCTGACTACGGTAATACCTGCAGACAAAAGTGAAGCCAGCTGTCTGGAGATAAGAACGAGATCCTGTGTCTTGAGTTTTGGGCTGCCGATCTCCATATTGGCAATACCCTTACCCTTGTCCAAAGACAAGGATGCAATGTATTTACCATCGCCTTTGAGCTTTCTTGATGCTTCTCCGATGGTTGCTGCTTCGATGATGCCTTCAGACATTTTACCGTTCGAATCGATAACCTGATATCTGAAATTAGCCATCTAATATTTCCCTCCTTCTTTGATTACTAAACTTAATTGCTTTATTTGAGTTCTTTACTCACCAGAGCTGTCTGACGGGTTAAACTCTCTAAGCGCCCTGTAATCAGGCGAACTCAAGATCACCGAACAGCGGGCTGTTCGTCTGACCTGCATTATTGATGAAACGCTTAAGATCTTCAGGGTTTCTGCTCCTCTGGAGAGCAGTATCTCTTGTGATCATATTACGCTTAACGAGTTCTGCAAGATAGAAATCAAGAGGACACATTCCCGACTGAAGGCTGGTAGCGATCGTGGAGTCGATCTGATATGTCTTACCTTCACGGATATTGTTCCTGATAGCGTCATTTGAGATCATGATCTCAAATGCGGCACATCTGCCTCCGCCTATTCTCTGTACAAGTGTCTGACAGATAACTGCAACAAGACAGGTAGCAAGCTGTACTCTGATCTGATCCTGCTGATGAGGCGGGTAAACGTCGATAATACGGTTGACTGTATCAGCAGCTGAAGACGTGTGGAGTGTTGAAAGAACGAGGTGTCCCGTCTCGGCTGCGGTAATGGCGGTACTGATAGTATCAAGGTCACGCATCTCTCCGACGAGGATGATATCCGGGTCTTCACGGAGAGCAGCTCTGAGTGCATTAGCAAATGAAAGTGTATCCTCGTGAATCTCTCTCTGGTTGATCATAGCCTCTCCGTGCATATGGAGATACTCGATAGGTTCCTCAAGAGTAAGGATATGACACTTCTTACTCATATTTACGTGTCCGATCATTGCGGCAAGAGTTGTAGACTTACCTGAACCCGTAGGACCGGTAACAAGGATAAGTCCACGGGGCTTCATAACGAGATCCTTGAATACGTTAGGAAGACCAAGCTGTTCACATGTAGGGATCTCATTTGTAATTGTTCTGGCTGCAAGTGCATAAGTTCCGCGCTGCTTGAACACATTACATCTGAAACGGCTGAAGTTCTCAACAATGTAAGAGAAGTCGATCTCACCTCTCTCGTTCAGATACTGCTGTCTTGATTTGTCAATCATTGACTTACAAAGATACTCAGTATCTGCAGCTGTAAGCGGCTGATTGCCTAACGGCATCAACATACCGTCAACACGAATCATAGGCGGCAATCCTACTGTAATATGGGTATCGGATGCCCCCATCTTAACCGATTCAGCCAAAATCGATTCGATCGATAAACTAAATCCTTCCACGTTAAAAAACCTCCTTATCAGTCAATCGTGTAAGCTACTCTGTTGAGCTCGCCGATCGTCGTAATTCCTTCGAGTACGAGATCACGGGCAGAATCCTGAAGCATCTGTGTGCCTTCAGTGATTGCGAGCTGACGCATCTCATCTTCACTTGCTCTTCTCTCGAGCAAACTCTTCATTTTTCTTGTCATGATTACGATCTCATGGATAGCAATACGTCCCTTATAGCCCTTCTCATTGCAGTCCTGGCAGCCCTTGCCGCGGTACAGCTTCTGACCTGCGTCAAGCCTTAAGTATTCTCTCTCAAAATCATCAGGCTCATAAGACTCTCTGCAGTTAGTGCAGATGCGGCGGACAAGACGCTGGGATACAACGCCTACAAGAGCTGACGATACCATGTAAGGCTCAAGACCCATATCGATGAGACGGTTGATAGAAGATACCGCATCATTGGTATGGATTGTACTGAATACGAGGTGTCCGGTGATAGCGGCTCTCATAGCGATCTCTGCTGTCTCACCGTCACGGATCTCACCGACGAGGACGATATCAGGGTCCTGACGCAGGATGGATCTCAATCCGCTTGCGAATGTCATTCCGGCTTTGGAGTTAACCTGAACCTGATTAAGTCCGGGGATCCTGATTTCTACAGGGTCCTCTACTGTGATGATATTAACTTCGTCGGTATTCTTTTCTGAAAGTAGTGTATAAAGTGTGGTTGTCTTACCTGATCCTGTAGGACCGGAGATAAGAACGATTCCCTGCGGTATCTTGATCATCTTGTCGATCATCTCGTTATTACGGTCGCTGATACCAAGATACTTTCTGTTGAGGTTAGCATCGTTCTTTGCAAGGATACGGATAACTGTCTTCTCACCGGTAACGCAGGGAAGGACAGATACACGCATGTCCACATCCTCGCCATTGATCACCGTTGTGATACGGCCGTCCTGAGGAATACGCTTCTCGGCGATGTTCATTCCGCCGAGGATCTTGATTCTGGTGGTAATGGCGTCTTTTGCGGAAATCGGGTTACTCATGACTTCCTGCATGACACCGTCAATACGGATACGGACTCTTACGCGGTCTTCAAGAGGTTCGATATGAATATCTGATGAACCTGAACGGATCGCATAATCGATCATTGAGTTAACAAGCTTTACAACCGGGGCACTGTTAACTGCTTCGGAAAGTTCATTGTTATCGTCAAGACTCTCGCTCTCCATACTCGTTCCGAGTTCTTCGGCAGCCTTGACAGCACTTTCCTTACCGTAATTAACTTTAATAGCATCAATGATCGAAGAGTGGGTAGCAAGCATCAGGGATATCTGGTATCCGGTCTGGAACTGCAGCTCATCCTCGATCGTAATATTCATCGGGTCATCGATAGCAACTACGAGATTGTCATTATCAAAACCAATCGGGAATACGACATTTTCTTCGCAGAATTTCTGTGTAAGCAGTGATGTGGCCTTAGGGTCTACGTCAATACCAGCCAGATCAATAATAGGATAATTATACTGGCTTGAAACGGCTCTTAAGATGTCAAATTCAGACATCAGACCACTTTCAACGATAACTTCTCCAAGGCGCTTTCCGGTTTCCTTCTGAGTGCTGAGCACTTCTGCCAATTCGGTAGCATTTAGGAAGCCGCTCTCAACAAGAATATCACCTAATCTCTTCATCGAACCCTCCCGATAATCGTCTATAAAATATACGCTCAGAAATGCACACCAAACAGACAGGCACACTTTGCCCAAGCATAGATGTTAGAACTATACAACAGAATTGAGTAAATAACAAGTTTAAAAGACACATTGCACAAAAAATATATTTGACATTCTTGTGTCGCAGGTGTTACACAGAAACACACCATTTGTGCTTTATATTTTATCACCGTTTTGTATTATAATTAATAAACATTAAGTGAATTTTATTCGGGAGGGACATAAATGTCTGGTCATTCAAAGTGGAGCAATATCAGAAGGAAAAAGGAAGCATCTGATGCAGCTAAGGGAGCTGTTTTTACCAAATTTGCCAAAGAGATCGCCGTTGCAGTTAAGGCAGGCGGTGCTGATCCTAACAGTAATTCAAGATTAAAGGTCGTAGTAGCCAAGGCTAAGGCTGCCAATATGCCGAACGACAATATCAACCGCGCTATTAAGAAGGCTGCGGAAGCCGGTGAAGGTGACGATTACGAAGAGATCACATATGAGGGCTACGGACCTGCAGGCGTTGCGATTATGGTTAAGGCTCTTACAAACAACCGCAACCGTACCGCTGCCGACTTAAGACATATCTTTGATAAGAACGGCGGAAATCTCGGAGTTGACGGATCCGTCTCCTTCCTGTTTACCGAGAAGGGTACAATACTCATCTCCAAAAAAGATTATGAAGACGAGGATCAGGTTATGGGCGATGCACTTGACTGCGGAGCAACCGACTTCGATAGCGATGATGAGTTTTACATTATCTCTACTTCCACGTCTGACTATTATGATGTCAGAGATGCCCTTGAAGCCAGGAATTATGAGATCTCCGACTCAACACTCGGGCCTGTGGCAATGACAACAGCTGAGGTTACTGATCCTGACGCTATTGCCCAGTTGGAGAAAATGCTCGATATGATGGATGAGAACGAGGATATTCAGGAAGTATTCCATAACTGGAATGGCTGAGTTCTAAAGGATAAGGGATTTGGATAACCGCGACGAATCAAAGCAAGAACAGGTTGTGACCCAAAGCGCCCCTGTGGCGCGGAAGACTTTGTTGTCCGAATTCCGCGGTACGCTTAAAAGGTTTGACCGTTCAGGGCCTTCTGCCCAGAATACTAATTCTGATTATTCTTCGCAATCCTTTGAGCGCAATACCGATATTATCCTCTCAAGCGAACAGTTAACCAGGGAGGTATTATCAAATATAGCTGTAATAGCTTTTGTCGGTCCTTCCGGGACAGGCAAAAGCACACGTGCTATTAAAGTCGCGCGAGATAATAATATATATTACATTATTGATGATGGTCTTCTGATCAACGGAAGCCGTATAGTCGCCGGCACTTCAGCCAAGAAAGCTCCGACAAAGATGGAATCCGTAAGACAGGCCATCTTTGTCGATCCGACAAGGTCATCTGTCATGAGGCGTGCCCTGATCGAATCTATGCCAAGAGCACTTATGGTGCTTGGTACATCAGATTCCATGCTGAACAAGATCTGTGACAATCTGTGGCTTAACCGCCCTTCGATGCTTATAAGGATCGAAGACGTCTCTACTGAAGAGGAAAGGCGTCTTGCCAGAAATACCAGAGTCACCGAGGGTATGCATACTATCCCCGTGCCCAGCATGGAGATAAAGCACGAGTTCTCAGGTTATTTTTCTGACCCGTTCAGTAAACTCAGGCAGAGATTTGACCGTGAGCGAGGTGTTACTCCGCTTGCTCCGGACTCTGACAGGACGGTTGTAAGACCCACTTTCTCATCACTCGGCTCTTATTCCATTTCCGATGACGCTATCCTTGATCTGATCAAGATCGTTCTTAAAGATGTACCGGGATTTGCCGAAGTCACATCCTTTAAGACCGAGAAACAGACATTCGGTGTCATGATAAGTCTCGATCTTGCTCTTTACTATGGTTATGACGCCCAAAAAGTGCTTGAGACAGCACAGCAGCGTGTCGGCAATGCGGTAGAGGAATTCACATCGATTACTATGAATGGCGTAAATGTAAGAGCCAACCGGCTTATTCATATGCCAAAACCAATCTCCCGGGAGGAATCTTGATGGAAAAGATATATATGATACCTGTTAATGATGCTTATAACGAAGAAGGCGGATGCCCGGTCTGCAGGCTTCGTGACAAGGCGGAAAATAATTATCTGGAATACTATCTGGGACCTTCACTGATGGAGCCCGATACAAGAAAGATTACCAACAAGACAGGCTTTTGTCCTGTTCATATGGGAAAACTCAACAAGGCCGTTACCAACAGGCTTGGACTTGGTCTTGTAATGCATACTCATCTGAAAGACTTTAATGAAGATCTTAATCCCAAACTCAAATCAAGCATTCCCGCCAAAGCCGGACTTCTCAAGGGAAGAACCACTGACTACAGACAAAAGCTTAACAGTGTGGCTGACCTTATAGAGAAAAGAATCGGTTTATGCCCTATATGTGAGAATCTTAACGATGCTATGGGGCATTATATTGAAGTCATCTGCTGGATGTTTTCTCACGATAAGGATTTTAAGGAGAAATTCACAAATTCAGAATTCCATTGCCTGCCCCATACAGCCATGCTTCTGAGGCAGGCTTCCAAGCTATCGCAGAATGAAGCTTCTGATTTTGTAGAGGCATTGTATGCTAATAATTCCAAGACTTTTGAATCGCTGATAGCTGATGTCGAGTACTTTACGCTTAAGTTCGACTACAGAAATACAGATAAACCATGGGGAACCAGCAAGAATGCCATTCAGCGTTCAATGCGTTTCTTATCTTCAGACGGGAGGGATTTTGATGAACAGCAAGCAAAAAAACAGTCTTGAATATTCAAAACCTCAGCTCGAACAGTTTGAAGATAACACTATTCTCGAAGTGCTTCCGCAAAAAACAGATGAGGCTGACTCTTCAAAATATATACTTATAAAACATGACTATTATTCTTCTGATTCTGATCACGGACGTGAAATGCTTAAGGATTTTCTGTCTGTTTTATGTGATGCTTCATATGAGAATATTATTATCTATCTGGCAGATATGGGAACAAAGCTTCTCGATGAAGCATGTCCTCTGTATGAGGATATGCTTGCGCTGATCAACAGATCAGAACTCATTATCGCCGATAAGGATAGTATTGATCTTTATAAAGTAAACGTAAAGGATAATCCGAAGATCACCATAAGATCCATGTTGTCCATATCTGAGGAACTAATCTATCTTCCCGGGATATTAGTTCTGGAATAATTCTTTTTGCTGACTTACGAAATTAACAAGGCTGCTCATTTGAGCAGCCTTGTTAATTGATTTTGATTATCAGATTAAGATCCCGGAGCTTCCTTCTTATAGTAGTAGATAATATTAGATACTTTATATTTTGTAACAGCTCTTCTCTGAGGATCCTGAGTCGTTGATCCGCCGGGCTGCGGGCAATAAGGCATACAGTAGCATTCCTGAGAGTTACCGCAGTCGAATTTATCGCACTCTACTCTTCCGTAGATGTAGCAAGGGAAACTGCCGTCAAGGTGACCTTCTGTTCCTCCGAATACTGACTTGGTGTCTCCGTTCTTATAGAAACCACAGTATGCTTCCAGGACAGCACCGCTGTTTGCTCTGAAATCAATACCCTGACCGAAGATGAACATCGAGGGCTTTCTTATACTGTCATAGTACTTAGAATACTTGATATCACCCTTTACAGCGCCATCTTTATAATATTTGTAATTCGTACCGTCAGGCCTCTCCCAGGACTGGCATTCACCGTCAGAACCGCCGGTGAGGTGACCGCCCATACGTCCATTGCAGCCGCCTTTGATATACTGTGCAAGCGCAGATGCGGTTCCGCACTCATCACGTTTTACTGAAAGGAATCCGGCTATACAGAGGGCTTTGCCGCAGTCTCTGTTGTTGCAGCATGACAACGATATACTTGTTCCAGGTTCCAAAATACAAAAGACACTCTTTGCATCTGTAACATTATAGACAGCGATTATAAGAGACTTAAACCAATAAGTGCCTTTAGAAAAATACAAACGGTATTCATCAGCCCTGGATCCGTCTATGGCAATGATATAAGGCGTTGTATTATTATCCAGAGTTCCGGGAGAGAACTGATACCAGCCGGGCTTAAGATCAATTACGCCATTAGCTTTACCGTCTTTATCAACTTTTGTATTAACAGTTCCGGCGTTTGTATTGCTGACAGCGATAGTCTTACCGTCAATTGCATCGAATCCGGACTTGGTCAAAGTAATCTTATGATCGGCTCTGAGATTGCCGTTCTTATCATATAGTTCGTAATACTTTGCTGTATACGCAGCCCCTCCTGCAGCATCAGGGGCCTTTCCATTACCATCGATAAAATAATTTTTATCAGGGAATTTTGTCGTTAACGGAAACTCATATACCTTAACATCCTCTTCACCAACATCAGAACCCTTGGGATGTACTTTGTATGTTACATTGCCTGCTGCGTCAGTAACCGCCTCATATTCAGTACGGGTAAACTTTGATAAGCTTTTTGATACTGTCTTTATTCCCTTATTTGCATTGTTAGTAATCGGGTTGATCGTTACGAATACTTCATCGCAGGACTGAGGGAAAGAACTGATCTTCGAGTTCTTATACTTTGTATTCTTTGATGCAAGATCATCCGGGAGACCTTTATATGTGCCACTAGCCTGATCTACTGCAGAATTTTTAACCTGATATGTTCCCTTTACATTCGTAGCACTTACTGTCTTATTTTTGTTGTCAACAAAATATACGGATTTGCTTGCAAGCAGGTTTTTGATCTTCTCATTCTGATCTTTTCCCGGGTTATATGATGACCATTGGTCAACCGCAACAGACTGAGTACAATCAGGACCCTGAGGAGCTCGACCGTCATTAATAACGATTCTTGTAGAAGTGGAATTCTGGATGGAATCCCATCCGCCTTCCTGATGGAATCTGAAAGCGCCGTTGCTGGAGTTGGAGAAGAAGAAGATATCTCCCTTGATGACCGGACCGCTGTCCTTTGTTGTTAAATAGGAGTCATCCTTGAAAATAATGTCTCCCATAAAGTATCCCTTACCACCCCAGAAGGAATATACTTTTCCGGTATAAATAACATTAGAGAAGAAAATTGAGTCGTTTGTCTGGTTAGCCGAATTACCTCTGATAACGATATTGTTGTTTGCAGGTGTTACGTCTTTATTGAACATTCCGACACCCTGCGTAAAACGCAGATTGTTGTTGCTTACGCTTCCGCCGATATCGATCTGGTTGTTAAAGATCTCGAATGTCTCGCCGTCAGGCTCCTGTATAACAAGAACAACCTGAACGTTCTCGATCTCATCACCGATAACGGTCGTAAAATCCGCACATACTGTATCAGTCGCGTCTTCTTTATAATAAAGATCAAGATATGTGCAGTTATCATCAGCAGTTGACATTCCGGGGACACCGTCAACAACCATCTTCATCTTATCCTTGTTATTATCATGCTTCTCATGAGACGCCCCAAGCAAAGCGTCGATCTGATCATCAGTGATCTCCTGTGTCTGGAGAGCTTCAAGGAAAACTTCTGAAGCAGCAGTTACTGTAAGTCTTGCCTGACTCTGCATCGTACGCTCATACAGACGTGTTCTTGTAGACTGGGTAAGCATCATGGCGGATGCAATGAAGATCATTGCGAGTGCCAGGATCAGTACGACGACAACAAGTATCGCGCCGTGCTTGCTCTGCTTTGTCTTACAAATTCTTTTAATCATAAGAAGCACCTTCCTTCTTTATGGTATCAAAGTGTGTATTTACCGGGTTTGGCGAGAATACCCCGCACAATTCTCCTTATTAGCTAAGCCTATTTTATGTCATCCCAACTGAAATTTCAATAAAAAATTCGAATTTTGCTAACTTTTTTTACATAGTTTGTTAACAATCTGTTTACAATTTATGATTCTTTTTCTTCCTCAACGGGTTTTACGGCCGGCTGTCCCTTCTCTCCGTACTTGTCAAATTCCTCCTTTTTGGAGGCGACAAGCCAGTAGTCGTTTTGTGTCGCGAAGCGCAAAACCGATGCTGAGTAATAATTCCCTGCCTTGTTTTTCTTTACTCTGGTCCTCGAAAAGAGTTCACCGTGTTCCCTGCATTCGAGCAGAGCGTACTGCGATTTGCGGATCCTGAAGGCCGGGATCTTTACAGACAGCCGGTTTCCGCATAAAGGACAGTCTTTCATAAAACTTCCTGCTGTGGCAAATGCACTTATACTGTCCAGACACTCGGGACCGACAAAACTGAAGTCAGAAGGAACATCCGGATCTATCGATGAACTTGATATGGCGGAAATAACCTCTGAAGGCTTGTTATGCTTAAAGATCTCCTCAAATACCGCACCGGTGTAATGGGCATCGGCTGTTGCACTGTGAAAGATCTCATTCTTATCGATTTTATAAAAGTCCACTGCGGCTTCAACACTTCTCTGTGTTCCCTGCAGTCCGGCAAATAATGAGAATATCGGCTGAAGGTCAAGGAAGAACATACCGAGCTTCGGATCCATTCCGAAGAACTCAAGATTCATCTTGAGCATAGAAGGGTCCGAACTTCCCCACCCTACCAGAATGGCATCACCACAGAAGTCCCTGAAGCCGGAATAAGCGTCTTTAAAAGGAATGCCGTTCAGAAGATCAGCATTCTTCTTATGCGTAACTTTTTTAACATGGTAGTGGAGCTTAGTGTACTTAACGGGAACAATATCGGTAGAAAATGAATCTTTATAGATCAGTTCTCCGTTATCGTATACATATTTAAGAGCACCTATCTCTATGATCTCGCCAGTCAGCTTGCTGACTTCGAAGGGATATTCCTTGCCCGGCATCGGCTGATTCCATTCCATATCGAATACAACAAATTCCGTGCCGTCTGTTATTTTCTTGCTAAGCATTAGCTTTGGGTTCCTTCGCCGGTAACTTTCTTCTTATCATTATACCTTTGAATCACAGGAATTGCGATAAGGCAGAGCAGGCCGGCAGCACTGATAAGAGCACCCTGAACGGTTCCTCTGCCGCCGCCGTCAACGCTTACTTCGAATCTGTCCATATGGCTTAAGTCGCAGATGACGGCAGCCTTTCCGCAGAAATCGAAAGTTTTAGCCTCAAAGCCGTTGATCTTTATCTTGTTCCCTGAGTCATATGAATACGGGAAGATTACTGTGCCGGTGCCGCCGACAGCATTTGTATCCCTGAACTCCACGGTATATTTTGATGAACTTATTTCTCCGGAAACGGATCTCATAGAGTCTAAAGCATTCCGGTTAAGCCTGAGCAGCGATATCCTGCATGCAGCTTCGCCGGTGGAATCTATGATATATCTGAGGACAACCGGTTCAGCGTGGCTCTCTATCTCGGTAAGGAAAGGCCCGGTATAGTGCCTTTCGGCCGTGCCTTCAGACGACTCAATTATCAAAGTAGCTCCGCTTGCCGAACTGCAGAATGCAAATAATCTTTCATTAGGAGACGGAGCAAAGGATTCAAATACCAGGTCATTTGTGCCATCGATCATTCTGTAAGTGTCCGTAGCATCTGAGAGCAAATCCCTCTTCTCAGCCAGATCAAGGTCCAGCCTTTCAAACAGTGCCGAGCCGGAAATCTTTTCAGATAAATAATTAATATCATCTATATCGGTACCGGTGGATTCGTAAAGACTCAAATCTCCCGGGACAACAATATAATTATTGTCGTTTATTGACGGCAGTTCAAAACCCTCGTCAAAAATGAGGGTCTGTGATGTCTTATCAGACTTGTTCCCTTTAAAATACTCCTCACAGGCAAGGCTCTGGATCGTATTATTAAACATGACAAACGCTGTATTTACGCCGACGAGGACGAAAGCGGCAATAAGCACACAATACTTGCCCTTGCGGGACAGCTTGTCCTTGGCAATAGCATAGACCAGCGATGCCTCTGCAATTATCGTGACAAATGTTGAGATCAGGATCGGGCTTGCAAGAGTCGTACCTGCAGAACTGTTATTGGATAAGATGAGAAAGGCCAGCGGAATAAGGCCGCAGGCAATGAAATCGCCTTTTTTGAGACCTGATGCATTCTTAAGTCCGATTCCGGCAGCAAAGAACAGAACCGCCTCAAGGCATATTAGCTTTGAAGAATTAAGCAGAGCTGAAGTGCCGAATACGGAGATCGTCTCATTAACAAACGAGGAACAGCATGTTATGTGAATAACAGCTGCCACAACGGCTACAGCGGCTTTGAGCCTTACGGGGATCATGTCATTCAGAGCAAAAACAAGAACTGCCACGACCGTAAGTATTCCGATATAGAAAAGCGGTATGCCGTTAAGATAAACGCTTCCGGATCTGAGAGTGTATGTGCCTCTCAAAAAATCGAAAACAGTATACGTGACTCTGGCGTTCTTGAAGCTCTCACTGATATTCATATCCGTGCTCATACCAAGTAATCCCGGAAGAGCAAAGACCATATCCATAACAAGACCGGCAGCAACAGCTCCAATAAGCTTAAGCCATGAAACGAAGGCCATCTTAAATGTTCTGTACAGACTAATACACATGAGAAGACCTGTGAGGATGATTCCCGGCACACCTGTGATCAGACCGTATCCTCCGCTCGCACATAATCCGAAAGACGAGACACATGCGAGAACAAAGGCTTTCCATGTCCTTTTCTGAAGATATGAATCAAAAGAAGACATAACAACAGGCAGCATAACAGCCATATTCATGATGGATGCGAACTGGGCCGTGAAGATGATCTGTGAAGAGAAGGCATACATTAGAGCGAGCATTGCCGAAGGGAGCCTTCTGAGCTTTAAGTGCTCTGACAGAAAATAATACATTGCTCCGCAGCACAGACCAAATCTGACATAGTAACCTGTGAGAAGTATTGTTTTTGCTGCCGCGGGAATAAGAAGCGCAAGATAGAAGAAAAGATCGGGATGCACGAATGTCAGAAGTCTCCAAAGGCTCCCTGATGCAGTTCCGGATCTTATCAGTTCAACATCTTCTAAAGCCAGGTCGATTCCGCGCAGGATATTGCCGCTCATGCCGGCACTGCGCATCGTTATGCCCTTTGGCAAAAGCTGCTCGGGCTCCGTAAGAAGACCTGTGTTAAGCGCAAGAACAGCAATAAGAGAAGAAACGATAATGCAGAATGCGAGGCCCAGATATGGCTTAAGTCTTTCCTTGACACTAATCATCGGTAACCTCCGGACTGCTGTTGTCCTCAAGTAATTCTTCAGGAATAATTATTTCCTCTACCGGTGCTTGAGGCTCTTCCGCGGCAGGTGCCTCTGCGCTGTTCTCAGCTTCAGCCGGTTCATCTGATTTCTTCTTTCTTATGAAGATCATCGGGATTATGTTGATAAGAGCGATCGCAAATACAGAGATTGCTGATACCAGAATGCCTGCCCTGACGCCTGCGGGAGCATAAGTTATAGTAATGTCATGGCTTCCCTTTTCGAGCATGAGGCCCATAAAAGCATCCTGAACAGATACTATCTCACAAGGCTCGCCGTCTACTTCAGCGCTCCATCCTTCAGCATATGGGATCGTCAGGAAGAGAAGTCCGTCTTCGATAACATCGATATGTCCGGACAGCGAGGTGGTATCGTAAGATGTCACCTGAAGCTGCTCATCACTCAGGGCATCGAGCATTCCCCTGTACCCGTCCTGATCCAGCTGATAACCGTATACGAACAGTGATGCGCCGGGATTCTCCGAATACTTGATCTGGATTTCAATAGGCTCGCCGTTGAAGACACCGAGAGTGATTATCTGGTAACTTCTGATCTCGAACTTTCTTACATTCTCACCCGATGTAATGGTGACATTTCCGCCTTTTTTGGCATTTATATAGATATAGATATCAGATCCGATATCTGCTTCGTCAACACTTAAGTTGATGTTGAATTCCTTCGAATTATTAGTGGAATTATATACAAGGACGTCATTATAACTGTCCTGTGTCGTAAGGCCGGCTGACGGCTTGGAATGCATCTTGACCTTTTTATATGCGGACGTCGCACCCATGCTCTCGAGCCACTTGTTGGTCTTATCAAAAACATCAATATCATTGTCGTAATCGGGAGCATAAGAGATAACAGCAGGATCTGTCATGTAGCCGACACTCAGAGCATCAGGATTCCCCCATGATGTAATGGTATCATCAGAGTATTCCTTCTCGAAAAGATCAGGAACGGCCTGTGTCTTATCCGTCTCTATAAGGTTCCTGACATTAAACAGAGTCGCCGTAACACGGGTAAGTCCCGCGTTGCGAAGACCGTTGATATTGTTGTTATGGAATCCGTAATTCCTTACATATTTGATAAAGCTCTCCCTGGCAGTCGAAGAGAAGATCGATAATCCCTTGACGTTATAAAGTGACTGCAGATCACATACGTTATTCGGGAAAAGCTCGGAACGCTCAAAGTTCATATGTCCTTCGGTTCCCTCGACCTCTTCCGCATAGGCTGCAACCTCATTCTTGTGTCTGCCGTAAGGAGCATAATGCGTAAAGCCTTCGTGATAGCAGACAAGACCGATCGTGATAAGGGATGCAGCAAACATCTCGACCATCATGGTGACAGTAAGGAGTGTCTCGCAAAAAAACTCGCTCTTTCCCGAATTGATGTTGCTTACAGTATAAAGAGCTGCGCCCTGGATTATGAGGAACAGAAGTGTTACACCGATCTGAAGATATCCTTCATTGCCCGTGCCGAACTTCTCATAAAGGATCAGGAAAAAGACCGAGCTTAATATTGAGCCGGCGACATATTTGGCGCCCAGGCTTCGTATCCGCCTTATTGTCAGGAATCCGATGAACACCAGAAGGAAGCTCATAAGGAA
The DNA here is from genome assembly GCA_017428155.1 of Clostridiales bacterium. GTDB lineage: Bacteria > Bacillota > Clostridia > Saccharofermentanales > Saccharofermentanaceae > Saccharofermentans. The sequence continues at coordinate 3,312 of JAFRRJ010000062.1, read as the reverse complement.
TGATTCCCTGTAAGGGATCTGGTTCGGGAAATGCATTCCGTGCCAGATGAAATTGAGTGTCCTGTTTGTAAAACTCAGATACATGACCGCAGTAAGAACACCGAATACGATCTTATGCTTGAGCTTGATGCCGGTTCTTGCCGGAAGCAGGAAGAACAGCGGCAGCAACAAAACGATGACAAGACCGCTGTATACATTAGCCATACCGTCTCTTATATTTGGATTTGCAGCCACCATCAATCTTCCGAGGAAGTCGAAAAGGTTGTTCTGCAGAGCGTAATCAGCCTTGAATTCATCACCTGTCGCGGAGCAGTTGCGGAGTATCAGATATGTCGGAACCGTAATAGCGGCAGTAGCGGCGGCTGCAAGAAGGCTGGACACTGCAAATCTTATTGCTGAACCTGCAAAAGTCTTGAAGCAGAGTCTTCCGGGATCGCCCTTGGGCTTCTCTCTTGAGAAGAGGCATATGTAATAACAAGGCGCGAAAAGCACCAGGAACAGGCAAAGAAAATATCCTGCATAGTAGTTGCTTACAATCGCAATGGCAAGACAGACTGTATAAAGACCGCATTTTCTTTCCAGAAGCAGTCTTCGTAATCCCAGCATGATCAAAGGCAGCAGCACTACAGCATCGCACCACATTATGTTCCAGAAGAATGAGATGAACCATCCGCACAGAGCATAAGATGCGCTGAAGACTACCGTAATATTGTCCATTCTCTTATTGTCATTGGCAGAGAGGAAAAGAAGCATAAAAACAGATGCAAGACCTGCACGGAGGCAGGATACGAGTGCGATAAACACAGGCATTGTCTTTGCATCGAAAAGCAAAGCAAAGATATTCAAAGGACTTGCTGCATAATTGGCATATGCGGCATAGTATTCCTGCCCGAGGCCGTCATTCCAGCTGTAGAAAAGAGACTGCCCTGATAAGACCTTGTCCCTGAATGCGACAAGGAAAGGACAATACTGGTGGTAAAGATCCACCGTAAGGATCGTCCGCTCTCCAAAAGGATAGCATCCCGTAACCGCAAAGGCCGCAAGAACAGTAAGTGTCGGGAATAAAAAAGCCAGCAGCAGCTGCGGCCAGTATTCCAGCAAAGTGCCGCTTTTTTCTTTCAGTATCGGTCTATCCTTTACCCGCATATAACCTCTATTATTTTTATTAGATTACAAACGTGTTAATAATAGCATACTTAGACCGTTTTGTTTCTGCTTTTATGGTAAAGTGTCCATAGCTGATATTTTTAATAGAAGAAGATTCTAAAGAAGGGGAATCTTATTGATGAAGGGTAAAAACAAGAACAACAATAAAGCCAATGATAACAGGAAAGCCCGCACACCGGCCGTGACCGGGCAGAATACAGGTTCAGAAGTACTTGAAGCTTCTGAAGGTGCTGTTACTAATGATTTTATGCAGGACCCCGTACCCGCTCCGCAGAAGGGCGTAACATTAAGTGATCTTGCCGAGATCGATCCGGAACTTCTGACAGGTAAGCCCAGCGAAGCTACGGCCATTCCTGATCTTCCCGCACTGCCGGACAGCAGGAACAGCAAGCAGGTTGAGGATGCCCCCAAGCAGAGAGATATCCCGACGGAGATCAACCTCGACAAGAATGAGGATGCTCTTGCAAAAGGCAAAAAGAGACGCAATGCGGGCATTATCTTTGTATTCTTCGCAGTTTTGCTCGTTGCGGTAATCGCAGTCGTAACCTTTGCTCTTGATACGGGCATGGACGAGTCATTCATAAGTCCTCTTAATGTTCACGGCAGAGATGTAACAAGCGGAGAGTTCAGCTTCATGTATCATTATGAGCTCTTAAGCGAGGGTGTCGACCTTTTCGCTGCCGACACGGAAAAGATGCTCTCATCGCCTTATCTTGATGACGAGAATTTTGCGACATACAGAGATTACTTCAGATATGTTACTGCCAAAGACATCCAGAAGATCGATGTCCTTTACGACGATGCAACCTCACAGGGCTATGTGATCGAGAAAGCACACTACGACCGTGCCAATGCTTATATCAACTGGCTCAAAGGCAAGGCTGACGAACTCGGTGTCTCGCTGGACACATATATCAAGGGCGTATTCGGAAGCCAGGTCGACGAACAGTGCATCATCAATACGCTTGCACGCAAATACTTCACCGAGGATTATGCCGAAGGCGAGAAGCTCATTCAGCTCTCCGCCACGGACGAACAGGCTGAAAATGCTTACTCACAGTCCAGAAACATCTACGATCTTGTAAGCTACAAGGTCTTCAGATTTACATATGAGCAGAGAGAACAGGCTTTTGTCGATACTGCGAACCTCAAAGCGCAGAAGATCATTGACGCAATGGGCAAGGATCCTTCCAAGTTCGAGCAGTGCGCTGCAAAGTACTTTACAGGTGCTGCCGCAAACACTTTGGAGCAGCAGGATTCGATGCTTATCCCCGACTGCCGCTTCGAGGACATTTCACACCCTGAATTCAGGAACTGGCTCTTTGATGAATCAAGAGAGGTCGGCGATGCCACCATTATTCCTGATGAGGACGGCTTCCCTATTATCCTGGTTTTCGTAAACAGGATCCGCATGTCAGAAAAACTCCGCAACTGCTACATAATCACCGTTAACAGCCAGATGACTGAAGACATGATCCCTGATATCGCAGCAACACAGGCTCTTGCCCAGGAAGTCTACGATTATGTTGAAGACGTCGGCAGCTGCAATGAGATCGAGAACCTTTATAACGACTATATCCTCGCCGGCGGACTGTCCGTGCTCCACGACAGCCAGATCTATCAGGCCAAGTATCAGGATGTTCTTGCGGACTGGATCTTTGGCGCACGCAACATGGGCGACAAGACCCTTCTTGAGGATAAAGGCACTTTCTATGTCGTATACTTCGTATCGGAATCACCCAACCCCGAATGGTATGACAGGGTCAACAGCTTCCTTAGGATGAACAACTATCAGCAGTTCATCACTGCCGGCTCCGAGGAATACACCTGGACATTCAACGAGGACGGCTTGAGCCAGATAAAGGATGTTCCGTAACACAGGCATTAAGGCTTTTCAGATCAACGGATGAATAAAACTGTCACAGGCATAAGTCTGTGACAGTTTTTTATTATCCGGAATGATTGCAGGTGTTTTCCTTTAATAACAAAAGGCTGCCTCCTTAAGAGCAATGTCATTAAGTTAAGACATCCTTTTCAAAGATCCTCATACCGCAAAGGTATGGGGGTCTTTTTTTTGAGTGATTTTTGCAGTTAGAGGTTGACACGCACACTCAAGTGTGCGGCCTCTTTGAATCCTTATATCGA